>JAZDGN010000109.1:0-320115 GCA_043806875.1 Pseudomonadota bacterium
TTCATATTCACAGTGTTCGTGGAACATCCAATACTCATCGAAATCATTGCTTGAACGAAGTGCCCATAGACGAAGAACCGCTTCCGCCCCGGCAAAACTCCATCGTGCTCCGGTGACATCCATGCGATCTTTGACCAGGTGTCGGCATGCACCTTCAATAACTCCGGTGGCAATGGGTAGGCCTTGCTCCAGGTAGCGATTGAAGTGCAGGTAATTTTTCAGATTGAGAAGGTAACGAGCGCAGGTGTCCACCGGTTTGCGGTCCTCTGTGGAGATGTCACGTTTTGTTGCACTGCGACGCATTCCCCCCAGCCACCAGGCTCGCCTTGCCCCGAAGAATTTCATGGAACCGTTGCGCAACCCACATTTCCGGTTCCGGTCCGGACTGTGGATGAAACACCTGTCCGGCCTTCCACAGATACTCGGCGACATGGATGATATCGACTGCAATCGTCACCTCCAGGTTCATTTCCCTGGAAAGATGCTTCACCAGATCGATCTGGTTCTTGTTGCCGTCAACCAGGGCAACCAAGGTTTTCTCATGGGCCGGAATCCGGCTCAGTGCCTCCTGGAATGCGGCCCTGATGACATTGACATGCTCTTTTTTCACGCTGGCCCACACCCGTTTATTCTCGGGCTTTGGACGCTGCACGGGATCTTGTGCAAGGACAGAGGCGGTTTGGTTCATCAGGTCTTCCGGGGAGCGTTTGTGGGGGGGCAATAGTATAGACCGTTGCTACCGTGGCCATGCGTTTGGCATTTTTCTTCTCGCCCTTGGATAGACGCTGCTTCATCTTTGGTGTGCGAAGTGCCGCCTTACGGGTTTGTGGTCTCAAGTCCTGGGGACGCATCACAATCCCTTTCCCGTCGACGCTCAATACCATAACAGAGCCTGATCCCTGATCAGGATTCTCCGATTGCTGCCGCTTCTCGTAGAAGGCATCGAAATCCTGCGCAGCTCCCTCAACGATCTCTTCCACCTGACGTTTTGGGATATGGGCACCCGTATTGTTCGTCACGAATTCAACGGTTCCGTCAAAGGACCCCTTTGCGACTTCAAGGGAAATGCGGCGCTGCAATTCGAAGGAGTATCGATTTTCGGGCAGATTCAGCGAGGCGTCCAGAGATGAAGGCTTTGATCGCCTTTCAAGCCGTAGCCGCTGCGCTCCACCGTGATGGTGCCGAATATGGTCTCGAGTTTCCGCTAGTGGATCCGTTTCTGCGTCCGGGTGGCACCTTCGTTTCCAGCTACGGTCCCCTGACAGTTCTCGGCACCACGACGCCTGATGTGCTCCTCGAGCAAAACCCGCATCAATTCCCGGGACTTTTCTTCGAGATCCCGTTCCATTTCACTGTGGCTCATGACAAAGGCTTCCTGTCTGTCCATCGCTGTGATAAGGTCTTCGAACAACAGCCTTGTCTGTTCATGGTCTCGTTCCGGGGAGAGGTCGTATGCCAATGCCGTCATTGATGGCCGCCCCCATTTTTTAAAGAACTCCTGAAAAAAGGATCGGTAAGAATTTCTTGAATCTCTGAAGAAAGCTTGTTAAAAGGAAAAATGGTAGTGACCTCCTTCAAACCAAACTACAGGCTCTGATCATGATTTTAGAACGTTGCCAATGGCACCCACAACTGACCGACGAGTTAAATCTCGATCAGGACGATATCGAGACACTGGCAAAAGAACTGGTCAGTTTTCATCAATGTTTTCATCATGCATACGGCCGCATCGAACATCACCGTCTGGGAATGGCCTATTTTTCGGGGCTCATGAGCCGTTGTGAAGCCAAATCCGTGGAACCGATTGCGCTTGAAATTCTCGATAAAAAGTCTGTCAGTTCCATGCAGATGTTTATGAAAAATTTTCGGTGGGATCACAGCGCCATGCTGCGGACTCACCAAGAAATGCGGTCATTATCGCCCGCCGCCATGGAACGGCCATCGGTATCGGCCACCCCTACAAGGCAACATACATGACCCTGAAGGACGAGATCGAAACCCTGAAGGGAAAGGTGAAATTGGTACCGGCGTCCGTCCTGGTCAGTCCTGCGGGATAGTGACGGTCATGGCCACCCATTCACCCTGGGTCTGGACCCCTGTGACAATCATACCGTTGGCGATGGCTCCCTGCTTAACGTCATCCATTTTTTCCCGGATGATGCCGGAAAGGACTGCCGTGCCGGCGGGTTTCAGACGCCTATGGATATCGGGGAGTATGGCAAGGATGACCTCGGCCAGGATATTTGCGGCGATGAGGTCATACTGGCGGGGGACATCTGGGTCCAGCCGGTCCAGGGTGGACTGGCAGAGTCGGTAATTGGATGCCGGAATCCGGTTTTTTTCCAGGTTGTCCCGGGCTACCTGAACAGCCACCTCGTCGGTGTCGATGCCGTCCATGAATCCCGCGCCGAGCTTGGCTGCCGCAATCATGAGAATGCCAGACCCTGTTCCCACATCAAGAAAGTCGCACCCAGGGACCATGCACTGTTCGATCAGGGCAACACACATGGATGTTGTGGGGTGGGTCCCGGTTCCAAAAGCCATGCCTGGATCCAGTTCGATGAGGTGTTCACCGGGCTGTGGATCATACTCCCGCCATGCCGGTTTCACGACAACAGTATCGGTGATCCGGGTCACAAAGAAAAACTCCTTCCAGGATTCTGCCCAGTCCTCCTGGTCCACAAGGCTGGTCCTGACGGCGAAAGAGGTCACTGCATCCCCAAAGTCTGCCATGCAAGTTTCCATGTCGGACACGATGGCCCGGGAAGCCACCGTATCCGGAAGATAACCTGAAATGGAGGTTTCCTCCGACGGCGGAAGGGCGTCACTGCCGAATCCGTCCAGGGGCTGGGGCAGGGGGACGTTGCAAACCACCCCCTTGATATCGTGGTTGAAGAACATGTCAGCGATCAATTCCTCGGCCATGGGTATGTTGTCAGACTCAAACACTGCGGTGATCTGTATCCATTTCATGAATCATTACTCTTTTCTTGATTTTTCCGTTGTGGTGTGGAAAAAATTGTTTTACAGTCTATCGTTCCGGCTATTCTTACCAGGATAAGGGCCATTAGAAAAGAATAAATGCAGAATGAGATTATAATGAGACAGGTCGGCTCGAAAGTTTTCAGAAACAGGACCGGAACCATTATCCATGGATAACCATGTCATTATCCCCTTGTATTGAAAAAAAGACCGCGATAATCCTTGCCGTTGTTGGAGCCATCATTGTGCTTCTTCAGGCTGTAGCCGTTTTCCTGGTGAAAGAACCCCTGCTCCGCTGGGTTTTTGGTGCTTCTTCCCTGGCCCTTGCCGGAGTTCTGGCTGTGTCCGGCATGGCAATCCGACGCGCCGCCCTTCAGGGTTCCCTTTGCAATGATACCGTTGAACCACCTGTTTCATACGATCCCGGTGAAAGTCTCGGGGACAGTGGTGATTCCGGACGTATCCAGGATATTGCCGCCCAGATGATTGCTGCGCAGAAGGCAGAGCTGGTGGGCACCCTGGCAGGGGGTATTGCCCATAACCTGAACAATCTGCTTATGGCCATGCACGGTAATGCCGGACTGCTGCGGGCGGTCATGAAATCCGACGATCCCGGTATCAAGAAGGTGGACAGGATCACGGAGGTGGTGAATACCGCAGCCGGTGTTATCCGGGAGCTGATGACCTTTGCCAGGACAGATGCTGCGCCTCCAAGGCGCATTCACCTGAATGAAATCATGAAGGTTTGTCTTGACCTGTTCGGCCGGACCCGCAAGGAACTCGATATCGTTAATACGCTTCAGAAGGACCTCTGGCAGGTCCATGGGGACAGGATCGAGTTGGAGCAGGTGATTCTGAACCTGCTTCTCAACGCTTCCCAGGCCATGCCAAAGGCCGGTTCCCTGACAGTGACAACCGCCAACGTCACCCTGGAGCCCGGGGCTGTTGCCCCTTCCCCTGACCGGGATGAACACCCGGGAAAATATGTCATGGCGTCCATCCAGGACTCTGGTGAGGGTATGGACGACAACACCCTGGCCCACTTGTTTGATCCGTTTTTCACAACCAGACCCGGCCGGGCCGGCGTGGGCCTTGCCTTTGTCCATAAGACCATCACCGGACTGGGTGGTTTCGTCCGGGTCACCAGTACCCGGGGGACTGGCACCATGATGGCTGTGTACCTTCCTGCCCTGGAGAAAAAAGAAGGTCCTGATGTCTGAGCCCGTTTTTTTTACCAACCCCTATGAACAACTTACCATCTACTACATTGAAGGAATCCTGGACCGGGAGGCGCTGTCGCCCATGGAGAACGGGTTCATCGGCAACTGGGAAGAAGACGGTTTCTCGTTCCTGTTCTTTTCAGAGCCTGCCGACGACCGGGTAAAAGCCCTGGTTGCAGGGCACATCGGGCTCAGACTCATGGATACGTTTCATATGTCCTGTGAAGAATGGCACGGTGACAGGATTGAATCCTACACCACGGGGAGTCTGTGTATATCACCTCCCTGGAAGATCCCCTTTGTGAATTCCCCGCATATACGGCACATTCTGCTTGATCCAGGTGTTGTGTTCGGTACGGGCCGGCACCAGACAACCGAGGATTGCCTGGGTTTTCTTGAACGGATCTGTGCCGAAAGACCGGTTCCCAGGGTTCTGGACATCGGCACCGGTACCGGCCTTCTTGCCCTGGGCGCTGCAGCTCTGGGATGCGGCCGGGTTCTTGCCCTGGATTTCAACCTCCTGGCAGTCAGGACAACGCTGAATAATGTCAGGATAAACGGATTCGAGGAGATCATTCTGCCGATCCAGGCCAGGGGGGAGGATTTCATGGATGTTCCGGCAGACCTGGTCATGGCCAATGTCCATTATGATGTCATGAAGAATCTCATTGAGACCAGGGGCTTTCTGGAAAAATCATGGTTCATCCTGTCCGGGCTCCTGAAGAGCGAGGCAAAAATTATTATTTCCCGCCTTGAGCATAAGCCGGTTACCCTTGTGGAAACAGTCTGCAATGACGGGGTCTGGACCACCATCCTGGGCCAGGGAAAAGGCGTCGCCTGCTGACCTTGGATTACGGCCGGGATGGAAAGGATTCCCTGGGGGGATTGAAGTAACCGTGTATGAGTTTGGGGAATTGCGACCGCAGTTCCTGGATGATGGTAGCCATGCCCAGGGAAGGGCTCTTTTCCCCGGCATCGTTCATGAGTCTGACATACAGGGCCGGATCAAAGTTCATGTTGCGCCACTGGATCATGTTCACCGGATAGTCTGACAGAAACCGTTTCAGGGCCGTGAATTCCTTCTGTGAGTCGGTAACTCCTGGGCAGTTCAGGTAGTTTATGGAAACAAACCGCCCTTTTTTTCCTGCCAGGGAGATGCTTGCCATCACGTCCTTGAATTCGTAGGTTCTGGGACGGAAGTAGGCCATGTAGCAGGACTCCCGCACCGAGTTCATGCTGACCCGCATGGAGTCCAGGCCTGCGTCAAACAGGCGGTCCATGCGGTCCGGTATCCCTGCATTGGTGTTCATGTTGACGGTCCCTTCGGCCGTGGCGTTTCGTATAGCCCGGACAGCCGGTTCTATGGCATGGAAAGCCATCAGAGGATCCCCTTCGCAGCCCTGTCCGAAACTCACAATGCTTCTGGGGGTTTTTTGGATATGCTCCAGTGCCACTTCGGTTATTTCCCGGGGTTCGGGAGTAAAGGAGATACGTTCCTGGCAGGCCATCAGGTTGTTTTCTTTCTGGAGTGATATGCACCCCAGGCAGTTGGCGTTGCAGGTCATGGATGTGGGCAGGGGGGCTTCATACCGTCCCAGGAAAAAATTCTTGGCTGCCGGACAGCCGTATTCCAGGGCGCACCGTTCAAGGTGACGCATGAGACGGTTGACGGGATAGGCCTCCTGCATTTTGGCCACGCCGGACTGAACGCTGTCAATGGGCATTTGACGCAGGTCCTGGCGCGGTTCCGAGTCAACACACAGGGCTGCGGACCTGAAACCGTCCTTTCCCCAGCCCACAGCACCGTAGGAGAACAGGGGGAGCGGGTCCCGGGTTCTGCCTGGATCATAGGCGCAGAAGTACCGGTTGACAAACCCAGGCGAGTTGAACACGGCAACCGGGAAGATGGGTTCGTCCGGATTATGGGGATTGCGGTCAAGCAGTTCAAACGCATCTGTGTCCAGGTTGAACACCAGGGGTATCCTGTCCGGCAGCATCATGAGTTCACTGCCATAGGGCATTTCAACGGTCTGGGAATGGGTCAGGAGAACCTGGTTTTCCCCGGCCATGGCCACGGCGCCATACCCCTGGAGCTCGAATATTTCACCGGCCGGGTTGGCCACAACAGGAGCCAGCATGGCCGGGTTTATTTCCTATCCATCTGGATGAATTCCAGGATTTCATTCAGGACAAAATACCGGGTCATGGCCCTGGCCATCTCCTGCTGGGAAGCCCGCTTGCCGGTTGAGGACTCGATGAAGTTGTCTATTTTGCGCACGGCATTCCGGATGCAGTCATCCAGTTCATACCTGTCAGTTGCGGAGGTTTCGAGTGTCATTTTAAAGCCATCCCTTTCTCTTGAAATAAATATAAGGGCTGATCCCTGAGACAACCATCAGGATCAGTGACAACGGATATCCCCAGGGCATGGACAGCTCCGGCATGAAATGGAAGTTCATACCGAAAATACTGGCAACCACCGTGGGAGGCATGAATACCACGGCAGCAATGGAAAAAATTTTGATGATCTTGTTCTGTTCGATGTTGATAAAACCCAGGGCCGCATTCAGAAGGAAGTCGATACGTTCTGAAATGTAGGCGTTGTGCGACAAAAGGGTTTTTATGTCTTCCAGGGTGTTGTTGATGTCGGACAGGTTGTCCGGCAGTAGCTGAATCCTGCGGATGAGAAAGTTCAGGTCCCGCTGCCCGTCCATGAGGCACAGGCGCATTTTCCCGATCAAATCATCCTGCCGTGACAGGTCATCAATGGTTTTTTCCAGTTCAGTGCTGTCCCGGCCAAAGATCTGGCGCCCTATCCGTTCGATTGCAAGATAGGCTTCTTCCGAAAGGTCGGCAAGCTTTTCGATCTTTGTTTCAATCAGGCCAATGATGATGCTGAGCGGAGTAATCCCCGGTCCCACATTTTTCTCATACTGCTGCTGGAGCAGCCGGATGGATGACAGATCCTTGGCGCACATGCTGATCAGGCAGGTTTCGCTGCACAGGAAGGCCGCATTGGTTGTGACAAACCGTCCATCCTGCTGGTGCAGGAACAGGCAGTTGATCTGGAAGCCATGGTTATAGATTTCATAGTGGGAGCTTGCTTCAATCTCCTGCGTCTCCTTGATATTGGGCAGGGGAAAAGCGCTGAAGCGTTCAACGATATGGAGTTCTTCCTTGCTTGGATTGACCATGTCTATCCACACGGCAGGGGGGCCGGCCAGGCGGTCCAGTGACGGATCTACCGGTGTCAGACGGTTCTGTTCTATGGCATAGGCTCTCAGCATAGCCGAGGTTTACACCTTTTGACTCGGTTTGTCCACAGACTGAGGCAAAAAAAGCTGTGCCCGGATCCATGGCCGCCAATAATAATTATTTTATTCAGGGTCTGTTTTTGTTATACTTTTCCCCATGGATGACCTGAAAGCCGTAAACCGTTTTGCCCTTATGGTCCTCATCCTGTGCTGCATGAGGGCAAGGACTTCCTGTCCTGTTCACATTTGTTTTATAATAATGAATTGCAGTATCAGCTGTTATCGGATAGTTCGAGCCAGGTAAATACCGGTGCGGTGGATCTTCCCTGAGCGGCATAGGACGCGATGTCCGGCCGGATAAAGGGATTTTCTTTTGTACTGAAACCTGATAACGTATTCCAAACATGGAAAGCTGCAGGACTCTGTTTTGTGGCTTTCCTGCTTCAGGGAAAAAACTGCCCCGGACGGGGCCATAAAAATGAATCAAAAAGGTGGGTTGATATGTTGCGTCCATGGATCGTGAAAGTCTTGGTGGGAACTCTTATTCTGATTTTTTGCCCGGCCATGGGAAGTCCTGTTATGGCGGCAAAAGATGTCAACGATTGCGATGGTTGTAAGGATCCGGCGCTGTTCAGCCGGATGCCTGGTTTTTATATCTCAGATTCCAGAGACCTGGATTTCGACCAGTTTGAATTTCCTGTGAGTTCTGATAAGAACCTTATGGTCCGGGGCAGGCATTATTTCATCAGTTACTACGCCAACAGCGGCATTACGTTCCCCAGCGGTCTGCAGATTGCTGCAAACTATGCTGAAGCAGCCAGGAACATTGGCGGAGAGACCGTCTATGAATTTGAAGACGGCGGCACCCAGTATGTGATCCTGAAGGTTGTCAATACAGATGGCGCAGAGGTCTGGACGATGGTGGATGGAGCCAGCAATGGGATGTACAATGTCAATATCGTTGAAAAGAAGCCGATGAAACAGGATGTGGTCGCTGATGCCCAGAGCCTGGCAAACACTATCAGCCAGACCGGGAGAGCGGCTGTGTACGGTATCTATTTCGACACCGGCAAATCCGACATTAAACCGGAGTCAGGTCCTGCACTGGATGAGATCGTCAAAATGCTCAATGCCGATTCCACGCTCAAGCTCTATGTGGTCGGCCACACCGATAACGTTGGTCCCTTTGATTACAACATCAGGCTATCCCAATCCAGGGCTGCGGCGGTAATCGATGCCCTGGTCAAAAAGAACAGTATCCCTGCCGCCCGTCTGACCCCTTTTGGCGCCGGCCCCACGGCTCCGGTAGCCTCCAACTCAAACGAGGAAGGACGTGCCAGGAACCGCCGGGTTGAGCTGGTTGCCCAATAGACAGGGATCGGGCAGACCTGGTTCCGGAGATGATTTCCAGCCGTTGAATACTGAAAATACAGTTTCTACTTTTTGGAGAGCGCTGGTTGACATTTTCATACTTTCCATCCATCATGAGACCATCCCAAGATATTAAGGACGAGGCCTCTTTCGTAAGACCTGCTCCAACATAAAAATCTCATGGAGGATGTCATGAAAAAATGGATTGCAATTCTAATGGGACTGGTGGGGAGTCTGATCTTCTGTTCCTCGGTTTTTGCGTTTCAGGCTTATATCCCCTATCTGACCGGGGGCTACCCAGAGTGGGAGGACTACCTTCAGGCGGACAACAACAGTCCGACTCCGGCCAGCTTCACTCTGATCCTGTACAACAGTTCAGGTATGGTGGCATACAATAATACCTATACTATTCCGGGAAAAAGCAGAAGCCTTCTGAATATCAAGAAAGGTCTGTCCACGTCGGCAACCACCGGTATCATCACTTACACCAGCGAGTCCCTTGGTTTCAGACTTTCCTATGAGTACCAGGCCGGAGGGATCGCTGAATTCTATCTCGGCGGCGAGCTGAGACCCTGCATCGCCCTTTATTTCAGCGATTTCTCCTCCAAGATTGTTTACAAGGGCGCCGCTGTCGCCAACCTGGGCAGTACGGCACAGACAGTCTCCCTGTATGCCATTGGCAGCGGGTACACCCTGGGCCAGTACGCCACCATCGTTGGTGCATACGGCAAAATTGTCGGGAATCCGTCCACCTGGTTCCCCGGCGTGGATGAATCCCAGGTGGAAAAGATCATCGCTGTTGCACCTACAGGGTGCCTGGATGGGGTGACCCTATGCAGCGACAGCACCCTTCAGCGGTTCGTGTTTACTCCGGCCCAGAAAGTCAGCGGATTTGTCGCCGATGACCCTTTAGACCCGAACTCTCCTTTGGACCCCAATACTGCCACATCCGGCTTTGCCACTGTATACAACGAGGTATTCAGTAACAACGACAACGGTTGGGACCTGACAAGCACAGCGGACTCCTGGGCTCGTATCCAGGATGGCTGGTACTACCTGGACGCTTATGATCCCAACTCAAGCTACTACTCGTGGAACGAAATCCCGGGATTCAACGCCGGCAAGAACTTCACCATCGAGACCTCCATCAGGCACATCGCGGGTTCCGCCACAGAAGCTTTCGGACTGACCTTCGGTCTTCAGGACATTGACAATAATTTTCTCTATTACGTCTCGGACACAGGATTCTACGGTGTTCATAAGTGCGAAGACGGAATGTGGACACAGTTTGCCAGCACTATGTCATCGGCGGTCCATACCGGAGCCAACAGCCTCAATAACCTCAAAATCATCAGGATAGGAAATACATTGTACTTTTTTCTCAATGACATCCAGGTGTTTACCATGCCGTTCATATCGTTTTTCGGCACAGACACAGGTTTCCATGTCATCGGTGACCAGCGCGTTGCGGTCGACTACCTGAAGATCACCCAGGAACCCTGATCCGTCAGGACATCCCCCCATCTTCGGCTATTACGTTGCTGATGAGGGCACCATAGAGGTGTTTGGAAAACCCCTTGTCCAGGGCCAGGGATCTCCCAGGGCAGTCTCTGCCCCAGGGGGCCATGATCTTTTACCTGTTTGTTGCCGTCATCTATATCGGTGCAGATTCCATGAGCCGTGCCATCAACATTTCCAATTACATCAGCGATGTTACCACTGCGGTGTCGCTTTTGTCCGTGCTTGTGGCGCTCTTTTTTACAACGTTCAAGACCCCCCTTGGTCTGGCCCTGCGCATGGTGGGAGAAAATCCCCTTGCCGTGGAAGCCCAGGGACTGTCCGTCCTCTTTCTTAGGACCCTTGCCGTGTGTTCGGGAAGTGCCATGATGGCGGTGGGCGGGGCATTTCTCACCCTGTCGGCTTTTGATGCCAAGTTCGATGGGGTTACGGCCAATGCCGCAATCACCCTGAACCTGAAAAATTACGGGCTGGAACCGGGTTGCAACGCGGATATGGTGGTTCTTCAGGCAGGCTCCAGACTGGAGGCCATCCGTCTTCGTCCGGCCAGGCTGTTCGTGATACGCAGGGGCAGGGTCATCAGCAGGATGCCGGCAAGTGCAGCGACCCTGGACCTGGGTTGCAAAGAGATAAAGGTCGATTTCTGTCCTCAGGCAAGTCAGGCCTGACGTCACACCCTTACCCTGGGACAGACTCAATCAGATCATTTTTGATTAAGCGGTGCTGCTTCACATCAGACCATGGTCTCTGTGAGCCGGAAATCGTGCTGGTTGCAGAAGCTTGAAAAACCGGATCAGAGGATGCCGGTAACCTGGCTGATGCAGCTGTAAGTCAGTGCAGTGGCCTTGTAGGGGAGATCGTCAAGGAACCCCTGCCATATTCCTGAAGACTCCTTTCTGCACAGAAGCATCAGGTTTGAGGCATCCCTGATAAGAGCCATGACCGTTGCGTCAAGGGATATTTCCGGGGCCTGTGGAATAACAACGCACAAGTTGTCGCCTGCCTCCTGGCAGAGCCACAGGCCGTCCATGATATGGGGTACAACAGCGACCCGGGGGCCAGGGTTACCCAGGATCATGGCCGAGGGAAGGCTTCCCTGAATCATTTGTCCGTTCCCAGGGTCAGGGGCCTGGTGCCGGTACACGGTGATTTTCAGCAGCTCTTTGTCCCGGATCCAGGGGATTACCAGGCCCGCAGGCAGGAAAAGACGCTGATTCTGCTCTCCGGTTCGGTCCGGATCACTTTCCAGGGCTTGGGGCAGCCCCCAATCTTGGGGATCGCGGCTCTGGTCATGCTTGTTCCAGCCCACCATCATCTGCTTCATAAATGCGTTTTTGAACCCGTGCTGGAAGATCCAGGCCAGGGGATCCTCGTTGTTACGGCCCCAGAGCTGCCTGTGGGATCTGACGGCAAAGGCAACGGCTTTCTGGTTCCAGAGCTGCGGGTCAACAGGTTGTGTCATGGTTCTGATGCTCCTTGATGCTGCTGTTAAGGAACGGGCCCAGATCCAGCTGGGTGCAGTGGAGGGCCCAGGCCCGGACCTGGTTTGAATACCGTCCCAAGGCGCACAGCCCGGCCATGATTTCTGTGCACTGCTCCCGGGTGATAGCACCCGAATACCAGAGCAGTTTGGGAACCAGCAGGGCGTTGACGTAGGGTATATTTTGTCTCCTGCACTCCCTGGCACCCCTGGCATCATCCATGAGAATAAAGCCGTCCAGATCCGGCGTAAAAAGGGCAATGGTCTCTTGCTCCCCAGTCCCGTTCATGGGTTGTCCCGGCCTGGCAAAGGGACTGTTTTCCGTGACGCTGGCTTTGACAGACAGGTTCATGGAATGAGCAGGGGGCGGTGTCACCCGGAACCGGCCGGTGTCAAACCGGTCCTTGAACAGTGCTGCGCCCGGATACCCTGGAACAGTGATTTCCCCGTAAACCGCCGGTGCCATGACAACCTGCCATGAATCCAGAAGGATGTCGAACAGGTCTGATTTGTAAAGGAGAATGGCGGACGATGCGTCGGTCAGTACAGTTTTCAAGGGGATCGGCTCCGGGTTTTCTGATTGCCTACCACCGTGGGGCCCCTGCCTGGTGATACTCTCCCGGGCAGGGGAGATCCGGCTAAGGCACCATACCAGACCCGGCAGGCATAGTAAACAGGCAAAACCGTGGATGAATTTTCTTGATCATCTCGAATATGCTGGTATACTGATCCGTTACTGACAGTTTTTTTAATGAACCTTCGGGTTGAAAGAATAGGAAAGATTATGTGTCTTGCAGTTCCGTCACGGATTATTGAGATTAACGATACGGTTGCCACCGTTGATGTTGACGGCGTGAAGCGCCAGGCCAGCATCATGCTCCTGGATGATGTTTCCGTGGGTGACTACGTGATTGTCCATGCCGGGTTCGCCATCAGCAAGCTGGATGAGGAGACCGCGGAACAGACCCTGGCCGATATGCGCAACATGCTCAGCATCATGGACAGGGAAGCTGGCGGCCAGGCTTGAGCGATCCGGAAAAAGCCATACGTCCCGTGACGGCAAGACAGCTGACAATCAGCGGCGTTGTTCAGGGGGTCGGTTTCCGGCCCTTTGTCTATCAGCTGGCCAGGATCCACGGGCTCAAGGGGGAAGTCTGGAACACGCCCCAGGGGGTCGCTATTACCCTGGAGGGCCCTGAAAAGGACATGGACCAGTTCTGCCGGGATCTTAAGGACAGGCATCCCCCCCTGGCATCTGTACGGGAACTCATCCAGGATCCTGTGCCGGTAAAGGGATACACCGCCTTTTCCATTGGAGGGAGCAGCAGTCTTGACGCTGACCGGTCGGCCCTGATTCCGCCTGATGTGACGGTCTGCCCTGACTGCCTCAGGGAAATGCAGGACCCGAAGGACCGCAGGTTCAGGTATCCGTTTATCAACTGCACCAACTGCGGCCCCAGGTATACCATCATCAAGGACATCCCCTATGACCGGCCCAAAACGTCCATGGGAGTGTTTGCCATGTGCGGTCCCTGCCGGAGGGAGTATGATGATCCGGGAAACCGGCGTTTCCACGCCCAGCCCAACGCCTGTCCGGTGTGCGGTCCCCATGCCTTCTTGGTTGATAATAGGGGAAAGCCCGTTGATATAGGTTCTGATGATCCCATAGCCGCTGCCGCGAAATTACTAACCCAGGGGGCCATTCTTGCCGTCAAGGGACTGGGTGGATTTCATCTTGCAGTCGATGCAACCCTCCCGGACAGTGTAAGAAAACTCCGGTTGCGCAAAAAAAGGCCCCACAAGCCCTTTGCCCTAATGGCGGCTTCTGTGGCGTCAATGTCCCGCCATGTGAGGATAAACGATGCGGAAAAGGCCCTCCTGGAATCCATCCACCGGCCCATTGTCCTTCTGGAGAAAAAAGATCCACCGGATCCGGGAAATCCTGTTCTGGCTCCGGACCTGGCGCCCATGAACCTGTACCTGGGTTTCATGCTGCCCTACACGCCGCTCCATGTTCGCCTGTTTGAAACCGGACCCCGGATTCTGGTCATGACCAGCGGCAACCGGAGCGGTGAACCCCTGTCCATTGACAACAAGGACGCCCTGGAAGCCTTTGCCCACATCGCCGACTACTTTCTGCTCCACAACCGGGATATTTATTTCCGGGCCGACGATTCCATTGTTCAGGTCCAGGAAAATAAAACCCGGTTTTTCCGCAGATCCAGGGGCTATGCCCCGCTGCCGGTCCTGCTGAGAACCCGGCTCCCCCAGATTCTGGCCTGCGGCGGGGGGCTCAAGAGTACGGTTTGCCTGACCAAGGAGGACCGGGCTTTTCTGAGTCAGCATATCGGGGACCTGGACGATCCGAAAAGCTATGATTTTTTCGTCCAGTCCATTGGCCATCTAAGGCGTATCCTGGACATCAATCCCGGCATCATCGCCCATGACATGCACCCGGGGTACATAAGTACGGTTTATGCCCTTGATCAGACCGGCATGAAGACCGTGGCCGTGCAGCACCACCATGCCCATGCCGTTTCCTGCATGGCGGAAAACAAACTTGATCGGGAGGTCATTGCCCTTACCCTGGACGGAACCGGGTATGGAACCGACGGCAGGATTTGGGGCGGGGAGATCCTGACCTGCACGGAAACCGGATTCCGGCGCCGGGCCCACCTGTCCTATACGCCCATGCCCGGCGGCGATGCAGCGGTGCTGGAACCCTGGCGCATGGGGGCTGCGTTCTTAAGAAAGGCCCTGGGTGATGACTTCCTGGATCTGGATATCGATTTCATTCACCGCCTGGGCCGGGAAAAACTGGCCTTTGTGGCCCGGATGATGGAAAAATCCATTAATTCCCCCCTGACTTCCAGCTGCGGCAGACTTTTTGACGCGGTTGCAGCCATCCTGGGGATACGGGATGTCATCTCCTTTGAGAGTCAGGCTGCCATGGAACTCCAGGCACTGTCCCGGGACGCGTCAGCAACCGGGTACACGGTGGCGTTCAGGACCCTGGATTCCGGCGGGTCCGGGGACGCTGTCCAGGAGATGGACATGGGGCCCATGTTCAGGGAACTGGTTCGGGATTTGCAGGAAAAACAGCCCCTGGCCAGGATCGGGGCCCGGTTCCACAGAACGGTGATCAACACATTTGTCCGGGCCGCCCTGGAGGTGCGTGAGGAGACCGGCATCAATGAGGCTGTTCTCAGCGGCGGCGTTTTTAACAATGCCATCCTATTCAAGGAAATCCTTAAGTCCTTGGAAGAAAACGGCATGGACGTGTATACACATACCCGGGTCCCCTGCGGTGACGGCGGTGTGTCCCTGGGCCAGGCTGTGGCAGCCGGCGCCATGGAAAGGAAACTATCATGAGTTTGAAACATGTTCACGAATACAGGGACGGAGAACTTGCCCGCATGCTCATTGAAGCGATTGCGGCGGAATCCAGGCGTCCCATGAGACTGATGGAGGTCTGCGGGACCCATACCATGTCCATTTTCAGGCACGGGATTCGCAGCGTGCTGCCAGGGACCATCACCCTGCTGACCGGTCCAGGGTGCCCAGTGTGCGTCACGTCCCAGAGGGACATTGACGTGTTTGTGGCCCTTGCCCGGGACGCCTCCCGGATTGTCACAACCTTCGGCGACCTCATGCGGGTTCCGGGAACCGAATCGTCCCTGAGAAGGAAAAAGGCAGAGGGCAGTGATGTCCGCATCGTGTATTCGGTATTCGATGCCGTGGAAATCGCGGCAGCCAATCCTGATCGGGAGGTGGTGTTCTGTGCCGTGGGATTTGAGACCACCATACCCACGGTGGCGGCATCCATCCTCATGGCTGAGAAGAGGGGACTGACCAATTTTTCCATCCATTCAGCCCACAAGCTGACCCCGCCTGCCCTGGCAGCCCTGATGGAAACGCCCGGGGTGCATATCGATGGCTTTATTCTTCCGGGTCATGTGTCGGTCATTACCGGAACCAACGCCTACCGGCCCGTGTTCGAGACCTATGCTGTCCCATCGGTTATTGCCGGGTTTGAGCCCGTGGATATTCTGAAAGCCATTCTCATGCTGGTCCGGCAGAACGAGTCAGGAAAGCCGGCCCTGGAAAATGCCTATCCCAGAGCCGTGGCTGACCAGGGGAACCCCAAGGCCATACAGATCATGAACCAGGTGTTTGAAGAATCCGATGCGGCATGGCGGGGAATCGGGGTGATTCCGGGATCCGGCATGGGGCTGAGATCCGGGTTCGGCAGGTTCAACGCCCTGGAGAAATTCGGGCTAACCGTGGCCGATTCCGGTGAACCCAGGGGATGTGCCTGCGGTGAAATCCTCATGGGCCTGAAGACACCAGAGGAGTGCAGGCTTTACAAAAAAAGGTGCACACCGGCAGATCCGGTGGGACCCTGTATGGTTTCCAGCGAAGGGGCGTGCGCGGCTTTTTATCGATACAACAACTAAGCGCTTTCCAGGATGCGGCCGGGAAAAGTCCGGGCCGTTCCAGGGGGCTTTGAAAGGTATTTAACAGCAATGGGCGATACGACTATAGGACTCGATCACGGCAGCGGTGGCAGGATTTCCCACACCATGGTTTCTGAAATGATCCTGCCTGCCTTTGACAATCCCATGCTTGCCAGACTGGATGACGGTGCCGAACTGTTGGTCCAGGGAACCCGGCTGGCTTTTTCCACGGATTCCTACGTGGTGGATCCCATTTTTTTCCCCGGGGGCAATATCGGTGACCTGGCAGTGAACGGCACGGTCAACGACGTGTCCATGTGCGGAGCACAGCCCCTGTATATCAGCGTGGGTCTCATCATTGAAGAGGGATTCCCGGCAGAGGATCTTAAAATCATTCTTGCATCCATGGCAGACGCTGCCAAAAAAGCCGGTGTCCAGGTGGTCACAGGAGACACCAAAGTTGTTCCCAAAGGCAAGGCGGATAAGATCTTCATCAACACGTCCGGGATCGGCGTGATCCCGCCCGGGGTCAAGGTTTCCGGAAGCTTGGCCAGGCCAGGGGACGTGATCATCGTGAGCGGCACCATAGCCGACCACGGGATAACGGTTCTCAGCTCCAGGGAAGGCCTGGCCTTCAGCTCGGATATCCAGACTGACAGCGCTCCCCTGAACATCATGGTCAGGGAAATACTGGCGGCAGGCGAGGGAGTCCATGTGCTCCGGGATCCCACCCGTGGCGGGCTCGGAACAACCTTGAACGAGATCGCCTCCCAGTCCGGTGTGGGCATACGCATTCGGGAAAAGGACATCCCGGTAAAGGGAGCTGTTCAGGGAACCTGCGAACTGCTGGGGTTTGATCCCCTGTACATCGCCAACGAAGGGAAACTCATTGCTGTCGTGGCTCCGGAGATCGCCCGGACTGTTCTTGCGGCCATCAGGGATAACGAGTATGGCCGGGATGCGGTCATCATTGGTGAGGTGGTTGCCGAAACGCCAGGCAAGGTAATCCTGGAAACAGTCATCGGTGGAACCAGGATTGTTGACATGTTGACCGGTGAACAGCTTCCCAGGATATGCTGAGACTGCCGCCGGTATTTCTTTCCATTTCAATGGACTGCCGGTATATCAGGTATAACAGTGAAACATCCTTTTCCTGGGTCTGGATGGTCCTTGCTTTCCGGGCCTTTTGTCCTCTCAGTCATCTCGGCAGGTTTTTTACGGGATTTGTAAAGGGAATTGAGGTTATGAACCAATTGATTGCACCTGAAATAGAGGTGTTTTCACCCGAGTATCAAGACGGGGTCCTTGATCTGATCCTAGGCATACAGCAAAAAGAATTTCAAATTGCTATTACCGCAGAAGATCAGCCTGACCTGCGCCGGATCCAAAACTTCTATCAGATTGGCAAAGGGAATTTTTGGGTAGCTGTTCTCAATAAAAAGGTCATCGGTACCATATCGTTGCTTGATATCGGTAATGACCGGGCTGCTTTGAGAAAGATGTTTGTCCATGAAAATTTCAGGGGCGGAAGTCAAAATATTGCCAGCCGTCTGCTGGCAACTTTGCTCAATTGGGCGGAATCAACAGGAATCAAAGAAATATTTCTGGGAACGACACCGGTGTTTCTGGCGGCCCATCGATTTTATGAAAAAAATGGTTTTCATGAGATCGATAAAGGTGTCCTGCCGGGTACGTTTCCAGTCATGAAGGTAGATACCAGGTTTTACAGATACGTGTTGTGATAAAAAGCCTGTGGAATTTGGTCCCCATGTCCCTCTCAGAATCCTAAAAAATGGAAATGGACTAATCAATGGGGACTGCTGCTGTAAACAACAGAAAACCAAGGTCGGATTCGGACGTTAGGACCAGCCCGGTCAGGGTGGCCGAGTCTCCGGTCACCCTTATGGCCTGAACCTGGGAACTCTCCAGGCCCGAGAACAGCATCTGGTAGATGGCGATAAATTTCTCGTTTGGACCTATGTCGGCCGTTGTGCTGCTGTTGACGGTGCCGTTTCCAATGGCTTCCAAGGTTACCTGGCAAGGGAACGTGCCGAAATTGGCCAGGGCCAACCCCTTTTCTTTCAGGCTTGGCATGAAATCGCTGAAAAAGAGCCCCAGTCTGGAACTCAACGTCCCGTTCAGGTGGAACTGGGCGACCCCGCCGCCGACAGTATGCCGCTGGGACAGACGAAAATTGAGCCTTGGCTCGGAATAGGTGATTTTACCGGTCATGGCCCCTGCTGCTCCGGTAAGGGTCTTCAGCTGTATAGCGGTTTTGGACAGCCCCTCAACTGACAGAATACCGGAATAAACCTCAATCCCGTCCTCACCGTAGAGGGTCAGGGAATAAGTGGCCTGCACCTGGCCCAGGTTGTCTGTCTGGAGATAATCCACCCATTCATCCACATCCCCGGTGATATGGGGTATATAGACCGTCAAAGCATATTGCGTCAAATCAATGATATAGGCTTTGTCACCGTTTTCAGCCCCGATGATGGCATTGGAACCTGACAGGGATACCGAGCATCCGAATATGTCATTGGCAGCCCCATCACCGGCAACGATTTTTGTCTGCTGGGTCCAGGTTCCTCCTGATCGCTTAAAGATATATGCAGATCCTGAATTGTGACCATTATCCGTATCGCCATAAGCTCCGATAAGGGCGATATCTCCGGAAAGGGAGACCGAGTATCCAAAGAAAAGGTCCGCAGCACCGGGGCTGGGAGTGAGTTTTGTCTGCTGGTTCCAGGCGGTTCCGGATCGCTTGAAAATATAGGCGGATCCTGAAAAGCTGCCATCATCGTCATTGGACGTCGCCCCGACAATGGCGGTATCATCGTACACGGACACCGACCATCCAAAAGCATCCGATTGGGCTGCGTCACTGGCGGTCAGTTTGGCCTGCTGGGTCCAGGTGTCTCCGGAGCGTTGAAAGATATAAGCAGCACCATTCTTGTCCTTGTATGTTGACCCGATAATGGCAGTGTCTCCGGAGACGGATACGGAGAATCCAAAATAATCAAAGGCAGCTGCGTCACTGGCGGTCAGTTTGGCCTGCTGGGTCCAGATGGTTCCGGAGCGTTTGAATACATAGGCTGATCCTGAATTGGTACCGGCATCGTCATCATAATGAGCCCCGACGATGGCAGTATCGCCGGACACAGATACTGAAACTCCGAAAGAATCACCGGCAGCCCCATCGCTGGCCATCAGCTTTGCCTGCTGGGTCCATGTGTCTCCTGATCGTTGAAAAATATAGACAGATCCTGAATTTAAACCATTATCGTCATCTCCCCAGGCTGAGACAATGGCTGTATCGCCTGACAAAGACACCGAGTATCCGAAGTTGGTGTCAGCATCCGCATCACTGGCCGTCAGCTTGGCCTGCTGAACCCATGTGCCATTGGATCGTTTGAATACATAGGCTGATCCTGAGGCGTTACCGTTGTCGTCATCCCAATCAGCACCGATAATGGCGGTATCGCCGGATACGGAGACGGATGCCCCAAAGGCGTCACCGCTTACCCCGTCACTGGCTGTCAATTTGCCTGAAGGAAATGTGTCGGCAGAGACTAAGCTTTTGAATATGAAAACAAAAATGAAGCCGGATATAAAAATGGACGATTTCTTCATGGTGTTCTCCAGTGTTTATGGGTGGGCTACTGATGTTGAAGCGCTTGTTTTCAAGAAATATAGTGTTTAACCCATGGTGTCAAGGGGTATCTCCCTGTCTGTCCAAAGATGGCACTCGGCAGTAATTTACTGCAAAATCAGGTCTATCCCGGAAGTGGTCAGGTTCTGGCAGATGAATCGAAATCTGGGTGCCGGAGCCTGGTTCAGGTCAAAGGAATTCTCCTGTGGTGGTCATTTTCAGAATCTCATCCACGGATAATCTGAATTTCGACAGGGTTTCACCGCCATCATCATGAATGATATTGGATTCTCATACCAGAACCCCGATAGCTTCGTTAAGGCAGGCCATCGCTGGCGGTCACTATCATTCCAGAGGCAATGAAATCGCTGTATGTAAACCCAGGGGTTGCATTTGTATCGTGGAACCGGTATTTGAATAGGTTAAATCTCATTTGGGGGAGGATAGAGGATGGTTAAGAATTCTCAACGAGGCTTTACATCCATGAAACGCCTTATGACCATTGCCAGTGCCTTGTTTGTTGCCCTTGTTCTATTGGCAGGATTGGCAGTTGGCGGGGTATTGGCCCAGGATTACACCATTTACTGGGGAGATATTCATGGGCATACCTCCTATTCGGACGATGCCTATATCATCCAGAAGAATATGGGGCTTACGCCGAACCCTCCAGTATCTGCCATAACCTATGGCAAGGCTGCTCTGGATTTTTTGAGCGTTACCGATCATGCCGAGCATACTGAGCTGTACAGGGATGAAAAGGGAAATCTGATTCTGGATGGCACCGGCAGCCCGATTCCTGAGTGGCAGGGTATCATCAATGCCTGCCTGGACAGGGAAGCCAACGATCCCTTGGTTGTTTTCATTGGTTTTGAGTTCACAAAAACCGGGGAGGATGCCGATGGCAATGATATAGAGGGCAGTGGTCACAAATGTGTCCTGTTCAAAGGCTCTGGCGTCCCTTCTGCTCCCATCAGTTCTGTCAGGGGAGAGCCGACAGCTGATGCTCCCTTCTGCGACAAGCCAACTGATCTGTGGTCCCTGCTCGATGCAGGGGGATATGATTATATTACAATTCCCCACCATCCGGCCAAGGGAACCTCTGCGGTTATTTCTCCTGAAACCGATATGAGTACGGATTGGGATTACGTCAACAGCAGCAGGCAGCAGTTGGTGGAGATTTTTTCAGTACATGGCAGTTCCGACTATTCCGGCTGCATTGACGCGGTGGGTGGTTTCAGGAATGAGCGAAGCGTTGAGTCAGCCCTGAACCTGTGGCTGACGACCGGGAATTCGGGGTATGCCCTGGGCATTATAGCCTCAACGGACAATCACTTGTCAAAGCCGGGGTCTGTTGATGAGAATGAGAATAATATGGTGCATCAGGAAGGGGATTACACCGGCGGGCTCATCGCTGCCCTGGCTCCTGAAAAGTCAGGAGATGCCATCTGGGATGCCCTGGTATCCAGACGGGTGTATGCCACCACAGGGCCCAGGATCCGTATTAACACATTTTCCGTAACCGCGGAGAGCGTCACCTACCTTATGGGCCAGACCGTTCCATTGCAGGGAAGGGAATCTGTTCCCATAACCATTGATCTTGATGTTGAAACCGACACAGCCGATATCGATGAAATTGTGATAACAAAAAGCACCATAGAAGATCCGTCCGTGCAAGGGAAATTGAGTTCAGGTCATCCCTGGATCACCCTGACTTCAGCCTCCCATGCCCTGGCTTCTCTCTGGAGCGGTAGACATGCTGTTCTGTCAGTTCAGGATCAGGTCTCAAGTCAACGAAGCTATTACAGGGTCACCATTTACCAGAAACCAACAACGCGCTATACCTGGACCGGTCTTCAATATGTCAATACACTGACCCGGGAGAGGGCCTGGTCATCCCCTATTTTCATGGACCTGACACCTCCTGCCTGCCCCCAGTGTCCCGGGGAATCCGGAACTCTTGAAAATGTAACATTTTATTCTTACTCCACGTGCGAGTGTGTTTCTGATGACCCGTTGACCATCGGGCCGGGTGTTAAGATCGAAAGCAAGGCTGTCGTGACCTTCCAGGCGCCGGTTGTCAAACTGATACCTGGTTTTAAGGCCGATTCCGGCGCTAAAGTCACCATACTTGTCCACTAGGCTGTTGCAAGCAGGATAGGAAAGTAAAACCGCCGCCGGTTAAGGATTCTCTCATATAAAACAGGGTGCAGAGATTTTTCAGACAAGAGGGTTGCCATTTGACACCCGGGATCTGCGCTCTTATCATATGTAAACATGGTGTTGCCTGGTGTTTATTCCGGTGCATTGTCCCGTATCAGTCCGTTTTCATCTTACCGGCAATTGCCATGATTTTTCTGACGACCAGGAGGCCGACGATGAATTCAAGCGTAATTTTGATATGTAAAAGCTGTAACACGAAAAACAGAGTTCCCGAGGGACGTATCAAAGATAATCCGAAATGCGGAAGGTGCGGGCATGCCCTGGAGGGAAGACCGGCAGTTTCAGTCCCGGTATCGGTCACGGACCAGAGTTTCCAGAAAGAGGTCTTTGATCATAATGGGGTGGTTCTTGTCCAGTGCTGGGCGCCTTGGTGCGGTCATTGCCGCTCCATGGAACCGGTCCTCAAGGCCCTTGCCAGAGATCTGGCCGGACGGGTCAAGATTGCCAGGATCAATGTGGACGAGAATCCAGCCACATCAACACGTTTCAATATCATGGGGCTGCCCACGATCCTGTTCATCAAGAACGGCACTGTCAGGGAGAGTGTTTCCGGGGCCATGAACCGCCAGGACATTGAGGCGGTTTTGAAGAAAATCGGTTAGATAGTCCAAAACAGGAAAAAGCAGGTGGGCATTCATCCCAGGAGGATTACAATGAACATTACGATTACGGGCGCTTCCGGATTTGTGGGGACCCATTTGTCCAGGGCCCTGATCGAAAAAGGACATCGGGTGACCGGTATCGGGACGTCCAGGGTTCACCGGTACCTGACCCATGACCTTTTTGACTGGGTCAGCGCGGATACGACCAGGGAAGGTGACTGGCAGGAAAGTGTGCGGTCTGCGGATGTGGTTGTCAACCTCACGGGAAAGACCATTTTCGGTTACTGGTCAAAAGCCTATAAGGACGACATCTACAACAGCCGGGTGATGACCACCAGGCATATTGTGGAGGCTCTGGGTGGAATAAGGCCGGGAGTGCTGCTCAGTACGTCAGCCATCGGGTATTACGGGAATCGGGGCGATGATGAACTGACTGAGGAGGCCGCTCCCGGAAGTGATTTCCTGGCAAGGGTCTGCCGGGATTGGGAGGCTGCGGCATCCAAGGCTGAGGAAAAAGGTGTCCGGGTTGTTCTCATGCGGTTCGGTGTCGTTCTCGGACCCGGTGGTGCCCTGGAAAAGATGATTCCGGCTTTCCGGTTTTTTGCCGGAGGACCTCTGGGTAGCGGTGCTCACTGGTTTCCCTGGATTCACATGGAAGATATTATCCGGGCAATGGACATGTTCATGGACCAGAATACCATTAACGGTCCCGTGAATCTCTGCTCGCCGGGAGCCATCCGGCACAGGGATTTTGCCAGGGCCCTGGGCAGGGCGCTTAATCGCCCCTCATTCATGCCTGCGCCGGCCTTCATGGTCAGGATGATCATGGGGGAGATGGGAGGAGCACTTCTCAGCAGCCAGAGGGCCATTCCCCAGGTGCTCCTGGACAGCGGGTTTGAATTCGGGTATGACTCCCTGGAAAAGGCATTGAAAAATCTGGTATAAAAAGGTTCAGTCATGCCCATTATCGGGCACTGGATGAGAACATTAATCCAATGGTGTGAAAAACAAAGGGGGCAGCGTTCATGAACGCTGCCCCCGATTTATCCCTTGTTTTTTGCCGGCATCACCCGGCGACATCTATACCAAGGTCGCATCCCAGATTCCTGTCAGGGTTGTCGCACTCAAAGTTCTGATGGCGGGTATCAACATGTCCCTGCTCTTCTTCACGTTCGGATTCAATGTAGCTCTCTTCTCTGTTTGCCATGGTACACCTCCGCTATGCTGATTCATATCCCTATGAATAGTCGTGTCTTTCTATTTGCCGGCTGTCATTATCCGGCGACATCTATACCAAGGTCGCATCCAAGGTTTCTGTCAGGACTGTCGCACTCAAAGTTCCAGTGTCTGGTATCGGCATGACCCTCTTCACGTTCCCGTTCGGACTCAATGTGGCTGCGTTCTGAATTTTCCATGTTACACCTCATATATTTCTGAACTCTACAGGTTCAGGTTGTGGTTATGTTCCGAAAAAATCAGTATCATTTTTTCTTGGAATAAATGTATGGCGTCCTTGGGAAAATACAATGGTTGAGGATTGGCGGTTTATTGATAGGTAAAACCTACCGGTAACCAGTATGCCTTGAATGGGCCAGGCCCAGGCGGACTGCTGCCCCCCCCCGGATCCGATATGGGATCTGCCGGTTATGCAAGGTGTTGCAGTGGTGTTGGCCTTTCATTCAGGCAAGGGTCATGAGGTGGGATCTGAGGTTGACCTTTTTGTTCTGAATTCCCAGTTTGTTTCTGATGTTTTTTCGGTGGAAATGGACCGTGGCTTCGGAAAGGAAAAGGAGGTTTGCTATTTCCTGGCTGGATTTGCCGTCCTTTACCAGGGATGCAACCTGGATTTCCTGGGGGGTCAGCAGGACGTTAGCATTGGAAAGGCTTGTTATCATGGGTGATGTGAGTTCGTTCAGATGCTGGGCAATGATTTCGACAAGTCTTTTTTCCGAGGGTTTCAGGGAGCTGCTCTTCAATTTTTCAACAAAGGGCAGGATCTGATGCCTCACATTTTTCAGGACCAGGGTTTCCAGTTCGGACCGGTCATTGTCCCGGTGTTCCAGGAGTACCTTCAAGGTTATGTTTTTTTCTTCCAGGGAAACGGTTCTGGCCCGGAGTTCTTCTTCTCTGGCCAGAAGGGTGTGTTCGACCTTTTTTAAATCAGTAATGTCGTCATGGGTTACGATGAGACGCAATGGGCCGGGAAGGGCAAGGCAGACAACCCGGATATAGTACCATTGGATTCCCCGGGGCGTGTGGAATTCATACTCCAGACGGAACTGATCCGTTTCCTGCCGGATAACCTGGTTTATTCCCCTGGCAATGGCCTGGGCGTGTCTGTTGCCGTCACCCTGGTCAAGCCGGCATATATTCAGGTAGTTGTCACCGATTCCTGCAAAGGCACAGGGGATAGCGCTGTCCACGGCAGAACGTTTCCAGGATTCATTTGTTTTCAGGATTACACCGTTTTCATCCAGTATGGCTATTTGGGATGCGAGGGAGTCAATAATCGGAAGGTCCAGGCAGTCGATGCAGGATGTCGCCATGTCCCGGTCCTGGTTTGCCCTTGCTGAATTCATTACTTACCTCCTTGTTCAAGGGGGTTTTGGGTTCTGAAAGATCAACCCTACCATATTCTTTCAGTGAATGCCAGGTCGGAACCACCCGTGAACCTGACATATTTAATCTTCTTATATGAAATTTTTCATTGAAAATTATTGACACTTGGATATAACCGGAATATGATCATCGGTTTGCCGAACGACTGATTTTCAATCATTGAGCGGCTAACCATTTTCTCCGCAGCGCTGACCGGTGAGCCTGCATAATTAGTTTTCAAACAGGATTTCGCTGTCATTGTTGTTATAAAAAGGCTGGGTCATGAAAATTAACACGGGTAACCTATTGTCATCAATAACGTGGAATTTGCTCCTCATGAGTATGGGGGCCATTATTTTCAGTGTCGGGCTGAACGCCATTGTCATACCCCACGGTTTTATAACCGGAGGGATTTCCGGTGTGGGCCTTCTGATTTACTATATGCTCCACATTCTGTCCCCGGGAGTGTGGTATCTTGTGATCAATATCCCCCTGTTTCTTTTTGGATGGATATTCATCAGCCGGCGGTTTTTCTTCTACAGCCTGTATGGTATGCTGGTGGTATCCGTTGCCATGGATATGGTTTCCTTTCAGATTCCCATCAAGGATCCTTTTCTTGCCATTCTGGCTGGAGGCGTTCTTCTGGGGGCAGGGGGTGGTATCACCCTCCATTCCCTGGGGTCACTCGGGGGAATGGATATTGTCTGCGTCATCATGAATAAAAGATTCGGAATACGTATCGGGAGCTTTCTGTTCGCTTTTAATGCAGTCCTGTTCGGTTTTAGCCTGGGGGTTCTGGAGACGGATCTTGTCCTTTATTCCGTGGCCCTGAGCTATGTTGCCTCCCAGGTTCTGGATTATGTCCTTACCATCTTCAACCAGAGGAAAATGATACTGATTATTTCCGAACTGGCCGATGATATCGCCAAGGTCATTCACACTCAGCTGAACCGGGGCGCAACTTTTCTGAACGGAAGCGGCGCTTATAGCGGAAAGGATAAAAAAATAATCCTGACTGTTGTTCACAACTACCAGATTAAAATGCTGGAGCAGGCTGTCATGGCCATTGACCCAGAGGCCTTTGTCATTACGGAAAATACGTTCAATGTCCTTGGCAAAGGGTTTTCCAGGCCCAAGGTTTATTGATTTCGGTCCCTTGAAGCCAGGCCCTGTCCGGAACCGGTCTTCCAGGGTTCCGGACAGGGCCTTTTCCCGTTATTCCTTGTAGATGGCATCACCCGGGAACATGGCTTTGATATCATCGGCTGTCACATCGTACATGCCGCTGCCGACAACGTAATTTTTGTCTCCGTGGTATACAAGAACAACATAGGACACTTTCGGGGAGCTTGCCTTCTCGCCCGGTTTGGGCCAGGAATAGGGAACCCAGCCTTCACCTTTTTCCTCCACCAGCTCGTTCATGGCAACAAAGAGAAAGACACCGTTTACGTCCCTCATGTCAAGGAGGCCCTTGCCGTCAAGGGATGGTTTAATGGGGTGCATGATCATTATTCCGTCCAGGTTGTGAACCCATACATAGCCGGCACCGTCGGCAAAAAAGAATTCCCCTTTGGGATCTTTCAGGGCAGCCAGCGCGGCGTCTCCCTGGCTTTTAAGGAGTTGGGCCGCTGCCTTGGCTTTCAGTTTGCAGAGCTGTGGCGTAAGGGCTTCTGACAGGGCCTGCTGGCAGAAGAGGGTGAGTGTCATGAGAGTGATGGCTGCAATGACGGTATGCTTTTTCATTGTTTGTCCTTTTCTTTACTGGTTAGGGTTAAAAGGGAGGCTCTTCTCCCCGTGTGGCGCTTGCATTGGTTGGATCAGGCTACAATCGGAAGCGCTGTATCAGCGATCTGATTTCAACAGCCAGGCTTGCCAGGCTTGATGCTTTTGTACTGACCTGGCCGCTGCTCTGGCGGACGCTCCGGCTGGTTATGCTTACTCCGGTGATGTCACCGGCAATGGTGTCTGCCAGCGCTGCACTTTTGGCCACATTTTCATTCACCTCCTGGAGTCCTATGGCTGCCTGGCTCATATTCGTTGCAATTCCCCGGGTTGTTGTGGACTGTTCTTCTGCAGCTGCGGCTATAGTGCTTACAATATCGTTCACCGATGCAATGACCCTTGACACCCCCTTGATTTCATCCACTGTTTTCGACGTGGAACCCTGGATGGCTTCAATCCGGGTCCTGATGTCCTGGGTGGCGCCGGCGGTCTGGTTGGCAAGCTCCTTGATTTCTGAAGCTACTACGGCAAACCCTTTTCCGGCCTGCCCGGCCCTGGCTGCTTCAATGGTCGCATTCAAGGCAAGCAGATTGGTCTGAGCGGAAATCTCGGCTATCATTTCCGTTACCTTGCTGATTTCCCTAGCGGCCAGGCCAAGCTCGTCGATTCTCTCAGAGGCTGCGTTGGTCCTGCTGACCGCTTCTTTGGTGGCATTGCGCCCCTTTTCCGAGCTGCGGGCAATTTCAGTGATGGACGTGGTTATTTCTTCTGTGGACGATGATACGGCATTAACGTTGGCAGCCGCCTGTTCACAGGCGGCTGCCACAGATGTCATGAAGGAGCTCAATGTTTTTGCTGCCAGGGCAACCTCCTCCGAGCTGGATTCCAGTTTTTCCGATCCATTGCCCATGCCGGCTGATAAATCATTAAGACTGCCGGAAGCATCGGTCAATTCATGGGAAAATCCCTGGAGGCGGCTGATGATATCCTTGAGATTGTCAATCATGGCGTTGGTGTCCCTGGCAAGGTCTCCGAGTTCATCGGCGGAACTTGATCTAACTGATTTCCTCAGGTCACCGCCGGCGATGTTCCGGGATGCTTCAGCCACCCGGGTGATATTCCTGGAGATGCGGCGGCTCATGAACAGTCCGAGAACAATTGCGGCAGCAACCGCAGCCAGGGTAATCCCTGCAAGAAGGGTAATTCCACGGGTCCTGGCATGGTTGGATTGTTCGATGGCGTCCCTCATCTGGTTTTCCGCATCCTGTATAAGCTTTTCCAGATCCCTGTTTATCCCTTCAGCCGATTGTACCACCTCTGAAAATTTTGCTTCTTTAAGAGATTCCAGATTTTTATACAAGGGTTCTGTCAAGTCGTGGAGCTGATTGAAACAGTTTTCAATCCGTGCTGTGCTGGCAATGCCCCGGCTTAATAATTTGTTTTTTGCATTGTAGTCGGATTCCTTATTGATGGACTCTGCAAGTTTTAACAGCTTGTCATGGTATGGTTTCATTTTTTTAATGACGTCCATCAGCTCTTGGTTATCGGCTTTATAGGTCATCAGCCACCGGCCAAGGGAGTCTTTTTCCGGGTCGATTTCTCCGGTGAACAAGGTGACAATATTTACGGCGTCTTTCAGCTGTTTGACCCACTCAAGGTAGTAACGGTTCAAAATGTTCAGGAAAGAGGGCAGAGTATGATTTTTGCCTCCATCGTTCACCGAGTAGCTGATGTATTGATTATGGGCGCTGATGAGATTGGCGCAGTGCTCCCTGAAGATTGCGCTGTTTTGCATCAGGGAGGCGGCTTTTTCCAGGATGGTTCCACTTCCTTTGGGGATTGTCAGTTTTATGCCCATTCCGGCATAGATCCTGCCGGACGGGCTCTTCAGGAACTCTTCCGATCCGGAGCCTGAAAGGATTGCCTGGATCCACATGGCAAATTCATCAAGAATATCCGAGAGCATTCGCTCCTGTTCTGCCAGGCCTGAACTGGAGACCGAATAATTTAACAAGGTTTTCTGGATTTTTTCAACAGACAGCGACGCTTTCATCACTGCGTACTGAATCGGTGTTTTTTCCTTTGCAACTGTATCCATGGACGAAGAAACTTTATCCATGACAATGAACCCCACAATACCAGAAAGAAGTACCAGGGCTGCAAGTCCGAGGAAACTGCTGATCAGTTTCTTTCCGATGGTAAATCTCATTGGCCATCTCCTTTTTAATTATCAGATTGTCTGTAACCATATATTCACTAATTATAATCAATATAATTGCATTTTAATTACAGTAATTGAATCTCAAGGTCAATGCGCAATTTTTGAATACTAAATTTTATATGGTACAAAAATATTTTGACCCATGCTTTGTATTGGGTGTATAGTTCAAACACATCGTTCATGATAAAATCCGTGGGCTTTTATCGTTCCTGCGCTCGTATAAATGACCTGACTTCTTTCTGCCCTGGGAAAAGCTAATTCACAGCCATCATCTGTTTTTCTGTAACCGGGTTCCTGAGCCGGATGGTTCCCATGGAACCGGGAACATCCTGACAGTCTATAGCATTGGTTCACAACAAAGGAGATGCCATGCCGGATCAAAGATCACAGGTTTTTCTTCAACGAGCCCAGCTGGGAATTTTTATTCGGAGAACAGCGTTTACCCTGTTTATTTTCGCGGTTATCTATACCCTGGCTGCTCTGGTGTATTCAACCCACATCATCTACAAGGTCAAGCTCAATTATGCCGTTGTGCTTGAAAAATTCGGGGGCAACCGGGAAGCTGTCACCAAGGTTGGCTGGCACGCCAGGCTTCCTTTTTTTACCCGTCTGGAACAGGACGTTCCCCTGGTCAACCAGAGCCTTTTTCTGGGTAATACCCAGGAGCCCATGCGGATCATCTCAAAGGAGAGCGTGGCCCTGTGGACGTCCGCCATCATGACCTATAAGATACATGACCTGAAAACCTGGGCCATTGAGAACCTTTCGCCACGGGAGCTGCTCCAGGGAGATTTTGACGGTATTGTAAAGGATATCCTCCAGGCTCAGGTTGTCAACAGCCTGATCAGTGACCGGGAAACAATAAAGGAAAAGATTTTTGAAGCCTTGAAATCCAGGCCCATCAATAAAAATGGTCCGACTCTGGAACAGAAATACGGCATTGAGGTCGTCAGCTTTGTGCTCCGGGAAACCCGGTTCGGAGATAAGCTGGTTGCTGCAACTGAAGAAAAGAAACGTCGTGAGCTCATCGCAGAGGCCGCAAACTACGCTGCAGACCAGGAGGCCGACCGGACTCGGAAACTCTACAAGGCTTACCTTGAAAGCATCAGTGCACTGCAGGCTGCCCTGGGTACGTCGAGCAAGGGTGTGGATGCCAATCTTCTCCAGTTTCTGACCCAGGAGAAATGGGCTACCGCCTATGCCAACCAGACTGGACAGAAAACCTTTGTGCTCCATGGCATGGGACGTGCTCCGTCCCTGGCCCTGCCGGAAATGCCCGGGGTGGAACCCGAAGAGAGCAGGCCGGAAGAACCCGTTGAAAATTCGGATGCAGGAGAAAAATTAGGGGTTCAATAACCGGTTCCAGGAGGTGGCACCATGCCCAGACGACTGACCAAGGAGAAAATTTATATCCGGCTTCCCGAGGCAAGGATAGCCAAAATCGAGGCGCTTGTTGATTCATGGTCCTATGAAACCAAGGTGTTCATACGGTCCCGGCTCAACCAGTACAAGCCCATTTCTCCCTTTTTTTCCATCCTGAAAAACATCGGTATGACCCTGTTTACCCTCAGGAAGCGGGAAAAACATCTGAATGTCCTCAACAACCCCGAGATCCTGACCGATTGGAGGAAACGGTTTGAATATTCCGGGGAGACAAATCCGGGCCGATCCTGGAACAGGATTCTGGAAGATGAGCTGACCCGTCAGGAGAGTCAGTATCTCCTTGCTGTGCTGGAAAGGGAGCTCATCGATATCCATGTCCCCATGGAACTCGAAGTCATTATCGACAAGATCTACCGGGCCCATATCCGGAAGGAGTACCTGACAGGGGAGGATGTCCCCAGGGCACCAATTCTTCTGGTAGAGGGATCCAGCGGCAGCGGGAAAAGCGCCACGGTTCAGGAAACCATTGAAAAAGTTATTTTCAAGAAGCAGGTCATCCCGACCATTGACTGGCGGAAGAAGCGGCAGGAGATCATGTCCAGGGAAAGTCTGTTTACCACCCTGGAGGAAGTTGATCCGGAGTTCGCCATGGAACTCGCCCTGAGGCGTAAGCAGGCTTTCTACAGAAGGCTGGCCACAATTCCCATCATCAACCGGATTTTCAGAAAGCGGATCATGGAAAACCTTACCCATTTTGAGGAGCGGGGTATCATGGTGGATTATTCCACCATCACACCCAATGATTACCAGACAGCCTATGCCGGAGAACCGGGTAATTATTTTTTAAGGGTAATGGGGGCACCCAAGGTCACATCCATACGCCACATCGAAGAGGCGCACAGCGCATTCGGCAAGGCCGATGCCAAGGATTCGGGTGTTGAAGGGCAGCAGCGATCCCTCATCGACACCTCCAATATCATCCTTGATGAAATCATCAATGGAAAGCGTGACTGTTTTCTGGTGGCAACCTCGGATCAGTCCCACAGGTTTGACTCCTCCATTTACCGCCGTTTCATAGAAAAGGGCAAGATCATCGATATTTCGGAATTCTGGACAAATTCGAAAAATCTGAAGCAGATTGTTCTCCTGGAATTGAAGCGCCATAACAGGCTCATGGATGATGCCGGATCCGGATCGGATTTGGAAGCGTGTGTGGATTGGATTTATACCGTGTTCAGGGAACGGAGCCTCAAGGTAACACCGGCCTATGTGCGAAAACTCATCGAGTCGGTACTGGAGATAAAGGGGGACTTCAAACCAGGATACCTGGACGATGCCCCCCTGGTTCGGAGCGCATTCCAGCTGGTGGCAAAAAATGTCTATGGGGAGCTCTACAAAAAGGTTGTCGACCGCATGGACCGGAATGTCCACTGGGAGGAGTACGTTGGCAATATCAAAGATAAATTTTCCGAGATGGCCAACAACTGCTTTCTCTATGGCGTGAGCGAGGAAAAGGGTGTGGTTCTCACCGGTCCGCCGGGTAGCGGCAAGACTTTTCTGGTCAGGACCTGGCTCAGTGAAAGCGGCAATGTCCATGACATCGCCACGAGCCCATCAGCCCTCCAGGACCCGTCAAGTCCGGTCCACGGTGTTGTTGCCAATCTGGAAAGGGTTTATGACATTGCCAAGATGATCGCCCCGTGCGTGGTTTTTTTCGACGAGGGGGATGCCCTGGCTCCCCGTCGGAGTTCTTCGGGCGGATCATCAACCGATGCCATTACCAATAAGTTCCTCAATATCATTGACGGTGAGATCCCTCTGAACAAGGTGTTCACCGTTCTGACAACCAACCGGCTGGACATCCTTGACCCTGCCCTGATACGGTCCAAGCGCCTCAAGGTTCTGGAGGTCTCGGGCCACCTCCGCCAGAAGGATATTGCCGACATCATCAGAAAACAGTTTGATACCATCAAGCATGGCAGAAGCATTCCCGTGGAGCGGATCATCGAGACAGCCCAGGGAATCTGCAATACGCCTGCGGATTTTTCATCGTTCACGGAAAAGGCCATTGCCCTGTGCAGCACCGAATACAAAGTGCTGCAGAAACTCAGGGAGTTGGGCGATGCTACGGAACAGGACAAGGAAACCTTCATCAAATTCAATTTCAAGACACTTCTGGGCATCCTGGATGCCGTCAATGCGCCGGCCCGCATTAAAGCCGATATCAAGGGTGATCCCATCAATTTTGTACGGCGGTATTCAACCATCCTTGACCTGGTGGAAAAGGTCACCAGCGAGGAGGCTTATCCTCTGGTGGAATCCCACCTGGAATCTGCCAGGAAGGAGATCTCCCAGAGTCCGGTACGTAAAGGGCATGTCCAGCTCAACGAGTTCCTTGAAGCGGAACTCAGCCAGGAACCCCAGGTTGGATTTATCATCGGTGCCGGGGCCAATGATCTCACTGGCGTCCTGCTTCCCATTGCCACCAGTCTTACCTCCAGGCTCGACCAGCCCCTGATCCTGGTAACGGGTGCTGTTTCATCCACGGCAGATACAGCCGCACAGATGGACATGGCGGTGCAGATGACCCGGCAGTCTGCACGGGAAGCCCTGACCATGGTCAAGAATTACCTCCAGGAACTCAGTCCGGATATCAACATCCCGGGATTGTTTGAGGATTTTTTGCGGCGGTACTCCATCCACCATCAGTTGCTGTCCGCCTCATATAACGTGGGCGGGCCATCTGCCGGATATGCCCTGGCCCTGAATACCCTGTCGGCCCTGCTCAGGATTCCCCTGTGCAATGATTTCGGCATAACCGGAGCGCCCTGGACCAAGGGCGTGAGAAAAGATGAGGTCGGTGGATCGGTTATCATCGGAGGTCACCGGAAAAAAACGGAAAAGGTTCTTCTCCACCTGCGGCGCATGTACATGCCGCTGCTCAATTACAAGGACCTGGAGCCCGAATTCCGTATGGGCTACTGGGAGCGGGGCAAGGATATCATTGCCGTTACCCATTTTGCCGATCTGATTCCCGAGGTGGCAGCCCTGGGGGGCGGGTATGACCGTAAGCTGCAGAACCTGATTGAGATGAGGATTCGGATCAAATTCGAGGATTACCAGGGTGCTCCCAAGAACAAGGCCCTGAAGAACGATATAATCGCGGGGAAAAAGGAACTCCGGGAACTTCTGGAAAAAGAGATCCTGAGACGGCTGGAGGCTATCCGAAAGTACCTCCTAGACCCTTCTCGGAACCGGTACCTGTCCCATGAAGAGATCTTTCACCGTTACGAGAAGGATACAGGGGAGCAACAGAAATATGTTCCCTTTGATTCTGTTGTCTGCCATTGATGGAACGTAAGCGAAGGGACTCGGCAATCGGCAGATTAATTTGAGAACCGCTATAAGCGTGTCAAGCAACTGATGCATAAAAGAACTGCCCGGCAGCAGGAATCTGCCGGGCAGTTTGTATTTCAGATCAACGGTAAATCTTTTGCTGATCAGTATTCGGGTCTGAGGTCGATGCAGTATTTCTGGATGACTTCAGGCCTGCACGGTTTTGTCATGAGGCTCACCACAACAAAGAAGATCAAGCCAACAAATACCCAGTAGAACTGGTGGGGTGTGCTGATCTTGTTTGCCGGGTCGCTCAGGAAGAACCAGTGGGCGCTCTTGAGAACCGTGTTGGCATACAGCCATGAGCCGCCTGATGCGATGGTCATGACGATGATGTTGATGGCAGCAGCAGCCGTGGTTGCCCGTTCCCACCAGATGCCGAGGATCATTGGAGGTCCGACGGAGCAGAGGATAACGATGAATGCTGCGCCGGACAGGTCAAGGACCAGGGCGGGCGGGTTAAAGGCGAATGCGCCGCACACCACCATGATGATGATGGTCATGATACGGGTGCACTGTACGGGTTTCTCCTCAGGCCACTTGGAACCAAATACTTTTCCGATAAGGTCGCGGCCCATGATGATATTGAGAACCATTACCCAGCCTGCAGCGGTTGCCATGGCGATGGCCAGACCGCCTGCTGCAACGATTGCAAGGAGCGGGCCGTTGTTCAGGGCTTCCATGGCTGCGATCATGGAGTAGTCAGTCACTGAGGCACCGGCAACACCCAGGGTCTTTTTCATGTGGACCAGAACTTTAACTGCGCTGTCGATACCTTCAAGCTGCATGAAGGGGTGCAGGCTTTCGATAAGAACCCTGGCGCCGGTTCCGATGACGATCAGGCCCATGTACATGGCGCCGCCAAGGATAACTGCCCAGTAAACACTCCGGCGGGCGGATTTGATATCCTGGGAGGTGAAGAAACGCACAACCGTGTAGGGCATGGCTGAAAAACCGAAGTGCCATACAAAGAAGAAACCCACAACTCCGGTCCATGCGGCCATGAGGGGATGGGCTACGCCTTCGGGACTCACATAAGGCATGTTGAAGAATTTGGCGTTATTGGCGAGCACTGCATCGGTCATACCCTGGAATCCACCGAAATGGGCCACAACAAACCAGGCTGCGATCAGGGCTGCAAGGGTCATGGCAAAACCCTGGAAGGCCGTAGAGAATGTTGTTGCTACCATGCCGCCGTAGTAGATGTAGATAAAAACAACGATGGTGGCGATCAGCACTGAGATGGTGAAGTTCACTTTCATGATGCACAGAAGGAAGAGCGCCGTACCGACGATGGAAAGGATGACGTAGCAGAACCCGCAGATGATGGTTGGGATGGCGCAGATGAGGCGCATCCACTTGGTGTCATACCGGTCTGCATAGTAATCGGTAAAGGATGTGGGGGCGTATTTTCTCAGCGGGGCTGCCGTGAGCAGTGTGGCAATGGGCATGCCGCCGATGATTCCTGTCAGTGCCCACCAGAACGGGTAGCCCAAAAGGAAGATGAACGCGGGCAGTCCCAGGAAGCTTGCCGGGCTGAAATAGGTGGCAGCCAGGGCTGAACCGTTGACAAGGGGGCCTACCTTACGGCCGGCAACATAGAAATCATTGGCGTCTGCAGAGGCTTTGCGGGTAACCCAGCCAATACCGAAAATGATGACAAAATAGACAATAGCACCAAAAATTACAACTGGATTCGCGGTCATGATTATTTACCTCCTTTGGTCTTGCGGAGTGCATTTTCCCGCGCGTCTTCACTAAAGGCGAACATCAGGGCAACTATAATGGGAACTAGCCAGAGGGCGAAAACCATGTTGTACGTGTAGCAGGCAGGAATTCCAAACAAGGGTTTCAGCGGGAAACCGGGTATCGTCATTTCCAGAAACATGAACAGGAAGCACCAGCCATACATGATAGCCATGCCGATCCAGAAAATTTTTGGCATACCTTTGAACATACTCTAACCTCCATCATACCTAACAGATAAATTTAAATTTGTATCGCCAGTTCCGCGGTGTCCTGTTAGCAACCGGACAATCGGGTTCCGAACGATGAACTTTTTCCTCCTTAAGGAAAAATTCCCCCCTTGGTTAAGTCACCACCCCCCTTCGCATCAGTTAGAATTCAAAACCATATAGTTAAGATTGCTACAAAACAGATTCACGGGTCGAAAATTTCTGCTAACGGCTTGCTGCTTATATGATGGAGAGCGCTCTTGAAACAGTTCAAAATGCCAGAAGTCGAACGAGCGCTCGGTCTGAATGGGGATCACTTTATATCCATTGTAATTATTTTGTCAACGTTTTTAATTGAAAAAAAATCGAGTATTCCATAAAAAATGATTATTGGGTCTCCCATTGGGGGATAATGAGCTAAGATTAGCTACAGTATTGCTTTTCAGCCTTTTCCATCTTCTTCCATCTTCGGCTTGATTTTGATTTCCGGTCAGGTTACTATGCTGAAGTCGCTATAAAGTGATTATTTTTTTTAAGCATCAGGCAGTCCCCTTCAGCGTCTGAAGCCCCCCCGAAGCAGCCCCATGGGGAGTGGTCAAAGCAGGGTGTTGCTGCCGGATCTGACCGAAACACCGAAATGATGAGGAATTCAAGAACAGTGACCCAAGCCCTTGAACTGACCGAGTATCTGATCCTGAAGCTGCTGGGGAGTCTGGATGATCTTTCCCTGGATCTTTCCAATACCGTGGTGAATGTCTACCATGACACCATAACCCATGCCCTGGAAGAATCCATGACCGGGGGACAGGAAGTGCCGGACCGGACCGGCCCCGGGGACCTCCCTGATATGGAAGAGATCATCCTAATACTGGGTCTTCTCAGCCCCCATGAGTCAAACAGGATCCTTCTCATGAACCGGATGATAAACTCCCTGCGGGAAATCAAACGGACGGAATCCAGACGGGCAGCCAACTATATAGCCCAGCTGATCACTGACAGCATGAAGTACTGCATTGAGGATGCGCCCAAAAAATCAGAGGTCAGGCGGTGGATCGAGCGTCGGCAGAAGAAGAAAACGGTCCGGGAGGTTCCCGGACTGGTTGACAGGATAAATGTCCGGAATCAATCCTGAATTCCGAATGGTTCCACGCTGACGTTCCGGCAGGTCCGGTACCTTTCGCCAGCATGCCACCCTGGTGAACCAGGGACTAGGGGAGCTGGCAGATGATTGTGAACGATTATCAAACCGGCCGGAAAAACAGGTTGACTCCGCCAGGGTCCAGGGGTATGGAAGAAGGTCAACATTATCAAACAGGAGAGACACCATGAAAAAAGACAACCAACGCGATGCCAGGATTGAACATTGGGAAAAAACACGACGGTTCTGGTACCATGTTTATCTGTTTGTGGGCGTGGGAATTAACTTTATCATCTATTTTACAAAGCCCTATGGTTTTGATCCCAGCACCAACGTTACCCTGGGGGCTACGGTCGGGTTCGGGATCCCGATTGTAACCATGCTGATCGGAGCCTATATCCATCAGAAAGCCATCGGGCTATGACCCTTGCCTGCATGAAATTCCAAGGTGTGCCCGGAAAGTGCGCTGTCACCCTCATGCTGATCTGGACCATGGCTGCTCTGCTGGATGTCCTGCCCTGCTGTGCTGATGTCTGCTTTATCCATGACTATACCATGAACGAATATGTGGTGGGGGAGAAGGATGCGGAGCTATCCGAGTGTTATTCCGGGAACTCCAAGGCTGTGGACAAGACGACCCGTTACACCGACACTCTGCTCAAACGATGGTTCGGAGGTGTTAAATCCTTTAAGGCAACAACCCAGATCCTCCTGGACCAGGACGTGATCCGTGAACTGGATTACGCCAAGAACAAGACGATTGATTTCCCTTTAAAAAAGATTACGGATCCTGCCTGGTATGATCGGTACACACCTGACGACATCCCGGAATCAACCCGGGAACACCTGGATAAACGGTATGCCGCTGTGGATCCGGAATTTGATGTTCAGGTTGATCCGGAGCCCGTTCTGCTCAACGGTTACTCGTGCAGGCATGTGGTTGCGCTCCTGAGGCTCGAGACCCGTGACAAAAAGAGAAATGCCTCCAGCATAACCCTGGTCAGGCAGGAAGTCTGGGTCAGTGAGGATGTCCCGGGGTATGACGAGTACCAGGCTTTTCACAGGAAACTGGTGGACCGCCTGGGGATCGATGCCGAGCGTATCGGAGTTTTTGCCAGCCTTCTGGATTACTGGCAGGGCCCCCTGGACCGGTTCAGGGATGCCCTGGGAGATGTCCAGGGATATCCTGTGCATAAGGAGGTAAGCGTCACGGCGGTTTACAGAGCCGATTCCCCCTCAGGTGATCCGGTTACGACCCAAAAGGAGATCTCGGCAATAAAGGAAACGTTGAGATCTGTGAGCCGGGATCCCGTCCCGTCCGAGCGCTTTGCTTCTCCCCCGGAGTTCAGTCAGGTCATTGCCGAGTGATCAACTGTCCGTTCCTGTCAGTGTCCCTGTGATATCCTGTCTGCCATGGTTTTCACACCCTCCATGTACATGGACATTTCCCGGATGAACAGATCGTTATGACCTGCTCCGGGAATTTTCAGAAGTCGTTTGTCGGATGAGCCGCAGGCATCAAAAAGAGTTCTGCCATCGGAAAATGGGATCATGTGGTCCAGCTCTCCATGGATGATCAGGGTTGGCCCCGTCCATTTGCGGATTTTATCCACATTCCCGAATCCCTTTTTTTCCCGGAATCCGATGCTGTCAGGATCTATCCCCAGCAACTTTATCAGCGGGGCTGCATGGGCAAAACCGCTCTCAATGATCAACCCGTTCATCCTGTCCGGATATGAGGCGGCCAGCTCCAGGGCGGACGCCGATCCTATTGACCTTCCCATAACGATAAGCGGGCCTGGGCACCCCTTCTCTTCTAAAAACCGGTGTGTGAAATTGAAAATGTCATGGCAGTCCCGCATCATGTTGGAGACCGAGGGGTTGCCCGTGGATCTTCCGTAGCCCCGGTAGTCCACCACCAGCAAGTTCAATCCCACACTGTTGTACAGCTCTCCGAATTCATCGTAATCAGAGACGATCTCTCCATTCCCGTGGAAGAACAGGATGCAGGGACTCCGGGTGTCCCTGATATGGAAACAGGCACCGATGCTGATCCTGTCTCCTGCGGGAATCATCAGATCCAGGGCGGACGCTTTCGGGGTCGGTTCCCCGTAGTCCCTTCTGGGGTGGAACAGGACCGGAAGCACCCGGGGGTGATCCAGTGCTGAATAGTCGTAAGGCAATGGCATTGTAGGCTTATCCTCAGTCATTGGAGTTCAGGGTGAGGTAATTGAAAAACAGGTCCGGATGAACACGGGAAACCGAATCAAAGTCACCGGCTATGTCCATGCCCGGAACAATTGCCTTGACCACGGGGAGATTGATGTCCCGGCGGGTCAGGTCCACGTAGCAGGGGCAATATCCCGATTTCCGGAGCAGGTGCTCCAGCAGGGCAAGGTCGGTTTCCGGATCACCGGTTGAATAGTCCGGGAGGGTTTCATGATCCACATGCAGGAGGTTTTCCAGGGCCAGGGCGGAAGGCGGTCCCTTGGGGAAGGGGTAGGGCGTTTCGGTCATGGCCGAGATGATGGCCTTTTTCGCATCGAGGTGGGCCGAGGTTCCCTTGTGCAATGTACCATCCGCTCCACGTACGAAACATTTGCAGCAGGGGATGCCCGATGCCGGGGTTATGTCCTGGAACTGCAGGTGGATGCCCAGTGCCTGGTAAGAGGCAAGAAGTCTGGCCAGGGGTTCCTGCCTGGAAACCAGGTGAAAGCAGGATGCAGGATGAAAGGGCACGGTTGCTTCCTGGTGGCGTTCGATCACTTCCAGCAGGGCACTCACCTTGGCCTGGGCCAGGGTCATACCCGAGGCCAGACCGGTGGAGCCCAGCCCGGAAAAGAGATTGATTTCATTCAGGTTGGTGAACAGGAAAAGACACTGGACCGGGATCATGACAGCTTTATCAATCCCGTTCTCCGTGAAGGTCCCCTGGACCCAGTGCAACGGTTGACCTGTATAGCAGGCCTCGGGGGAAAGCGCGGCAGGATTGACCACATTCAGTCCCATGGCGATCATGTCCTGGTAAGAGGCGTGCTCCAGGGCATATTCCCTTAAATAGCCTTGAACCGATCCGCCGGTGATGCTGGCAAAGGCAGAGCACCGCTCCACAATTTCCATCATCAGGGACACCCTGGCCAGGTCCAGGGTCAGGCCCTTGCCGTAACTGGTCTGGCCGCCGGTCAGGGTGAACCGGTTGGGTCCGTTGTCCGTCCGGGTGGAGAAACGCCATTTCCTGAGCAGGGCAAAGGGGCTCAGGCTGGATTCATGCCGCATTTCCCCATCAAAGTCTAGGCCTGCTTCTTTGAGTCTTTCTTCTGCCAGGGCCGCTGTTTTTTCCGGCAGGAACACGGGCGGCTGTTTTGCCCGGCTCTTAAATTCTGCGAGCACATCCTTTATGTCGGCAAAAGGACGGGCTTCCATGGAACAGTCACCACTGCACAGGGGGGGCAGCCCTGTTTCTTCCAGGGCCGGCAGGGGGCGGTGAGAAGCGATGTTGTCCCTGAACAGGGCAATCCACTGGGAGTGGAGATGCCGGTTGCCTGCCAGGGCCGCCCTCAGCATGATCAGGGGGGAGTGACCGGCCAGCTCGGCCAAGGCGGTTCTGGAAAAGACCTGCAATGCCTTTCCCAGACCCTGGGCCAGGAGGATGGTTTCAGCAGCCAGGGCCATGAGGACCCGGTCGTTGTCCTTCCGGGCCCGGACAGCAAGAGCCATGATTTCATCAAAGGGGATGGCTGCCATAAGGTCCAGGGCATGGCGGTGCAGGAATTCATCCAAAGGCCTTTCCTGCAGCAGGGACAGGCTTTGTGTCCATCCGGGCCGGGGGGACGGCAGGGCTTTGAAAAAACCGGTTGCCGCCTCGGTTGTGGACAGGGTCAGTGTATAGTCAATGAATTCAGACAAATCGATTCTCCCGATAATTTGCACAGATGCTTCAAAAAACGCAGTACCATATCATGGTTCCGGGATTAATTGAATACCACAAATGAAAAAACAAGAGGGGAAACTAAAAGTTATGGGTATGATTTTCAAGGCTGGAATTATTCCCATCCTTTGCCTGGGATGTTGTCATATGCGCATCGGGGGAGTATAGTTGAACCATCATCCCGGGATTGGAAAAGCATCATGACCTGGATGGAGGGCAGGGTACCGGGGCCTTTCCCGGGAAACACCAGGGCAAGGAAAACAACAATGGCAAAACCGCCACGTGTATTGATCGTTACCCCTGAGGTGACCTACCTGCCCCAGCGCATGTGTGCCCCGGCCAGGCATCTGGGAGCCAAGGCCGGCGGCCTGGCGGATGTTTCCGCCGGGCTCATCAATGCCTTGTACGAACAGGGTGGTGATATCCATGTGGCCCTGCCGGATTACCGTTCCATTTTCAACGCCAAGGGGGATCCATCCATCCTCAAGGAGCTGGATATCCTCCGGAGCCGTGTGTCCGATGCCCGGCTGCATCTGGCCGAAGACAAGGTGTTTTACAAGCGCAGCCAGGTGTATTCCAGTTCAGGTCTTGAAAATGTGGATATTTCCCTGGCATTCCAGCGGGAGGTCATCAACACCATCGTTCCCGGTGTTCAACCGGACCTGATTCACTGCCACGACTGGATGACCGGATTGATACCGGCCATGGCCAGGCAGCAGGGGATCCCATGTCTGTTCACAATCCATAACATTCATACCTACAAGATCGTGCTGGCAAGGGCCGAGGTCATGGGGCTGGACGTGGCATCCTTCTGGAAGAATCTGTTTTTTGACCGTATGCCACAAAGCCTTGCTGAATCCCATGATACAAACCCGGTGGACTTTCTCGCCAGCGGCATTTTCGCGTCCCACTTCGTGAATACTGTCAGTCCTGGTTTCCTCAAGGAGGTTATCCAGGGCCGCCATGATTTTGTGGATCCTCCCATCAGGAATGAACTGGCCAACAAGGTCCGCGCCGGGTGCGCCGTGGGTATCCTCAATTCTCCGGATCCCTCGTTCCTGCCTGAAATCGATGCAGCCATCCCCCGGCGCTATGATCCGGCCGGTCATGGCCAGGGAAAGGAGTCCTGCAAACGCTTTGCCCAGGAAACCTTCGGGCTGGTTCCCGACAGCAGGGCACCGCTGATGTTCTGGGCATCCCGTCTGGACAGTATTCAGAAAGGGGCCCGGCTCATGGCGGAAGTTATGGACTCTGTCATGGCACGTTATAAAAATCTTCAGATCCTGTTTGTGGCTGACGGGGATTACCGTGAGCCCATGGCGTCCAGGATCGGGACCAGCGGTTTCAGGGACCGGGCAGCAGTGTACGGGTTTGACGAGAAACATTCACGCATGGCTTACGCTGCGGCTGATTTCATCCTCATGCCGTCCAGATTCGAGCCCTGCGGTCTGCCCCAGATCATCGGCCCCATTTACGGGGCACTGCCCATCGCCCATGATACAGGCGGTATTCATGATACGGTGGAACCTATGGATGTGAGGACCGGTACCGGCAACGGATTTCTGTTCCAGTCCCACACTGCTGAAGGGTTCAGCCGTGCCATTGATGATGCCATGGCATTCTTTTTCCTGCCCGGGGACGTGAGGGCCGTGCAGGTGAAGCGGGTCATGGAACAGAGCCGGAAGCGGTTCAATCATTCTGTCACGGCAAAGCAGTACATCCAGTTGTATGAAACCATGCTTCACCGGCCGTTGATCACCCATTGAACAGAAGTTCAACACAGCAAGCCCGGACAGATAAAACCCTTGTCGTTTTACCTAAATCCTGTAAATCCCCAACATGATGAACATAGATAATTTTTTTTTAAAATCCACACAGCGAATGCAGGATTTAGGCGTTATTGCGTTGGAATGCTGGAAGGCCGGTCCGGCTTTTCCGGCCCCCGCATCCAGGACACGACAACACCCAGAAAGGCCAGGAGGGCTCCTGCAGACATGGCAGCGCCTAAAGCCGTCATGAAAGGCCCTGCCATTTCCGGTGTGTAATGGGTAAATGTCTGGCCGCTGTTCAGGCGGGAAAAGGTTGTGTCGAACACCAGTCCTGCCAGGGCGACCCCGAAAACCATGCCGAAATTGCGTACCAGGGCCACTGCACCCGAGGCTATGCCCCGTCTCCGGGCCGGAATGGATGTCATTGCCGCAGCGCTGTTAGGGGGTATGAACAGGGCTGTGCCGAAGCCTGCCATGGCCAGCCTCCATATAATACTGGCTACGGGGACCCGGGCTTTGAGCATGGTGAAGGAGAACAGGGCGCATGCCATGAGCACCATGCCCAGGGTGCACAGGATGCGGGATCCGGTTCGATTGTACAGGGAGCCTGTTACAGGGCTGAGAAAAAACTGTACAAGAAACGGGGTGATCATCACGACCCCGGTGGCCGAGGCGGACAGGCCCATGGGATGGGTCAGGTAAAACGGCATCAGAAAGACAATGGTGAACAGGGATGCGAACATGAGCGCAGCAGCCAGCACCGGGAAAACGAACAAGCGGATTCTCATCAGGCCCGGGTCAATAAGGGGGAAGGGCGATGTCAGTTCCGTCCGGACAAATCCCACGCCGGATGCCAGGCACAGGACTGCCGATATCAGCATGAAGGGTGAATCCAGAGGCCATTGGTTTATATGTGTCATGAATACCAGAAAGCCGCCCAGGGTAAGGATTAGAAATAGACTTCCCAGAGTGTCCAGGGGTTCTTTGATCCCGGTGTCTGCCGGGGTGCCTTTCATAATAGCCGCTCCGGCCAGGGTTGCTGCAAGGCCGATGGGTATGTTGATGAAAAAGATGTAGCGCCAGGACAGGTGGTCCAGGATCAGGCCACCGATGACCGGTCCCGTGGTCAGCCCCGAAGCGACAACGGTTCCCACCAGTCCCAGGGCCTTTCCCCGTTCGGCAGGAGGAAAGGCATCCACCACCAGGGCCGGGGAGCAGGCCATGAGCATGGATGCACCGCATCCCTGTACTCCCCTTGACAGGATAAGGAACAGGGGTTCCCTGCTGATGCCGCAGCACAATGAGCCCAGGGTGAAGGTCAGGAACCCTGCACAGTAGACCAGGCGCCGGCCCCGGATATCGCTGAGCCTTCCAAAGGTCAGGAGCAGTGAGGAAACGGTGAGCAGGTACATGAGCACCACCCACTGGATCACCTGGAGCTGTGTTCCCAGATCCTCCATGACATGGGGCAGGGCAACGTTGACGATACTGCTGTCCAGGGTTGACATGAAAACACCCAAGGCAACCACACCGAATATATACCATTTTTTTGGGAAAGAATCGGTCATGATCCTGTCTGTCCGTGTTTTATCCAGCCTTACGGCTTGGTTGCCTATCTTTACCGGGCCGGCCTGTAGTCACTGCACCAAGAACACGTTTCAGGAATTGTCCGGTATAGCTTTCCGGGATGGCCGCAACGGTTTCAGGTGAGCCGGTTGCGATTATCGCTCCGCCCCTGTGACCGCCTTCCGGGCCCAGATCCAGGATCCAGTCCGCGGTCTTGATGACATCCAGATTATGTTCGATAATGATAACCGTATTCCCGGAAGCTGACAGCCGTTGGAGCACGGCAAGGAGCATACGGATATCCTGGAAATGCAGGCCGGTTGTGGGCTCATCCAGGATATACAGGGTCTTGCCCGTATCCCTTTTTGCCAGTTCCCTTGCCAGTTTGATACGCTGGGCCTCTCCGCCGGACAGTGTCGTAGCCGCCTGTCCCAGCTTGATATAGGACAATCCCACGTCCATGAGGGTATCCAGAATCTCTGTAATTTTGGGGTGATGGGCAAACAGTTCCCGGGCCTGCATGACGGACAGGTCCAGCACATCGGCAATGGAATGGCCCTTATACTTTATTTCCAGGGTTGCGGTGTTGAACCTTTTTGCATTGCAGACCTGGCACGGGACAAAGACATCGGCCAGGAAATGCATTTCCACCTTGATGAAACCGTCCCCCTGGCAGGCTTCGCACCGGCCGCCCTTGACGTTAAAGGAATACCGCCCCTTTTTGTATCCCCGGGCCAATGACTCGGGCAGCATGGCAAAGAAATCCCGGACATGATCAAAGACTTTTGTATAGGTCGCCGGATTGCTGCGGGGCGTACGGCCGATGGGTTTCTGGTCGATATTGATGATTTTGTCCAGGTGTGAGAGGCCGTTTATCTTTTTGTGTTTTCCCACATCCAGGGTGGACTGGTGAAGCTTTACGGCCAGGGCCGGGTACAGGATCTGGTTGATGAGGGTGGATTTGCCTGCCCCGGAGACCCCTGTGACCGCAACGATAAGACCCAGGGGAATTTTGGCCGTAACGTGCTTCAGGTTGTTTTCCCAGGCGTCCACAATGGTAATCCATTGATTCCCCGCGTCGTTTGGGGTCCTCCGTGTGGCGGGAACCGGGATGGATTCAATGCCGCTCAGATATTTTCCTGTCATGGATGCAGGGTTGGACCGGATCTGTTCCGGGGTTCCCTGGGCAACGATATGGCCGCCCAGGTGGCCGGCCCCGGGACCGATGTCCACGATCCAGTCAGCGTTTTCCATGGTCTCCTGGTCGTGTTCCACCACGATGAGGGTGTTGCCGATGTCCCTCAGGTGAAGCAGGGTCCTGAGCAGTTTCGCGTTGTCCCGCTGATGGAGTCCGATGGAGGGTTCATCCAGGATATAGAGAACCCCGGTCAGTTCCGAACCTACCTGGGAGGCAAGACGTATCCGCTGGGATTCGCCGCCGGACAGGGTCGGTCCGTTCCGGTCCAGGGACAGGTAGTCCAGACCCACGTTGACGAGAAAGCCCAGCCGGTCTGCGATCTCCTTCAGGAGTTCACCGGCGATGAGGCCCTGGTTCCCTGAAAGATCCAGTGAGGTCACGAACCCATAGGCTTCCTTGATGGTCATGGCCGTGATGTCCATGATGGATTTTTCCTGGATCAGCACATGCAGGGCTTCACTTCTGAGACGTTTTCCCCGGCAGACCGGACAGGGGCTGGATGTCATGAATCCGGAATAGTATTTTTTGGACTCTTCGGAAACCGTTGTCCGGTACCGCCGCATCAGGGTATTGATCAGGCCCTCATGGGAGGTGGTGACCTCCCCCTGGATTTTCGCCGAGTTCCAGTTGACCTTGAGTTCCCTCCCGTTGGATCCGTGCAGGATGATATTCTGTTGCTTTTTCGGGAGGTTTTTCCAGGGGGTGTCAAAATCGATGTCCCACTGTTCTTCCATGGCATTGAGCTGGCCCATGCCCCAGGAACTGGTATGGAACCGGGGGGTCTTCAGGAAGTAGTTCTTCCAGGGGACCACGGCCCCTTCCCGGATGGTGAGGTCCTTGTTAACCACGATTTTGTCCGGATCCATGGACAGCAGGGTCCCGATACCGTTGCATTCCGGGCACATTCCCACCGGTGAATTGAAGGAAAATAGCTGGGGGGTCAGTTCGGGATAGGCAATGCCGCAGCAGGATCTGGCTTCGCTCATCTTCAGGTCCTCCCTGTCAAGGATATGGACCACGATCTGACCTGCGCCTAGTTTCAGGGCGGTTTCCACCGAATCGGTCAGGCGTTTCCGAAAGCTGTCGTCCCCGGCAACCACCAGGCGGTCCACGACCACTTCGATGGTGTGTTTCTTGTTCTTGGCCAGGGACTGGACATCGCTGAGATTCTGGATGACTCCGTCGATCCTGACCCGGGCATATCCTTCCTTTTTCAGTTCATCCAGCCGGTCCCGGTGCTCACCCTTCCGGTTTTCCACCATGGGAGCCAGGAGCAAGATTTTGGACGACTGGGGGATGGCCATGATCTGGGCCACCATGCTTTCCGCATGCCCCCGTCCCACCGGTTTCCCGCACTGGTGGCAGTGCTGGGTCCCGATGCGGGCAAAAAGGACCCTGAGGTAGTCGTAGATTTCCGTGATGGTCCCGACCGTTGACCTGGGATTCTTGCTGGCAGCCTTCTGTTCAATGGCAATGGTGGGTGAGAGTCCGCGGATGGTTTCATATTTTGGTTTTTCCATCTGGCCGATGAACTGTCTGGCGTAGGAGGACAATGACTCCACGTAGCGCCGCTGGCCTTCGGCAAAAATGGTGTCAAAGGCAAGACTCGATTTCCCGGATCCGGAAACCCCGGTAAAGACGATCAGGGCTTTTTTGGGCAGGTCAACGTCAATGTTCTTCAGGTTGTGTTCCCGTGCACCCCGGACGCTGATTCTGTCCAATTCCTTGGACCGCCTTGTGAACAGTCCTGCAGCAAGGGGGGAGAGATCTGCGTCCTGCAAGGGCATCGCTCCGGTCTTGACCGGGGTTTCCATCAGTTTTTTCATAGGGGTTGTCATCTCCATGGTTATACGAGCCAATAGTATAATCACCTCTATGAAATTGTAAAGTTTTCCGGGAGCCCACCCCTTGCTTGAACCATGAACCGTGATTCCTCCCGGATTGATGCCGGACAACCTTTTTCTTTATGCCGGCCAAAGGGTGTGATATAAACCGGTCAGGACATGATTTAAGGATTATGGGAACTTTTTATAAAAGGAATTTTCATGGCAAGGGAAAATGACATTGTACTGCTCTATCTTGAGGATTCTCCGGTAACCTTTGCCCGGGTGGAAGAGATCAATCCGGATGTCAGAAAGGACTGGTTTACCATCACCCTGCTGATGCTCCAGATTCCTGTCCAGGAGGTGACCTGGATCCTGAAGGATGCCTATATCAACGGTGAGGAATTTTTCATGGGCGGCAAGCGGATGCGCCTGGAGGTCGTGAAACGGCCGCTCCAGGAGGTCAAGATAGGCCCGGGCGCCAAGACCGGACCCGAGTCCGGCATCAGGGAAGGGCAGGCGTCCGTGACAGGAGATAAAACCGGTGGGAGAAGTAAGGTCATTTCACTGGCAGATATAAGAAAATCCAGAGAGAACCAGTGACCCAGACCCGTGATACTATCCTGTCCGCATCCCGGCGCACCGACATCCCGGCGTTCTACCTGGACTGGTTCATGGACCGGGTACGCAAAGGCTTTTTTGAAGTGATCAACCCGTACAACCGCATCACCACCCGTGTGGATGCTTCCCCTGAACGGGTTCACTCAATTGTGTTCTGGTCCAAAAATTTCAGGATGTTCCTGGAAAGCGGTGCCGGCCACGACCTGAAACAGATGGGGTATTCCCTGTTTTTCAATTTCACGGTCAATTCAAGGTCCCCTGTCCTGGAGCCGAATCTGCCCTGTCTGGACGAGCGTCTGGACCAGATGGGGTGTCTGTGCAGGGAGTTCGGTCCCCAAACCATTGCCTGGCGCTTTGATCCCGTGTGCCATTTCCGCCTGGCTGACGGAACCTCAGGGAACAATCTTGCTGATTTTTCAACCATCGCCCTGGCGGCCGGGGAATCTGGCATCTCCCGTTGCATCACCAGTTTTGCCGATGATTATCCCAAAATCCGCAGACGCCTCAAAAGGCTCTGCCAGGGAAGCCAGGATGGGCTGTCCCTGGAGTTTCCGGGAGTGTCCGAAAAGGTGGCCCTGCTGACACAGATGCACCAGACCCTGGCCCCCCTGGGAATAGCCCTGTTCTCCTGCTGTGAACCCGAAGTATTGTCCGGATTGCCGGGAACGGTTCCGGTCCGCCCGGGCGCCTGCATTTCCGGCCATCATCTCAGGGAACTCTTTGGCGGAAATCCCGTGACAGCGAGGGATTCGGGCCAGCGGACCCGTAAGGGATGCGGTTGTACACGGTCCTGGGATATCGGATCTTATGATCTCCATCCCTGTCATCACAACTGTCTTTACTGCTACGCCAGTCCTGCCATGGACAGGTTGGAAACAGAGGCCGGGATATGAAAATCGGCAGTCTTGAGCTCAAGGGCCGCACTGTCCTGGCCCCCCTGGCCGGATTCACGAATTTGCCCTTCCGGAGACTGGTCAAGCACTGCGGTTGCTCCCTGGTATGCTCGGAAATGATCAGCGCCAAGGGTCTTGTGTACAACTCCAGGCCCACATTTGCGCTCCTGGACACCATGGACGAGGAACGGCCCCTGTCAGTACAGCTTTTCGGGGATGAACCCGGCTCCATGGCAAAAGCTGCGGCAATTGTGGAAAAGACCCGGGGGGCGGATGTCATTGACCTGAATTTCGGGTGCAGTGTTAAAAAGGTCACCAAGACCGGTGCAGGTGTGAGCCTGATGAAAAATCCGGCTGCTGCAGAGGCGATTATCAAATCGGTGAGGGATGCCATCACCATCCCCCTGACCATAAAGATCCGTTCGGGCTGGGACCCGTCTGGTGTCCAGGCCCTGGAAATCGCGCACATAGCCCAGAACAGCGGGATTGATGCCATTACCGTTCATCCCAGGTCTGCGGGCCAGGGGTTCCGGGGAAGGGCTGACTGGGATCTCATCCGGACCATCAAGTCCCAACTGTCCATTCCGGTCATCGGCAACGGGGACGTCATTACCCCTGAGCAGGGAGCAGCCATGGTCCGGGAAACAGGATGTGACGCAGTCATGGTGGGCCGGGCAGCCCTGGGAAATCCCTTTATATTTGCTGATATTGATGCCCTTCTGGAAGGAAAGCCCTGCCCTGGTCCGGGTTCGGGAGGCCTGTTCCTGGCCATGGAGGAGCTGATCCGTTCCTATGGCAGCTATTTCGGTGAGGATGTTGCCTGCAGGATGCTCAGAGGGCGTCTGGGGTGGTTTGTCAAGGGGATGCCGGGCTGCAGCGTGTTCAGGAAAGGCCTGTCGGAAATCCGGTCCCTGTCCCATGCCCTGGATCTCATCCATGACTTTGAACAGGGACAGACTTCCTGATTCCGGTTTCCTGCTATTCCTTCTCGTACACGGCAGACACCCTGGACAAGACGCCTCCCCGGGGAGTAAACTCTCCGATGACTTCCATCTTCAAGGGTTCCAGCACTTCCACCAGGTCATCCAGGATCCGATTGACCACGTGTTCGTAGAACATTCCCACGTTTCTGTACTGGAGCAGGTAGAATTTCAGGGATTTGAGCTCCACAATCTTCTGATCAGGCCTGTAGTTGATGGTGATGCACCCGTTGTCCGGAAGTCCGGTCATGGGGCAGACGGAGGTGTATTCGGGCTGGCTGATGGATATATCGATGCTGCGCCTTGATCTGTAGGCATAGTCCAGGGGATCCAGGATCTCTTTACGGATGGTGTCAGGACTCTGGATGGCATAGTTGATCTTGTGTTCGTGAAATGCACTCATGTAAGCTGTGTTATCCTTTCAGGGGGCCGGCGCAGAAAGGGGCGACCTGGGCCCGCTTTATATCCACGGTTTTCCATACATCGCCCAGTATATAGGGTTCGTTTTTCAGCCATTCCCGGTCCAGGGCTTCCCGGGATGGGAATTCACACACGATCACCGATCCTGCCATGTTTCCCTGCTCGTTCAGAACGGCGGCTGCATAAAGCCATTTCCCCTTGTCGTACAGAACTCGGGCCTGTTTGAGATGTGCCTCACGGGCAGCCAGCCGTCTTTCCAGGGCCTGGTCGTCGGTTCCGTCATAGCCTGTAACAATGAACTGCATGGTTTCCTCCCCAGTATTGCCGGATCAGAGTTTTTTCAACTCGCTGACGGCCGAAGCATATTCAAAGTATTCATGCACCCCCGTGTCAACACATTTCTGGAACATGTCCTTTGCCTCGGCTTTTTTGTTGTTCCACAGAAAGTAGTTGCCAACGTAGTAGTAGGCCTCGCATTCCTGTGCTTTCTGCATTGCGGGGTTGGGATGTCTGGCTGCTCCCAGGACCTGTTCCGGGGTTGCTTTCCCGAGATACAGGTCGACAATGGAAAAATACCACTGGGAACCGCCGGCCTTGCCGGCAAAATCCTTCAGAACTCCCTGTTCGTCGAAATTGCCCAGCTTTGCGTTCATGAAGCGCCGGATGTGGGCAAAGGGGTGGGTCGGAGCCAGTTTCAGGATAGTGGTGTAATCGTCAAAGGCATCCTGGAACCGTCCCAGTGAAGTGAGGGAAATGGCCCTGGCATTGTAGGCTTCTCCGTAGTCTGCCTTCAGCTTTACGGCAACGGAGTAATCCTTTACGGCCTTCTGAAATTCAAGATTTTTCCGGTACAGGTTGCCCCGGGAAAAGTAAGCATAAGGATCATCGGGCTTAAATTGGATGCTCAGGTTAAAGTCGGCCATTGCCTTGCCGTGTTCCTGCAAGACATAATAGGCATTACCTCTGTCAAGATAAACCGATGAATCCATGGCGAGCTTATCGTCAATGACCCGGGAGTAGTCCTCAATGGCTTTGCCGTACTCTCCTTTCTGGGAATAGGCAGTTCCCCTGTCCTTGTAAACGGAGGTTTCTTTGGGGTCGAGCTGGATGGATTTGTCAAAATCTGCAATGGCTTTGTCGATCTGGTTTGTTAGTAAGAAGGACAGCCCCCGGTCCCGATAGGCTTTGGCGTTGGTTGGTTTCAGGGCAATGGCTCTGGAATAGTCAGCAATGGCTTCTGCATGGTTGCCCAGGTTAAAGTAGGAGATGGCTCGGTTGTGGTAGGCATCGGCATAGTCTGGTTTCAGGGCTATGGCCAGGTTGTAGTCCTTGATGGCTTGTTCATGCATCCCTATGGTGTTTTTTTCAATACCTTTCTTCATGTAATCCTCGGCATCTGTTCCGTAGGAGATGCAGGGTATGATGATTACCGCTATCAGAATGGATGCAATAAATGTAATTGTTATTCTCATAAAATTTGGTCCCGTGGGTTAATCTCTGATGGCTCTTGAAAAAATTACTTTAAGTTTCCTACCATTAATGGCCATTTAATTCAAGTCCATTGTCCCCGGGAACAGACAATGGACGGTGAATGGGGTTCAACCCGCAATTGTTTCTTTTACAGCCGGGCAGCATTTGGCCATTGACAAATGGCCCGGCCCGTACTAATGAGCAGGATAAAAAGAGGAAAACCTGCTAAAAGGAGATGAATTTCGTTTTGAATAAATTAGAACTTGTCCAGGCGGTTAAAGACAAATGCAAACTGACCGAGGCGGAAGCTGCAGTTGTAGTCGATACGTTCTTTTCGGAGATCTCCGAGGCCCTTTGTCGTGGAGAACGTATAGAAATAAGAGGGTTATGCTCATTTTTCGTAAAAGAGTATGACGCCTATGTCGGCAGAAATCCAAAAACAGGCAAAACAGTAAACGTCCCCCCTAAGCGGCTGCCGTTCTTCAAGTGCGGAAAAGAACTCAAGGAGCGTGCCAATCACGCATGACCATCTGGTGTGGTGATACCATGCCGGCCTTTTTGAGTTCTTGTTTTATCGCTGCCCTTTATTCCAGAGCAATCCCGATTGTCCGCTGACGATAACTGGAGGGATTTCCCCGGGGACTGTCAGAAGTTGCCCAGGTCCCTGTGGATCATTATGTAAAGGATCAGGCAGTGGGACACGATCATCATCAGGGGGCTGAAAAACCACATCAGCAGGGGAACCAGAAAATAATACCCCCGCATGCCCATTGAAAAATAGATGCCTGCTTTCTGAAACAGCTTGTTCATATGGGGTATGGAATCCTTGCCCTCGATGCTGTCCAGACGCTCCTTGGGGATGTTGATCACCATGGAGATGTAGTTGATTTCCCTGAGATGCCAGGTGAAGTTGAAAAATGAATAGGACAGGATGATGACAATCAACAGGATCTTGAAGAGTTCCACCCCGGGATCCGACGATTCAAACATGAAGGATGCATGGGTGTAGATCTCCTGAGCCTTGCTCTGAAGGGTGATCAGCATGTTGAAGGCTGCCATCATCAGCAGGATGGAGGTTGATGCCAGAAAGGATCCGCACATGATGGTGTTTCTCATGGTCTGGACCACCACCATGTTGTCCTTGCCGCAGGCATGGGCCTCAAGCCACGCTTCGCGGTAGTCCTGGAGTTTGCCCAGGAACAGATTGTGGGGCCTGGATTTCAGCATGTGGGACAGGAAAAAACGGTACCCTCCGATGCCGATGATAAACAGGGACAGGGCAATCCAGTCCATGGTCTGGAATTTTTCAATCCAGTTGAAAAAAATGGTAAATGATGTCATGGGATGTCTCCTTTTTTTCTGAGTATACACGTCCGGAAGAACCATTCAAGATATAAACCCGGGTTTTTCGGCCAATAATTCGTACGACGGTGAAAAAACCGCGATCTTTGGGTATATCCCGGGCAGGTCCCCGGAAATCAACAGGATATTCTGAACCGGGGTTGAACTTTTTGTGCCAAGGGCATATATATGGAGCAAGGTTAACCTGACACGGGAGATGGACAAATGTCACTGGAACGGCTGGACATAACACTGACCAAGGAAGTGGAACTGCTCCACACAGAAGGACGGGCAAAGGCTCCGGAGCGCATCATCCAGGGTTTTATCCCGGCCTCGGGAGCCAATGGGCCCAGGTACCGGCTCAAGGGGGTTGACCGGGATTTTATCCGCATGAATTCCAACGCCTACCTGTCCCTGGCAATGGATCCTGAACTCGTGGCCGCTGCAGAAACTGCAACCCGGGAATTCGGTGTGGGTCCTGGAGCTGTCCGGTTCATTGACGGGACCTTTTCCTACCATGAAGTCCTGGAAAATAGTGTTGCCCGGTTTGTGGGCAAACCCATGGCAAAAATATTCAATTCGGCCTATACGTCAAACTGCGGACTTGCCCTTGCCCTGGGCACCCCTGCCACCCATTGGATCGGGGATCAGCTCAACCACAACAGCATTATCCGGGCCATGCGCATTGCCGGTGTCCCCAGCGTAAACAAGAGTATCTACCGTCATAATGACATGGATGACCTGAAACGGTGCCTGGACGGGGTGGATGGAGCCGTGGACCGGGTCATCATCGTGTTTGACGGGATTTTCAGCATGCGCGGGGACTATGCGCCCATTGACAGGATCTGCACCCTGGCTGCCGGATATGACAGCCGGTTCAGGGATGGTGTGATCACGGTGGTGGACGATTCCCACGGTATCGGGGCTTATGGCCCCACAGGCCGGGGAACCTCTGAATTCTGCGGCCAGTCCCCGGACATCATCGTGGGGACATTCGGAAAGGCCTTCGGGGTCAACGGCGGGTTCATCGCAGCCAGCCCGGCTGTTGTCGAGGCTGTACGCCAGAAAGCTGATACCTATATCTATACCAATCCATTGAGCGTTGCCGACTGCGCTGCTGCCGCAAAGGCCCTGGACATCTGTGGCAGTCCCCGGGGAAAGGTTCTCCTGAAAACCCTGGGAGACAGGACCCTGCAGTTCCGTGCGGGTCTCCAAGCCATGGGCAGGGAGTCCATTCCAGGCCCCCATCCGGTCGTCCCCCTCCTGGTCAGGGACACGATCAGGACAAGGCGTCTGGTTCAGGACTTGTTTGACGCCGGAATTCTGGCTGTCGGCCTGACCTTCCCGGTGGTCCCCAAGGGGGACGAAACCATCCGGTTCCAGATCAATGCGGCCCATACCCAGGCTGATGTTGATTATGTCCTGGACCGGATCCAGGCATTGGCCTGACCCATGAAACACAAGAGACATTCAGGAAATCCGGACCCGGAATCCATTTCGGAGGGCGGATGCTGACCAGGACTTTCCAGCACCTTCCCGGCATCGGTGCCAGAACGGAAAGCTACCTGTGGGAAGCGGGCCTCGGGGACTGGCAGGACTTGGAGTTTCCTGACCGCCTTAACCTTCCTGCAAGGCGGATTCACACCCTTGCAAGCCAGATTGACGAGTCCAGGCGCAGGATGGATGACGGTAATTTCAAGTATTTTGAAGACCGACTTCCAGCAGGACTCCACTGGCGGTTCTTCCCCGAGATCCGGGACAGGGCCGTGTACCTGGATATCGAAACCACGGGACTGGACCGGGATTATGAAACAATCACCACCATTGCCCTGTACGACGGGAAAACAATCCAAACCTTTGTCCAGGGCAGGGACCTGGAGATGTTCCCGGATGTTATCCGGGAGTATGGGACCATCATTACCTACAACGGCAAGTGCTTTGATGTACCTTTCCTGGAACGGTACTTCGGGATGTCAATGGCCCAGGTCCATATAGATCTCAGGTATATCCTGAAGAGTCTGGGGTTCGGCGGCGGGCTCAAGGGGTGTGAGAGATCCCTGGGAATCGACCGGGGGGAGCTTGCGGGCGTGGATGGTTTTGATGCGGTTCTCCTGTGGCATGAATTCATGAAAACGGGCAGGTCCGCAGCCCTGGAAACTCTGCTGGCCTATAATGTGGACGATGTGGTTAACCTGGAGCTGCTCATGGTCCAGGCTTTTAACCGGAAGGTGGCCCAGACCCCCTTTGCCGGAACCCTTGGCCTGGGTTTCCCCTGCCAGCCGCAGAACCCTTTCTGTGCCGACGCTGCCCTGGTCCGCAGGCTCCGACGCGCCATGCCCATGCGTTTCTGAAATGCGGCGGCCCCGGGAAAACCCCATGAGCGACATCGTCCTTGTCCAGCCTCCCATTACCGATTTTTATCTGACAGCCAAGCGGACACTGCCTTACGGCCTTGCATCCATCGGCGCTGCTCTGAAAAAAAGCGGGTTTTCCGTGAGCCTTGTGGACGGCCTTGCCGTCACCAGGTCCAGACCCCTGGACCTGCCGCCGGAAATGGATTTTCTGAAGGCCTTTTACGGCAGAAAAGACCTGTCTCCCTTTGCCCTGTTTCACCAGTTTACACAGTACGGTTACACCATCGGTCACATCGCGGCCCTTGTCAGGGATGCCGGGCCTTTTCTGGTCGGGATCTCATCCCTGTTCACTCCCTATGCCAAGGACGCCCTGGATACGGCCCGGGAGATCCGCCGGCTGGTTCCGGGCTGCACCATTGTACTGGGCGGGCACCATCCGACCCACTTGCCCGGGAGTGTCATGGAAAGTCCTGATGTGGACCTGGTCCTGCGGGGGGAAGGGGAGGCCTCAATGCCTGAACTGGCCAGGGTCCTGAAGGCCGGGAGTAGTCTGGATTCGGTTCCGGGCATTGTTTTCCGCAGGCCCGGAGGGGCACTGCACATATCCGAGCCTGCCTGGGTCAGCCATCTGGATGCCCTTGACCTTCCGGCCATGGACCTGGTCAATCAGCGGTTTTATACGCGTGGCGGGAAAAAAAGCATTGTGATCGTCGCGGGCAGGGGGTGCCCCATGGGATGCAGTTACTGCAGCCTGGGCGCCTCATCGGCCCATGCCCGGTTCAGGCAGCGCAGCGTGGATTCCGTACTCCTGGAGCTGGAGACGGCATGCATATCCGGCACAGTGGGGTTTGTGGATTTTGAGGATGAAAACCTGACCCTGAACCGGTCCTGGTTCATGTCTCTGCTGGACGGAATCATCAACCGTTTTTTGGCCATGGGCATGGAACTCAGGGCCATGAACGGCCTGTATCCTCCGTCCCTGGATTCCGGGGTGGTGGCCAGGATGAAGCAGGCGGGGTTCAGGACACTGAACCTGTCCCTGGGTTCCACCAGCCTTGAACAGCTGGTCAGGTTCCGGAGGCCCGATGTAAGGCGGGCATTTGAAACAGCTGTCCGTCTGGCAGAGGAGAACGGCATGGATGCCGTGGCCTATCTCATTGCCGGGGCTCCAGGCCAGGATCCGCTCCAGTCCGTGGATGACCTGATCTACTTGGCTGGTCAGCGGGTCCTGGCAGGCATGTCCGTGTTTTATCCGGCACCGGGAAGTCTGGATTTTGACCTGTGCAGGCGAAGGGGACTCCTGCCCGGGGATGTGTCCCTCATGCGCTCCACGGCCCTGCCTGTTTCAGACACCACCACCCGGGTTCAGGCCGCGACCCTGCTCAGACTGTCCCGGATTCTGAACTTCATGAAATCCCTGGTCGACCAGGGAATACCCATCCCGGACCCGGTCCCCTGCCCTCCATTTATCAGGGCTGGGGCTGTGAACAGGACAGATCTGGGTCTGGATCTTCTGGCCGGATTATTCCAGGATGGACACGTCCGGGGAGTTTCTCCTGACGGTGAGGTTTTCTGTCACGACGTGGATTCTGGCCTGGTCCTGAGGTTTCTACGGGGAACGCAATCCGCGCCTGTCCGGGGTGTTGTCCGGGGAAGCGGTTCAGTGCGTTGTTCCTGGCAGGTCTAACCCCTGAACTTTGCAAAAGGTGCACACCCTCGGGGTCCGGCAATCGTCAGATTGACTCCTTAAACCAGTATCTGCTGCACGGGATCAGCGGTCGGCGGCAAGTCCGGCCATGGTCCTGTTTATCGCAAGGTTCAGCCGGTCCTGGACATACTCGTGTCCGGTCTCTCTAAAGGGCAGCCAGGCCAGGACACTGCCCCTGGGTACGGTGTGAATTTTTTCCAGCACGGACGTCATCCCGGTTTTTGGCCGCATCACATCGGCCAGGATCAGGACCAGGCTTTTTACGGCCTGGCCAAGGGGCAGGTTTACTGAAAAGAGCCTTCCTTTTGGAAAACGCCTTTCAAGGGGAAGGCGCCACTGGGACAGGGTGATCCGGGACGCTGTCTGGAGAAAGGTTTTCGGCCTCAGCTTGAAGGCCGGGCACCAGAAATGGAACCGGGTCGAATCCCAGGTCTTACGGACCACCATGGGAAGATTTGCGACCGCAGCCAGATCTGCCAGGGTGTTCAGGGTTAAGCCGGTGATGTCCGCATGGATCCGCCAGAAGGGAAGGTAGATGTCCGCCGGACCCTCCCGGGAGAGTATGGCCGAGTTCACGGGTTTCAGTTCCCGGTTCGATGCCTGCCACAGGGTTTCACACCGGGGGCACAGGAGCACCAGGGCGTCGTGGTTGGCGTCCAGGTCCCAGCCGCACCCGGGGCACAGGGCGGGAATAAATCGGATGCCGGTTCTGACCGGTTCACGGGCCAGATCCGGCAGATCAGGGGCCGGTCCTGTTCCCTGATCTGCCGGGGTGTTGGTCAGCCCGTCCATGAGGATGTCTTTCATATAAAATGGCGAATAGATAAGACTTATGGTTTCACCGATCACCGCTTCATGGGCCACGGCCTCGGTGTGATCCCGGACAAACCGGCGCGCGAGCTGATCCGTCACGGTTTTTAAAGGGATGATTGGTTTCAGGAAGGTCCCGGCCAGATCCGGGGTCAGGACCCTGAGGGACTGGGTCTGGCTCCTGAGACCCACGGACACCGGGAAAAAGCGGGAGCCCACGGCCTGGAGACTGACGTCCGCAAATCGCTCCGATATGCCCGAGGTCGAACACACGAACACCATTCCCTTGAACCGCCAGTAGGGGAAATAAATCAGATCTCTGTCCCGGGGCGCATTACTGGGCAGGGCGTACCTGAAAAAAGGCGAAGCCGTGATCAGGGACCGGACCCTGCAGAACCTGCAGGAAAAGATCCGGGCGTCCTCGTCAAGGCTGGCCTGGGCGCCGCACTGGGGACACTGGTAGTCAATGGCGTAGTTAATGTTTTTCTCCGCACTGGTTGCAGTAAGATGCATCGCTCAGGTCAGTTGCGCCGCATCGGGAGCAGACCCGGGGCTGGGGTTTGCCGTTGACGGGATGGCCGCACCTGGAGCAGAACTTTGCCGCAGGGGTCAGGTTTTTTCCACACTGGTCACACTGCTGGAAAATGACCTGCTGGTGACCGCACATGGGGCAGAACCGTGAATCCACGGGAATGGCTGCCTGGCATTCGGGACAATGGGCCCGGGCGTTGCTGCCTGGTTCCGGGCTGGCACCCGGGGTCTGTCCGGACCCGGCATTCTGACCCGGGAAGTACCGGGCAAAGAGTGCCGGCATCATCAGGCCCATGCCCATGCCCATGCCGCTGCCGGCACCGGAGTCTGACTGGGCTGCACTCTCCATGGCCATGGCCGCCTTCATCTGCATGAACTTGTTCATGTCCTTGAACAGGGACATGCGGCTTGTGTCATCAATGGCTTTCTGGACTTCCGGGGGCGGCGTGATGGCGTTCATGTAAAGATGGGTCAGGTTGAGGCCGAAGTGCTGGAAGTCCTTCTGAAGCTTCCTGGCCAAGGCACCGGCCAGATCGTCGTACCGGGACGGAAGGTTCAGGATGGAGTCCAGGGTCTCACCCATGTAGTCATTGAACCGGGACACGATGACCAGGTTCAGGTATTCTTCCACCGTATCGGTTGAGAACACGCCCTGGGTCCCAACCATGCGGTTCACGAACAGAACCGGCTGGAGCACCTGGAGATTGAAGACGCCATGGGCCCTGAGCCGTATGAGTCCCAATTCCGAATCCTTGAAAGCCACCGGGTCCCGGGTTCCCCAGGTCAGGTTGGTGAAGGTCTTCATGTTGACAAAGTAGACTTCCGCCCGAAGCGGGCTGCTCATGGCCCAGGGGAGGCTGGCGATCTTGGTCAGCACAGGGATGTTGCCGGTTTTGAGTGTGTGCCTTCCGGGGCCGAATGCCTCAACGGCCTTGCCCTGGTAAACGAACACTGCAGCCTGGCTTTCCCGGACCGTGAGCTGGGCCCCCCATTTGATCTCTCCGGATCCCTGCTGGGGGATGCGCTGTACCAGCTGTTTGCCCGATTCGTCAAACCATTCGATGTTTTCAAGGAAGATAAGGTTGTCTGTTCCCATGGCGTTTTCCCTCCGGCAAGGTGATTCGGATTCATAAAATGGTATAATGCATGAACTAATCTTTAACATCCCTTGCCTGGGATGGCAATACTGTGTTAAATTCTCCGGATTCCATGCCGGTCATCTTCCGGCAGAACCATAACCACCAGAGCTCAGGAGAACCATGAAACTCGAGTCCAAACTCCCGGACGTGGGAGTAACGATCTTTACCGTCATGTCGGGTCTGGCAGCCCAATGCGGGGCCATCAATCTGTCCCAGGGGTTTCCGGATTTCGATGTGAACCCGGAACTCATCGACCGGGTCCGGCATTACATGGCCCGGGGATTCAATCAGTATGCTCCCATGCAGGGAGTTGCCCTGCTCAGGGAAAAGATCAGTGAAAAAGTAAAAGCTATTTATGGGGCTGTCTACGATCCTGGAACGGAGATCACCGTAACCTCGGGAGCCACCGAAGGGCTCTTTGCTGCCATCACCGCCGTGGTCGGCCCGGGTGACGAGGTCATCGTGCTGGAGCCGGCCTATGATTCCTATGTCCCGGCCATCCGGCTTAACAAAGGGATCCCGGTTTATGTGAAACTCAAATACCCGGACTACCATGTGGACTGGGACGAGGTCAGGGATGCCATTACCCCCAGGACCCGGCTGATCATCGTCAACTCACCCCATAATCCCACTGGCATGGTGTTCAAGCCCGATGATATCCAGGCGCTGAAAGAGGTTACCCGGGACCGGGATATCATGATCCTCAGCGATGAGGTCTATGAGCATATCGTGTTTGACGGTTTCACTCACCAGAGCATGGCCAGGGACCCGGAACTGGCCCAGCGTTCCTTTGTCATCAGCTCCTTTGGAAAGACCTACCACAATACCGGATGGAAGATCGGTTACTGTCTGGCTCCCAGGGCATTGTCCGCAGAATTTCAGAGGATGCACCAGTATCTTACCTTCTCCTCCAACACGCCGGTCCAGTATGCCTTTGCAGACATCATGGACAAGCCGGACCTGTACCTGGGGCTGGGATCGTTCTACCAGAAAAAGCGTGATACCTTCCTCAAACTCATGGAGCCGTCCCGGTTCAAACCCCTGCCCTGCCACGGCACCTACTTCCAGATGATGGACTACTCAACGATCTCATCTGAAAATGATGTGGCCTTTGCCAAACAAATGACCCGGGATAGGAAGGTCGCTGCCATCCCGCCCTCATTCTTCTACCACGAATCCGACGACAACAAGGTTCTGAGATTCTGCTTTGCCAAACGCGATGAAACCCTGGAGGAGGCCGCAGAAATTCTATGCAGAATCTGAAAGTTACCCTGGTTCAGGCAGACCTTGTGTGGGAGAACGGCCAGGCAAACCTGGACCGGTTTGACAAGAGCCTTGACGGTCTTAAAGACGCTACCCATCTGGTTGTATTGCCGGAGATGTTTGCCACGGGGTTTACCATGAATGCCGAAGATGTCGCCCAGACCATGGACGGCCCTGCCGTGTCCTGGATGAAGGCCAGGTCCCGGGACATGAAGGTTGATATTACAGGAAGCCTGGTCATCCGGGATTCTGGCCGGTATTATAACCGCCTGTTATGGGCAAAGCCCACAGGCGAGCTGTTTGTGTATGATAAAAAACACCTGTTCCGGTATGCCGGAGAAGAAAAAATCTTTACACCCGGGAAAAAACCCATCATAGTGGAGCTTCAAGGATGGAGAATAAGACCGTTCATCTGTTATGACCTAAGGTTTCCCATCTGGACCCGGAACCTGAATCAGGTCTATCATGTCGCTCTGTTTACGGCAAACTGGCCTGCCAGGCGTTCCGGTCACTGGAAGGCGCTTCTGACGGCAAGGGCCATCGAAAACCAGGCTTATGTGATCGGGGTCAACAGGGTAGGGGTTGACGGCAACGGTCTTGACTACAGTGGGGACTCCCGGGCGGTTGATCCGTTGGGAACCGTTATTTTTCAACATTCAGGATCACCGGTCATACATACGGTGGAGCTTTCCATGGGAGAACTGGAATCATACCGGGCCTCCTTTCCCGCGTGGATGGATGCGGATACAGACCTTCCGGGAAATTTCCCTGGACTGGATTGAACGGACGAATTTCCGAACCGTGATCACCCATTGACGATAACTGGGGATTGTCGAAATGACGGCAACCCTATATACACCGGACGCTGTCCGGGAAAAATGAGTGCTTTGTAAGGACTCTGCAGATTATTTCGAAACATAACTGTCAACGAGAAAATCGGTATATCCCCATGGGGCACGGTAAGAGGAGTGTACTATTGCATCCTGTATCAGGATATCTTGAAATCATGGACAAGGGGTTTGGGTTTTTGAGGGACATTGAAACCAATTATGCACCAAAGCAGGAAAATCCTTATGTCCCGTTTCCCATGATTAAACGCTACGGACTTCGCGAAGGAAGTCTGATCCAGGGATTTGGCGTAGATCGCCAGTCCAAGAACCGGAACCTTGAGGTGAACCGGATTGAAACGGTAAACGGATTGCCCCTGGCCGACTTTGCATTGGTAAAACTGCTCCAGGATCAGGTCAGCCTCCACCCTGACCAGAGATACCTCTTTACCCAGGGCCCCGATGACTTTACCGGGATGGCCCTGGACAGGATCGTCCCCATCGGCAAGGGACAGCGTGGGCTTATCATCTCTCCCCCCAAATCCGGGAAAACAACTATCCTGCGCCACATGGCCAACTCCATGATCATGAACCACCCGAATACCCGGGTTTTTGTTCTCCTGGTGGACGAGCGGCCAGAGGAAGTAACCGATTTCAAACGGGGGCTGGTGGGCGCCCATGTGCTGTATTCGTCCGCAGACCAGAAGATTGCCCAGCACATGCGCATGACGCGCCTTGCCATTCACACGGCTATCCGCTGTGCTGAAATCGGCGAGGATGCCGTTGTCTTCATCGACTCCCTGACCCGGATGACCCGTGCATTCAACAGCGAGACCGAGAGTTTCGGCCGGACCCTGACCGGGGGACTGGGAGCCAACACCATGGAGATCCCGAGAAAGATTTTCGGCGCTGCCCGCAACCTTGAAAACGGAGGCTCCCTGACCATTGTTGCCACCATCCTGGTGGATACGGGAAGCAAGATGGATGATATCATCTTCCAGGAATTCAAAGGAACCGGTAACATGGACCTGGTCCTGAGCCGTCCGTGTGCCGAACAACGCGTGTGGCCGGCGCTCAACATCAACCGCTCCGGCACCCGCAAGGAGGATCTGCTGCTGAGTCCAAAAGAACTCCAGGAAATTATCGATCTCAGGCGGCGTCTCTCCGGATATGATGAGGTCATAGCCATGCAGGAACTTCTGAGCTATCTCAAAGAAAAGGGATGATCCGCAGGGAACGGGACTCCAGGGCAGAATGAGTTGCAGGATTTCCCGGAAAAACCGGACGGCTGTTCGTCAGGATCTGTCCTGAACATGCAATTGTGCCGGGTATTTCCCTGGATGATATTGAAAAACATATCCTGAAGCGGATCGATACGTTCAGGGAAGAACCTCCCCCATGCGTGTTTACCGGCAACTGAGGCATGGCCAACATGAAGACCTTGATCTCCCCAGGGTATCGTGTTAAAGGATGGGGCTAGCGGATCAGTAGATTTGGTCCACGGGCAATGGGCTGACAATCTATACGGACTGCAGGGGGTGACTGCCGGGATGGCCAACGAGCTGGATATCAATGTCAAGGATGAAGTAGCTGCACTGAACCTGGGAAAAAAAATCAGGAACCTGAGAAAACAGAGGGGGCTCACGCTCCAGGCGATTTCAGATATGACAGGGCTCTCAAAGCCGCTCCTTTCCCAGGTCGAAAATAACCTGGCCGCCCCACCCATAGCCACCCTGATCAAGATTTCCACGGCCCTGGGTGTGAAGATCAGCCATTTCTTTCAGGACCACGCCCTGGAAGACAGGATTGCCCTGGTCCGGAAGGACGAGCGCTACGGGGTAAAGAAGCTGACCCACCACGACCGGCCTTCGGAAATCGGTTACCGGTATGAATCTCTGGCCTATCCCATGCTGGAAAAGCAGATGGAACCGTTCATTGCCGAGTTCGAGGTCCGGGATGAAGATAAACTCCTGTACAACAACCACAAGGGAGAAGAGTTCATCTTTCTCCTGGAGGGCCGCCTGGAGTTTCGGAGCCCCAACAAGGCCTGCATCATGGATGTGGGGGACAGCCTCTATTTTGATTCCGGCATTTCCCATGCCTTCCGGGGTGTTGATGGCGTAGCCAAGGCCCTGGTTGTGGTCCTGACCCCCAAATGACCCGCCGGATTCATTTCCGGAATTCTTTTTTCCCCCGGTAAAATTTCAGATTTTCATCAACACTTGTTCTGTTTTGAAAAAGAAGAAAATTTTTCTTGACAGCCCCCCCATTCCCTTTTATTAATTCGCTATAAATAAACTTGTTTTAGGGATATCAAACTTATCTGCCATTCAACAGACAGGTAACTGAAACACTTCCCCAGGTCACAGGAGCACTGACGGCGATGCTTGAAATACGATTCCACGGTCGAGGAGGGCAGGGGACTGTGCTGGCATCCATTTCCCTGGCCAAGGCTTTTTTTGATTCCGGGTACCACGTTCAGACCTTTCCCCTGTTCGGTGTTGAGCGAAGGGGTGCCCCGGTTGAAGCATATCTGAGAACTTCAGACCAGGAGATTCTCATCCGGAGCAACGTTTACCGGCCGGATCACCTGGTCATTATGGACGCCAAGCTCCTGACGGCAGTTGATGTCACCGCAGGGCTGAAACCCGGCGCCATGATCCTTATCAATACCTCCCATGCCCCTGATAACCTGGAATCATTTAAAGGATTCAGCGTGGCTGTGGTGGACGCCGTCACCATTGCCCTTAGAAACGGCCTGGGAACAAAGACCCGTCCCATCATCAACACCGCCATGCTCGGGGCCTTTTCCAGGGTCATGGCCATGCCCGAGTTCAAGTACATCGAAAAGGCCATACTGAATGAGGTCCCGGTCAAGCAGACAGAGAATGTCCAGGCCGCCAGGGATGCCTACGAAGCTGTCACCATTGTCAAAACCTGCTGATGCCGGGCATTCGGCGCGGCAGAGTGTTGTTGTCAGGGAGGAATCATGAAATCCGTTAACCTAGAAGAACTCATCCCCGGAAAGCCCAGGCTGACCAATACCGTGTCCCTGTTCATCCCGCGCTCTGTCGCCTCATCAAGGACCAATAAGACCGGTTCGTGGCGCTTTGCGCGGCCAGTGCACAGGAACCAGACAGCACCATGCACCAGCGCCTGTCCCGCGGGCAACCATATCCCCAAGATCGAGATGCACATGTCCAGGAACGAGATCCGGGAAGCCTTTGATACCCTGATGATGGAAAACCCCATGCCGTCCACTTGCGGCCGGGTTTGTTTCCATACCTGTGAAGGGGCCTGCAACCGGACGGACCAGGAAAACCCTGTTGCCATCCGGTGCCTGGAGCGGTACATCGGGGATACGGCCATTCAACACTCTTTTTCCCTGGGGATAAAGCCCCTGCCGGCCAACCAGCGGCGCATCGCCATCATCGGCGCCGGACCTGCCGGGTTGTCCGCAGCCTATTTTCTGTCCCTGGGCGGTTTTTCCTGCACGGTTTTCGAATCCACCCCTGAGCCGGGCGGTGTTCTCAGGTGGGGCATCCCGGCCTACCGTCTGCCCAAAAATATCCTGAAACAGGAGATCGACCGGATTCTGGCCCTGGGCGTTGATTTGAGGTGCAACCACCCGGTGGATACGGATTTTTTTGCCCGGGCTGCCGGGGAATGGGACGCTGTTTTTGTGGGCCCCGGTCTTGCCGATTCCCTGTCCCTGGGCGTGCCGGGCGATGATCTTGCAGAGGACGGCCTGGCATTTCTCATGGACGTCCAGACCGGGAAAGTCACCCGCAGACAGGGACGCGTGGCCGTGATCGGCGGCGGCAATACGGCCATTGACGTGGTCAGGACCCTGAAGCGCCTGGGGGCCGATCCCATCATCGTTTACCGGCGGCGCCAGGAGGACATGCCGGCTTTTGGCCACGAGGTCCGGGCCGCCCTGGCCGAGGGAATCGAACTCCAGGAACTGGCGGCCCCGGAATCGGTACGAAGGACGGATGACGGCCTTGCCCTGGGAATCCAGGCCATGAAATCCGGACCTGCGGGAAGCGATGGCCGGTCTTCGGTTGTGCCGGACGCCGGCAATACCCGGACCCTGGAGTTGGATGGGGTAATTTCGTGTATCGGGGCCAGGCTGTCCGGGCCCTGGGCTGGGCAGATGAAGGCCGATCCCCTGGTTTTGAGCCACCTGACCATGAGCTTTGGCCGGGCGCCTGTCCTGTTTGGCGGAGATGCCGTGAACCGGGTGCAGAGCGTCACAGATGCCATTGCATCCGGAAAGCAGGCAGCCATTGCCCTTGAAGCTTATTTTGAACACGGCCGGGAAGGAATAGTCAGGGCCATGGAGGTCAGCGGCCTTGGAAACGGCAGTGCCCTGTCCATGGAAATCTGGCGCTCAGGGACTCCTGACCGGGACCGGAAAGTCGTCAGCCCCCGGGATATCAACACTGATTACTTTGACACCAAAAGCCGTCAGGAGCCTCTCAGCGCTGCACCGGAATCAGCCGCAGCATCCTTTGCGGAAATTGAAGAATCCTTTACGCCCGGCCAGGCACTGGATGAAGCCGGGCGGTGCTATAACTGCGGATTCTGTAACGAGTGCGACAATTGCCGGATTTTCTGTCCGGAAGTATCCCTGATCCGCGAAAGCGGGAAAAAGGTCATTGACCTGGATTATTGCAAGGGGTGCGGGGTCTGCTTTGCGGAGTGTCCCCGGAGCGCCATCAGTATGGAGGAAGAAAAATGAAACAGGTCATAGAAGGCAGCCATGCCATATCCGAAGCTGTCAAGCTGTCCAGGGTCCAGGTGGTTTCCGGGTACCCCATCACACCCCAGACCCATATCATTGAGGCCATTTCAGAATATTGTGCCAACGGTTCCCTGAAAGCCAGGTTCATCCCGGTGGAAAGCGAACACTCGGCCATGGCAGCCATTGTGGGGGCAGCCAGCACCGGGGTGCGGGCTTTTACGGCCACATCTTCCCATGGTCTTGCCCTCATGCACGAAATGCTGCATTGGGCCTCCGCTGCCCGTCTGCCCCTGGTCATGGGCGAGGTTAACCGGGCCCTGGGGCCGGGATGGAATATCTGGACCGATCAGACCGACTCCCTGGCCCAGCGGGATACGGGCTGGATACAGCTCTACTGCGAGAACGGTCAGGAGGCCCTGGATACGACCATCATGGCCTTTCGCCTGGCAGAACTGGTCAATCTGCCGGTCATGGTCATCATTGATGCGTTTTTTATTTCCCATACTTTTGAATCCGTGGACATCCCCTCCCAGGAGGAGGTGGACCGGTTTCTGCCGCCCTATGAGCCACGGTTTGCCCTGGATACGGCCAACCCATTTTCCCTGTTCCAGATGGCACCGCCCAAGGTGTTCATGGAAATGCGCGAGAGCATCCACAAGGCCATGATCCAGGCAGAAGCCATATTCAGCGATGTGGAGGACGAGTTCCACGCCGTGTTCAACCGCAGGTACGGTGCCGTGGAAGCCATCGGGTGTGAGGATGCCGATATCATCCTGGTGATTTCGGGTTCCGCCACCAGCACGGCCCGACAGGCCAGAAAGGACCTGGAGCAGGAAGGAAAACGTTTAGGGATGCTGAAAATAAAGGAGTTCAGGCCGTTCCCCGGTGCCCTGATCCGGGCTGCCCTGGCCAGGGCCAAAAAAGTGGCTGTTCTGGACAGGAACTTTTCCTTCGGGTCCGGGGGCATCTTTGCCCAGGAGGTCAGGTCCGCACTCCAGCCCCTTTCCCGGGGGCCGGTTGTGTTCGACTATATTGCAGGGCTCGGGGGCCGGGACATCACAACGGACACCATACGGGAAATCTACGAGAAAACAGCGGCCAGGGATCTTCCCTTGGCAGACAGCGAATGGATCGGTCTGAGCCCCTACAAGGACTGATGGCGCACGGCCATGGCAATTTATCAAGGAGTGATACCATGTTTGACTTGAAAGTACCTGATATCGATTATGCAGAGCCCGGAAACATGAGCTGTCCGGGTTGCGGCGCGGGGATAGCCATGAACCTTGCCCTCAAGGCCCTGGGGCCCGATACAATCCTTGTGATCCCGGCCTGCTGCTGGGCCATCATTTCCGGACCCTATCCCATCTCCTCCCTAAAGGTTCCCATCCTGCATACGGCCTTTGCTTCGGCCGGGGTCACGGCCAGCGGCGTACGGGCAGGGCTCGACATGAAAGGGGACACCAAGACCACCGTTGTAGCCTGGGCCGGTGACGGCGGCACCTTTGACATCGGCATCCAGTCCCTTTCCGGAGCAGCCGAACGCAACGATGACATCATCTTTGTGTGCTATGACAACGAGGCTTACATGAACACGGGTGTCCAGAGAAGCTCATCCACGCCCTACGGTACCCGGACCACGACCACACCGGGTCAGGGATGGAAACGGACCCGTAAAAAGAACATCATGGAGATCATGGCCGCCCACAGGATACCCTATGCGGCAACCGCCAATATCGCCTTTCCAGAGGACCTGGTGCGCAAGTTCAAGCGGGCAAGGCAGACCCGGGGCGGGACGCGCTTCATCCACGTCTACGCCTCCTGCACCACAGGCTGGGGCGCTCCGTCCGAGTATTCCGTAAAAATCGCCCGTCTGGCCACCAGGACCAACACCTTTCCCCTGTACGAAATCGAGGACGGCATTCGGTATACCCTGAACTACGAAGGGGACAGGCCCGTAACAGACTATCTCAAACTCCAGGGGCGGTTCAAGCATTTGAAAGAGGCCGACACCTCAGCCATCCAGAAGCAGGTAGACGATGATTTCAGCCTCCTGAAGCTGAAAACCGGGCTTGTTAAGGCCTGCTTCTGCTCTGGAAGTGTATTTGGTTGAAGATCAATCTGCTGCACTCAACCCATGTGCCCGATTTGAATAATCGGCCGATCGTTCAGTTAATGTTCAGCATGACGAGCAAATGGTCCGGCCCAGAGTTCCTTGCACATCTCCTGTTTCATGCCCGGGGGACCGTTTCTGGGCCATGCTGGATCGCCTGAATACGCTGTTTTTCAAGGGTAAGAAAATCCGGTTCAACGCATCCGACGAACTGGAGCTTTCCTGCGGTAAAAGCTCCATTGTTCTCAAGAGCAGTGGTAAAGTGATCATCAAGGGGACACGTATCGTCAGTCATGCCAGGGAATCAAATACAACCCAGGGCGGCATTGTCAGGATGAACTGACCCAGGTCCATGATTCCGGGGAACAGCAGACGCACATCCCTGGGTGTGTCGGCTACCCCTGTGTCAGGGGGCTTGCGGGCTGCCGCAACAGTTGGGTATCACCCTTGAACCGGTAGGTTCGGTACCAGTGATCCAGCGTGTCGTCGCTTATTCTGGGTTCCTGGCCATTGGGAAGGCCTATGGCGCTGACGCTCAGGATGATCTTGAACTGGTCGGCCTTGAGGCAAAGCTCCTCAAGGATTGTTGATCCATTTCCCATCCCTGTGTTAAATGCACCGATGTGGTAGATGTGGACGGCATCGCAGGCCCCGTTGGGAATGACGCCAAGGGCCACAACGCCAAGGAGCTGACCCTCCTTGGCCTGGAAAACCAGGGGATAGATTTCCGAGAAGTTGGGATTGAACCCGACACCAATGGCCACCCGGCCCTGATATTTATGGTAGAAAAAATCCACATACCGCTGTTCCTGGTCCATGGGCCGTCCTTTCCCTGATCCGGCAGTTTCAGCCTTGCAGGCTTCCGGAATTCGGGTTGACAGGTTCCTGTTGCCCTGTCTGCTGCAGTCGTGCATCCGCAAATAACGGCAGAGCACGTGTCAGCGTTGTGCAGGGTCATGGGGAAGCAGGATAGAGGGAGTCCTTTATCAAGGGGTTCCCTGGGAGAAAAAACGCCCACCCGGAATGACCAGGCGGGCTTTGCTGATGGGATGATCGTACCATAGCTGGCCGCGAATGCAAGTATTTCATCGGCTGTTTTCTCTTGATAACCGTCCGGGCATGGCATACCATGAATTCACGGATTAAGAATGTGGGTGAAGATTATGGAATCACGAAAACCGGGACATCCATGGTGAATGGCCTGGGGCTGGAGGGAATCGGGTGACACAAAAGTTTGATGTGATTATTATCGGGGCAGGTGCATCCGGACTCATGTGTGCAACCCAGGCCGGAAAGCGGGGCAGGCAGGTTCTTGTCATTGACCACGGTCCGGCTCCGGGGCGCAAGATCCTCATGTCCGGCGGCGGCAGGTGTAATTTCACCAACCGCCGGGTGAGCGCTGACCAGTACATTTCCGGGAACCCCCATTTCTGCAAATCAGCCCTGAGCCGGTTTACCTCAACGGATTTCATTGCCCTGGTTGAAGCCCATGGCATAGCCTTCCATGAAAGGGAGCACGGACAGCTGTTCTGCACCGGCAGCGCTTCTGAAATTCTGGATATGCTGCTTGCCATTTGCCGGGGTACCGGCGTGGAAATGGCAATGAACACCCCGGTGGAGCAGATCGGTCTGGTCGAGCCGCAAGGTGACTGCCGGTACCGGTTCCGCATCCAAGCAGGAGCACGGGATCTTCTTGCCTCATCCCTGGTGGTTGCAACGGGCGGGGTATCCTTACCCGGGGCCGGAGCCAGTCCCTTTGGTTATAAGGTGGCGGAGCAGTTTCAGATCCCGGTCCTGCCTCCCAGGCCAGGACTTGTCCCCTTTACGCTCCAGCCCGGTGACAGGGAGATCCTGTCCGGTCTGGCCGGAGTGTCGGTGGATGCCGGTGTAAGCACCCTGTCCGTAACGTTCCGGGAAAAACTTTTGTTTACCCACCGGGGCCTGAGCGGGCCGGTGATTCTCCAGGTGTCCTCTTACTGGCAGGCCGGGGATCCCATTACCATTGATCTGTTGCCGGGGATGGATCTGGCCGGGGCGCTCCGGTCGGAGCAGGCAGTCCACCCCAAAAGGCACGTCAAGTCCGTATTGTCTGATTGGCTTCCCAAACGCCTGGTGGACGTACGCCTGGATGGAACCCTGGCCGATTGCCCCATTGTTTCGGTTTCCCACGACCAGTTCCGCCTGATTGCAGAGGCCTTCCACGCGTGGATAATCCAGCCCGGCGGAACAGAAGGGTACCGGACAGCCGAGGTGACCGTGGGCGGTGTTGACTGCAATCATATTTCGTCCAAGACCCTGGAAGCCAGGCAGGTGCAGGGTCTCTTTTTTATCGGCGAGGTCCTGGACGTGACCGGGTGGCTGGGAGGGTATAACCTCCAGTGGGCCTGGTCTTCGGGCTGGTGCGCAGGCCAGTATGTCTAGAATGGCAGGATGCAAGGGGATGGGAACCTTATGGGTGGCGGGACGATGCTAAGTAATGTTAAGGAAGAAAAGCAGTGCAGGCAGGTAAATCTGTCCTGTGCCCGGGACTGTTATGACACCTGTTCCCTGACGGTGACCCTGGATGACTCGGGAAGGATGCTTTCGGTCAAGGGGGACCCGGACCATCCGGTGACCCGGGGCATCACCTGCCCCCGGGCTGCGGGCGACCTGAAACATATTTATTCAAACCGTGTGGAATCACCCATGGTCCGTGACGGGGCGCAGCTGGTTCCGGCCGGCTGGGACACGGCCCTTGACCGGGTGGCTCGGCAGTTGAAACAGACCATTGAACGTCACGGTCCGGCCTCGGTCCTTTACCTGGCCTATGCGGGCAATGCAGGCCTTTTCACCGAAGCCTTCCCCCAGAGGCTCTGGTTTGCCCTGGGTGCCACCCAGACAGACTGGTCTCTGTGCTGCAACTCGGGTCACCGGGCCCTGGCCCTCCACTACGGCAGCAGCCACGGCATGATTTACCAGGAAGTTCCCGGCATGGATCTCATCGTGTTCTGGGGCTTCAATTCTGCCGTGAGTGCCCCCCATCTGTGGGCCCTGGCCCTGGAGGCCAGGAAGGACAGGGGAGCGAAAATTCTGGTCATCGATCCTGTCCGGACAGCCACTGCCGGAAAAGCGGATCTGTGGCTCCAGCCCAGACCCGGCACTGACATCGCCCTGGTTTACGGTCTGATCAGGATCCTTGTCGACAAGGGCAGTGCGGATCTGGATTTCATTAACAGGAGAACCCTGGGGTTTGAAGCGCTGAGGCAGGCGGCAAGTCAATGGACCCCGGCAGCCGTTGAAGTTGTTTCCGGTGTTCCTCGGGATCATCTGGACCGGGCAGCAGACCTGTACGGCCGCTACCGGCCAAGCGCAACCCTCATCGGCATCGGCCTCCAGAAATGCAGTCATGGCGCCGACCAGGTCAGGGCCATCGGACTCATTCCAGCGGTCCTGGGCTATGACAGGGGGTTCTTTTACAGCAACGGCAAAGGGTTTCTGGTCAACTCCGGCATGGTTTCCGGCAAATCTCTGACGTCCAGGCCATTCCGGGTTGTGGAGCAGGTGGCGCTTCCGGAACTGGTCAACACTGGAGAAGTCAAATTCATCTATATCAGCGGCATGAACCCGGCCATGACCCTGCCGGACCAGAACCGGCTGCGCCAGGGGCTCGAGCGCAGGGACGTGTTTGTGGCCGTGAACGAAACCCACTGGACCCGGACAACCCGGTTTGCCGATGTTGTTCTTCCGGCCCCCACCTTTTTTGAAAAGCAGGATTTGGTCATCCCATGGGGCCATGATACGGTGCGGTGGTCGCCCAGGGCCATGGCCCCGGTTACTGACAGCCGCACGGAAATACAGGTCATGCAGGACCTGGCCCGCCGGGTGGGCGTTACAGAGCCATGGGTGTTCCAGGACCCCATGGCAGCGGTCGAGCAGGCCATGGACGGAGCTCTGAAGAACGGGACCTTCCTCGACCTGGTCCGGGGAAAGGTGCTGAAGCTGAAAAGAAAGCCGGTTTCAGTGTATGATACACCGTCGGGAAGTCTTGAACTGGCATCTTCCAGGGCCGTGGGTCTGGGGTTTTCCCCCCTGCCCGTACAGCCGGACCCGGATACGCCTGACCATGGCTTTACACTGGTGACCAGTGCAACCCCGTCCTATACCAGCACCCAGTTCCAGGATGTCTATGGTCCCATACCGGCCATTGCACTGGTGAATCCACAGGATGCCGCCAGTCTTGGCGTGACTGACGGGAACCGGGTAACCCTGGCCAATGACCTGGGCCGGGTCAGGGTCCATGTGCGGGTTTCAGACAGTATCCTCCCGGGAGTAGTCTGGTCTCCCCGCCAGTCCCTGGACCTGGACGGCGTTCCCATGAATTGCCTGATGAGCTGCATGCCCCAGGCCATCGGGTCTGGCCCGCGGTTTAATTCAACCCGGGTCCGTATCGTGCCGGACGGTGCTCAGGGCTGGCACCAGCCGGCAGGGACGATGGGTCCGAGTCCGGAACAGGACATGAACAGCCGGTCCGGGAAATGAAATCACCATGAAAGTTGTCAATCTCTATCAGACTGGGAGGTATTTGATGGCACGGTGGAAAGCAGTGCTCATGTGTGCCTTGTGCTATGTTTCAGCACTTGGTTTTACCGGATGTGCAGGGCTGAAGACAGCGGCCCCGCCAAAACCTGAAATCCTGCTGCAATACGCTGTGGATCCTGCATCAGCCGGGGCCGGCATCCTCGACGGTCAAAGCCGGGAACACAGGGAACTCCTGGTCCGTCATCTTCCGGTCTTTGTGGTTGAAAATCCGGACAGGGATTACAACCGCATCGGCGGTGCCATGGCGATCAGGGACGGGAGGGGTGAAGACCAGGTGACCATTGATCCGGATAAACCAACCATCTACTGCGAGGCCGTACCCTTTGAAACCGGCAGGGGAGCCTATGTGAATCTGGTCTACCGGATCCATTTCAAATCCATTCCCTTCAGCCTGGCTCCCTTTCACATCGGTGCCGGGAGCAATGTGGGGCTTCTGGTCATCGTTACCCTGAACAGCAACCGGGAACCGGTTCTTTACACCACCTTGCACACCTGCGGGTGCTATCTGGGATTTGTCCCCACGTCAGTGCTGAACCGGGAGGCCCTTCCCCGGGGCTGGAACACAGAGGAACTACAGTCGATTTATTCGGAGACCCTGCCAGGGCTCCTGGACGTGGGGCCTTATCTTTCAGGGTGGGCCAGGGTCAGAATTCTCATTCGGGCCGACAGTCACAGGGTCAGGGATGTGGGGATCGTGGACATAGGCAGTCTCGCCCCGATACCCCTGGCTGAACCCGGGCTCCAGCCCCTGTCCTCCCTGGAGGCCCTGCCCCTTGCCGGAGGAGGGACCGCTTCATTTTTTGAGACCCGGGGGGCCAGAAAGGGATATGTCCGTGGGAGCACGAAGGTGTGGGAGAGACTTTTCATGAGCTGGTGGGCACTGGACTGGCGGGTAGGGGAGGACAAACGCTTCCAGCCCGGTGCCACAGGAGACCCGGTTTTCTACACCAGCCTGAAACCCTGGGACCGCAAGGCCTCGGACCTGAGACAATTCCCCGTTTTCCTGGCCTATTGGGGCTGGAACCTCTAACCCCCCCCCGGTCATCACGTTGCCCTGATCGCTTGTCCGGCCGGAAGGGGTAGTGTCCCGCTTTTTTTGATGGGCATCTGAATCCGATGACAGGGAAAAACAGATAACGCCTCAGAGGGTGTCCCCGTTGAGGTGGAGGTCATCCAGCAGAATGGCGGCCCAGGCTCCGGTCGTGAATTTGACCGATGCTATCGGATCCACTGTACTCAAGACAATTTCGCGTGTGAATTTATAGGGTGTTAACAGACCGGCCATTGCTTCCCCAAGGGCATTGCCGTCAGCATCGTACGCCGTCATGGTCACCGTCCGCATCTGGGCTCCAGAAACATTGACACGGATACCGTAAACCAGCAGATCAAAGGAGATGACGATATCCGAGTACCCGTTCAAATTTTTCCATGCAAACGCGTAGATGTTGTTTTCAAAATTGTAATTGGAAAAGGCGGGTGAGCCAGCGACGCCTGTCTGGCTGAAATGAACTCCCCATTCGGCATAATTTTCCAGAATCGGGTCTCCGGGATAGCCGGCAGAGTGATAGTCGACCACATGGGGAGAAGATCCGTCCGGGAGAGATTCGAAATCGATCAGCAACTCACAGCCTGGAAATTTCAACTCGTCAATCACGCTTATAATATTGTCAAGGATAGTCTGTTCGGCCTGATGACCTGTTGCCAGATAGGATTTGACAAACATGTGGCCTGTGAGGTCATCCAGATTGATCCCGGAAAAATTGTCAAGGTTGCTCGGCAGGGAACACGGAACCGCCCCGATAATGATATCCTCATCAAGGGTGGTATATGCTCCATTTCCGGCAACATAGCTGTCGGGATTCCCCACGGAGACAATGCCGAAACTGTGGATACGATTAATATCAATGCCTGTGTATGCGATATTGGCAAACAGGTTGCCCTGGGAGTGTGCCACCACCACCACCTTTTTTCCATTGTTCAGATACGAGTTATAAACGTTGACATGATTCTGCACAGCAGGATTGTACAGCAGGATACTCTCATCAACAGCATTGGCTATTTCCTTCAGCCGCTTCAGGAGAATATCCGGCAGGGGATCCAGGCCAGAAAGGTAGCGCCAAAATTTGGTGAAGTCGGTCTCTGCATTCTGGATGAACGTCTCCATGAGATCCGATATCGCCCCTTCAGTAGGATTGTAGGCAACCTCGTATGTCAGCAACCCTTCCAGTTCTGTTCCAAGGACATCTGTTTCTATCTCTTCTGAAAGTACCCGTCTGCTTAACTCCGCACCCTCGTGATCATTCCATACACCGTTACCAAAGAAAATCACGATTCCTGGCTCGCAAAAATTCTCCTCTGCCGAATAACCCGGGAACGGCACTGTCAGAAGCCCCATCACCATTATCAAAAAGCCGAAGATGAATAACGGTCTCATTTTCTTCCCTCCACGGCATCAATGTCAAAGCAACAGCTGTTTCTCCACTCCTTTAAGGGCTTGCCGCGAAATACGTAGCCGCCCAATTTCTTATTGTATTGGATATAGGCAAGGCTTCGCTCTTTTGTATTCAGTATTTCTGCCTTTAGTGCTGCAATTATGTCTCCGGATTCTCTTCCTTTTAAATAATGAAGGCATTCGCCATGGCGTGACATTCTATTGGCGTGTTCCATTGCTGCTTCAGCATCGTCGGCCTTTGCAAGCAGCCCCTGGTATTCCATGGCAACCTGTGTTAATGCAAGCCTTACAGCCTCTTCGTCCGTATAGGAGAAGTAAATATAGCGCTGGATATCATCACGCACGCCATCGGTATCGCTGTCAATGCCAAGAAGTGTATTTTTTCCTTCCTCACCCGGGTCCGGCGGGAGTCCATTATCCCCGGCTGCCTCGATAATCCTCAGGATTACGGAAAGTGGTCTGGCCAAGGTTCCCCTCAGTTTTCCGCCTACCTGTTCCCTCAGTTGAACAGTCCCGTCATGGTTACTGGCCGCAGCATCAGAGGGCACCTGGACCAACAGGGTGAGTTGGAGGGTTTCACCGGCTTCAATAGTGTCAATGGCCCCGGGCGCGACACTCAGCCACGGAAGAAGTTCCGGCGAAATCCGGACGGCAACGCCGTCCAGATGCCTGGTGGATGTAAAGGCAACCTGAAGGGTGGATTGCGTTCCCTGCTTTTGCTCTATGGCAATCCTGTCCGGGTTCCAGGCAATCACTGGCCCGGCCTCCGCGCAGACACCAGTTGTCAGTAAGACTAAACCCGCCAGAAAAAGTTTTTGTCTGATTTTCATGAATCTCTCCAAGACTTATTTTTGTGTTTGAATAATTAAATGTATCAGTTCATTTCTTAATTAAAGTTGAAACATAAATTGAATACATTACATGGTCCAAACATGTCAATAATAATTTATTCCTTTGCTTTTTTGGGCTTTGAAACTACTGGTATTCACGATTAGAGATTGTGAAATGCTCTGAAATGGAATTCATCCACGGCATTTGCTCAAAATTTTGAGACAATTATTATGGCAATAAAAATGATATATTATTCTGATGGTTGTTTTCTTGATGACAGTTTCAGGACAGCTCCCGGCTTTATGCTGCAATCTGAAGGAGGATGCACCAAGGGAGCTGGTGTCTGCCATTGAAACCATGTTAACAGGGGACTTAAGACCAACCACCATATCTCTCTGGCGACCATCAATCCCGACGGAACTCCCCACATTACACCCATCGGCTGCCCGACTCTCCAGGACGATTGCCGTGGGTATTATTGGGAGGAATTTTCCCGGCATCTCCCCCGGAACCTGGAGCATCACGAGTCTGTATGTGTCATGGCCGACGACGAGGGTCGGCGTTATTGGCTGGAGGGGCTGGGAACCGTGGCGTTTCAAACCTGGTCGAAAGGATGACCCGGGGGATCAGGGGAGGATCCTGCCCGGGTCGATGATGGTTTGTCCGTTTTTAGACCATGCAGCTCTGGTCAATCTTGAATACCTGCATCATGATGGAGTGATCGATCATGCTGACGCCCTGGGCCAGGGCATCCATCATGTCGCTGTCGGACCATCCCAGGTTCCTCAGTTCGCCGACGTCCGAATCTGTTACGGATCCCGGGTCCCTGACCGATTTGACAACAAAGGCCAGCATGGCTTTTTCGTTGTCCTCGAGCATTGCTTTTGACGGGTCGTTTTCCATTGCCGTGATCTCCCTATCCTCAAGCCCCAGTTTCGTGAGTACATGCCGGTTGAAATCCTGGCAGCAACTGTAATTCAACTGGCATGCAACAAGGTAGCGTATGTGCGCCAGAAGGGCAAAGCCAAGGCTGGGGTGTTTTGAAAAATAACGTATCCTGTCAAGCTGGAACGCAAACAACCCTGGACTTGCACTCAACATCTCCATGGGTTTCGGGATGATCCCGATATTCTTCATGAACATGTCATACCCTTCCTTTACAACGCCCGCTGCCTTTTCCGGAGGGGTCAGTGTGATTCGAGCCATGTTTCTCTCCTTTTCTAATGTGTTGATAATCCCGACTGATTTATTTATTTCCGGGTTTGGCTTGAAAACTACACATGAATTTTATATAAGTAAAATTAATTATAATTATAATTAAAATAAGGAATGCTAATCGAATACCCATGGGCCAGCTTGAAATCAAACATTTAAAACTCATCGCGTCCATTGCCGAAACCGGTAATATGACCAAGGCAGCAGACAAGTTGTTCATTTCCCAGTCCGCGCTCAGCCAGCAGCTCAAGGACGTTGAAGGCAGATTGAACGTCGACCTGTTTTTCAGGACCCGCAGGAAGATGATACTGACATCGTTTGGAAAGCAGTTGCTGCAGACAGCGGAAAAAGTCATTGGAATACTCGATGACGCAGAGCTTGAACTCGCGAAACAAGTGTCTGGGGAGAGTGGTGAGTTCAGGGTAGGAACGCAATGCATATTCTGCTATAAATGGTTGCCCAGAGCCCTGTCAGCCTTTCAGGAAAAATTTCCCAATATTGAATTCGAACTCGGAGCATCCACGGATACCCAGCGGGAACTGGAAGAAAAAAAATACGATGTCATCATCACGGGAGCAGGCATGAACAGGGAGGATGAGCCGTTTTCCGTCATCCCTCTGTTCCAGGATCAGATTGTGTGTATCATGGATGGCGGCAATCCCTTGAGCACCAGACCTTTTGTTCGGTTGGAGGACTTCAGGAACCAGTGCCTGATATCCCATTCGGAAAAAAAGGAGAATAAATTCTACCAGATCGTTTTGAAACCAACGGGTGTTGAACCCCGGAAATTCATGGTAATTGCCCAGGCCCAGGCAATCATTGATATGGTTTCATCAGGGTTCGGAATCAGTTGTCTTCCGGGGTGGGCAGTCGAAGCCATGCTTGATGCGAACGGCATCATGGCCCTGCCAATTACCAGGAAGGGATTCCCGGTGGAATGGAATGCGGTTTCTCTGAAGAAGAATGATATCCCGGTCTATCAAAAGGAGTTTTTAAGCATTGTGGGCAGAATGAATCCCATGAATCAGGCCAGGGCATGATCACGATCCATGTCATCTGCCATGCCGGGCACCGGGCCGAAGAGACCCCCCGGTCCATACGCTTCGGGGACAGGGAAATCCTTGTCCGCCAGATATAATCGGTTGAATTTCATTCTGAAGAAATCATCATGGTTCATTTGGTGATGCCCCGCCGGGTGTGTCGCTTATCCTCATCATGCATAATAGTGTATTCGAACAGCATTTTCTTTTTATATTCCAGTATGATACATGAACATGGAACCCCTGCGTGTAGAGAAAGGTATTCAAAACCTCAGTTACCATCCGTTCGGCCTCATTCCTGTCAGTTTTGCCTTTATGTCTATATTTCAATTTGTTGTCAGGGAGTTTCCAGGGCCCCAGGTACCCATGGCAAAGTATTTGCATTTGTCTCGATCTGCACCCCTGCCGAAGCCGTGAGGTCGATCCGGAAGGGAAAGTGGTGCATCGGCACAGAAGGAGCCCACCGGGTTTTACCCGGGGATATGCAACAGAAAAAGGCAATGGGGTTGACGATCCGATACCTGCCATATCCTGCCGGCGAGCCTCTGAAACGGACCTGAACCCGATATCTGTTTTCCGGCAGGCGGGGTTTGCCCGGACTGACAGGGATAAAGGAGATGAGAAAAATGATATTTGAACCTGCTGCTATACGCCAACTGAAACTTCGAAACAGATTTGTACGCTCGGCCACCCATGACGGCATGGCCGACTCCAGCGGACAGGTGACCGAAAAGCAGATTGCACTTTACACCGGACTGGCCCAGGGCGGCTGTGGCCTGATTGTCACCGGTCTGGCCAACGTGGATCAATCGGGCCGGATTTCAGCCTTCCAGATGGACATCAGCAACGACTCATCCATTCCCGGCCTCCGGCACCTGGTCGATGCCGTACATGGCCACGGAGCCCGTATTGCCGCCCAGCTGTCCCACGCAGGACGTGAGGCCTGCAGATACCAGACCCTAATCCGGAAAACTGCCATCGCCCCTTCAGTGGTAAAGGACGACCCCTACTTTGAGGGACTCTGCCGGGAAATGACCGAGGATGAAATCCGGCAAGTGATCCGTGCATTCGGTGACGCCGCCTTAAGAGCAAAGGAGGCCGGCTTCGATGCCGTGCAGCTTCACGGCGCCCATGCCTATCTGTTCAGCCAGTTCCTTTCACCGTTCACGAACCGACGTACCGACATATGGGGCGGGGAGCTGGAAAACCGGTCCCGGTTTCTCAGGGAAACCTGCCGGGAGATCCGGAGCCGTGTCGGTGCAGACTATCCGCTTTTGATCAAACTCGGCGTTCAGGACGGGTTCGACAAAGGACTGAAGTTCGAGGAGGGAGCAAGGGTTGCCAGGCAGTGCCAGGAATGGGGCATTGACGCGCTTGAGATTAGCCAGGGGCTGAGGGGGCATTACTACACCGAGACCGAATTTCGAACCGGAATCGATCGAGCCGGAAAAGAAGCCTATTTCAGGGACTGGTGCAAAGCGATCAAATCCACTGTCGATGTTCCGGTGATGATGGTCGGCGGACTCCGGCGCCTGGAGCAGATGGAAACGATTATCGAAAACAGGGAAGCCGATTTCGTGTCCCTGTGCCGTCCCCTTATCCGGGAACCGGACCTGATCAGCACCTGGGAGAAAGAACCGGACCACAGGGCGGCCTGCATCTCCTGCAATCGCTGTTTCGTTGCGATTAGAAACAGGGAGCCTCTTGGGTGTGCCATCGAAGGTGAACTGAAAAAATCCTAGGGTTAATAGGCCCGCTCCCAAGGGCGCGGTTCAAGGTAGAGGGACCAGGTCAGGATGTGCATTCATAACTAAAAGACCGACGGTTTCTTTTCGTCAGTGCCGGCGGCTGGTCGTCCGGAAATCATATCCAGATATTGTTCTCTTGGGTAAGATCACCGCCGGCCAGTACCATGATGCCTCCTGTTCAGCCAGATATGTCGTTTTCAGACGGTATGTATCGGCAAACGTCCGAATAATGCCCTTGTGTTTTTCAGGAGGCAATCAATTTCTTCGGGTGTGCCGATGGTGATACGGACAAAATCATCAATTCCCGGCGTGCTGAAATAGCGGACCAGAATACCCTTTTCTTTTAGCCTTTCGTATATGGCTTTCCCGGTTGTCCCCGGTTTTCTGGCAAAGACGAAATTGGCCTTGGACGGCAGGACCTCGAAACCCTGGTCCAGGAGTTTTTCCGTGAGATACTCCCGGGACCGGATGATGTCTCCTGTCATCTTTGAATAGTACTCCTGGTCTTCATAGGCAGCTTTCCCGATGTCCAGGGTAAGCCTGTCCACGGGGTAGGAGTTGAAGGAGTCTTTTACGGTGAACAGGGCGGTGATAAGCGCTTCACTGCCGAGGGTAAAACCCAGGCGCAGTCCTGCCAGGGATTTGCTTTTGGAATAAGTCTGGACGATCAGGAGGTTGGGGTATTGCTCCAGGAGACAGGCGGCGCTCTCCCCGCCGAAATCAATATAGGCCTCATCGATTACGACCACCCTGTCGACGGGATACCGGTCCAGGAGGCTTTTTATGGCGTCAAGGGAGAGGCCTATGCCTGTAGGGGCGTTGGGATTGGGAAAGATGATCCCGCAGGAAGTTTTTTGTGCAAGATAGCTGTCAACGTTGATGGAAAAATCCGGGTTCAAGGGGATTTTTTTGTACCCGATCCTGTAAAAATCACAGTAGACCGGGTAAAAGGAATAGGAGAACTCGGGAAACAGGAGGGGACCTCTGCTGCTGTCAAAAAAAGCGTAGAAACAAAAGGAGAGTGCCTCATCCGATCCGTTGCTGATAAACACATTGGCAGGTTTCAGGCAGTGCCTTGAAGCGATGGTTTCCCTGAGTTTCCGGAACAGGGGATCGGGATAGAGCCTCAGGTCCTCATAGGAGGAGCTTTGGAGTACCTGGCGGACTCTGGGAGAGGGCGGATAGGGGCTCTCGTTTGTGTTGAGTTTGATATAGGTCCTGTCCTGGGGCTGTTCTCCCGGGACATAGGGGGTAAGGGCCTTTAACCTGTCTGTGAACACGGTACACCTTCTTTGTCTTGGCATTGATGGAAGCAGGGCGCAAAAACAAAACCGCCCGGGCCAATATGACCCGGGCGGCGTTGGTTGTCAAGAGTTTCAGGCAGAAAGGATGGCCTGGGTCTGTCTGATTTCCTCCGGGGTGACCGTAGTCCGGATGGCCTCCATGTCCTTCATGACTTTGGCAAACCGTACGCCTTCGGCAGCGCTGATCCAGGCTAGCTGGAGCCGTTCAGGTCGGATCCCCTTTTTCTCCATCTTCTTCTGGACCCGGGCAATGCGTTTTTCGGTCCAGTGGTTGGCGTCGATGTAATGGCAGTCTCCGATGTGGCAGCCGGAAACCAGGACCACCGGTGCCCCTTTTTCAAATGCGTGCCAGATGAAGTTTTCGTCGACCCGTCCCGAGCACATGGTGCGGATGAGCCGTACGTTGGGGGGGTATTGGAGCCTGGATACACCCGCAAAGTCGGCCCCGGCATAGGAGCACCAGTTGCACGCAAAGGTCAGGATCTTGTCCTGGGGGTCCTCGGCCAGCAGGGCGTCGGTCTGGCAGTTGATCTGCTGGTCCGTGAAATGGTTCATGACAATGGCGCCGAACCGGCATTCCGCAGCACAGGTGCCGCACCCGGCACAGGCTGCCGTGTTGACCTTGGCCGGGGTCTTCTTTTTGGTATCCACGGTGATGGCATTGTACGGGCATACAGTAGCACAGATGCCGCAGGAAGTGCAGTGCTCGGCAATGATCTGGGATGTGATGGGCTCCGATGAGATCTCGCCCCGGTGCATGAGCCGGATGGCCCTGCCTGCCGCTGCCGTTCCCTGGGTTACGCTCTCCTTGATATCCTTGGGTCCTTCGGCGCATCCGGCATAGAAGATTCCCCGGGTTGCCGCATCCACGGGCTGGAGTTTGGGGTGGGCTTCCAGGTAGAAGCCGTCCGGGGTCAGCTGGAGTCCCAGCATTTCCTGGAGTTTCTGGGTCCCGGCTGCGGGCTGCACGCCGATGGCCAATACCAGCATGTCCAGGGTCCGGGCTTCAATTTTACCGGTGGAGGTGTTCTCCACACTGACCTTGAGGGAGCCTTCAGGCGTCTCTTCCACAGATCCGGGAAGCCCTCGGACATATTTGACACCCAGGCTCCTGCTGCGGTTGTACAGGTCCTCGAACCCCTTGCCGAATGCCCGGATGTCGATGTAGAACACCGTGATCTCCATATCCGGGTAATGCTCCTTGAGCACCAGGGTGCTCTTGATGGTGTTCATGCAGCAGATGTTGGAGCAGTACTGGCCTCCCTTTTGTTTTGACCGGGAGCCCACGCACTGGATAAATCCCACGGAATTAGGATGGCGCCGGTCCGAGGGCCGGATGAGTTCTCCCTTTGTGGGTCCGCCCGCATTGACCAGCCGCTCGAACTCCAGGCTTGTCAGGACATTGGCAAACCGGGTGTACCCGTACTCGTCCATGGCCCTGGGATCATAGGGGTCCAGCCCTGTGGCCACCACGATGGAGCCTACCTGGTCCAGGATTTCCTGGTCGGACATGTGAAAATTGATGCACCCCTTGTCACACACGTCCATGCATTTGGAACATCCCCGGCCCATGCATTCGTTCATGTTGATCAGGTATGAGGAGGGGACTGCCTGGGGAAAGGGGATGTAAATGGCTTTCCTGGAGGAGAGTCCCTCGTTGAAATCATCCGGGAACACAACCGGGCAGGCCTTGGCGCATTCTCCGCAGGAGGTGCACTCGGTTTCGTTCACGTACTTGGTTTTCTTGATGATTCTGACCGTAAAGTTCCCCACATACCCTTTGACATCGGCTATCTCGCTCAGGGTGTGGATGGTGATGTTGGGATGCCGACCGGCATCCGTCATTTTCGGACCCAGGATTCAGATGGAGCAGTCCATGGTGGGAAAGGTTTTGTCCAGGCGGGCCATCATGCCGCCGATGGACGGGCTCCTCTCCACGAGGGTAACCTGGTACCCGTTGTCGGCCAGGTCCAGGGCTGCCTGAATACCGGCCACCCCCCCGCCGATGACCAGGGTTTTCTTGGTCAAAGGAAGGATCTCCTCGGTCAGGGGCTTAAGCAGGCTTGCCCGGGCAATAGCCATGGAGACCAGGTCCATGGATTTCCGGGTGGCTGCCTCGCGATCGTTCATGTGAACCCAGGAACACTGCTCCCTGAGGTTGGCCATTTCGAGGAGATAGGGGTTGAGACCGGCCTGTTTCATCATGTTGCGGAAGGTCTGCTCGTGGAGCCTGGGTGAGCAGGATGCCACCACGATGCCGGTAAGCCCCTGCTTTTCTATATCCTCCCGGATTTCCATCTGTCCAGGTTCCGAACAGGCATAGGTGATTTCCTTGGCAACCAGGACACCGTCCTTGAGGGCGGCTGCCTGGGCCACTTTCCCACAGTCAACGGTCTGTGCGATGTTCAGTCCGCACCGGCAGACATACACCCCGAGCCTGGGCCCGTCCTCGGGTGCTGCATGCGTTCTTTCCAGTACTTGTGTTTTCATGAAGAATGGCCTTTCCTTATTCCCAGCAGATATGATTTGCAATAATGGTTGTCAGGTCCTGTAAGTCCATCTTGAGTTCTCCGCCAACAAACGGATCTTCCATGGCGCAGCCGAGATGGATTCGGCATTTGGAGCAGGCGGTGATCATGGTGTCGCTCCCGGTCTGGCGGGCCTGCTTGATGCGCTTGACCTGGAGCGCCTTGGAAAAGGCATCGCACCCGGTCCAGGCGCAGTTGCCGCAGCAGATGGCTGAATCTCCCGAATTGGTCATTTCCACAAAGGATCCTCTGGTAAACCGTTTTATGAGTTTCCTTGGCAGTGCCTTGAGCTCGGGCAGGCCATTGAGCCTGCAGGAGTCCTGAAAGGTGTAGATCCCCTGGGGTCCGTTAAAGGTAACCGCGCCCCGGTCGATTTCAGCCTCCAGGATCTCGTAGAGGTGGGTGACCTTGAAATTCAGTTTAATGCCGTGCTTCGGGTAATCCACGGCAAAGGTCCGGTAGCATTCCGGGCAGGCCGTGATCAGCTCTTTTGTCCCCCTGTCGTTCAGGGTACGGGCGTTGAGGGCGGCGAGCCTCAGGAAGTTTTCCCGGTCGCCGGACCAGAGAAGATCATGGCCGCAGCACCGTTCGTTGCCCAAAAGGGCCGGCCGGATATCAAAGAAGTTGAGAAGCTTCAACGCGCTGTCAATGACATTGGATGTGGCCACGCCGTGGTGGTTTCTGAAAAAGATATCGTAGTAGGGGGCACATCCCCCATGGAACACCACACCGTTGCCAGGATCGGTCTGGATGGTTTCCGGCAGGGTCTGCCATCGCTTCTGGCTCACACCCGGGCAGGTCATGGAGCGCATGAGGGACTGGAAAAAACCGCCGTGGGTCAGGCGGGTTTTCTCCTGTTTGCCCTTGATGATGTGGCAACGCATATCCTGGATCAGTTCCGGGAAGTTCACTTCCGACGGGCAACGGCTGTAGCAGGTGCCGCAGGTCAGGCAGGACCAGATGTTGTCCCGGGTCTGGTCCCCGTCCAGGTCATTGTCGATTAGGGCAGCCACCAGTGCTCTGGGGGAGAAGGCTTTGCCGGTCAGGGCCAGGGGGCAGGACGAGGTGCATTTGCCGCAATCCTGGCAGGCAAAGGCGTCATGCTTTTTGATGATGTCCTTGATGGTAGTTTCAAATTCACCGGCAGGCGAGGGTTCCGGGATGGACTGGATGGGGCTTTTGCCCATTTGCTGTATGGTCCGGGTAAAGTCCGTGATAAACGCGTGAAGATTTTCCCAGTCATCGGGAAGAAATGTTTCAAGGCGCATGCGTTCCCGGCCCAGGCCCAGGAGATCTATAATATCCCGGGTCGCTTCGGTATTTTTGCGGGCAGACTCGGTCCCGCTGCCGTACCGGCAGGTGCCCGGAGAGCATCCCACCAGGGCAACGCCATCGGCCCCCATCTCAAAGGCCTTGAACAGCAGAGCTTTGGTTATACGGCCCGTGCACGGTATACGGATCATGTTGATTTCCGGGGGAATGTCCCTGCCCGTATCCTGAAGGGTCTGGAATGCGGCATGGGGGCCCCAGTTGCATAGGAACAGTACTATTTTAAAGTTTTCCATGACAGTCCTGAAGGGGTTGATGGTTGATCTGTATTCTCATATCTGACAGTTGATTTGATCTCTTAACTCGTGGTTTAAACAAGGATTTCCTCCAGACTTCTTTCCAGGAAGGCCTGACTCCGGTAAGGGCTGTCCACCGCATTGGTCGGACACACGGAAATGCAGTTGCCGCATCCTTTGCACAGGGATTCATCAACAGATGCGGACCACCCGCCCATAGCATTCTGATTGAGTGTGACGGCCTGGTAGGTGCACACTTCGATACACCGTCCGCATCCACGGCACAGATTGGTCTCCACGGCAACGGTGTACCCCTTGCTCTGCCTGGGTTCCCTGGGCATGATGGTTGCTGCGTGCATGGCTGCGGCTGAACCCTTTTGCCGTGCCGAAACACTGATGCCCGGAGGATTTGAAATGAACAGGCCGGATATGGATGTCATGCCCGGAAGCACATAGGGGATTCCGGTTTTGTCCGCTTCCTGCAGGGCCGCAATGACCACTCGGTCGGGCAGTCCTTCCTGGTGGATATACTTGATGCGTTTCAGGGTTTTGTCTTCGATAATGACCGCACCGGCATGAAAGGTCTGGAGGTTGTCGCCGATTCTGGCAACAATGGTGAAATCTCCCAGCGAGCCTGACATCTCCTGAACAGACGATCCTTTCATTGCAAGGATGTTGGGGTGACCGGGATCCATGGCCAGGGGATTTTCCCCGGCACCGAAGAGCAGAACTTCGGATCCTGTTTCAGCCAGGGTCATGGCGCTGGTCAATGCAGCCTCGGACTGGCCGATAACGGCCGTGGTGAAGTTATAGTTCCTGAAGGGGGTGGGAAAGGGTCTCAGTCGTGAGGCCCTCCGAACAGACCTTCTGAGTAGGCCCGTAAATCGTTTCATGGCCAGTTCAGGATACCTGCAAAGGAGGGGCAGAACCTCACCCCGGATATTGCAGGTTTCCACCATGGCACGGCTGATGCCCGTTGCGTGGAACAGGCCGTGCTTCAGGCGGCTTCTCTGGTCTGTGCATGAGTTGCACACGAAGTTCAGGGGGCAGCACACGCAGGACGCCAGCACTATCCTGTTTATGGATCGGGTTCTTACAGCCTTGATGATGGCGGCGATCCCTTCGTCAACACAGGCTGAATCCAGGGTCTGGGCATGGATGACGTTGTCCGTTCCCTCCAGGCTCCCGATAACGGCGTCCATGGCAGGTGCCCAGCCCAGGGAGGTGTTGCACTTGCAGATGAATACTCCGGTTTTGATCCCCTGGGTTGCCAGGACAGGATCGGGACTTCCCATGGACAGACCGTGGCCCTTACGTTTCCTGGAGGCTGGTTTGAGAATAGTCATGGCAGCGGCTGCAGCGGCAAAACCCCTTACGAGCATGGCTGCGGTGTCAGGCTGGGATGTCCTGGGGCCGTAGGCCCGGATCACGTCGTCACCCTTAACTGGGTGGGGGATCATGTCAGGATCCGCCACTACAAGGACTCCGGCATACTCTGATAGCTCTTCCGGGGTGTCCTGGTGAAGGATGGCCCGGTTCTGGCACTGGTCTGCACACTCCAGACATTCGGAACATACACCGCACTGCAGGCACCGTCCTGCCTCATAAATCACCTGGCTCGGTGTGTAAGCCTTTGTTACTTCGGTGAAATCCAATACATTTTCGGAACAGGGCAGCGATGAGGCCGGAGTGCGGGGAAGGTCAGGGCCGGATTGGGGGATGGGCCTGTAATCCGCAGTTTCCGGACGATTAGGAGGCTCTGGCCTGGTCCGGTCTGCGGGTCTCAGGTCATCTCGGACCGCCATGGCAGCACACCTTCCCTCGGCCATGGCGTGGACAACGGTGGATGGCCCTGTGGTTGCATCCCCTGCTGCGTAGACCCTGTCCATGCCGGTATGGAAATCGTTGTGTATGATGAAGCCCCGGTCTGTGACGGCCAGGCCGCCTTGGGCGGCTGAAGGGGCCAGGGGGCCAGTCTGGCCGATGGCCAAGAATACCCGGTCCACGTCCAGGTCAAAGGACTGGCTTCCCGGAACGACCTCTGGCCAGATCATGCCTGTGGAATCCGGCTTTCCGGGCCTGGTCGGGCGGCACACCAGGCGGTTCACCCTGCCGTTTGCACCTGTGAATTCTACAACACTGGTAGCGTCTTTTATCAAGACGCCTTCTGCCAGAGCATCTGCGACCTCTTCAGAATCTGCAGGGATCCTGTTTTTTTCAAACCAGGACACGAGCGTTACTCCAGCCCCGGTTCGGCGAAGCACCCGTGCCAGGTCAAAGGCGGCATTGCCATCGCCGATGACAGCCACCTTCTTACCTATATTGCCGTGGTTGTTGTTGTGGAACCGGGACAGGAATGCGATGCAGCCCTCGACCCCCAGGAGATCTTCTCCGGGGATGCCCAGTTTCCGGTCCTTCCATGCGCCTGTTGCAAGGAGGACTGCGTCATAGGACTTTTTCAGGGCCGGAAGATCTCCTGGCAGGCTTATGGCCTGGCTGGTGCGGATATCAACCCCCAGAGACCTGATGTAAGCCAGTTCCCTGTCCAGGACTTCCCGAGGGAGCCGGTGGGCGCCGATGCCGTACCTGAGGAGGCCTCCGGCCATGGGTTCCCTTTCCAGGATGGTGACCCGCATGCCGGATCTGGCAAGCTCTGCAGCAGCGGCCAGGCCTGCAGGGCCTGAGCCCACCACGGCTATCCGGGGAGCGGTTTCAGGTGGTATGTGGACAGGGGCAGGGGGGCTGGTATCCATGTCCGCCAGAAAGCGCTTGATGGCCCGGATGGATACGGCGCCTTCCAGTTCACTTCGGCGGCACTGGGTTTCGCAGGGGTGGGTGCAGACCCTGCCGCAGATGCCCGGGAGTACATTTTTTTCCCGGATCAGCGCAAGGGCTTCAGTGTAACGGCCCTTGGCAGCAAGGGCCACATATCCCTGGACGTTGACGCCCAGGGGGCAGGCCGCGGAACATAAGGGTTGTTTGCGTTTGTCGATGACCGGGCGACCGGGCAGACTCCGGCGTGATCCGGCGTGGATGGCCTTCTTGTCCGGTTCCACGGTCACCGGGCAGACCTCCATGCACTTGCCGCACAGGGTGCATCGCTGGGGATCAGTAAAGGTGGCATGCCGGGTCAGGGAAACGCTGAATCCCTGGCGGCTGTGTTTGACCGTATTGATGGCAGCCGGAAGAATGCACTGTATGGCCGGATTTCTCAGGATACGGATCAGGCCTGGTCTGTGGGCATGGTTCAGGGGCATGCCGGATCTGAGTTTCCATTCGTCCCTGGACAGTTTCCGGTCCAGGTCCGGATCGGAATCGACCAGGGTCACCGGAATACCCAGTTCCCCGAGTTTGTTTGCCGCAACGATGCCCGATGGTGTGGCACCGATAACCATTACGCGCTGGAGTCTGTCTTTTTCTCGTTTCATATCACGGCCCCTGTTTTTCCCGCTGCCTTGCCTTTTCTGGCCTTGAGTTTGGACAACCCGTAGTCGAATCCTTTGGTAAAAGCTTCGAGATTCGATTTTTCCGTTCCCTTGGGTACCGATTCCGTCACCGCATACTCGGCAGCCTCACGGCTCACCATCCGGGTTACCGCAGTGGCAAAACCCACCATGATGATATTGGCCATCATTTTGCGCCCCATCTCTTCAGCCATACGGGTGGCGGGTATGGAAAAATATTCCCGGTCCTCCCTGGCGTTGACCAGGTCCTTGTCCGTGAGAAGATACCCTCCGGGCTTCAGGGATGCCTGGTATTTTTCATAGGCCGAGTGGGACATGCAGACCAGGATATCCGGCGTTGTGATATACGGGTACTGGATGATTTTATCTGAGATGATCACCTGGGCGCAACAGGCGCCGCCCCTGGATTCCGGGCCGTAGGACTGGACCAGAGTGCTTTGTTTGTCATCCTTCAGGGCCGCCGCCATACCCAGGATCCGTCCGGCAAGGATAATGCCCTGACCGCCGAAGCCGGTGATGATGATTTCCTGTTTCAAGTCTTGTGTGTTCTCTGCCATGATCTTTATCCTCAGACAGCCTCCCTGCGGAACTGCGTGGCGTATTGTTCGTCAAGGGAGGGCTTATCAATGTTGATGAAGTTACCCAGCACAACCCCGCGTTTATAATCGATGTCAAGCTCCCTCAGGTCCGCATTGTTCTTGATGATGGTGTTCTCCTGGTACTGTTTTAGAGTTTCCAGGGGTTTTTCCTTGTTCCTGCGGCCATAATTGATGGGACACGGAGACAGGACCTCGATAAAGGAAAATCCTTTGCGTTTTAAGGCGGTTTCGATGGCGTCGGTCAGGTCCCTGGAATGGAGCATGGTCCACCGGGCAACAAAGGTTGCGCCCGATGCATAGGCTAAAAGGGGGAGGTTAAAGGGACTCTCCGGGTTTCCGGTGACCGTGGTGGACGATTTGGCGCCATGGGGCGTGGTTGCAGCAGCCTGCCCCCCGGTCATGCCGTAGGTCAGGTTGTTGATGCAGATCACCGTTAGATCCATGTTGCGCCGCGCAGCATGGATAAAGTGGTTGCCGCCGATGGCAAACAGGTCCCCGTCTCCTGAAAACACAATGACATTGACATCGGGTTTTGCCATCTTGATTCCGGTTGCAAATGGGATGGCCCTTCCGTGGGTGGTGTGGAAGGAATCGATATTGATGTACCCGGCACCCCTGCCCGAGCACCCGATGCCCGATACCATGGCGAACTGGTTGTAAGGGATTTCCGATTTTTTTATGGCCGTCAGGCAGGACATGAAAACAGAACCGGTTCCACAGCCCGAGCACCAGATATGGGGGATCCTGTCCATGCGGATAAGGTCTTCCATGGGGTGGGGGGTGGGCTTCCTGGACCGGTCAGGCATGTGGGTCATGATGGGAATTTCTCCTTTATGATGGCAAGAACGTTTTCAGGGGGCACCACCGCTCCGCCGTGATGGCCGGCCAGATAGGACGGAACCCGGCCTCCTGCACACCGTTCGACCTCCCGGCTGATCTGTCCCATGTTGATTTCAACGGTGATGAATCCCCTGACCCGGGATGCCAGTCTTTTGATAACGGCATCGGGAAATGGCCAGACCGTTACCAGGCGCAGGAGTCCTGCCCTGACGCCCATCTGGCGTGCCATGTCCACGGCGGTATGGCTGGTCCTGGAAGAAACGCCGTAGGACACGATCACGATGTCGGCATCATCCAGCAGGTAGTCCTCGGTGATGATGATGTCTTCCAGGTTGTTTCGGATTTTACCCAGGAGCCGTTCCATCATCTCCTTCTGGGTATCCACGGTCATGACAGGATACCCCTTTTCATTGTGGGTCAGGCCGGTCACGTGGACTTTGTATCCGTCACCGATGGAAGCCATGGGCGCAACGCCGTTGGGACCGGGTTTGTAGGGAAGGAATCCCTTTTTCTTTCCCCTGGGTTTTATCCGGTCAAAGGTCCTGATGGTTGACGGATCCGGGATCACCACCTTTTCACTCATATGACCCACAATCTCATCGGACATGATGAATACGGGTGTTCTGTATTTCTCGCTCAGGTTAAAGGCCGTGATGGTCAGATCGAACATCTCCTGGGGTGAGGATGGGGCAAGGGCAATGATCTCGTAGTCGCCGTGGGAACCCCATCTGGCCTGCATCATGTCAGCCTGGGCGCCCTGGGTGGGCAGGCCGGTGGAAGGGCCGCTCCGCTGGACGTTGACGACAACGCAGGGTGTTTCCGTGACCACGGCAAGGCCCACGGTCTCCATCATGAGGCTGAATCCCGGGCCCGACGTTGCGGTCATGGTTTTGGCTCCGGTCCAGGCAGCACCCAGAATGGAGGTCATGGCTGCTATTTCATCTTCCATCTGGATATAGGTTCCGCCCACATGGGGGAGGCGTTCCGCCATGTGTTCGGCAACTTCGGTTGCAGGTGTAATGGGATACCCCCCGAAAAAGCGGCACCCTGCCGCTATTGCCCCTTCGGCGCAGGCGATATCACCGTTGATAAAGTGGTTTCCGGTGGGAACGGCTGATTTCATGGGTCGTCATTGCTCCTTATTATAATGGGCAAGGGCCGCTGCTTTCGGTCCCCTCTCCCTGGCACTTATTCTGATGCTATGGAAAAAATGGCAAATTCAGGGCACAGAAGTTCACAGTAATGGCAGTTCAGGCAACCGTCTGTTTTTACCCTGGGCGGATGGTATCCGTTGCTGCTGAAATCCTTGGAACGTTCCAGGACTTTGCGCGGGCAATAGGCGATACAATATCCGCATCCCTTGCACCGCTCCGCGATGATATGTACAATGCCTCTTGTAACGTGGACTTCTTCTGTGTCAAGAGGTACTCTCCAGAATTCCATGGCCCCTTCCTTGTCGTGTGAGGGTTTCATCCAATGACGAGCAAAGCAGGCTAAAATCTATATCAAATGTTTTAGTCCTGTCAAACTCAATTTTAAAATGATTGATTTAACTTTTTTAGATGGGGTTGCTGAAAATAGTACCCTGTCTTTTTTTCAGTTTGTCATGGCGCTGTCGGGGGTGGGGAAGCAGCAGTGGGCTGGAAGCCCAGGACAGGGGTTACAAGGGCGATGCCCAGGAGTTTCAGGAAATTCTGCACCAGCACCGGATTGAATGCTGTTCCGCTTTCCTTGCGCAGGATATCGATGACAATACTCTGGGGTTTGGGCTCCTGGTAGGGGCGGCGGGAACGCATGGCGTCAAAGGCGTCTGAGATGGCTATCATCTGGCTGACCAGGCAGGGCTTCCATTTCCCGATGGCGGGATAACCGGACCCGTTGAAACGGATATGGTGGTCCATGGCGCATATGGCTGCCAGCCTGGAAAGTCCCGTTACGTTCATCAGGTACCTTGAACCCAGCATGGAGTGGGTCTGCATGATGGCCCTTTCCTCGTCTGTCAGACTGCCGGGCTTGTTGATGATGCCATCGGCAATAAAGAGTTTTCCCACATCGTGGAGAACTGCCGCAACACCGATGTCATGGAGCTGCCTTCCCTTGAATCCCAGGTACTGCGCCTGGGCCATGGTCAGGACAAACACGTTGACGGCGTGAACAAAGGTATACTCATCGTGGTGTTTGATGGAGCCCAGGTACTCCATGGGGTGGATGGTGAGTATAAAACCGTCGATGAACTGATTCACGGACCGGATAAGGTCCTGGACCTGGGGTTTGCCCGAGTTGAGTTCCTGGAAAACCCCCTTGAGTTCATCCATACCGGGTAATCCCGGGGGCTCCTGACGGGGGGGGCCTGATACAGGGTAGGACAGATCAAGGATGGTCTGCTGTCCGGGGCCGGGACCCGGAGGTTTCTGGAGGCTGATTTTTCCCAGAAAGATGTGGCCGCTGCTGCGCAGTGTGGTCTGTTGTCTGGAGGCCAGGGCCCGGATGAATTCAACCAGTTCCTCCTGCGTAAGGCCCTGTTCAAAGGTGAGACTTTCCAGGCCGCTGCCGTCCAGGATCTGGACGAGTTTCCGTGCTGCCGGAGATCCCCCTTTCAAGGCTTTTCCGTTGGCCACAAGAGTCTGCCCAACCCGGAACAGGGTCAGGGACCCTTGCTTTGCTGTAATGGATTGCAGTGCGTTGCCGGCCTGGTCAACCATGGCCGAAACCTGGGGATGGTCCTGGAAGAACAGCTGCATGTTACCGACGGCCGCAGTAAAGCTTTTAATGAAATCCAGCAGTCCGGCGCTGTCAGGATGTGTTTCCATGGTTCTCCTGTTCCTGACTGTTATGCGGCCCACGCGCTATCAAAAGGCACAGGTCCCTGACCTCGTCTTTCCTGGAACTCAGGCCCAGCTGAACAAGCGCTTCCCGGTTGGCTTCAGGATATCCCGGCAGGGATCTGCATGCGGCAGCCTGGAGACGGGCAAGCCGGGCTGGAAACAGGGACCATGTTTTTGTCAGGATTTTTTTAACCAGGGGCAGGGCTTCACTGGATCCGATGGCACCGAGGGCATGGAGGATGGCCTCATCTTTTTCCAGGATGCTTGAGGAGCTCAAAGACATCCTGAATAGTTTGACAAGGCGCGGGACCGCCCGGGTCATTCCCAGTTTTCCAACGCTCCCCATGGCCCTGAATGCCAGCAGGTCATTGTCCGATTCCATGAGTGCCAACAGAGTGTCCGAGGCGGTTTTATCCCCCAGCTGGACCAGGGCTTCCATGGATGCCATCCTGATATCAAGGACGGGGTGATCTCTGAGTTTGTGCAGCACCCGGATGGATGCAGGGCTGCCCACGGTTTTCAGGATCAGGATCATGTTCTTGAGAAACAGTGGATCCTGGTGGCTGCATTTCTGGTCTGCTTCATCCACCACACCCTGTCCCAGCCCGGGGAGGATATTAAGAACAGCTTCCTGGTTGTTCAGGTCGGTCTTATATCCGCACCAGGCAACGATATCTGCGATGTTGGACGGGCCGAGGGTCAGCAGGGCTTTGCGTATCTGGTTGCAGAACACCGGGGTTTTATCCCGGGTCAGGGTGCCCAGGAATCTCCGGGTCCAGTCAACCTTCCCAAAGGGTTCCAGGGCCGCAGCTGCCGCAGCTCTCGTCTCCGGGGACGGGTGGCGCACTGCCTGGTGCCGGAGAAGACCTAGGCTGCGCAGAGTGGCTGAGGCGTCCCCTGTATCGAGCAGGGCCGTGGATGAATCTACCAGCAGCCTGCAGTACTGCTGGTAGTCTTCGTGATCCCCGGGAAGTTTCATCAGTTTCATCACCAGGCAAAAGAACCTTTGGTTCATATGGGGTTCATCAAGGGCATTCATCTGGAAATTCAAATCAATGCTTTCCGGAGTGCTTATTGTCTTGTCTGAAGCCAGGGCCAGTTTTTTCAATACTGTATCATAATCCTGCTCCACATATTTTTCATATTTCTCCCGGTTGAAAAGATGCTGCAGATTGTCTCCTTTCAGGGATGGCAGATCATGGGTGTCCTGGGGTTGGGTAACCTTGGGATCAAAGGATGTCACCACCTTCCGGATCATGTTGATGACGCCCGGAGAAATCTCCCTTTTTTCCCTGTTTGCCTGATCCAGCATCTTGAGAATGAGATAGGAGTCCATCTTTTCAAAAAGCCGATCCAGGTCCTGGGTTTCATGATCGGCGCAGTGGGCGAATGTCAGGGACAGGAACTGGGCACGAAGGGTGGGGTTCAGTCCGTAGAGAAAAGTTTTCAGATAATCGGACCGGGTCGTTTCCGTTTCCCTGGGGCCGGACTGGGGATCCGGGGATTCGCAGCACTGATGGAGCAGGGTCGTGTAAGCTGCGGCAACCGTTTCAACACCGATGGCTTTTCTGTTGAGGTCCCGGGTTACCTTGACGGGACTGCTGAGGAGAAAATGTTCGGGGTCTGGGTTTTGGGCCGGGTCATACAGGGAATATTCCTCCCCATGGAGGGCGGTTACCTGTTCTGTTCCAGCCCTCCGGCGCTGGATTTCTCTTTGCTGGACAATGGTGAAGCGGTCATACTGGATGGTTTTGACAATGATGCCGGCCATTGTGCCTGAAAATTGCGTTTCCCCGGGTTTGGCCACCAGTCTGCTTATAAATTCATAAAGGGATTCCAACGTCAGGGCTGGTGTGAATACAACCGATTGAATGTCATGCCGATCGAGGCTCAGGGCGATTTCATAGACTGCAGAACCTGCTGTTTCAGGTTTTTTTGCATTGACCCTGAGCTGTCTGTTCATGCAGGTCAGTGACAGGGAGCTGCCGAAGGCCATTGCCTGACGGATGTGGGGGAAGGCTATCTCAAGGCTCTGCCTGATTTTCTGGTGCCCTTCGGGATAAAGCAGAAAATTAAGTCTGGCAATGTTCAGGCTGTTCAGGGCGTTGTCCACAGAAGGCACTTTCGGGGCTCTGGATTCAGGAGCAATGCCTTGCAATCTGTCGGGGCTTGCGTAACTTGTTTCCATGATATATCCTTTATTACTTGATCACACATAAAGAGAATTGTCGGAGAAGTCAATAGTCCGAGACATAATTATTGTTGAATTAAACTCTGTTATTTGTTCTTGAGACCGTTCAATGGTCATGGATGGAATGATTATCCATGAACGGCCGCAGATTGGGAAAAGATACAATGGCACAGTTTGTTCCTGGCCAGAGATGGATCAGTGAGATGGAGCCCGAACTGGGGCTCGGCACCCTGGCCGGCATTGAGGCAAGGCGTGTTTCCGTGGTGTTCCAAAGCTGCGGATGCACACGCATTTACTCGCTGGAAGATGCCCCTTTAAAAAGGATCCGTTTCAGTATAGGGGACGAGATTTCAGTGAGAAACCATGGCAGAATGGTGGTAAGCGGAGTTGAGGAGGTCAACGGGCTTGTGTTTTACAACGGTTGCCTGGGACGGGTTCCGGAAGCGGACCTGTCCGATACCGTTGTTCTTACAACTCCCAGGGAACGCCTCCTGGCAGGCATGTTCGATGATCCACGCCTTTTCGACCTGAGGTGCCGCCTCCTCCAGGCACGGTGCCGTCACCGGCAGTCCGGAGCATTCGGTTTCACAGGGGGGCGAATTGACCTGATACCGCACCAGTTTTATATTGCCGGTGAGGTGACCTCCCGGTACCTGCCGCGGGTTCTCCTGGCCGATGAAACCGGTCTGGGGAAAACCATTGAAGCCTGTCTGATCCTTCACCGGCTGCTCCTGGCTGAACGGGTAAACCGGGTCCTCATCCTGGTTCCGGACAGCCTGGTGAATCAATGGTTCGTGGAGTTGTACCGCAGGTTTAACCTGGTGTTCAGGATTGTCACCGAGGTCCGGCCAAAAAAAGGCCGGACTAATGGGGACAATCCGTTTCTGGAAGATCAGTTGTTTGTCTGCAGCCAGGACCTGCTGGAAGGCAACCGGGGCATGCAGAGACTGATCCGGGACGCCGGGTGGGACATGCTGGTTGTGGACGAGGCCCATCACCTGGTGCCGGGAAGTTGTGCCCACGGCGCTGTGGCCGGCATGGCAGCAGGAGCTCACGGGTTGCTTCTCCTTACGGCAACTCCTGAACAGCTGGGGGTGGAAACCTATTTTTCCCTTCTCCGCCTCCTGGATCCGGACCGGTATCCGGACCTGGGAACCTACCTGGCACAAGCCGAAGCCTACACTGCTGCTGCCCGTGAAGTCCGGGCTCTGATCAAGGATGCGTCATGGGACGCGGTAAAAAGCATCCGCCGGCAAGTGGAGGCTATTGTAGACCGCCATGGACCCGGGCGTGTGATTTTCAGGAATACACGGAGGGTTATCAAGGGGTTCCCGCAGCGAAGCGTAAAATTCTACAGACTGGATGCAGGCAGGGAGTGTGCCGGGCGGGTGAGCCTGGAAAGGGATGATGGACGGACAGACGAAGGGGTAGAGCCTGACTTTGGGGATGACCCCCGGATCGGGTGTCTAATCCGGATACTTGCCGGACATCCCGGGGAAAAGATGCTGCTCATCTGTTCGTCCCCCTTAAAGGCCCAAGCCGTGGAAAAGGCTTTAAAGTCAAAGATCAATATGGACGTGGCCCAGTTCAACGAAACAATGACCCTGATTCAGCGGGACAGAAGCGCAGCCTGGTTTTCTGAAAAAAACGGGGCCAGACTCATGGTCTGTTCGGAAATAGGCAGTGAGGGCCGGAATTTCCAGTTTGCCAGTCACCTTATCCTGTTTGATCTTCCACCAGATCCTGAACTCCTGGAACAGAGGATCGGGCGCCTTGACCGCATCGGGCAGACCCGTACGATCCTCATCCATGTGCCCTGCGTGGCAGGCAGCGTGACTGAACTATATGCCCGCTGGTACCATGAAGGATTAGGTCTGTTCGAAACCATGGTCAGTGGCGTCCATGCACTGTTTCTCCGGTTCAGGGAAGCACTGTCCGCCTTGGCTGAAACCTTAAGGGAAACCGGCGAACTGCCCGGGCCCGAACTGGATTGCCTGGTTTTAGAGACACAGGAATACAAGGAACGTCTGACAGCATCTCTGGAGCAGGGGCGGGACCTGCTTCTGGAGTTGAATTCTTTCAGACCGGAAAGGGCCGGGGCATTGACGGATGCGATCCGGTCCGAGGACGGGGACCCCGGAATCGATGTCCTGATGCTGGCGGTGTTCGATCATTATGGGATACCCGTGGATGCTCTGGGCCCCAGGACCTACAACCTTGTTTTTGAAGGTATCGATTGCAGGGATTTCCCTGTTCCGGTCTATAAATCCGGAGGTATGGCTGTCACCTTTGACCGGAAAAAGGCCCTGGCACGGGAGGAGGTGGCTTTCCTGACCTGGGATCACCCCATGGTTTCCTCTGCTGTTGACCTGTTTCTGGGTTCGGGAACCGGCAATGCTTCGTTGGCCGGGCTGCAGGACAAAGAATCACCGGGAATGCTTCTTGAAACCGTTTTCCTGGTGGAATGCATGGCACCCGGCAGATATCATGTGGGCAGATTCCTGGCGCCGACCCCCATCAGGGTCGTCATGACCCATACCGGAGAGGATGTCGGCTGGAAATACCCCGGTGAGGTTCTTGAACACAGTGTCTGCAGGAGTGACATGTCATGGGCCAGGCAGTGCCCGGAACTGGTACGGGAATGGCTTCCGGAAATAATCAGGAAAAGCCTTGCCGTTGCAGAGGTTGATGCTGCCTGTTTTGTCAATGAAGCAATTGCCAGGGTCAGGGAGACCCTGGGCAGTGAGGTGGAGCGCCTGATCCGGCTGAAAGCCGGAAATCCGGCCATCCGGCAGGAAGAGATAGACGCGGCTGAGGATGAGATGGTCGTGCTTGTAAGGAGCATGGCGTCTTCCCGTCTGCGGCTGGATTCCCTCAGGCTGATACGCGGGTATTGACAGGCAGGGTAATAACAAGGATGCCCCAAGAGGTCTGGGGATAAATAGAGAAGGTAAAGGACGGTTGATTATGAAGGCGATACTGGCTGAATATGGCGGTACAAAAGAGAGCATTGCCGTCAAAGACGGGGCAGAGACAGAAGACTGGCCGGCTGTGTGTGAGCGTTATAACGATGATGTTCACCGGGTCTGTGATGTGACGGACATCCAGGGTTATACGGCGCTCTACGAATGCTTTGATGACAGGGACAAACCCCTGTACTATCTTGTCCAGGAGGATGCAAAGCTCTACAGGCTAAGGAGACGGCATTTTCTGGGCAACATCGGGTAGGACGTCCGGCCCGGGTGAGCCCTGGATCGGTTTTTCAGGAAAGCTGCCCGGCTATTCCGGCCTTGCGGTTGAGGGTGTTCCACTTCATGGAATAAAACAGTCCTGTGCGGTTTTTCCGGGCAGCATCCCTGACCCGCTTCAGCCAATCCTTTTCAGCATCCCTGGCCTTGCTCCAGCAATTTTGCACTAGATCGGCCCGTACCTGCAGGTCTGCCTTGCGCCCGGCCGTGGCTTTGTCCATGAATCCGCTCTCAAGCAGATCCCTAGGTTTTGAGTACAGGGGTTTCAGGGCGTTGTAGTCCTTGAGGGTCAGCCGGTGGAGCAACTCGTGGGTCCAGAACAGGGAGTCCTTATCCCAGGTTCCGGCCGGGATGTCCCGGCCATCCGGAAGAGGGGTGTCCACCCACACTGGTTTGAAAATGCCGGTGCATGGGGCAGATGTTCCGGTTGCAAAATGGGTGGCATGGTCACGGGACAGGTGGCAGACCAGGGATCCTGTGGTCTGACCGGCGGTACGTGCAGGCCCGAACCCCGCATGGTTGCAGATGCTGGAGGGTACCAGGCCATCTTCCGGCCGGAAACTGTGCAGGTTGCCCGGCCCGTGGTCACGGAGCACGGCTGTCATGTCCTGGACCCTCAGTGTGCCGAAAGCACCGGACAGGAGGTCCATGGCCCTGGCCCTCCGTATGCGGCAACCGCTCAGCGAGGTCACCAGGTTCGCCGAGTAGCACCGGGCAAAGGAAAAGTCCGACTCGGACCGGCACCACCGGTTCTTCACGGCATTGGCCACCAGGTCCCTGGAGGCCATATCCCACTGGTTGTCGATGGTCAGTCCGTTGGAGATGGCATACACACCTTGGATCTCCATGGCAGCCCAGTGCCTGCCTGCTGTTTCCAGGAGCCAGGACTGGTCGGGGTCAGCCAGGATAAAACTGCTGTGGTAATAAAAGGGGTGTGAGAAACCGCAGTTGCCTCCCTGTCCGTAAGTTTCCAGGAGGTTTGTGATGACGCCTATCCCTTCGGATGCCGTATGTGCCCTCTCCAGGGCAAGGCGGAGAAGATCCATCCCGGTGAGTCCGCCCTGTTTGTCCACGGGCTCTCTGGTGAACACCGCTTCGTTTCCAATGGCAAGGCCATGTTCGTTGACGCCCATTTCAGCGCCCCACATCCAGAAGGGCCTGGACAGCATGATGCCATGGGTCCGGTCGGCCTGGGCAATGGTGATGTGGGTGCATCGGACGGTTGAACCAGCCGGATGGTCCATGGCCGGCACATGCTCCAGGTATTGGGCTTCATTGGGCTCCCGGTCTGAATTCTTGCCGAACAGGGTGATGCCGTCCAGGGTGGCGTCTCCGGTGGCTACGCAGGTATCGCACATGATATGTCTCCTGACTTACCGTCTGATGGGACCCGGCAGGATAAAATCATACCGCCGGTTCAAGACACGGGTGGTTATAAACCGGTCAACCTTCCTGAACCCCAGGAACAGCTGCCAGATCTGTTTGTCCTCGTTGTAATAGTCCTGCACCCTTTTGAGGGTGATTGTCGGCGTTCCGGGGGGAAGTCCTTTGTTGAGCAATTCCAGGACAGGTCCGACCAGGTCCGGTCTCTGCTCCTTGAACAGGTTGGCTGCCAGATCTACAGATACAAGTACCGGATCATAATACCGGGTCATGACATCCTCCAGGAACAGGAGGCGGATGATCCACCGGAGAAAGGCAGGGGCGCTTTTAAGCATGAGTTCCGGCTCCTGCTGCTCCATGCTGCGGATTCGGTACAAAGGTGTGCTGGTGTCGATGTACCAGGGCCGGGTATCCTCGCCTGAAGGCCCCATGACCCAGTTAGACAGCTGGCCGTCCAGGGCAAGTTCAAAGGGATTGCACGGTTTCCGGTTAAAGGCCCAGACTTTGTTTGTTTCCTGGATGATCCTTTGTATCATGGCAAGGCTTTGGTCCGTGTCCTGTGTATGGATGATCCGGTGGCAGAGCTGGTCCGCCGGGAAGCTCCGTTGGGCGATGTACAGGCAGACCGGCCGTCCCGGCACAGCGATGATGCGGGTGTCATGGCCCGGCAGCCGGATTCCGGCCCGCTCAAGGCAGGCGCAGTAGGTGCGGAACATACTCTCATAATTTCCGGCTGCCCTGGCGGATTTGAACAGGGGCAGGCGTTTGAAAACTTTGGTATCGTCTTCCGGAAACCGGAAAATTGCTGATATTTCACCGTATCCTACCAGGACAGCCGGGATTTTTGACTGCTCAAGGTGCCTGGGATCGAGACTTGCTTCAAAGGCGTGCAGTTTACGGGTGTCGATGCTCAGGGGCACAAGAGTCCTCCGCTATTTGGGTCCGTGCCCGGTATGGGGTCTCCAAGGGCGTTTTGCCCGGAAGGGAAAAACCGTTCAGAGACCCAGGAGTTTCTTAGCATCGCCAAGCCCTTTGTCAATACGGCCAAGGATCTCTCCGGCCAGGGTTTCATCAATAATCAGGGGAGGCAGGAGCTGACCGACCCTGGGGTCGTTGTTGGCATAAACACTGAGTATCCCGTTGTCGTAAAGGGTGCGGGTCAGTACAGGCCCGCACATGTCGTTGACCATTTCCATGCCCATCATCAGGCCCACCTGCCGGAGACCCACCAGGATTTGGGGATGCTTTTCAGTCAGGGATTGAAAACCCTTTGAAAAAATACCTGCCAGGTTCCGGACATGGGCAAGGAATTTCGGATCCGAAGACAGGTTCAGGACCTCCATGGCCACAGGACATCCCAGCTCGGCCCCGCCGAAGGTGGAGATGTGGATGAAAGGCCTGTCATGGAAAAAGGTTTCCAGTTCCCGGGAAAAGCAGGTTGCCGCCATGGGAAAGATACCGCCGGACAGGCCCTTGCCCATGACCAGGATGTCCGGGACGACCTCGAAGTGCTCAAACCCCCAGAGCTTTCCTGTCCTTCCCAAACCTGTCTGAACCTCGTCCATGATCAAAAGGGCATTGCTGCGCCGGCACAGGTCCAGGGCCGATTTGAAATAGTCCGGACCAGGGATGGGCATGCCCAGGGTGGCTGGAATTGTCTCGAACACTACGGCGGCCGTGCTGTCATCCATGGCTCCGGCCAGGGCGTCCAGGTCATTGAACGGCACCTGTATGAATCCCGGCAGATTGGGGCCAAAGGGACTGCGGTACTGGCTGTCCCCAGTGGCAAGCGCCAGGCCTGTATGGCCGTGGTAGCCTCCCCTGGCTGAAATTACCGTTTGCCTTCCCGTGTACCCCCGGGCCAGTTTGATGGCGATATCCATGGCCTCGCCACCCCCTGAGCTGAATACGGTATAAGTGATGGGTTCCGGGGTCAATTCCGAGATTTTTTGGGCCAGGTCGGCCCTGGGTTGGCTGATCAGGTGATGGTTGCCGATGTCCAGAAGGTCAAGGCTCCGGTGCAGGGTTTCAACTATTGTCGGGTGGCGGTGGCCCAGGTTGAACACGCCGCCGTTGCAATGGCAGTTGATAAGCCTTTTGTCTGAATAAGCATCCCATACAAAGGGACCCTGCCTGCGTCCGAAAATAAAATCAATACCCACGGACTGGAAAAAATCCGCCTTGCCCGATGAGACATGATTTTTGAAGCTGCTGATAGTGTCTGACCTGGATGTGGCACCTGATGAGGACATGGCGTATGGCTTTTCCGTGATAGGTTGATGGACCCCCTGCCTGGTTTGATGCCCGCCTCAGGGGGGCAGCCCGGAAGCGGACGAAGAACCCGGCTGCTGATGTTTAATATGACGGGCTTTCCGGTGTCAATACCTAAATGGCCAGGCATGGTATCAGGCCTTCAGGTATCTGAAGGAGGCTTAAAGTCCCGGTTACGTCTCAGGACGATCCGACTGAAATTCAATGAGAATGTTCAGCATATATCAGCGAGGATTGGGCCTGTTCGGAATAACACATGCAGTGGCGCATGTTTACCCGTAAAGAAATCGTCCTTCAGACTCACCATCTTTTTCTGATACCGGGCCGGTTGCCAAACCATAAAAAACAGTCTATACCATAAGCGTGTCAGGAAGGTCGCGGACCTGGAATCAAACCAATCGGATCAATCTGCGTAATCTGGAGGAAAAAGACCATGGAAGACTGTATTTTCTGCAAGATCATCAAGGGCATCATTCCAAGTTTCAAGGTGTATGAGGATGAAAAGGTATTTGCCTTTGAAGATATCAACCCCATTTCACCGGGCCACACCCTGATAGTCCCCAAAAAACACTGCGTCAATCTCCTGGATATAACCGAGGACGACCTCCTGGCCGTAGCCGGTGCATCACGAAAGATTGCAGCTGCCATGAAAAAGGGACTGGGGGCGGATGGGATTGTGGCCATGCAGCTCAGCGGGCGGGCTGTGCACCAGGAAGTCATGCATTATCATCTGCACCTGGTGCCGAGAAAGGATAGTGATCCCCCTCTGCCCCTGGCCAACTGGACGATCAAGCCCGGCAATATGGATGACATAAAAGCGCTGACCCAGAAAATTGTCACCGCATTGAACGGCTAGTCCTGGTGAACCCGGCAAATTAAGAATCGGGTTGCCTGGGGGAGATTTTAATCCCGGTATTTTCCGAATCTGGACCAGGTCCCGGCTGGAAAATATATGAAATCCACACGGCCTTTGATGTCCGCGAGGGGCACCGGGCCGAAGTGGCGGCTGTCCTTGCTCCCATGCCGGTTATCGCCCAGTACGAAGCAGAAGCCATGGGGGATGGTGATCCTGTTGAAAGTTGACTCTGCAGGATCATCTACTGAAAGCAATATCCGGTATTGGGAGCTGCCGTTTTTTTCCACTAGGATGGTCCCTGAGCCTGGATCAACCTGATTCTTCAGCTCCTGTCCCATTGTTTCGTACGCCAGGGGTTTGTCGTTGATATACACACGATCCTGCCTGATCTCGATACTGTCGCCGGGCATGGCAACAATCCTTTTCATATAGTCCAGATGCCGGTTGTCCGGATAGGTAAAAATCACGATATCCCCGATTCCAGGGGATTGTGTCTTGTAAACGGCCTTATTGAGAAAAAGGCGGTCTCCCTTGAGTATGCCAGGGGTCATGCTCGTGCTCGGAATTTTGTAAGCCTGTACGACATTGGTCCGGATGCTGTTGGCCAGGTTGGTCGGGTAACTAAAAGAGACAACGATAAGCAGCAGGTAAATATACCAGCGGTTATACTCTTTGAGCCTGTAACCGGTTGCTGTTTTTCTGGCCGTAATGGCGGAGTCGACTATGGCGTAAACAAAAACCGATACCAGGACCAGAACAGACAGGATCACCGCCATGAGCGAGTAAGGCGAGGACATGGTTTCCATGGCCGTTACGATGACAGGGGCAAATGCAAAACTGATAAAGAAGAGAACCAGACCTTTTTCTATTTTTCCGCAGTAGATATGTCCGAGTCCGGTTGCCGCAAAGGAGAGAATCGCGGCCAGCAGTGGGCTTCTTTTTGAAATAATGCTTGTGTCCGATGTGTTCATGTATGGATTTCCTCCTTGAATCAGGGGATTAAAAGTCTAGCGGTTATATAGCCGATGCGGAAAATACCGATGGCTGACAGGGCCGATGCAAATACAATGCGCAGGAGCCTGGTTTCAAGGAATTCAAGTCCGTACCTGAAGACGGGAACAGCTGCCGGGTTTCCTTCCATCAGCCGGATCCGGGCCATGACCCTTGATGAAAAACCGGGGCCCGGCCCGGGTGATTTCCTGGTTTGAATCCATGCCTGATACAGCTCGTCTTGGTCCATGGTCAAAGTGCATACTCCCTGAGCAGGGTTTTCAGTTTCTGGCGTATCCGTGAAAGTCTTGACTTCACGGTTCCGATGTCGATAGCTTCAATCCAGGCTATCTCCTTGTAGGAGAGTCCTTCAAACTCATACAGACTGAACAGGGACCGGTCATTGAACGGCAGTTGGTCCAGTGCAGTGTTGAGTTTTTCAAATATTTCTTTTTTCAGGAGGTGATCGTCCGGCTGTTTTTCCAGTTCAATAAAGGGATCAATGGCCGGGTTAAGGGTCAGTATCTTTTTCGTTTCGTTCCGGCATCTGTTCCTGGCGATGGTATGGATCCAGGTGGAAAAGCTGCCCCGTTCGCGGTTGAATGAACTGATATGCAGGAACGCGGAAAGAAACACCTCCTGGAGAATATCCTCTGCTTTTTCCCTATCCCTGATCAGGTTGACGATATAGACATGGAGCCGTTTTTGATACCGGTTCACCAGGTGTTCAAAACAGTCTGTATCGCCCTGCTTTACGCGATCGATAATGATTGAGTCTTCGTGTTCCTGCATCTGTTTCCCGGCTCAAGTGACAGAAAATTTCAAGATGCTCACATCTGTATTCTATGGGTATATACAGATGTTCTCGGGATTTGTTCCAAAAAATTTGAAAATCATGAGTGTCTCTTCAGGTATAAAACCAGGCTGGCCGGCTCCCTGAGTACGTCAAACCGGTCCTGGAACAGATGGGCGTAGGGACTTTCGGGAGCAGCATCTCCATTGATGGTCTCAACGGTGATGCTGGTTCAGGGCATGAAGCGTCGGCTTATCAGGTGCTCCAGCACATCCAGACATCCGGGAAGGCAGACATCACCGGGATCAATGGAAAAAGAGAGGACCTTTCCGTTGCGGGCTGACACCAGCACCAGGTCCGGGCCCCGGAAAACCAGGTGGGTGGTTGCGATGCGGCGCGGCAGACTAATGCCCTGGACACCCACCCCGCACAGAGAGGCCGGGTCCATGGCATTCATCCAGAAGATTGCTGTTTCGGGCAGGGGGGAGGCAAGCATATTGAGTCCTGACCGGGAGATGAACTGCAGTCCCTGGATTCCCTGGAAAAAATGTCCGCCCAGGACCTCTCCGGAAAGCTCCATGAGCCGCAGGGAGCGGAACAGGTCATACCACCGGAATCCCGGAAGCTCCCGGGCGACCAGTTCCCGGAACAGGATTCCATACCGGTCCAGGAGCAGGCGTACCCGGTCCCGTCTGAGTTCCTCCTGCTCCATGGCATCCCGGGGTGGTGGCGGGATCTGGGGTACAAACCATCGGCCGGAAAAGGGGCGCGAAGCCCTCCAGGCTGCCAGGCTCCCCCGGGAACCGGACCGTCGCTTCCCCAGGGAGGAAGGCCCGGATTGCTTCCCATTGATTCCGGATACCGAGAACTTGTTCTCTATGCCTTTTCTAAGGACGGCAACGGTGTCATTGGTCAGCTTGCCCTGCCAGACTGCCTTCCAGACCTGGCGCATCAAAGATTCTGAACCGGTGGCGGTCATTCTGATCAAGGCTGAAAAGTCATGTCGGATTCCGGGTGTGCCGAACTGGGTCTCAAGCCACGGGATGGTATCGGTGATCTTGCCCGGACCGGGTGTGTCCTCCGGATTTTCCCCGGCATGATGCACAAGATCCAGATCCCCTTCGAAACAGAAAAGGATTTTTTCCTTTTCCTGACCGACCCAGACAAGACCCCCTTCCTGCATCAGGGTATCCATCCACGATGTCTGGTAGCCGCGTGTCCGGGCCGGAAGGACATCCGATTCCCAGGCCGCGGCCGGAAGGGGCAGGCAGGTGAGCTGCTCCAGTTTGGGGAACAGGCCTTCTTCGCCGCCGCCTCCATGGACAAGGCCCTGCCGCAGGGCCAGAAACAGGGGCAGGTACCGGCTCTCCAGGGCCGTAAATCCGGGAATAGCCCTGGACCTGGCCATCCTGAGAAGGATTTCATAATTGTGGCTGTCGCAGATGTAATTGTTTCCTTCTCCGGTCACCAGGGCTCCTTTTATAACCGCCCTGGAGTCCTCCAGGCCTGTAAGGAGGTCATCCAGAAAATCCGCATCAAGCCCCAGGGTTGTTTCAATAAAGGCAGTCTGCTTTGGTCCGTAGAACTGGAGCCATTGTTCCATGAGGGTCAGGGCCAGAGCGTCAAGGGAGTCGGGATCTTCGGCCTCGCCGCTGCAGAGGGTGCTTACGGCCCCTTCCCGGATGGGTTCTTGAAACAGGGTATGGATCAGGATACCAGGGTCATGCCTGTACCACCCCTGCCGGATTCCAGCCATACGTTCCAGGGAGATGACCAGTGGTTCCCGGGCGGCATGGGGTTCCATGAGGAACAGCCGCTGGGTCAGGGAGTCTGGAAATGGTTCGAAACCAGACTGTTCCGCCTGGATGACCTGAACCAGTTCTCTCCATTCGCTCAAGGGAATGGCAATGCGTTCATAAACCCAATCCGCCAGGTCCATGGGGGACTGGGGTGCGTAACCTGGAACCAGGCGTTGGCATTTGGTCTCGAATCCGGTTATTGTTGATCGGGATACAGTGGGCCGCAGGTCAGGGGTAAAAATCGCTTCCCGGACAAGATCCCTGTCCAGGGATGAGGGTCTGGATGCCGGCTGGTCTTCCTGGTACATGTACCGGTTGATCTGGTTCCAGGCAAGGGTCCGGGAAAAGGGACCTGGGAATGGCATGTCTACGGCGGACCAGGTGATCTCTTTCGATTGCAGTTCACGGAGCACCTGTTTCAGGCCAGGCATGTCAAATTCATCCTGGAGGCAGGTCCTCCAGGTCTCCAGGAGGATGGGGAAATCGGAGTGTCTGAGAACGTTTTCCAAAAGTTTCTGGGATCTGAGCCGGTTCATCCACAAGGGCATTCGCTGGTTGATTCTGGTGCGGGTGATGAGAAGTGCTCTGCCCGCGCATTCCCTGAATCGGGCCCCGAAAAACCCCGACTCCTCCAGGCTCTTTCGCAGCAGGTCCTCCACATTGTCCGGGGTTACCATGGAAAACAGGACCCCGGGGTCAATCCCATGGGAAAGTTGAATTACCAGGGCATCATTTCCGGCAAAAATTTCGGGTGTCTCCCCCAGGGTGTCGGTCCAGGCTGCGGAAAGGGCCATGGCAAAGGGTCTGTTCACCCGGCCGCCCCACAGGGTATGCAGAACAGCCATGGATCCGGGGCCGCCGTCCGGACCGGACCGGACCCGTTCCAGCACCAGGTGCCGGCAATGGGGGAGATTGCCTCCGGTTGCTTCCTGCTGTTGTTTTAAAAACGTGATCAGGGCCTGGGCCGCAGGCGGATCCATGTGATAATCCCGGATCAGGTCTGCCATGAAATCAGGGCTGTCAAGATTTTTGTCTGCGGCTTCCAGGAAAGTGCCGATGCGGCGGGAAAAATGGAAATCCCGCCGCATCTCTTCGGCTTTCCAGAATGGAGCACTCATGGACGGACTGCCGGCCGGCAGGACAAACACATCGTTGTGGGTGATGCGCCTTATTGCCCAGTTCTGGGATCCCACGGTTGCAATCTGGCCGATTTTTGCCTCCCAGACATACTCCTCGTCCAGTTCGCCGATGGCTGCCCCGGTCTCCTGGTGCCTCAGATGATAATAACCCCTGTCCGGAATGGTTCCACCGGACATGTAAAGGCTGAGCAGGGCCCCTTTTTTGCCCTGAACCGTGTTGTTCAGACGGTCGATGGAAACTTTGGGGCTGAGCTCCCGGACCCTTCCGTCCCCGTACCGCCCTGCCAGCATGTCCAGAACTCTGTCGAACATCTGGCGTCCAAGCCCATGGAAAGGGTAGGTGGTTCCCAGGAATCCGAACAGGTCATCCATGTTCCAAATCTGGACTCCGGTCATGGAGACCAGGACCTGGGCCAGGACATCCAGGGGTGCCCTTACGGGTTCCAGGGGTTCGACAGCCTGTTCGTCGAGACTCCGGGCCAGGACCGCTGCAGGAATCAGGTCTCCTGCGTGGACGGCAAACAGGGTTCCGGAACTGACCCTGGCCACCGCGTGGCCTGCCCTACCTACCCGCTGGATGGCCGATGATATGGATGGCGGACTCTGAACCATGACAACCTCATCCAGCTCCCCGATGTCGATCCCCAGTTCCAGGGAACTGGTGGCAACAATGGCCTTGAGACTACCGGTTTTGAGCCGGGACTCCACTTCCCTTCGGATTTCCCGGGACAGGGAACCGTGATGACTCCAGGCCAGGACCTCTCCTGCCAGCGTGTTGATGAGAAAAGTGAGTTTCTCGCACAGCCTCCGGTTGTTGGTAAAAACCAGGGTGGAGCGGTTTTTTCGGACAAGGTCCAGGATATCCCGGGCAAGGGGTTCCCATACCTGTGCCTGGGGAAGGGATGCCTCCCGGGGAGCGGCGAGTTTTACCCGGAGCCGGTGCTCTTTTCTGGTTGTTGACCTGATAATGGAAACAGGTCTGGGAACATACCTGGGAAAAGCCGGGTCTCCTTCCAGGCGAAAGCCTCCCACAAAATCGGCTACGGCTTCCGGGTTGCCGATGGTGGCGGACAGGGAGATCCTTTGAAATTCGCCGGAAAGCAGGACAAGCCGGTCCACGGCAGTAATCATGTGGACGCCCCGTTTGCTGTCGGCCACGGCATGAATTTCATCCATTATTACCGTTGCCCGGGAGGTGAGCATTCCCCTGCCGGAACCTGAACTGAGCAGCAGATTCAGGCTTTCCGGTGTTGTAATCAGGATTTCCGGGGGCTGGCGTACCATTTTCCGGCGCTCTTCATGGGGAGTGTCTCCACTGCGGGTCATGACCCGGATGTGGGGGAAGTCCATCCCGGATAGCAGAAATCGGGCCCGGATTTCCCCCAATGGACGGATAAGGTTCTGCTGGATGTCGTTGTTCAGGGCTTTCAGGGGGGACACGTACAGGACCCGTGTCCGGCCCGGGCTGAGGCCTCCGGTCGCCAGCCTGTTGATGGACCACAAAAAGGCTGTCAGGGTCTTGCCGCTCCCCGTGGGGGCTGTTATCAGGAGATTCTCACCCCGGGCAATGGCCGGCCATGACCTTTCCTGGATATCGGTTGCCCCGGAAAAAGACTCGCAGAACCAACGTGAGATGATCGGGTGAAATAGACTCAAGGGAGATGTCAGATGATGATCCATGACATCTCACTATGTATGGAAGCGTTCTGATAGTCAAGAATTTTGCAGGTATCATTTTTACTCCAGGCCGCTGCCTGGGCATAGTTTTGACTGGCAGGCCATAACATTTATTGAATCAAATCATCCAACAGTTGTTTCAGATTGACATACATGCCGGCTGATGAAATAGTAAATTCGTAAACGAGGTTCCTGTTCCCGCGATGTTTGAGGATAACGGGTTTACCTGAGGACCCTTCCTTCTCTTCATCGTAAAAAAAATCAGTATGGCAGGACACCCATCGACGTACTGCCCCAAAAAAAAATTAAACTGCAAGGAGGAAGTCACAATGAAAAAGACCAATCTGTTGTTGTGCGTTACCGCAGCTTTTTTGTTTCTTACGGGTATTCAGGAAAGCCTTGCTGTCATGAAGGCCGCCCCGGTACTCACTCCGGTCAAGCAGCAAGAGAAGGTGGTTGCACCTGTAAGGCTTGGGCCGCCGGATATTGCCGTTACGGTCCAATTTGTGCATGTGGAGTCCTGGACAAAGGAAGATGGGACCCGATGTTATTCCCCCCGGCCCAGTTTCACCATTACCAATATGGGCCAGAGCAACGCCAATAATTTTAATTATGTAATTGAATGGAAGCTTGGTCCTGGGCATTCATGGCAGGTGTACACAAGTTCTAATCCGACCATAAGCCTGGGGGCCGGAGCTACCCAAATAATCGATGGCAATCAACCCACATGGGAACAGCCCTGGTGTACAAATGAGCCCGGGTGGCGCCCTGGATGGCGTATTCGTGCAGATACAAACAATGCAATTACCGAAAGCAATGAAAACAACAATGTGGCTGAAAAAATTTTTGAATCCTATATGATTAAGCCTGAGATTCCAAAGTTGATCCCAAAAGGTATTCAGCCGGCTCCCAGCCAGAAGAGAACGCCCATAAAAACGAACTGATCGGGTTGTCTGATAGGGTTGCCCGGAAGGAGGGCCGGCGTCATTTGTCCACGCAACAGGCTAATCGCTTGCAGGATCTGCGATTTTCTGATCCATTGCGTGTGGAAACCGGGCGAAGATACCGGGACCTCGCTGCCTTTATGGAGAAATTCGAACCAGGAAAGGGATGTTGTGCAATGCCGGGCTATTTCACGAAAAGAGTTGAGGAAAAAATTCGATCCGTGGCCGTGTTCCGGACACCGGCCGGGATAACCCTGACCTGCATTGTACTCTATATGGGATTTGCCCTGGTTTTTCTGGGTGTCAACCGGTTCAATCCCGCTGGTTTCATATGGTTTGGCGAGCGGTTTGTCCAGGAGAATCAACTGCCCATCGATGTTGGCAAAGCCCTAAGTCCCATTGGTTCCGACGGTCAATTTTTTTTTAGGCTGGCCCTGGCTCCCCTGTCGGACAGTGTCATGGATCAGGGCATTCGGTTTGATTTCCCTGCCTACCGGCAGCAGAGGATCGTCTACCCGCTCCTGGTCCGGCTTATTTCTTTCGGGAACGCGACGGCTACGGCTTGGGCAATGGTGGCCGTCAATATCATCGCCATGGGAGGCATCGCATATGGTGCCGCGGTAATCCTCAGGGACAGGGGCGCAGAACCTGCCGGGGCTCTGGCCCTTGTTCTCTATCCGGGCTGGACCATATCTGTTGCCAGGGACCTGAGCGAACCTGTGGCCATGGCCTGCGTCATTGCCAGCCTCTGTCTGCTCCTGAGGCAAAGGGAAACCTCGGCCACCCTGCTTCTGTGTCTCGGCGTCCTGGCCCGGGAAACAACACTTCTGGTGGCCGTTGCGGCCGCCCTTTACCGGGTATGGCTAATGCTGAAAGGCCGGCGGCAGGCGTTTCCTTTTCTGCCCTGGCACTACGCCCTGCTTCCTGGCCTGTGTTTTGCCGCCTGGCAGAGCATCCTGTTTTTCAGGTGGGGGGTTTTTCCGGTCTTTGCAGGGCAGAGCGTCAATCTGGCCATGCCGTTTAAGGGCATCCTGATGTCCCTGATACGGTTTCTAACCTTCAGCCACCTGGACTGTTACGTGTTCCTGGCGGAATTTCTGTGGCTTTTCATGGTCGCTTGCATGACCCTGCGCTGCCTCGGACAGGCACTGCCCTTGCTGTCCATATCCTGGATTCTCTATGGAATAATGGCTCTGACCTATGCCCCGGTGATCTGGGACAATCACTTGGGCTTCTACCGGGCCCTGGTGGAATTCAACACGTACGGTATCCTCATCATCATGCTTTCATCCCTTTCCAATAGACTTTTGACCTTGCCGGTCTGGGCCCTGTTCTGGTGTGTGGCTGCCATGTCCGAAATCTACTTCCGTCTGGTGTGAGGCCAGAGCAACCGGTAAAACCCAGGGGACGGCAGCCGGCCCTGTGGCAGAGTGGATAGAGATTGCCGGGCTTGCCCTGCATGCCTTGAGTAAAAAAATTCCATAAAAAAATATCAGACCATGCCGGGGTTTCTTCGGCATGGTCTTTGTGCTTTATCTGCTTCAAATGGAAGTCACCCCCCGGGCAGATCCGGACCAGGCGGGCAAATAACCTCCTTTCTGGGAAGTTAATTAAAAGGAAACGACGATATCTGATCGTGTTTTCCGCCATTTGGGGGCATTGATTTCCAGCCCGGGTTTGGGGTAACCCACTGCCAGGAGCAGGGGAATCCAGAAGTTGTCCGGGATGTTGAAGGCCTTTTTGACACCGTCATGGTCAAAACCGTCCATGGGATGGGTTTCCAGCCCAAGGCTTGTGGCTGCATACATGAGGCTCATGGCAAAAAAACCCGTGTTTTTGGCGGCAAAGGCCAGATTGGCTTCAGGGCTGCGTCCGTAAAGGGATTTTGCCGCATCCAGAAACCAGTCCCGCTGTTCGGGAACCATGCTCCCGGCCTTGAGCATCTGTTTCCAGTTCTCCTCCACGGTTGGATGCCCCTGTTTCCAACCGTCCCTGTCAGCCAGCACAATGAAAACCACTGGGGCTTCAGCGACCTTGGGCTGGTTCCAGGCCAGGGCCTTGAGACGTTCCTTGTCCTTCGCATCCTTCAGGACCATGAGGTTCCAGGGTTGTAGATTGAAGCTTGATGGGGTCCTGGCAGCAATGGAAATTACCTGGTCAAGGAGCGCATCCGAAACCTCTCTATTGGGATCAAAAAAATTTATGGCACGTCGTTTTTCAGTGATGGCTTTAAAATTCATGGCGTCCTCCACGTTTTATGTTCAGTTCGCTCCATAATCGAGCGGGTATGGTGTCGATTTCTTCATGTCCGGTAAATGGCGCCGGACTGGGCTGTACTGCAATCGTTCATGACTGTTCCACCTGGAACGTCTGCTTATTCAGGGCGTTTTCCTTTCCCAGTTTTTTCAGAAGGGTTCCCAGAATCCTGATCTCCTCTTCGTCCAGGACGGAAAATACGTCCTGTGCTACCCGGGCATGACGGGGAAAGATGGTGTCTATCAGGTCATGGCCTTCAGGGGTGAGTCGTACGGTGAAAAAACGCCGGTCATTGCTACGGCGCTCCCTGACAACAAGCCCCCGCTTTTCAAGGTTGTCAATGACCGTTGTCATGTTGCCGCTGGTTTTCAGGATTTTGGTCCCGATTTCCTTCTGGCACAGGGGGCCCAGGTGATACAGGGCTTCAAGAACACCGAACTGGCTTATGGTCAGGTTGAATCCTGAAAGGTGACGGTGCATGTTGGCAGTCACTGCATCCATGGCCCGCATCAGCTGGGTGTATGTCCTGAGCAGGGTCTGCTGATATCTGGAAATCTGATGAACACCGGCCATGGTCACCTCTCTCTGAAAAAAACTTAATATTAAGTTAATGAATATTAAGTCAGTGTCAAGGCCGGGCGTTGCATTTTTCCTGTGCTTTTCAGGGCCTGTGGGTTATACTCACAAATCCGGTTCAGGATAAGTTTCTGGGAAAGAGTCGGGATACCAGGGATGGAAACGGGATGAAAAAGGCCATGAAAAGGTCATAAACAGGGCCGGGACCAAGGCGTGAGGCCCGGATGACCAACAGGAGTCAGGGAGAAAACCAGGATTCATGAGCGAGACTGTCAGTCACTATACGGTAAGAATATTTTATGAAGATACGGATCATTCCGGTGTTGTGTACCATGCCAATTATCTGAAGTATTTTGAGCGGGCACGGGAGGATTATATCGGCTATGACAGGCTCAAGGATCTGTGGAACTCTCAAGGGCTCGGCTTTGCCGTGTACCGGGCGGACATCCGGTACCATGACGGTGCGGTTTTCGGAGATGTGCTGGATATCAGGACAAGCGTTCGCCTGGAAAGTGAGTACCGGGCCCTGTGGCACCATGAGGCATGGCGGGAAGGCGGCCGGAAACCAGCGGTCACGGCGGATATTGAACTGGTGTGCATCAACCGCGAAAAGAAACTGCAGATGATCCCCACCCAGGACCTTTTTTTGACCGGTCCTGGCGGTTAAACCGTATCCGGTCTTGCCCTGCTGGATACCTGTTTCTCAAGTTCCCTGAAAACCATAGGCCCTGACCCCAGGCGGTTTGATATCAACCAAGCCTGGTGGAATGCTGCACATTACTGGGATGAAGCTCAGGCCTTCTGTTCACGAAATTGACTGCCGTTCCTGTCGGTCCAGTCAAGAGTCCTGATAACCTTGGCGGCGATGGTACCGATCTTTGCGGCAGCCTGTTCAGCTGTTTTTATGATATCCGGCACGCTGGCTTTTTCGGGCCTGGCAGGGTCATTGACATTGGTGATTACGGCCATCCCCAGTATTTTCATACCTGCATGAACGCCTGCTATGGCCTCCATGACCGTGGAAAAACCCACAGCGTCACAGCCCATGAGTCCGAGATAACGGGTTTCAGCCGGGGTTTCCAGGGAGGGGCCCGCAAGGCCGGCGTAAACACCTTTTCTGACCGTGAAGCCTGCATCTGTGGCTGCAGTTTCGGCCAGGCTGGCCAGGCCGGGATCGTAAACCCGTGTCATATCCGGGAACCGCTCCCCCCAGGCATCCACATTGGGGCCGGTCAAGGGATTCAGGCCTGTCAGGTTGATATGGTCGCGAATTACCATGATATCGCCCTTGACGAACGACAGGTTCAGTCCGCCCGAGGCGTTGCTGATGATAAGAACCCTGACACCCAGTGATTGCATTACCCGGATGGGAAAGGTTACCTCCAGCGGAGAGTACCCTTCATACAAATGGATCCGGCCTTTCATGGCCACGACTGGACAACCGGCAAGGGTCCCCAGGAGAAGCTCGCCGGAATGGCTGACCACCGTTGAGACGGGAAAATGAGGCAGGTCCCTGCAGTCAAACCGGTCTGTTACGGTGATGGCGGCAGTGCTGTTCCCAAGGCCGGTGCCGGTTAGGAATCCGACCCTTGGACGGAGGGCTGTCCGGGCCTCCAGGAACCGGGCTGTTTCAGCGACTTTTTTTTTGTAGGTATCCATTGTTCATCCTCATGGGTTTCTTTGTTGCTTTGGCCCGGAGTTGTTATCCGTATGGAGAGCCACGGCAGTGTATCAGGGGACAAAGAGTTTGACCTTGTGCTCTTTGAGAAGGTCACCAAAGGGTTTGGGGGGAGGAGCGTCCGTAAACAGCTCGTGGATATCTGAAACATGGGCCAGGGTGACCATGGCATCCCGTCCGAATTTGGTATGATCCGCCGCAAGAATCACGGTTGACGAATTGCTGATGATGGCCTTGGCCACCGTGACTTCCTGGTAGTCGAAATCCAGGAGGTCCCCGGAGTCGGCAATGCCGCTGATTCCGATGACACAGAAGTCGGTCCTGAACTGGTTCACGAAATCCAGGGTGGCATGGCCTGTGATGCCACAGTCCCGATTCCTTACCACGCCGCCGGCCATGAAAATCTCAATATTGGGGTTCCGGCTCAGTATCACTGCCACATTCAGGTTGTTGGTGATGACCCTGAGGCCGTCTTTTGCCACGAGTTCCCGGGCCACCTCTTCCGTGGTGGTTCCGATGTTGATGAATACCGAAGCTTTTGTGGGTATTCTCCGGGCAATCATTCTGGCGATGGTCCGTTTTTCCTCGAAACAGAGAATCTGCCGGGCTGCATAACCGATGTTCTCGGCGCTGGTCGCAATTCCGGCACCGCCGTGGTGGCGCTTGATCAAGCCTTTTCTGTCCAGGGTGTTGATGTCCCGGCGTATGGTCTGAGGGGTTACTTCAAAATCTCTGGATAAATCCTCAATGGAAACGTATCCCCGGCTCTGGACACGTTCAACGATCTTTAACTGCCTGTCGTGCATCGATCCTCCGCATTGGCTCTGGCACCACCTTGCATATCCGGCCAAGGCGACCCTATCAGGCTTTTAGTATCCGTAAAATCTGGCAAGAATCGTAGCAGGATTGGGCTGGCTTGTAAAGCGCGGCTATAAAAACCACCCGGACCCGTAAGGAAAGGGCATTGGGGCCGGGTCCGGGTGGCTTGGGGGGTTATTTTTTGAATTTCTGTTCAAAGGCACAGGCAACGATGGCGGCAACCTTTGCTGAATCACCGATATGGTCCCGGTTGATGACAAGATCAAATTCATAGGGTACAGCATCTTTTTTGTCGTACATGTTTTTGAAGAAGTCACGCTGTTCCTTGTCGATCTGGCCCAGCCTCTCTTTTGCTTCTGATTCATTGATGCCCATCATTTCAGAAACCCGCTTCACCCTGAAGGGGTCGCTGCAGATGAACCGGACAGCAAGCACCTTGTCCCTGGGCAGGAGGAGATGGGCGCCCCGCCCCACAAAAATGGTGGGTTCCAGGGATGCCAGGGCAAAAACCGACTTGGCCAGCTGCCGGGCATAATCGCTTTTAATAAAGGATTTCTCTCCCAGAAGAAATGACATGAACTCGCTCATTTTTCCGGGATACCGTTCATCAAAGAACTGCACAGTTTTTTCAGCCAGCTCGGCCTGACTGGCCATATGTTCCATGATCTCCCTGTCAATGACCCGGTATCCGAGTTTTTCCGCGAGGAGATCGGCAATCTCAAGGGCGCCGACACCGATTTTTCTGGAAAAGCAAATGGTGGGATGGATGGTTTTTGTTTCGGGTTTCTGGGCCGCCTGTTGACGTTCGCTATCCCATTTCTGAATCTGGGCGCTGGTCCATTCGGCTGTACTTAAACGCCTTTTCCCATACTGGCCGGGTTTGTAAACGACTTTTCCTGAATATCCTTTCATGGCAGCCTCCTGTGTGTTTGGGGTGATGCATTCCGTGTCCTGAAGCTACACAGATACACGCAAAAGGCATGCCATGTTATTGAAAACGTCCGGGACATGGCAGTGGCGGGTGCCATTCCCGGTATCGCAACGGATTAAACCCTCGGGTTCCAGGGGGCATGGAAGGAACGCGGTCAGACATGTGTCAGAAAATTTTACACCCTGTAAAGGGGTGTTCACACCCGGATGGATTCTCCGACCCTGGGCACCATGGCACGGAAACCGTTGCTGTTGAGATGATCTGCAAAGCTTATGGATGCAGCCTCTTCACCGTGTACCACGGCAATTTTTTTGATTCTCAGGTTTGATTTAGTCAGAAACCGCATCATTTCATCCTTGTCAGCGTGGGCACTGAAGCCGCCGAGTTTGACAACCCTGGCAAGGAGGGGATATTCCTTGCCGAGAATTTTCACCATGGGGGGATTGCCTTTAGGTCCGCTGTTTTCCCAGGCTTCACTCAACTCAAGGATCCGACGGCCCAGGGTATGCTCGGCCATAAATCCCACAATGAGAATGGTGTTGAGGGGGTTATGGATTTTATACCTGAGGTGGTGGAGGATGCGTCCTGCCTCACACATGCCCGATGCCGAGATAACGATATGGGATGCTTTTTCCCGCATCAGTTCCATGGACTCATCCACGGACGCCACAAAGTGGACCTTGTCGAAATAAAAGGGGTTCAGGTTCTGTTCCAGAAAGGTTTTATGGGTGTCCCTGTCATAGAGTTCAGGGTGCTCACCGAATACCGTGGTCATGGCCGATGCCAGGGGGCTGTCCACATAAACCGGCATCTTGGGGACAACACCCTTTTCATACAGGGAGTGGATGACATAGAGTATCTCCTGGGAACGCCCCAGAGCAAAGGAGGGAATCACCACCGTTCCTCCCTGGGAAAAGCACTGGTTCAACTCCCTGGTCACCCGTTCGTCCAGGTCGGCTGTGGGTTCGTGAAGTCTGTCGCCATAGGTGCTTTCCATAATCATCAGGTCGATGTCCCGGTCTTCTTCATTGAATTCCAGGGTAGGATTCTTGAGTATGGGTCTGTCAAACCGTCCCAGGTCTCCGGTGAAACACACGGTGAGGGTCTTTTTTTCGGTCTTGTATTTGATGATGGATATGGCCGATCCCAGGATATGGCCTGCTTCGTAAAAGGTGCAGGTCATGTTCTTGCCGATGGTGATGGGCGTTTTGTAGGGGATGCCGTTGAAAAAGCCCAGGGCAAATGCTGCATCTTCCGATGTGTACAGGGGTTCGACAGTCCTGAGCCCGTATTTTTCAGCCATGGACAGGATGATCTCCCGGTTCAGCCTGTTCCCCCCGGATTTCAGCATGCGTCTTACCCGGTCCGCCTCCCGGTTGGATAGCTGGTCGGCAATCCCTTCCCCCCCGGATCGGGTCAGGGTGGCCCTGGCAGATTTATAATTCAGGTAATCGGCATCCGATTCCTGGATATGGGCCGAGTCCGGCAGCAGGTACTGGCAGATATCTGCCGATGCTTTGGTGGACATGATCTGGCCTTTGAATTTTTTTTTTGTAAGAACAGGGATTTTTCCGGAATGGTCAATGTGGGCGTGGGACAGGACCACATTGGTCAGGATGGACGGATCAAATTGAAAATTCCGGTTCTTGGCATCGGCATCCTTGCGTCTGCCCTGGCAGAGACCGCAATCGAGCAGGATATTGTCTGTTTCAGTATTGATCAGGTGCATGGATCCGGTGACTTCTCTTACCGCACCATAACAGGTTAAATTCATGTCAGAACTCCTTTTTCAGTCAGGGGGGACAATGTGTCCCATGGGTAACAGGCCATGTCACATTTCATATCATGGTAAAGAACGCTTAAAAAAACCTAACAGGATACAGGGGATATGTAAAGATGCAATGATATTATGTTCAAAAACGAAAATATATGTTGTAATACGAAAGAAATTTGAGGTATAAACGAAAATGAATCAATCGAGAAATCATGGGATATGCAGACGCCAAAAAATATGATTGCCCTTGACAGTCAGACTAAGGAGACAGACATGGACGTGGATGTCCTTATTATAGGCGGGGGAGTCACAGGAACAGGAATAGCCAGGGATCTTGCCCTGAGGGGTATAACCTCTCTGCTGGTGGAAAAATCCGACATCAATGCTGGTGCCTCGGGGGCTAATCATGGGCTCCTTCACAGCGGGGCCCGTTACGTGAAAAATGACGGGGAAAGTGCCAGGGAATGCAGGGATGAGAGTCTGATCCTTAAAAAGGTAGCCCCACATTGCATTGATGATTGTGGCGGTCTTTTTGTGGGAATTCCGGGAGATGATGAACACTATCTGGCAGATTTTCCCATGCTCTGCCGTAAAAACGGCATCCCTTGCCGGGAACTCACCCTGGCCGAGGCATGGGATCTGGAGCCATCCCTGTCCAGGGATATTGTTGCCGCGCACCGGGTTGAGGATGCGGCTATTGATCCGTTCATGCTATCATTGGAAAATATTGCCGATGCAAAGCGGCTGGGCTCAAAAGCTTTCTGCCATACCCGGCTTGTCCGGTTTGACAGGGACGGCCGGCGCATTGTCTGTGCATGGTTGGAAGACATGCACGGCGGCAGAATCTGGAGCATTTCGCCCGGTCAGGTCATCAACGCTGCAGGTGCGTGGGCAGGCAGGGTGGCTGCCATGGCCGGGGTTTCCATTGATATGGTGTATTCCATGGGAACCCTGCTGGTGACCCAGATGCGCATGTCCCAGGGGGTTATTAACCGTCTGCGTCCTCCGTCGGACGGGGATATTCTTGTGCCTGGGGGGACGGTCTCCATCCTCGGAACAACGTCGGTACGGGTTGAGGACCCTGACCTGATAAGTCCCACGGTCCCCGAGACAGACCATATTGTTGCCCAGGGAGCCATGATGGTTCCCGGTCTTGAGGCAGTAAGGTATATCCGTGCCTATTCCGGGGTGCGCCCTCTGGTCCGTTCCGGGGGGGATGGGAGACGACCGCCATGTGAGCCGAGGTTTTGTCCTGGCGGATCACGGGGACCAGGGCCTGGACAATTTCATGACCATCACCGGGGGCAAACTGACCACCTTCCGTCTCATGGCTGAAAAGGCCTCGGACCTGATATGCTCCAGGATGGGAAATACCCGGCCCTGCCTGACAAAGACCCAGCCCCTGCCGTCCACCATGGAAGGGAAATGGACAGAGCCGGGGATCGCCCCAAAACAATGGATCCGGAAAAAATCACCCGGCAGGGACAGGATCCTGTGCGAGTGCGAAATGATATCGGAGAAGACTATTGATGAGATTGCTGTCCAGATCAGGAAAACCGGCGAACAGCCCGGGCTTCTGAGCCTGGGAAAACGCAGTCGCCTGGGCAAGGGACCCTGCCAGGGTGCTTTCTGCAGCGCCAGGGTTCTGGCCTACCTCTATGACAGCCTGACACTGTCGGGTCCTGGCGGCATTCAGGAGATCAAGGGGTTTCTCAACGAGCGCTGGAAGGGCCAGCAGCCTATTTTCTGGGGAGATCAACTGATCCAGGCAGAGCTGACCGAAGCCATGCATTGTGGACTGTTTGACCTTGAACTTGCGTCCTGCGGGCAAAGCCATGACAATGGTAACTGATACACTCCATGCTGACCTGGCCATTATCGGTGCCGGCCTCTCAGGTATGTCTGCCGCACTTTTTGCTGTGAACCGGGGGATATCCACAGTGCTCATCGGACCCGGCAATGCCATAAATTTTGCCTCAGGCCTCATGGATGTCATGGGTGTGTTCCCAGCCGGCCAGGAATGGGATGATCCCTGGGCGGCAATCAACAGGGTCCGGGAAGCCATGCCCGGGCACCCTTATGCCGCCATTCCCGATGGGGTAATAGGCCAGGCGATCAGGGAACTCATTGCGTTTCTGGGTGCCAATGGCCTTGTATATCAGAGGGCAGCGCAGCGCAATGTTCCTGTGGTCACATCCCTGGGTACTGTCAAGAAAAGCCATCTGATTCCCGGAAGCATGTGGAACGGTGTGCTGGCTTTTGAGTCCCGCAGTCCCAGCCTTATCATCGATTTTCATGGCATGAAGCTTTTCAGTGCACGGCAGATCGTTTCAACCTTGTCAGGTCAATGGCCTGGACTTTTATCCCGTCGCCTGGAATTTCCCGGAACCAGCCATCTGGAAGAGGTGCATCCCGAGCACCTGGCCAGGGTGCTGGATGTTTCTGCCAACCGGAAAAAGCTGGCAGATCTTGTCCTGCCCCACCTGAGCCGGGAGGCCTATGTGGGCTTTCCGCCAATACTGGGCATGGCGGCTTCCGGTGAGGCTGTATCCGAACTGGAGCATCTCCTGGGAAGGCCGGTTTTTGAAATTCCAATGCCCCCGGTATCTGTTCCGGGTATCCGGCTCCGTGAGGCACTGGTCAGGGGGCTTGGGAAAAATGAGCTGTTGCATTCCCTGCCAGACATGGTAAAAGGAATAAATACTCTTTCCAGCGGAGGGTTTAGCCTGACCGTTGAAAAAGAAGATGGTTGCAGACGCCGTGTCCGGTCACAGGGGGTTCTTTTAAGCACGGGACGTTTTCTTGGCAGAGGCCTGATTGCAGAAAGGTCGGGTATCCGGGAAAGCCTCCTTGATCTTCCCGTAATTCAGCCCGGGTCACGGCAGATGTGGCATCATCCGGACCTTTTCCATCCCGAAGGGCACCCGGTAAATCAGGCTGGAATCGAGGTGGACGCCCGGTTCAGGCCTTTAACACTATTGTCAAGGCCCTATGCAGAGCATTTGTACGCTGCAGGTTCAATCCTGGCCCATTCGGATTGGACCCGGTTGAAATGCGGTTCCGGGGTGGCTGTGGCAACTGCGTATGCAGCTGTTACAGCCTTTGAGAAAGGATTAACCTATTGATAACACAGATCTCTTCGTTGATAAAGAGACTAGTTGCACGTATTTCACAAAAATCTTTGACACCTGTTCCACCCGAAGATGGGACTCCCCAGAACAGGGAGCCCGAGCTGACGCAGCTGTCCCAGAAGCATCCCGGGCCTTCGAAAAAACCACCGCCTCCTATCGGAATCCGACCTGCACCTCCTGAAAAAAAACGGGAACGATGGCAGCTCGGTGCATTTGAAGTACCTCCCCTTGAAGGGAAAACCCGTTTCCATGACCTGAACCTTCCCCTCAGCCTCATGCATGCCATTGCAGATCTGTCCTTTGATTACTGTATGCCGGTACAGGCTGAGACATTGCCATTCACCCTCAAGGGCCAGGATGTCACTGCCAGAGCCCAGACAGGCACTGGAAAAAGCGCGGCCTTCCTGGTGACAATCATCGCCCGCCTGCTGTCAAAACCCTTGCTGGGTACACGGACCAAGGGGGTTCCCAGAGCCTTGATCCTGGCTCCAACCAGGGAATTGGTGCTCCAGATCGACAAGGATGCCAGGGACCTGGCCAAGTACACCCCTCTTAAAATTGTTCCGGTATTCGGGGGCATGGATTATGCCAAACAGCAGAATCAGCTCCGTGATCAGTTTACCGATATCATTGCAGCTACACCCGGACGTCTCATTGATTTCATGAATCAGAGGATCGTGAGTCTGAAAAACGTCGAGATCCTTGTCATTGACGAGGCCGACCGCATGCTGGACATGGGTTTCATGCCAGATATCCGGAAGATTGTCTATGCGACCCCCCACAAGGATGAGCGCCAGACCCTTTTTTTCAGTGCCACCCTGTCTCCGGAAGTGTTGCGCATGGCTAACCAGTGGACCAAGAATGCTCTCGGGGTTGAGATTGATCCCGACAATCTGGCTGCTGAAAACATCAACCAGAAGGTCTATATCGTTACCGAGGACGAAAAGGTCACCCTTCTGGTCAATCTTGTCCAGGGAGAAAATCTCGAGCGGGTCCTCCTATTTGTCAACAGGCGGGATACAGCCCGCAATCTGACTGTCACGCTGGGGAGGTACGGACTCAGGAGCGAAATCCTTTCCGGTGAAGTTGCCCAGAAACAGAGAATCAAAACCCTGGATGATTTCAGGAGCGGTAAGGTCCGTCTGCTCGTGGCCACGGATGTTGCGGCCAGGGGGCTTCATATTGAGGGTATCAGTCATGTGATCAACTATGACATGCCCCAGGATCCTGAACACTATATTCACCGCATCGGCCGGACTGGAAGGGCCGGAGCGCTTGGAATATCCATCAGTTTTGCCGATGAGATGAGTTCGTTCTACATTCCGGAAATTGAGGCCGTGCTTGGCAACAGACTCGAGTGCGAGTATCCTGATGAAGAACTTCTGAAACCTTTGCCCGAACCCATGAAAGCGTCCGGGACTCAGACCGCAGGTTCAAGACCTTTCAGGGCCGGGAAGAACCGGAAACCCCAGGGTTCGGGAGGACCGAGGAGAAGAAGGCCACCCCGCCAGGGAGAAAAACCAAAAACGCAGGCTTCATGAGCCATTCAGAGATCTAATCTTGACACCCCTGCCTGATTCATTATAGAAGTGTAGCTTCATGATCAAAACCCTTATACAAAGGAGTGTGTTGTAATGTTTGGTATGGGAATGCCAGAGATTCTTCTGATCCTGGCCATAGCACTCATCGTTATCGGTCCAAAAAAGCTTCCGGATCTGGCCAAAACCCTGGGACGGGCCTTGGGCGAGTTCAAAAATGCCACCCAGGATTTCAAGCGGAGCATGGATCTTGAATCCAGCACTGTTACTAAAAAGGTCAATGATCCTCCTGTGACCCTGAAGGCGTCCTTAAAAGACGCTGTGGACGCTGCCGAAGTTACTGAAAAACAAGCTGCAGCGCCTGCCGCAGATGCTGTTAAAAACGCGCCGGAACCTACCGGAGATGCTGTTAAAAACGCACCGGAAACTCCCGGGGATTCAAAGGACAATCCAGAGAAATGAATCCCGAAGATGAAAAGACACCATTCACGGAGCATCTTACAGAGTTAAGGGACCGGCTGGTCCGTTCGTTCATTGTTGTGGGCTTAGGTTTTGTCATTGCCTACTGTTTCAAGGAAAAGCTGTTTGACATACTGACTGCCCCCCTTGTAACTGCCATGGGGCCCAACACGAAAATGATTTTTACCGGTCTCCCTGAAGCCTTTTTCACCTATATGAAGGTTTCTCTGCTGGCCGGTATTGTCATAGCGGTTCCTTATCTGTTCTACCAGTTCTGGATGTTTGTCTCTCCCGGATTGTACCGTGAGGAAAAACGGCTCCTGATCCCCATCGTTATTCTGTCCGTGGTATTTTTCATCATCGGCTCCTGTTTTGGCTATTTTTTTGTCTTCCCCTATGGATTCCAGTTTTTTCTTGGTTTTTCCAACGAAACCATTCAGGCCATGCCGTCCATGAAGGAGTACCTGGGGTTTTCATCCAAAATGCTTCTTGCCTTTGGGTTTATCTTTGAACTTCCCCTGGTGATTACGTTCATGGCGCGGATGGGTCTCGTATCCGTTGGTTTTCTGACAAAGAACAGGAAGTATGCCATCCTGATTTTTTTCATTGTTGCCGCCATTATCACCCCTCCGGATGTGATCACCCAGATCATGATGGCTGTTCCCCTGATGATTCTCTATGAGATCGCCATCTGGGGCGCAAAGGTCTTTGGCAAAAAAAAGGATTCAGACGATGACTCTCCGGAAGATGATTCCGGTGAAGATCCAGGGGAAGGTGAAAAAGAGGAATCCGATGAATAACAGGCAGCAGGGGGAGGATTTGTACCAACTGACAGGGCCGATCTGAAGCGGGCCGGACCGGGCCTTGATAAGGTTAGGCTTCAGAGCACTAAGGAAAGACAAGGTTTTTATTGACACAACCGGACCCTGTATTATAAAATTCGCTTCATAAAGCATGTGGGTTTTTAGCAGTCCAAGGACTGTGTGCAATACTGGTAAGGGTTGGATGTTAATTAACAATTAAAGGAGTGGAAAAGGATTATGGGCAAAAAATTAATGGCATTGTTCATGGGAGCGTGTGTAACGCTTCTTTTTGCTGCCACAGGTATTTTTGCGGGAACCGAGTTCAAGGATCACGTGACCATGGAGACCAAGGAACTGGGCGCACACAAAAAGACCCTGGTGGAGTTCTCACACAAGAAACATGTTGACGCATACAAAGCCACATGCGGTGATTGCCACCACGATGCTGCGGGAAAAGCCATTACCCCCAAGGCTGGCGACGATGTAAAGCGCTGCGTTGAATGTCATACCGGTATTGAGAAAGTAAAAGGCGAGAAGCTTTCCAAAGAAGACGCGGTCAAAAAATATTACTATGATGCCATTCATGCCAATTGCGTTGGATGTCACAAAGAATCCAACATCAAAAATGGCGATCCCAAGGGTAAGGGACCTGCTCCCACATCCTGCACCGATTGCCATCCCAAAAAGTAGTACCTGTCCTTTTATAAGGGCTTAATGCTACAAAAAAGAGTGAGAGGTTTTATCCCAACCAGGATAAAACCTCTCTTTTTTAGCAATTATTGATTTTCAGATCTTATCTTTCCCCACTGCCCCGGCCAAAAACATCCCGGCCTGCCAGAGGGTTGTAGAGCTTGGTGATGGCAAATTTCATCACGTCGATGCTGTTCATGTCCGTGATGATCTTCCACAGGATCTGGTCTCCCTTTTCAGGCAGAATGCAGCCATTATCACTGTCAAAGGCCAGTCCAGGGTACCCTTTCTCAAGTTTTTTCACATCTTTTTTTGTCATTTCAACCTGGATAATCTTGTTGCCCCCAAGATCCTTTATCCGGCTGTCCAGCCCAATTTCCTTAAGCTTGTTGATTCTCTCGTCGTTAAGAACAACATTGACGTATGCATCTGCCATAGGTCCACCTCCTGCTAAGTAGTTACGTTGGTGCCCCTCCACCCTGCCGGTTGCAGGCGGATAATCGTGGTTGGGCAAGGGTTATGCCTCTGACCCTGTCTTGTGCCGATTCGGGTTATCACCAGGTTTCCGTCATTCCGGAACCCATCGGTTTGCAACAGGGTGCGATAAATTTGTTCCGGGTTCCGGTTTAAGATTTCCCGGAAGGTCCCGAATGAAAACAGTTGATCAATGTAACAGTACCGGGTTCTTCTGTTCACGCATATACTGGAAAGCGTTTCTGACGATCCCCTTTGCCCAGGAGTCGGTGCCCGGGGCCAGGATGTGGGTATAGGTGCCCAGAACCCGCCATTTGCAGAATCCGTCCCTTTTGTTGATAATCCCCCGTCCCCGGTTCATGGAAAAAGCCATCTCGCTGTCCTTATAGTCAATATTCAATATGCTTGAATAACGGAATTCATGTCCCCGGATAACCTCACCCATTTGATAAAAGGGGTTGTCATTGACAACAGTCACCGTGGTGTATCCATGTCCTTCCGGTCGCTTTGAGAGACCGAAGGTAATGGGAAAGACCCCGGTCATGGGGTAGGTAATCCCATCGAGAATCAATGATTCGCCCAGAAAGATCAATCCACCGCATTCCGCATAGATGGGCAGGCCATTTTGGGCCAGTTGCCTCAGGTGATGGCGAAAAGACGTATTGGCAGCAAGTTCCGGGGCGTGGGTTTCGGGAAATCCGCCGCCCATATAGATTGCATCCACCGGAGGGATGGAGGATTCCCGCAGGGGGCTGATGGTAATGAGTCTTGCGCCCTCGCGCTCAAGGGCTTCAAGATTGTCTGGGTAATAAAACTGAAAAGCACAATCCCTTACAATGCCTATGACCGGTACCTTTTCCCCAGGCTTGCCGAAGGGAGCGGCAAAAACCTTATTTTCAGAGCACGATTTCGATTCCTTGTCAGAAGCGATCCCAGGCAAATCTTCAGCAGAAGGTGCCGGCCGATTCCGGTTGCTTTTGAAATGATCAATACAGGCCCTGTAAAGAGCGTCAAGGTCAATGGATCTTCTGGCAACATCCGCAGCGGCACGGATGGATTCCCCGGCCATTTCGTGCTCCACGGATGGAATCAATCCCATGTGTCGTTCGGGGAAATCCTCGGAGCCCAGTTTGGGAACTGCGCCGAAAACAGGAACCTTGCAGAATTTGGCAATATTGTCCCGGACCTTGCCCTCATGGCGTTTGCCGGCTACCTGGTTCAGAATGACACCCATGATGTGAAGCTCAGGGTCAAAATGGATACAGCCCATGAGGAGGGCTGCCATGGTGCGAGTGCTCTTTGTACAGTCCAGGACAAGCAGTACAGGAAGGTTGAGAAGTTTTGCAATTTCCGCGGTGCTGGTACGTCCGTCTGTGTCTATACCGTCAAACAATCCCCGGTTTCCTTCAACCACCGCAATGTCGGAGGATGCCGAAGCCTTGCCAAAGGAAATTGTAACCTGGTCCGGCGTACACAGGAAGGTATCCAGATTGTAACAGGGCCGGCCAGCTGCTTGCGAAAGCCAGCCGGCATCTATATAGTCCGGCCCCTTTTTGAACGGTGAGACAGTGATTCCAATCTCTTTCCACGCAGCCGCTATGCCGAGGGATATGACGGTTTTACCCGATCCTCCGCGTAGCCCGGCAATGACAAGGCCTGGTACTTTTTTAAAAGACTGCTGCATGGAAACGTCGGTTCGGCGGATTAGGCTTCACCCTCTGTTCCAGCCTGTTTTCCAGCTCCTTTCAGGCCGTACATGGTGGTGCTGCCGCTTGACCAGTACTCAAGGATTCCGTCTTTAACCATGGCGTTGATCACGTTTTTCACAGCGCGTGGTTTGTCATCGGGAAATACATCGTAGAAGTCTTTGATATAGAATTTGGATTTGGATTTGGATTTCTTTGTCAGAAATGCAACAACAGCCTTGGTTGCTTCCTCTTTGTTATCTATAAGATCGCTCATTTTTACAACTCCTCCTGTATTGAAACATGACAGCCGGAGCACCTGTCATGTAGACGGTGCTCCGGCCCTGCATTAATCAGTTGAACCTGCTCAGCACAAACAAGATTAGAACTTGAACTGAGTAGACTGACGCCAGGTGTTGTATGCCTGCTGACGGAAGTCATCAATAAGATGGTGAGTAAACTCAAGCTCACATGCTTCAAAGAATTTTTCCCATCCGATTCTCTCTGCCCAGTCTCCAAGGCGTTCGTATTTCTTTCCGCCCTTGGCATAGGCTTCAACCATCTGGCGGATTGCTTTGGTCATGGATGGCCATCTGGGCATTTCATTGGGGAGGAATGCCACGACAACCTTGGAGAATTTCGGATCGCTGATCCTGTTGGAAACCTTGCCGCCGGCCATGAGAACAATACCGTCACCCAGGGTGTCGGCAAGGGGCATGGACGGACACATGGTGTAGCAGTTACCGCAGAACATGCAGCGTTCCTGTTTGACTTCAACGGACTGTACGACAGTTCCGTTTTCCAGAGTCACCTTGGCCGGCTTGATGGCTGCGGTGGGACATGCAGAGATGGCCAGGGGGATTTCGCAGAGCTTGTCCAGGTATTCATGGTCAAGCATGGGCGGTTTTCTGTGGTAGCCGAGGATGGCGATGTCGGAGCAATGTACGGCACCGCACATGTTCAGGCAGCAGGCCATGGAGATTCTAAGATGAGCGGGAAGTCTCATGTCCTGGAAATCAGCAAAAAATTCATCCATGGTAGCTTTTACTGTACCGGATGCATCTGTGGCCGGGGTGTGGCAGTGGAGCCAGCCCTGGGTGTGAACGATGTTGGAGATACCGGCGCCGGTTCCGCCGATGGGGAACTTGAAGCTGCCACCGGGGAATTTACGGCTCTTGAGATCATTTTTCAAGGGCTCGACCTTGTCAAAGGAGTCGACCATGAACTCAACATTGTTACGGGTTGTGAAACGCAGATGTCCGTCGCAGTGCTTGTCAGCAATGTCACAGATCTCTTTAATGTGGCTGGTGCTCATGAGACGGGCGCCGCCGACGCGAACGGTGTAAACCTTATCTCCTGATTCTGCAACATGAACAAGAACGCCGGATTCCAGGATCTCGTGGTGGGTCCATTTGCCCTTGTTCTTGGCAATGACAGCAGGATAGAATTCTTCGTAGCTTCTCGGACCAATGTCTGTGATTCTATCGGACATCGGATTTTTTGGATCGTATCCAGATGATATAAATGCCATGGTGTATTCCCCTCCCTATCTCAGGTGATGTTTTCTGTATTCTTTAACGTCGCGTTCCCAGCCGCCTTCAACCTCTTCCTCTTTCCAGAAGATGTACGGGTTGGTTCTCGGGTAGGCAACATGCTGGGGCATCGGATCGATACCTGTGACCTCAAGGAGTTTCTGGAATCCCTGACGAATGATCAGCTCTCCCAGGCGTTCACGGTTTTTGCCTTCTTCCATCCACCAATCCCAGACATTCTCAATGACTTCAGTGAGGGCTTCATAGTCGTTGTCGGGATTGACTTCAATAAAGGGCACCAGCAGAGAACCCATCTGGGCACCGTCAAGGATGGGAGCCTTGGCACCGCAGAGGATGGAGCAGCCTCTGTCATCACCGATCTTCAGAGCCCTGGGCATGACGTTGATGCAGTGCATGCAGCGTGTGCAGTTGGGGTTGTCGATGGTCAGCTTTTTGTTTTCGAATTTCATGCAGCCAGTGGGGCAGACAGCGATAACCTCTTTCTGGATATCAAAGGGTCCCCAGTTTCCGCCCTTGTGGGCGCCGGCATTGGACGGATAGGCAGCATCGAGTTCAACATATTTGTTGACGGCATCCTGATCGATCTTGATGTCGTCTCTCCAGGTTCCGATAAAGGACATGTCGGACCTGGCAATGGAGGCTACGCAGCAGTTGGGGCATGCATCCATCTTGAATTTGAACTTGTAGGGGAATGCCGGTCTGTGCAGCTCATCCTGGTAGTTGTTGGTCAGGAAGTGGCACAGGGCCTGGCTGTCATAGCATGCATACTCGCATCTTGACTGGCCCAGGCAGTCTGCCGGGGTCCGCAGGTTTGAACCGGAACCGCCGAGGTCCTGGTTCATGTTGTGGGTCAGCTCATAGAACATCTCTTCCAGCTGGGAGGTGGTGGTTCCAAGGAGAATGATGTCACCGGTGGAACCGTGCATGTTGGTGATGCCGCTGCCCCTCAGGTCCCAGAGTGCGCACAGCTGTCTCAGGTACTCGGTGGTGTAGTACTTGCCGGCCGGCTGGTTCACGCGCATGGTGTGGAAATGCTCAACCCCCGGGAAAAGTTTGGGCTGGTCGCAATAACGGCCGATAACACCGCCGCCGTAACCGAATACGCCGACGATTCCGCCGTGTTTCCAGTGGGTTCTTCCATGTTTGTAGGAAAGCTCCAGTACGCCGAGGAGATCCTCTGCCGCATCCTGGGGAATCTGGAACTCAATCCCTTCCACATTTTTTGCCCTGACTTCAGCCTGCTGCTTCAAGTCAGATACAAAACTCGGCCACGGGCCAGATTCCAGCTGGTCCAGAAAAGGAGTTTCATGTTTTGCCATTTACTTACCTCCGTTAATTGTTAAAAGTCATTCTCCTGATGAAAACGGTCCTGCTCCTGTTACAGACCAATGACCCCTTCCCATTCATTCGTCTTGTGCTACAATTATCTACCAGGATGGTCTGTTCAGAACATCCCATTTGTTTCACACCTGCGGTTGCAGATAAATATTATTGCTCCTATAAAATTTCTATTGCCCCTTGTCAATAAAAAAGCTTTTTTTTACCATTTCAATTATCCCTGTTCCCAGGACCCTGGAATGTTCTTTGAGATTATTTTTAAGCAGCCCTGTTTCAGGGGCTTTTGGATGATAGGAATCGATTATGGAGCCAAGGAGTTCAGCGTAATCGTCCATGGAAAACTCGGCAATATAACTCGCAAAATCATGGCCGAGCCCCAGGGCTGATTTAAAACGGCTGTCAAGGGAGGGCAGGGTCTTGAAAAAACCGGACAGGGTAGCCTGAATTACGGATGATTCCATGAGATGATATCGGCCAGTTCCGTCAATCCGGTCGATGCGCATCCGCAGCGTCAGGTTGAGCAAAAAGACCAGGAGTGCATTCAGGACCAGGTCATAATCGGGTTCTTCCCCCGCGGGAAGACCGATCATGGGGTTATACCCCCTTACGGTGATCAGGCGAAGTTCAGGTTCCCCGTCCCTGAGTCTGACCACAAAATCCCCTGCTGCATGGTGCCAGGGGAATACCTGTTCAAAAGTGTCCGGGTTGTACAGGGAAGTGAGAATTTCAGATGCCTTTTCATACAGCCGGCGGGCCCTGGGAAACGGGATAAAGGAGATAGCTTCCTCGGATTCCCAGATAACGATGCGCTCCCCGGGATCCGGGGTTGTGATATGGAACTCGTGAAATCCGTCGAACCATTGGGCCAGGAAAAAGGCCGTGTCTCTGTCCTGGTCCTGGACTCTGCCATAACCGTAGACTTCAGGGACCGGGGCCTGGGGATCAGAGGCCTTGATTTTTTTCAGGGCCTGGTACTCGGTCTCTATGATCTCAAGTCCCGGTGACGCGGCGGCACAGTTCAGGGCCAGATCCAGGGGAGGGATGTCCGGGAAGGTTGCCCTGACCCTGGCCGGATGGTAGAAAGCGCCATGTTTTTCTAGGGAGATGGTGATTGCTGAGATCTTGGCTTTTGAATCATCGCCGTGATCTGAAGCTGCCAGGCGCAGAGCCCGGCAATCATCCAGCATCAGGAATGTTTGTGCGCGGGTAAAGTAATCTCCGATGGACAGTCCTGATCCGTCTCCTGACGGGCCTGCATCCATGTTGCCGTTCAGCGGTTCCGCCCACAGGGAAGCGGCGGCATCGATCGGGGCTGGAAATCCAGGGATAATGAACTGGAATTGGGGGGTGGCAGGCGGCATCTATTTCCTATGGGCTTCCAGTTCGTCTCTCAGAGCTTTGGGGACGCTGAAACCCAGGGCAACGGCTTCATCGAAGTGGGCAACGGCTTTTGCATAGTCCTTTTTTTCAAGAAAGGCCACGGCAAGGTTGTTGTGGGCAATGGGAAAATCGGGCTGTATGTTGACGGCTTCAAGGTTCGCGGTGATGGCCTCGTTGACCAGTCCCTTCATGAAATAGGCGGTTCCCAGGGAGGTAAAGGCCTGGACAAACTTGGCGTTGTAAATAATGGCTTTTCTCAGGTTTTTGATGGCCATGTCCAGTTTTTCTTCGTCTTCCGGGCTTCCGTCTCCCGTGCACAGCTGGAGCAGAACGAACCCGATATTGGCGTGACCTTCGGCAAACCCGGCCCTGGATTTTACGGCAAGCCGGTTGTACCTGAGGCACCCTTCCAGGTCATTTCTCTGGAGGCAGATGCCGCCGAGAAGCACGTAGGCCTCAGCCAGGTTTGGGCTGATATCAACAGCTTCATGCAGTTCTTTTTCGGCCTCATCATATTCCTGTTTTCCCATCAGGGCTACTGCAAGGTTATAGTGGGTGGTGCTGCATTCCTTGCTCTGGGTGATCTGCTCCCTCAACGATGCGATGTATTCGTCGGAGGACGGTGCTTTATAGTATCCCATGGTCAATCCTTGAATCCCTTTATGGTCATGTATTTTGTTTTCAAAACAATAAATTAAATCCTGTCATATTATTTTTATCCGGCTTTGGTGTCAAGTAAAAAGAGACTTGAACAGACCCATGACATATGGTAGACACAAAAGAATAACGGTTGTGCAAACATGGGTGCCATGCCCCGAATAGACCAAAGCTGCCGATTTCCGGCAACGCAAATTCACAGGGAGTAATTCATGAAAACAGGATGTTACACTGCTTTGATAACGCCATTTACCCAGGCTGGTGCCCTGGATACCCAGGGCCTTTCTCAGATCATCCGGTTCCAGATAGAGAACGGCATTACCGGCATTCTTGCAGCCGGCACCACAGGTGAGAGCCCTACCCTGAAATGGGATGAACATAACAAGCTGGTTGCCGATGTCGCGGCCCTGTCAAAGGGCAAGTGCCTATGCATAGCCGGTGCCGGCAGCAACAATACCGATGAAGCCCTGGAAGCGGTAAAGCACGCCCGGCATGCCGGGGTTGATGCGGTGCTCCTGGTCGATCCCTACTATAACGGTCCCAGTTCAAGGGAGATCCGCCTGGAGTACTATGAGCCAGTAGCAAAGGCGTTCCCGGACCTTGAAATCATTCCCTACATCATTCCCGGAAGGACGGGAACCCAGATGCTGCCCGAAGACCTGGCTCTGCTGGCCGGGGAGTGCAGCAATGTTTCTTCGGTAAAGGAAGCCACGGGGAGCTTTGACAACATGCGGCGGACCCGGCAGTGCTGCGGCCCGGATTTCACGATACTCTCAGGAGATGACGCTATCGTTTTCAAGATGATGACCGATCCGGATATCCGGGCTGCTGGCTGCATCTCCGTCATGTCCAACATCGTTCCCAAAGCCCTTACGGACCTGGTGATGTTCATTGACGGGGGACGCATGGACGAAGCTTCAGCGCTTCAGAGGGACCTGGAACCCCTCCTGGATGTGGTAACAGTGGTTACCGAGGAGATGACCCCGTTCGGAACGGTGAAATGCAGGGCCAGAAATCCCCTGTCCCTCAAGAGCCTGATGCAGATACTGGGGATGCCGTCAGGCCCCTGCAGGCGTCCCATGGGCAGAATGACAGAGCAAGGACTGGAGAAGGTTGTTGCTGCGGCCAGAAAGGTCCAGGCTTCCAATTCTTCTGTTTTTGAACCCCTGGCGTCGTTCTTTAAAGTCAATATTGATGAGCGTCTGGAGAATCCCAAATACAGGAAAGGGCTTGTTTATTGATCGGATATACCCTTTAGGAACTATCCGGCACCGGCATTGTTAAACACAAGTCTGCTGCACTTGAAACGGCCCTTGAACCGGCACTGCCTGGTTCAAGGGCCGTTTGTTTACCCGGGCTGCAGGACCGCTGGGTGGTTTGCCGTGCCCCCCATGGCCTAGGCGGCACGGATCAGATATCGGTCTCGTTCTTGGTGTTGTTTCTGCCGGAGTTCTTTGCCAGGTACATGGCTTTGTCCGCCCTGTCGATTACGGATTTTGCATCATCACGACCATTGATTTCGGCAACACCCAAACTCACCGTGATCTTTTCGGTTTTGGTTTCAACGCCGGGAATCTTGACAGAAAGGACTGCAATACGGATCCTGAGTTGCTCGGCAACGATGCAAGCCCGTCTCAGGTCCGTATCCGGCAGAAGGATGACAAACTCCTCTCCACCATACCGGGTGGGGATATCTCCCCCCTTTACCCCTTTTTTAATAATCTGGCCCACAATCCTGAGCACGTCGTCTCCGATCTGGTGGCCGTAAATGTCATTGAAACGCTTGAAGTGATCAATATCCAGGATAATGGCAGAAAAAATTGTGCCTGATTCAGCATGGCCTTTAATCAGGCGGCTGACCTCTCTGTCAAAGGAGCGTCGGTTGTATAGACCCGTCAGAGCGTCCATGGCCGCGACCTCTTCTATCTGCTGGAGTTTCTGGCTGAGTTCCCGGGACTGGGCCTTTGCCTGTTCAAAATCCTTCTGGAGTTTCTGGTGGGCCTCGGCCATCTTCCTGGTCTCTTTCAGTACGGCGCCGATGATGATCTGGGCTTGGTCCGGAGTGGAGACCCGGGTAAGTCCGGCCGACAGGGTGGTCAGGTTTTTTTCAAACAGGGATGAAGAATCAGTGGTATCCCCTACCCCCCTGAGCACCTCCTGGAGAAGCTTCTGGGTCTGTTCCTGGATCTGGGACATGAGATTTGTGGTTTCATTGTCCACGTATTTTTTGTACAGATCCTGCATTATGGCTGGCGTAAGCGGGGTGTTGTCCTTGAGCAGGGCATCCATGGAAAAATTCAGGCTGTGGTTCTTGCCTTCAAAATACTCATACCAGACACTGTAGTTCTGGCGGGTAAGGGGTGTCCTGTACTTTTCCGAGTGGGTATAAATTTTTACGGCAATGATATCAGCCGTTGCCTGGGAGGTGCTTTCGGTATCGGACATGGTTTTTGTCACTCTCCTTCCTGGTTTTCAGGGACCGTTCCCGGATAGCTTCCAAACCTGGGTGTTTCGTGCAGCGCGCCGGGTATTCATGCGGCGGAGATGGTAAATCTAATTCTAACGGGACATTCCCCGCCCTGCACACGGTCATGGAAGACCGGTACGGCGGGGTACCACAATGATCTTCTGTCCGGCAACAGCTTCGGACAGGACCGAAGGGTTCGGGATCAGAATCAGACAATGCCAGTTTTGTTTTGGGTTTCGGATTTGATCCTGGCGTCCTGTTTCGGTCTGATGTCGCCTTCGTCAAACAGGATGGACTTCATCCATTCAAACCCGAACTGCAACAGTTCAATATCGTCTTTTCTCATGGCCTCAATGCGTTTCGGATCAATGTCGTACCTGTTCAGAAAAGTGCTTTCAAAAACAAATTTCCTGAATTTGTCAATGTTGTAACAGGCCAGGAAAAACATCTGTTTGCTCTGATCCGTGAGCCGGATGCTCATGGGGACGCTTTTTTTCCGGACAATGAGGTTGGTCCATCCCGCATTGACCTCATCCCGGGTTGTTACCCCCTGGTCCTCACGCCAATCGCGCACGGTCCATGTCTTGTTTTCCTTGTGACCCTGGCAGTGATCTTCATTGACCATGAAAAAGAATTCATCTTTCTCGCCCAGCTCGTCGGCATAGCTCAGGGAGCCCATGCCCAGGGGATAATAACGGCAGGTGGAGGGCCGGTCCTCATAGATGGTGCAGCCTTCCACATCCTGCACAAACGGGCAGGATTTTCGCTCATCATCAAGAAGTTTCATGGTGACAATGGGAAGATCTCCCTTTTCCAGCAGTTTTACATCGGTGAACAGAGCCAGGAATTCCTCTGATGTGAGTTCCAGGCGTTTTCTCATGGTAATGATATCATAGGGGGTCAGCATGATATCTATACCCCTGCAGCAACGGGTAAAGCACGAGACGCCCTTGTGGCATTGAAACTGGAATTTGCTTTCATAGTCCAATTGAACGGGGATTATTTCAGATTGATTTTCACCAGACGGTGTTTTTGTCATTGCACTCTCCTTAAGTCATAAATCATTTCAAGGCATTAATAGTAGAAGTTTGAAATAAAGTCAATCGGGCAAAGCCGCAGGGGGAAAAAAATCTGCTTGACTGGGAGAACAATGGATATGATGATTATGATCATATACTCATTTTTAGTTTATCGGAATGAACAAAACCAACCCTGTCGGGATATTGTATCACTGACGGCAAGCCTTAACGCATTTCAGCAGATTCTTAATTAAGTATATCTATCATGTAACTTGGAGTTCCCGTGGAAATGGGCAAATTGACGGCGTGTTTTTCTGAAATTTCCTTCCAATTGCTGTGGCGCTTTCATTTTGTTGTTTTAAACTGAATCACAATGGAGTAAATTATGGAAAAACTGTTGATAAAAAATTTACTGCAAAGGCGGGGGTTGAGGTGATCCTGGGTGCCCATCCTTATGTTCCGGAAAATGTCTTTGCCCAACCTCGATAAGGAGTATCGATGAAAATCAAGAAGGCTGTTTTTCCTGTTGCAGGACTGGGAACCCGGTTTCTGCCTGCCACCAAGGCCATGGCAAAGGAGATGCTTCCGGTGGTGGATAAACCCATCATACAGTATGCGGTTGAGGAAGCATTCGCCGCAGGGATAGAGCAGATAATTTTTGTTACCGGCAGGGGGAAAAAAGCTTTGGAGGATCATTTTGACCGGTCCTTTGAGCTGGAGCACACCCTCGAGGAAAAGAAAAAGGATGATCTTCTCAAACTGGTCAGGGAACTGGTTCCAGAGACGGGAACCATCATTTATACGCGTCAGAATGAACCCAAGGGACTTGGACATGCCATCTGGTGCGCCAGGGATATTGTGGGCGATGAACCCTTTGCTGTGCTTCTGGCCGATGATATGATCAAATCCGATGTTCCGGTCTTGTCCCAGATGATCCAGCGCTTTGACAGACTCAGGGCTTCGATTGTGGCTGTCATGGAAGTGGAAAGGGACCAGACGGATAAATACGGCATTCTTGACGCAGAAGAAATCGAGGATCAGGTGGTCAGAATACTGGGAATGGTGGAAAAGCCTAAACCGTCTGAAGCCCCGTCCAATCTTGCCATTATCGGCCGCTACATCCTCACTCCCCAGATCTTTGAGCACCTGGGAAAAAAGAAAACCGGTGCCGGCGGCGAGATCCAGCTTACCGACGCCATCGAAAGTCTGCGCCAGACCCAGCCCATCTTCGGCTTCAAATTCAAGGGCAGGCGCTTTGACTGCGGCGACAAGGCCGGATTCCAGATGGCCAACCTGGCTTATGCCATGGAACGGCCGGACATCAAGGAGAGGCTTCTGGCCTTTATCCGGGAACTGCACGAAGATACCTGTCCGGAATGATGCACCCTGAAGAATGGACTAGTGCTTGTAGGCGTTATAGAGCCGCATGACTTTGTGGACATAGTCGATGGTTTCCGGGTAGGGGGGGATGCCGTTGTGAACATCCACGGCATCGGGACCTGCATTGTATGCGGCAAGAACCATGGGGAGCCGGTTCTGATATCGGTCCATGAGCTGTTTCAGGTACAGGCTCCCACCCATGATATTCTGAACCGGGTCAAAGGGATCGATTACATTGAGGTGGATGAAATTGAAGGGCATGATCTGCATGAGCCCTGATGCCCCCTTTGCCGAAACCGCTTCGGGGTTAAAGCCCGATTCGGTGGCGATCACGGCTTTGATCAGTGCGAAATCCAGGCCTGTGGCCCTGGATGCCTTGTGAATTGAGCTGTCGAACCTCCGGGACCCCCCCGGCACCCGGAATCCCGAGCTCGCGGATTTTTCCCTGATATAAAGCTTGTACTGGGACGAAGTAGGCACATTGGTAAAATGGAGCACGCCGTTGGAGTCGATATACCGATAGATGTCTGCCCGGGCTGTCAGGGAGCAGAAAACAATGACACCTGCTGCAAGTGCTGCAAAAACTGTTATCCGTTGTCCGTAGGTCATTACCAGAATACCCAGGTATGGGTTAAAAGCACGTGGATCCCGAGAATGAGATTGGTAGTCCCATGGGCCAGGATCGGGGAAAACAGATTTTTTGATCGGACCAGGACCAGTCCGTACAGGAGTCCTGCGGCTATTCCAGGGAGCCAGTGGTGGTGTTCAAGGCCGAACGCAACGGCAACAACACTAAAGGAAAACCAGGTGAACCCGCCCAGGGGGATTTCCTTGAACCGGGTTCCCATGAGGAAGCGCATGGCAAAAGACCGCCAGAAAAGCTCCTCCATCACGGGTACCACAAGGACCGCACCCGCCAGCCTGAATCCGATGAGGCCATAAGCCGCTGCTCCTGATGAAACTTCAAAGGGGTTGAAACCCTCTGGCGTTGTTTTAGGGTAGAAGGGGTCGAGGTAAATCCAGAGCCAGAAAACCATAATACCCGCAACCACTGCTGGCAGATCCATGCATACCCGGATTTCTCCGGAGTAGGCTTTCCTGAACGCCAGGAGTGCCCCGGCTGTTATCACTGTCTTCACCGGATAGAGAATCCCCGGAGAAATGGCAAACAGGGGACCTGCATAGGTTATGATGCAAAACAGGCCAAAGGGGATACAATAAGGCATCCAGGCGTTTTTCAAAAGGAATCCTTAAAAGCGATTTGGTTATGGGATTCTGCGTTGTTTGCAGGCGTCCCTGTAAGTTTTCATAATCAGTTTCCTGGGAAACGATTCATGGGCCACATAGTTGAGAGTATTTGCGGTAAAAGTTGAAACCAGGTTCTCAAAAACAGACTGCCTGTCCGGTTCCAGTATAAAGTTGCGTTCAGCCTTGTGCAGGAATTCAACCCTGTCACCCACCATGGCGGTCAGGCCGTCAAATCCTCCTGGAATGAGCGCAAGATCCTGGTCTGTAAACCAGTCTCTGACAACGGGTACGGTGAGGCCCGCCTCCATGATGACCACGTAGGCGTTCTGAGCTATCTTGCGTGAACGGTCCCTGAGCTCCAGGGTCTGGTTGTTATCGAGTATTATGGTTCTAAAGGGGTCTTGTTCTGTCATCGAGGGTCTGGTCCAATTGCTGTCAAAGGGTTAATATCCTGGTCTTTCGATCCATCTTATGCATTGCGGTTAACGGTCTATTCGAACAGGTCCAGCTGGCGCTCCCTTTTGGGAACTGGCCGGACTTTTTTTTTCGATTGTCCGTGCTCCTTTATAGTGTCTTCGATATCATCCAGAAACGGCGACTTCCGGGTCTGGACCATCTGGTTGAATATCCTTCTTTTTCGGGCGTATGTCAAACACAGAAGCTCCCTGGCCCTGGTCAGGGCAACGTAAAAGAGCCGACGTTCCTCATCCAGGTTGACAGATTCTGCCCCTGGGTAGGAAAAGGGGATCAGGCCGTCCTCACACCCGGTGACAAAGACAATCGGGAATTCGAGCCCTTTTGCTGCATGGATGGTCATGAGGGATACTTTTTCCGAGTCCGGGATAAGGCTTTCCGTGTCGGTCCTGAGCGCCATGGATTCCAGGAAAAAGGGGAGGGTGGTCCCATTCATGGATGCGGTCAGTATCAGCTGGTCAAGCAGGGATTGCCCTTTTTTGCTGGTCTTAAGACTCCTGGTGATGCCAAAGGTGCCGGCCAGGGTTTCCAGGGCCTCCCCGGCCGGGATCCCGGCCAGTTCCAGGCCCAGGGATCCGGTTTTGTGGAGCGCGGCTCCCAGGGCTGCCAGAACGGGGGGTGACAGACCTGCAGGCGGCGTGTGCTCCAGCCGGTCACGGACACTGCCAAGGGGAATTCCCTGGCTGTAATACCAGGTCCTCAGCACCTTCTGCTCCCCGGGTCCGGACAGTATTTTCAGCCATGACAGAGCTGCTTCCAGGTCGTGAAAGGTTCCTGTGCCAAGGCTTACCCGGGCCAGGGCCAGGAGTTCACGGATACCGGGTTCAAGGAATACCGATTCCTTGTCCGCGGTCTGGAAGGGAATGCCGGCCTTGTCAAACACTTCTGCAAAAATCCGGCACTGTTTCCGCGTCCTGTAAAGGATGGCAAAATCGGAAAAGGAATATCCGGTATCCTGCACCCCGTCGGCCTTTCCCGTATCCATGGAAAACAGGGAGATTCCGCCCATGAGCCGCTCGATGCGCTTTCCGATGGCAACGGCTTCGGCAACGTCCGTGGCGGACTCCAGGATCAGGAGGCGTTGGTTTCCCTGGATGTCCGAGAAAAGTTTTTCCCTTGCCTGGTTGTCAGATCCCCTGGAAATGAGCTGGAAGGAAGCCTCAAGAATGGTTCCGGTAGACCGGTAGTTCTGTTTCAGGATTATTTTTTCGGCAAGGGGATAGTCGGAGAAAAAGGCGGTGAAATACCGGTTGTCCGATCCCCTGAATCCGTAAATGGACTGGTCAGGGTCTCCGATGACGAACAGCCGTTCCCCCTTGTCTGCCAGGAGCCTGGTCAGGAGATATTGCCCTTTGTTGATGTCCTGGTATTCATCCACGAACAGATACCGGAACCGTTTCCGGACCGTGGCGAGCAGGGCCGGGTCCGTTTCCAAGAGAGACAGGGCCCGGACAATCAGATCGTCGAAGTCAACCAGGTTCTGACAGGCCAGAAGCTCCTGGTAGCGGTTCAGAACCCGGAGTGTCCGATGGGTGTCCTTTGGGTCTGAAATGGATGTGATGGCTCCGGCAGGGTCCGGGCCCTGCTGCTTGGCCAGGGAAATGTACCGGGCTATCCTTGTTGTGGCAAGATGGGGGAGGTTGTCACTGTTTCTTTTGATATCGGCCGCAGCCTGGTCCAGGATATCCCTTCGCAGGATTTCATCCACAACGGTGCAGCCAAATCCTGCGTAGTCCTTGAGGATCATGAGACAGAAGGCATGAAATGTCATGGCCTGAACTTGTCCGTCTCCCGGGGGCAGACCGGCCCGGAGCCGCTCCTTCATTTCTTCTGCTGCCCTGTTGGTAAAGGTGAGGGCCAGGATGGACTGGGGGGCGATCCCCTTTTCCAGGATGAGATGGGCGATTTTGGCAGTCAGGGTCCGGGTTTTTCCAGTCCCGGGTCCGGCCTGGATGAGCAGGGGCCTTCGGGTGCATGACAATGCTGCCCGCTGAGCCGGGTTCAGGGAAGCCAGAAGGTCATCTCCAGCCTGAGTGGGCAGGGTTGCGGCTGCTTTTTGAACGGGATCTGTCAAAGTGGTGTATGTCTTACCACTGGCAGAAGGTTGTGAAGCGGAGCCTGCGGTTATCATCGTTCCAGGTTCGGGGTTTTTCCTGGCCCGCTGATGGGGCCGGCCGGGCCGGGGGGGTGCGGCCAAAGAGGAGAACAGCTCCTGCTCTCCCATGAGCCGCTGCCTGTCTTCAGGGGAAAAGATCCTGACCTTGCCGTACTCTCCGTCAAAACCGGGGGCAATATCCACCAGACCGCTGCGCATCCTTTTTATGGCTTCAGACAAAAGGGGGATGCCAACCTGGTCCATGTCATGGATATCGGTTTGCAGCAGAATGCCAAGTTCCGGGCCGAGGTTGTCCAGGGTCCTGGCATACATGGATTCCACCTTTTTGGATCCCGGGCCGGTCCCGGCAATTTCCGCCAGGATGTCCTTCAGGGGGACGATGCTTTTATACCCATGCCGGCCCTGGGGGACAAAACCTTCGGGTCTTGAAGCCAGCTGGTTCACCCTGAACAAGACACCCAGGGTCAAGGGTTTACCGCACCGGGGGCAGATGCAGTCGTGGGCAAGGGTCTGGGAGGGACTCATGCACACACCACATTTCCGGTGGCCGTCAAAATGGTATTTCCCCTCTTCCGGGAACATGTCTATGGTTCCCTGGAAGGCTTCCGCGTCTCCGGTTTCCAGGGCTTTCCGGACATGGTCAAAGGAGAGTTCCGTATTAAAGGCAGTTGCATTTCTTCCCATCATCATGGGGGAATGTGCATCGGAGTTGGAGATAAGCCGGATAGTGTCCAGCCCGCTGATACGCCAGTTCATGGGCGGGTCGGACGAAAGACCTGTTTCCGCGGCAAAGATGTGTTTTGACAATTTCCCGAAGCACTCTTCAACAGAATCAAAACCCGATTTTGAACCGAACAGGGAAAACCAGGGGGTCCAGATATGGGCCGGAACCAGAAATCCCGACCCTGATGTGGACAGGGTCATGTCCAGGAGTTTTTCGGAGTCCAGGCCCAGGATGGGCCGTCCGTCGGAGGTCAGGTTTCCGATGGCCGAAAGCCTGGCGTTCAAGGCTTCGACACTGGCGGTGTCCGAAAGAAAGATGAGGTTGTGATTTTTGCGGACCTTCCCGCCGCGTTTGTAGATGCTGCTGATCTCGGCCTGGAGGATAAATCGGACGGGTCCCCGGCAGGAGGGGGGCAGGGCCGCATCAAGGGTTTTTGCCAGATCGGATTTCAGGCAAAGGAGTCCTGGTTCTGCAGGCTCAAGTTTTTCACGGATTTCGGACAGCCAGCCCGGATGGGTGAAGTCTCCGGTACCGACCAGGGTTATCCCCTTGAGCTGGGCCGCTGTATACAGGTTTTCCAGGTCAAGGTTTTTTGCCGTGGCCCTGGAAAAATGGGAGTGAAGATGTAGGTCCGCAATAAAATTCATGTCCGCCGCTAATCCATCTAAATTTTTCTCAAGTACCTTTACACGATTTGGGATCACATGAAAAGAGTGTTTTCACTTCATGTAAAAACATAAAAAGGGCAGATCGTTTAATTAACATGCCACCTCCATGGCTGTCATCCTGATCGCCCTGGGCCTTTAATGTCAAGGAGTGAGGGGGGATACCCTGCCAGGTCTCTGCTGTCGCAGGATTTGACCGCGGATGATGATAGAGGATGCCCCCAAGACCGTGGTCTGCAGCAGCCAAGGACTCCTTGACAGAGACCGGTAAACATGGGCATAAGGTTGCCGGATGTTCCAAGCTCCGGCTGGGGGGTATGAAAAAGTTATTCTGATGAGTATGTCATGGGTCGGTCACGAACGTGATCCGCCCATGGGACAGGAGGGATGGTGGCCTATTTTTCAGACAGGGATCTGCAGCAGATAGATGGATGGGCAGAGGCCGCAACCGGGCCCATGACCCTTACCTGTGTTCTAACAGGTCATGGCTGCGACCGTGATCTGGAAACGTTCTGCAGAAACCTGAGCATGGCGGTTCCTGCCGTGACCTGGAAAACGGAAAAAGCCGAATCCGGATTGCCCCATATCCGGATTTCCGAAACCATGAAGGTAAGCGCCGTTCCCATGGACAGGGAGCTTGCCCCGTTTCTGGAGGCCCTGTCACTGGTACGGGAAGGGGCTTCCACCCTTTCCCCGGATCTTGGGTCCGTCATCAGCAGCCTGGATATCCCGGTCCGGCTGAAAGTCTACATCGCCCCTCAATGCCCCCATTGTCCTGTTGTGGTCAGATCCCTGTTTTCCCTGGCTGCTGCATCTGACCGGATCCGCCTCCACCTGATCGACGGCACCTTGTTCACCCGGGAAGCCCAGGCCGATTCAATCCTGTCCGTTCCATGCATCATCCTGGATGATGATTTCCGGTGGACCGGAAACGTTTCCCAGGCCGATGTGGTGGACATGATTGTTACCCGGGACCCTTTTCGTATGAGCGGTGAATCTCTGAAGCTTGTGCTTGAGGAGGGCAGGGCGTCGTGGATTGCAGATCAGATGATTAGACACAACCGCCTTTTCCCGGGATTGATTCCACTGTTGACCCACCCTGGCTGGTCTGTGCGTCTGGGAGCCATGGTTGTTGTGGAAGGGCTGGCGGCAGGCAGCCCCGATCTTGCCGCCGATCTGGCAGCGCCCCTTTGGGAGGTTTTTGCAGGTGCCGACATCACGGTCAAGGGGGATATCCTTTATGCCCTGGGAGAAGTGGGAGATGAAGATGACAGACTTTGTCTCAAGGGATTGATCAGTACCCTGGACGAGGGGGAGTTAAGGGAGGCGGCAGAGGATGCCGTTGAATCCATTGAGATGAGGCTTGGGGGAAAGGAAGCCTGACAGCACCATGGTCATTGTGGTGCAGCTGCCACCCGCGGTTGTTTTTTCCACCGTTCATGCATCCAGATCCACTGGTCAGGATATTTTCGGATCATCTGCTCGTATACGTGGGAGCATTTCTGGGTGTTGCGGATTACATCCATGGTTTCATTGCCGGTAACTTCAATCTGGATGGGTTCCAGGGCTGTTATAACGTAGGTGAAATCGTCCCTGAGGCGGATAAACACAGGAACAATTGGAACCTTCAGCTGCATGGCCAGAATCGCCGGAATAACGGCCGTATGGGCGGGTTTCCCGAAAAAATCCACAAATTCTCCCTTGATTTTGGTGTCCACATCAAAGAGCATCCCGAACACGCACCCGTTCTTCAGGCCCTGGACAATCACGGATGTAGCCTTGCCCCTGGCAGTGTTGGCATATCCGGCCTGATTCCTGTAATCCACCAGGAGTTTGTCCAGACGGGGATCATAGAGTTTTTTTGCCACAACCTTGAGGGGGATATTTTTGGACGCGAGCCAGGTTCCCAGCAGTTCCCAGTTGCCGTAATGGCCGGTCTGGACAATCACGCCGCTGCTCTTGGCCATGGCTGCGTGCAGATGGTGGAGGTTCTCCGGTATGACTATGCTGTCCAGTCCCTCCGTGACCAGCCGGGGCAGGCGCAGGGCATCCCCGATACACACGGCAAGGTTTCGAAAAACGCGCCGGCCAAGACGGCGGATATCCCGGGGTGAGAGCTCTCCTCCAAATGCCCAGGTCAGGTGACGCAGGGTTTTTTTTCGTTCGTTCCATGCCAGGTAATAGGCAAGGGCTCCCATAAGCTTCATGAATACGATGGTCTGCCTACGGCTCATGGCCCTGAGCATGGTGATGACAGACAGGATACAATAATAGATCAGGGTGTTTTTCACCGTTTTTATGATTTTTTTAGTTTCCATGCAGGGTCCTATCCGTGATGTGAAGCCTTATCCTCGGGAGATTATCCCAACCTATGGGTAAAAAAGTGAGTGCCCGACAAGCCGGGTTATTAGTACACCTTGATGCAAATCACAAGGGGAATCTGGTTCCCCTGCCTGCACAGAGTTTGCGCTCCAGGGTCAGGTTCTTAGGGTGGCGATAAGCCGTTTCGGGTGGGTTAGCAGGTCCATGGCCGTCAGTATATCCCGGCACAGGATATCTGCCCTGGACACGGCAGCAGGGCTGGCCCCTTCATCCTGGAGCAGGGCGATGCCTATTCTTGCGGACTCCAGCATGAGGGCGTCGTTCCGTCCATTGCCGATGCAGACGCATTGATCCGGATTCAGAGAAGCGACGTAGTCTTGTTTTGCTCTGTCCTGTGCGCCTTGTGCAAGGATGACAATGGATGCCGGCAGGCCGGCCAGCTGGCTTGTGACCAGGCCAAAGGTGTCCGCGGTTATCACATGGACGGTCATCCGTTCCGCCAGGGCGGTTATCCGCTCCCGCACCCCGGACAACAGACTTCCATCCAGGGCAAGGGTTCCATTGTAGTCCATGACAAGGTGCCGGAGAGTGACTTGGCCGAATCCGGGGATGGAAACTTCAACCATGGTTGTGCCCCCTTAAATTCATGGGTAATGTTTAAGACCTTGCTTGACAATTCGGGTAAATGGTTCAAACATAGTATGTATGACATCCACGCTGTGAAAACAAGAGGAGAAACGATCATGAAACAGATTCATTTTGCGGATATAAAGCCTGTGGCTTTTAACAACGATGCGGTAAAAGGGGTTGAAGGTCGGGTTCTCATCGGAAAAGCCGATGGAGCCGACAATTTCTGCATGCGGGTATTCACGGTTGAAAAGGGTGGCTATTCTCCGCGCCATTCCCACGCCTGGGAACACGAGATTTTTATCCATTCAGGCCAGGGCGAGGCTTATGGCAATAACGGATGGTCGCCGGTAACGCCGGGAACAGCCCTGTTTATCCCGGGAAACCATGAGCACCAGCTGAAAAACACAGGTGATGAACCTCTGGTGTTTGTCTGTCTGATTCCATCTGGAGCACCTGAATTATGATAGGCCTGAGAACCTGTGTTTCACCGTCTGGAACCTTTGTCTGGGGAGTCCATCGTCCGGCCTTCACTGTGACCAGTTTCAGGGGGGGAGACCATCTGACAGTGCTGGGGAAAACGTCCGATGGAACACCGGTGACCAACCATGCCAATTTTCCACCGGGCAGTGTGGAGGAAACCGGTGCTGACCGCATTTACGAGATCCATAATGCCTTCCCCTTCCGGGGAACGACTTATGTCAATTCCGCCTGGGCCGACAGGACAGCCCGGGACCCTTCAGCCATGCGCATGGACAACCCGGGTGAGGTCTCCTTTTCAGCCTATGCCGAATCCCAGGAGGTATCGACGTCCGGCCCAAAGCCGGATGCGTGCACCATGATCAGAAATCTCCCCCGCCCCCTGCGTATTGCCCTGGCAGATACCTCCACGGATCCCAGGGATCTGATCTGTCTGGCAGGGATGAGCTGCACCCTGCTCTATGATCAGAACGGGAGCTGCCCGTCCGGACTGGGATTCATTACCGATGCCCAGGGTGCAAAGTGTCCTGATATCAAGGATCATGTCCTGTTTGATTGCGTGGTCAACAACCGTTTCCTGCCCGATGCCTATAAGGAAGTCATGGTACTGCGGCCCGGTGTCCAGGGCAGCAGTGAGATTACGGGGGAATGGCGAACCAGGGACGGCATGAGCCACGTGTATGAGTACCTGAGACGCAACAGCTATATCCCCTGGGGGCATTTTGCCGCCAACACGGCCCAGGATACAGTCCGGTACAGGGCAGCAGATCTGACCCCCAAAGACATGACCGGTATGCGTCATCTCTACTACCAAAGAATTTATGCTAAATTGGGCCGGCAGCTTGGCCTCAGGGTTCCTGAGGAGAGAAAGACCCTGGCCGCCGATGATCTGGAAGGACTCCGCCTGGATATACGGGATGCCCTGGCTTCGGGAAAACGGGACAGGCTTGTGTTCAACGGTTCCCTGTGGGGATGGAATTTCGGATTTGGGTATGCCCAGTCAGGGTACAGGCTCCATGCGTCCCATCAGCAGATCCATCAGCAGTATGCCATGATTCCCAGAACCGTTGCCCGGGAAGATAATCCGGGGCTGATGCTTGGGTCCTATGCATGCGGGGACCTGGTGGCTGATTGGGTGCGTACCTATCGCCTGGGCACCGGCAGGGGGTTTTTTAACGATTATCTGGCTGCAATCCGGACCAACCAACGGGTGGACGGGAGTCTTGAGCGGGAAAACCGCCTGGATGTTTTTGCCGATGATAACGTGATGCTGTTTGTTCCCAAGGCCCAGACTTCCCAGTGGGAGCTGCAGCTCATACCCCTGCGTCCGTGCGGAAACTGTCTTGAAGCAGATTATGCCATGCGCAGGTCTCTGGACAGAGGTATCCTGGTGGCTCTCCAGACCCTGGAATCCATGGGGGCCAGTATGGTGACGTCCATTGAGTTCTCAAAGCGGTTTGATGATACCGATACCGATCAGCAGGTGTTGTTCTCCTTTCTGCCAAAGGTGCCCGAATCACCGGGAGCATTCAGCGAAGCCCAGCTTCGATGGATCAGCGGTCATTATCCGGAGGATTTTGCCGAGGCATGCCGGAGACAGGTCCGGGCCTGCGATATCAAGTGATATCCTCTGGGTGGAGCACAGGCCTGCAGGTAAATCAGGGGTTCTGGACTTGACCTTGGGCCAAAGCAGCAGGTGGCCCGTTGGAAAGTTCAGATCATGGTGATAAGAGAAAAGAGGTTCAGACTGTGATAATTTACGATGGAATCTATGAATGGGATGGGAAAAACAGGGATGGAGAGATGCCGGTCTGCTGGTGGCCGGGATCCTACCGGATCCGCGTTGTAAACCTTGAATCGGAATCCCATGATGTGTTTTACATCAAATCCAAGGCGGTGATTTTTCGGAACCAGGGCAAAGGGACTTCAATCCGGAACTGCATCCAGACCTTTGCCAAAAAGATTTCCGTCCGGTTTGATCTGGATATCCCCAAAGTGCTCTGGGTGGAGGTTGACAGTCACGTTTCCTCCGAGGTCAATGTGGCCAATATCACCTATGTTACCGCCCTTGGCGGAAAGAGCCTTCTGGCCGTCACATGGCGGCCTGCCCGGCCCAATGAACTGGCAATTCTGGAGCCGTTTTTCCAGGGGCTTGACCAGCCTCCCCCGGACAGCAAAGCTCCTGCCTGAGACAATGGACGATGCTTCCAAAAAAAAAGTCGTTGGCGGGGCGCTGTGCCGGTCAGTGACCCGGCATCAGCGCCTCAATGCAGTTGTTACGACAGGAGTGTCAGGAAAATTCCCGCGGCGATAACGGTGCCGATAACTCCGGCAACGTTGGGCCCCATGGCATACATGAGCAGGTAGTTCTTTTTGTCGGCCTCTGTCCCCACCTTGTGAACGACCCTGGCCGCCATGGGAACAGCGGAAACACCGGCTGCTCCCAGGAGCGGGTTGATCTTATCCTTGGAAAACAGGTTCATGAGTTTTGCAAGGAGAATGCCGGTGGCAGTGCTGGAAGCAAAGGCGAACAGTCCCAGGACAAAAATGAACAGGGCCCTGGGCTGGAGAAAGTTCTCTGCATTCATTGTGGCCCCGATGGGAAGTCCCAGGAAAATTGTGATGATATTGAGCAGTTCGTTCTGGGCCGCATGGTTAAGCCGTTCCACAACACCCGATTCCCGGAACAAGTTGCCCAGCATGAACATGGCCATGAGCGGGGCTGAAGCCGGAACCAGGAGAATGATGATAAATGTGGATATGAGCGGGAACAGAATTTTTTCCCGCTTGGATACTTTGCGTCCTTTTTTCATCCGGATGCATCGTTCTTCGTGGGTGGTCATGAGCCGCATGACAGGGGGCTGGATAATGGGCACCAGTGCCATGTAGGAATAGGCTGCAACAGCGCAGGTCCCCAGGAGCTGGGGGGCGAGTTTGGTTGCCAGAAAAATTGTGGTCGGGCCGTCTGCCCCACCGATGATGCCGATGGTGGCGGCTTCTTTAAGATCAAAACCCATGGCATAGGCCACAAAAAAGGTAATGTACACACCGGCCTGGGCTCCGGCACCCAGGAAGATCAGCTTTGGGTTGGCCAGCATGGGGGCGAAATCCGTGAGGGCTCCCAGACCCAGGAATATGAGGGGAGGAATGATTTCCCACTGGATGCCGAAGTGGTAAAAGCGCCACAGGAGACCTGTTTCCGGGTCCATGAGACCGGCCAGGGGCAGGTTGACCAAAAGGATGCCGAACCCAATGGGCAAAAGGAGCAGGGGTTCATAGTCCTTGGAAATAGCCAGGTAGATCAGGGTCAGTCCGATAACCCACATGATAACCATGCCCGGCGTGATGCAAAAGAAACCCGTGGTTTTGAACAGCATTGCGAAATAATTCATGGCAGATCAGTTTTGCTCCTCCTTTTTCTGGAATTTATCCAGCACAGCTGCAGTAATTTTGATGGAGAGATACAGCATGGCCATGCCGAAAAATACCCCTGTAATCCCTAAAATAAAGATGGTAACCGAGTTGGACATTGGTGAACCTCCTGTATTGATTGAACCTCAAACCTGTGCCTGTTGAACGTTATGGAACGGATGAACCTGTTTGGCGGTCATCCAGGTGACTGAGAGTGCAGAAAAAAATGGTGGTTTATGTCAGTAAATGGTATAGAATGTCAAGGAACAAACACGAGAAACAGCCGTCCTTAATTCCTGGCCGGTCAATCGAATCCAGGTTCTGACCCAGACGGTTCCGGCCCGGCCATGTCCCGGGTCCGGTCAGGGTTTTCCAGGAGTATCGGATAAGCCTAATCTTATAAAATAGCTATTTTAGATCTAAAATATAGCTATGTCAAGGGATGAATGAAACCCGAGGAGACTATCATGACACACACAGCATTGAATCCGTTCAAGATCGCACAGCAGCAACTGGATGAGGCAGCACAGAGGTTGGGACTGGATTCGGCAACCCATGAACTTCTAAGGTGGCCCATGAAGGAATTCAAGGTCCTGCTCCCGGTGAGGATGGATGACGGTTCCACCCGGATTTTTCACGGTTTCAGGATTCCCTACAATACGGCCAGGGGACCAGCTAAGGGCGGAATACGGTGGCATCCCGACGAGACCATCGATACGGTCCGGGCCCTGGCCGCCTGGATGACCTGGAAGACGGCCGTGGTGGACATCCCCCTGGGGGGCGGCAAGGGAGGCATCATCTGCAATCCCAAGGAGCTGTCCGAGGCCGAGAAGGAACGTCTGGCCAGGGCCTATGTCCGGGCTCTTAGCTTTGCCTTTGGTGTAACCAAGGATGTTCCGGCCCCGGATGTCTACACCACGCCCCAGATCATGGCCTGGATGATGGACGAGTATGAGGTCATTACCGGTCAGAAGCATCCGGGGATGATCACCGGCAAGCCCATCGCCCTGGGTGGCTCCCAGGGCCGGGGTGATGCCACGGCCAGGGGCGGCATCTATGTGACCCGGGAAGCGGCCAGGGTCGGTCATATCGATCTTGAAGGCAAGCCCATGGCCATCCAGGGGTTCGGTAACGCAGGACAGTTTGCAGCCCTTCTGGGCAATGAGATCCTGGGGCTCAAGCTTGTGGCAGCATCCGATTCAAAAGGCGGCGTTTACAATCCGGACGGCATTTCCCCGGAGGACCTGGTGGCCCATAAACGAAAAACCGGCAGCCTCAAAGGTTTTCCCGGTGCGGCTGCCATCACCAACGAGGCGCTCCTGGAGCTTCCGGTAACGGTTCTGTTTCCGTCTGCCTTGGAAAACGTCATTACCAGGGATAATGCAGCAAATATTTCCTGCAGCATCCTGTGTGAGCTGGCCAATGGTCCTACAACCCCGGAGGCCGATGATATCCTGTTTAAAAAAGGGATCATGGTGCTTCCGGATTTCCTGGCCAATGCAGGCGGTGTGACCGTTTCCTATTTTGAGCAGGTCCAGAATACCTACAACTACTACTGGAGCCTCAAGGAGGTACACCAGCGGCTGGATGAAAAAATGACCAGCGCCTTCAAGGGCGTGTACGACATGCAGCAGAAGGAGAAGCTCACCCTGCGTCAGGCAGCCTACCTGGTGGCTGTGGCCCGGGTAGCGGAGGCTTGTAAACTGAGGGGCTGGACCTAGTGGCCGGTCAGGAGTCCAAGCCTGTGGTTTCAGATTTGGTAAAGGCCTACCGGCTGTTCAGCCGGATGATGGCTTATCCGGATGTGGTCCGTCTCATGCGCCAGATTTTTCTGGACTCCCTGGAAAAGGCCGGAAAGGCCACAAGGGACTCCCTGAGACAGGAAGCCCTGGCCGAACTGGAACGGGCCGGGATTCCGGAAGCGGATGAGGTCCGGATCCAGGAGTACATGGATGTGCTGACCGATCTCAGGTTTGCAGTATCCTTTCCCGACGAGACCATTGAGGGAACCATCAATTTTGCCCGGAAGCAGCACCAGTTTTCCAAACTGTCCCTGGTTCTGAGCCAGGAGGACACCTCCTACGGGAAGATAAAAAAGGAACTCCTGGCTTTCTGCAGCATCCCCGAAGGTGACATCCTGATTTCCCCCAATGAAGCCGAGGGTGCCCGGGTCGGGCTGATCAGCCACCTGATCTCCAACCAGCTTCCGTTTATCGGGATTGCCAAGCAGCATATCACGGTCCGGGACGTGGGCGAGCTCAGCGAGCGGATCATCCGGACCAACCGCCGTTCCGGGCGCATCGGCGGCAAATCGGCGGGTATGCTTCTGGCCCACAGGATACTGGTTCCCCGTCTTGTCAAGGGTGACCCGGAGCTGGCGGCTGTTGTGCGGATTCCGGAATCCTGGTACATCAACACCGGGATATTTTCCGAATTCATCGACCGCAATGAACTGTACCATTTTCACGCCCACAAATACAAAACCCGGGAGGAAATCGAAAAGGAGTACGAACACCTGGCCGATCTTTTCCGCCATGCCTCTTTTCCCGAGGACGTTACAGAGAAATTCAGAAAACTGCTCCTGGAGACCGGGGAACACCCCCTGGTCCTCAGGTCGTCCAGCCTGCTCGAAGATAACTTCGGGTATGCCTTTTCCGGAAAGTACGATTCCGTGTTCCTGGCCAACCAGGGGGATCTGGACAAACGGCTGAGGGAGTTTATCTGGGGCCTGAAACAGGTCCACATGAGCACCTTTGGTCCGGCCCCCATCCTCTACCGCAGAAAGAACAACCTGCTTGATTTCAACGAACAGATGAGCGTCCTGGTGCAGAAGGTGGTGGGAAGGCGGTTCGGCAGGTATTTCTTCCCCTTTGCTGCCGGGGTCGCATTCTCCTTCAGTTCCTATTCCTGGACGCCGCGCATCAACAAGGAGGACGGGGTCATGCGCCTGGTCCTGGGGCTTGGAACCCGGGCCGTTAACCGTATCGGAGAGGATTACCCCCGCATGGTCCATCTGAGCAATCCCCTGCTCAGGCCCGAGGTGACACCGGACAGGATCAGGAAGTATTCCCAGAAGCTCATGGATGTGCTGGATCTGGAAACCGGGACAGTTGTATCCATGCACTATACCGATGTCCTGGACGGCCTTGATTACCCGGACCTGTTTTTTGCCCTGTCCGAGGACCGGGACGGCCAGCTGTCTCCGCCCATGTTCAAGGGAAGATCCGTGGATCTGAACCGCTCCTGCATCACCTTTGACAACCTGCTCCGGAAAACAGTGCTTCCCCGGGTCATGAAAAAGGCCCTGAGAACACTGGAAGCAGCCTATGGAAGACCCGTGGACGTGGAATTCGCCTGGGACGGGGTGTCCCTGTACATTGTCCAGTGCCGGACCCTGTCCGTGGCCAGGGACGATGCAGTGATCATGCCCGAGGATATCCCTGAACAGGATCTGTTTTTTCGGAATAACCGGATCATTTCCGGCGGTGCCGTCAAGGGAGTGGAGCATGTGGTTTACGTGAATCCCAAAGCCTACGCAGCCCTGCCGTCCGTGCAGGCCAGGATGGAGGTTGCCCGGGTCATCAGCAGGATCAACCGGAAGATGGACGGCAAGCGGTATGCCCTCATCGGTCCAGGCCGGTGGGGAAGCAGCGACATCAACCTGGGTGTGAAGGCCGGGTACGAGGATGTCAACAATGCCCTGGTCCTGGGTGAGGTGGCCTTTGAACAGGAGGGGACCACTCCGGAAGTCTCCTACGGGACCCATTTTTTCAATGACCTGGTGGAGTCCGGTATCGTGCACGTGGCCATCTTTCCCGATGACCCGGATTGCTTTTTCCGGGAGTCTTTTCTTCTGGATTCCCCCAACCAGCTCTCAACCCTGATCCCGGAGTCCGATGCCCTTTCTGGCGTGATACACATGGTCCATGTACCGTCCTGCTGTTCAGGGCGCTTTCTGAGTGTTTTCCAGGACAGCAGGAAACAGAAGGGGGCCGGTTTCTTTGAAGTGCCGGCGTGGAAGGGGTCTGATTACCCATGCAGCGGATCCTAATAACAGCCGGAATCGCCCTGGTTCTTGCAGGGATAGCATGGCCCTGGCTGGGCAGGATACCCTTTGGCAGGCTGCCCGGGGACATCGTGATCTCCCGTCCGGGCTTCACCTTTTTTTTCCCCATAACCACCATGATTGTCATCAGTATCCTTGTTTCAATTATTATAAAACTGTTTAAATGAGGAGGGACCCATGTCTGTGGAAACCGTAGCGAAAATGATCCAGTGGCTGGGCCACGATGCCATGCGCATCAACGCAGGTCCTGTCATCTACATCGATCCCTATGAGCTGCCAGGGGGGCCGCCGGCCGATATTATCCTGATCACCCATGAGCATTACGATCATTGCTCACCCCAGGACGTAAAAAAAATCCAGGGGCCGGGTACTGTGATCGTCACGGAAAAGGACAGCGCAAAGAAACTTTCCGGTAAGGTAACTGTGGTGGCTCCGGGCGATACGGTCACGGTCAGCGGTGTTACTGTCCAGGCAGTGCCTGCCTATAACCTGAATAAGAAATACCATCCCAGGAAAAAGAACTGGCTAGGGTTCATCCTGGACATCCAGGGCGTCAGGATCTACCACGCCGGAGATACCGATTTCATACCGGAAATGGCCGGTTTCAAGGCTGATATAGCCCTGCTGCCGGTTTCAGGGACCTATGTCATGACAGCCCAGGAAGCGGTCCAGGCAGCCCTTGCCATGGGGCCGTCTCTGGCCGTTCCAATGCACTACGGCAGTCTTGTGGGCAGTGTAGGGGATGCAGTGGCGTTCCAGAAGGGGCTTGAGGGAAAGGTGCAGGTCGCCATTCTCAAAAAGAACTGACATTCCTTTCCAGGGCTTTAACTGTTCCGGAAAATCCGGGGGCAGTGCCTGTTCATGGCCCCGGCATGGGCTGCCGTGGAAAGATCCGGGAGGGCTTTTGTTTGTCAACGTGTAAACAAATCCGACACCGTTTCGGGCTTCTGACCCTGGACGATCCTGGGGGCTTGCAAGCAGCCTTGGAACAGGGCTGTCCCAGCCTTGTTTTTCTGTGTGTGATACATGCGGCAGTCCAGGGTATGCAACTTGCAATTGCATCTCGTAAGAGGGCCCACAAGGGCCCTGACACAAAGCGATGTCTTGGAAAGGTGATGAAAATGCAGATAACGAAAATCGTATGTTGTATCGATTTCTCCGACAGTTCTAACAACGCCTTCAAAACAGCCGTGGATATGGCGAAGCTGCACGGAGCAAGCCTTGATCTCATCCATGTCCGGGAACCTATTATCAACCCGCTTTTGGTTTCCGGTGCAGGGGGCCTGCCACCGGATGCCATCCATGCCACCCTGGCCGAAATAGAACAGGCCATGACGGAAAAGTACCTGGCGTCCATGGATCCGGAGGTGCCCTGCAGGGTGGTTGTCAGGGATGGGCACCCGTCAACGGAAATCATCGATTACCTGAACGAGGTCCAGGCCGACCTTGCCGTGGTCGGGTCCAGGGGGCTGTCCGGCATGGGTCTTGTCCTTTTCGGAAGTGTCTCAAGGCGGGTTGCCCATAAGGCGCCGTGTAATGTCCTGGTTTCCAGGAGACGCCGGCAGCCTTGATATGGGAGAGTCCCTGAAGTAACTGACGGGTTGCCATGGGACCCGGGTGACAGATTCACTAAAATGGCGTAGCCATGGAAACAGGGTTTCGTCCATTTCCCGATTCTGTCAAACGGCAATACCACGTTCCATTTTGGCGGAACCGTATGGTGCGGACATCCGGATGGGTACAAAATGGACGCTTTTGGGCTGGATACGGTAAGGAACCTGGGGAAAAGGGTTGCCGGGCCGGGGTAGCAGCCCTGGTCCGGTCTTAAAAGTTCGGTTCACGTTATTACCCAAAAGAAAGGCCGGTTGCAGCCTCAATCGCAGATGCAGCCGGCCCCTATCCGTGCACCGGTACTTCATCAGTCTTCGTAAATGGCATCTCCGGGGAACTGCTTTTTGATATCATCTGCCGTCACGTCATACATGCCGCAGCCGGCAACGTAATCCTTGCCGCCGTGTTTGACCAGCACCACATAGGAGACCTTGGGTGAACTTTCCTTTATTCCCGGTTTGGGCCAGGAGTAGGGAACCCAGCCTTCGCCGTGGGCTTCCACCAGCTCATTCATGGCCATGAACAGGTAGACCCCGTTGACATCGCGCATGTCGCCCAGACCCTTGCCGTCCAGGGACGGTTTGATGGGGTGCATGATCATGATATTGTCCAGGTTGTGTATCCAGATGTACCCTTCACCGTCGGCAAACCGGAATTCCCCGTTGGGGTCCTTGATTTTGGGAATGGCTGCATCCCCTTCCTGCTCCAGGAGTTTGGCCGCAGCCTTTGCCTTATCCTTGCAGAGTTGGGGCGTCAGGGGTTCCCCCAATGCTGTTCCGGCAAAGCACATCAGTACAAGGGCAGTCAGGATGAGGGTCGTTCGGGTTACCATATGTGTTTCCTCCTATGTTGATGATGCCGGCTCTTATGGATCGCCCCGGTTGGGCAACCCTGGACCGGGATCTGTTTATTCACGGCAGTCGGGCGGCAACCTTTCTCCATGAAACTATATCTGAAAGCTTTTTACCAGGGTCTGGAGCTCTTCGGCAAGGGATGCCAGGGCAGATGCCCTGTCGCTTACCTGGGTGCTTCCGTTCTGGACTTCCACACTGGCGGAATTCACCAGGCCGATGTCCCTGGCAATCTCATTGGCCACGTTGGAACTCTGGGAGACATTTTCATTGACCTGCTGGAGCCCTTTGGATGCCTGCCCCATGTTGTCTGCAATTTCACGGGTCGTGGCTGTCTGTTCTTCAACGGCAGCCGCGATGGTCGCCACAATGTCATTGACGGTCTGGATGACCTTGGAAACGCTTTGAATTTCGCCGATGGTTTCCGAGGTGGATGTCTGGATGGCATTGATACGGCTTTTGATGTCCTGGGTAGCTTCGGCTGTCTGTTTGGCAAGGGCCTTGATTTCCGATGCCACCACGGCGAATCCCTTCCCGGCCTCTCCGGCGCGGGCCGCCTCGATGGTGGCGTTCAGAGCAAGGAGGTTTGTCTGTTCAGAAATTTCCGAAATAACTTCGGTCACCCTTGAAATCTCTGTGGCAGCCTTGCCCAGTTCGTCAATCTTTTCAGAGGCGCTGAGGGTTTTGTCCACGGCTTCCTGGGTGATGGTCCTTCCTTTTTCCGAGTTCCTGGCGATTTCGGTCACCGATGCGTTGATCTCATCGGTGGCCGTGGATACCGTGTTCACATTCGTGGCTGCCTGTTCACAGGCAGCGGCAACGGAATTCATGTTGGAACTCATTTCCTCTGCTGCCGCGGCAACCGATTCTGAACTGCCGGCCATGTTCCTGGCTTCATCGGACATGCCTGAAGCCAGATCCGAAAGATTCCCGGAAGAGTCGGTCAGCTGGGTGGAGAACTGGCTGACTTTGCTGATCATAGTTTTCAGGTTGCCGATCATGGCATTGGTATCCCGGGCCAGGTCTCCCAGTTCATCCAGGGATTTGACCGTGACTGTACTTTTCAGATCTCCCTGGGCGATTTTTCGGGTCACACCTGCGATGGTACGGATGGTTCCGGCCAGGTAACGGCTCATCAGAACGCCCAGGATCACGGCAATGGCAACCGCTGCCAGGGTCAGGGAGATGAGCAGGATGACGCCGCTCTTTTTGGTGCTCTGGGCGGTTTCCAGTGCTGAAGTCATCTCGGATTCAGCACCTTTCATGAGATTTCCGAATTCCTGGTTGATGGTTGCCGCAGATGCGGTCATGGCAGCTATTTTCTGGTCCTTTGCAGCTTCCAGTTCCTGGTATAGGGGGCCTGCAGTATCGTGGGCTTTGGAGAAGTACTGCTCTATCCTTGCGGTATTGGATACGCCCCGGTTGAAGGCTTTGAGTTTATCCTTATAGTCTGCGACCCCGTTGATGGCAACTGCCACCTCCATGAGCTTCTGACGGTATTTGCCCAGTTTTTTGATGATATCCATGAGTTCTTCATTATCAACCGAATAGGTGGTGAGCCACTGGCCCAGCATACCTTTGGCAGGATCGGTCTCCCCGGTAAAGGTGGTGACGATATTCACCGCATCTTCCAATTGTTTTACCCAAGCCAGGTGCTGTTGCTGGGCAATGTTGAGAAACACGGGAAGGGCGTAGTTCTTATCGTCCAGGTCGACCGAGTAGCTCAGATATTTCCTGTGCGCCAGGATCAGCTCCTCGCAGTTCTGGTGGAAGATACCGGTTTCCGACTGGATTCTGGTGGCGATTTCCTGGAGTGCCGGCGAGCATTTGGGAACAATCAGAGTCAGGTTGCGTTTTTTATAAAGCACTCCGGCATTGCCTTTTAAGAACTGCTCATCGTTCGTGCCATACCTGAGCATGGCCATCCACATGTCAAAATCGTCAAGGTGCTCCTTGAGTACAGCCTCCAGAGCATCCAGGTCCCGGGTGGCGTATGAGAATTGGGAGATCAGCTTCTGGACCGTTTCAACAGAAGCCACACCGTTCAGCACGGCAGTCTGGATGGGAACTTTTTCCCGGACCACGGAATCTGTCGACGATGATACCTTGTCAAGGACGTAAATCCCCACGGCCCCGGCAAGAAGCACAAGGCCTGCCAGGCCCAGAAAACTGAGGGTAAGTTTCTTCCCAATGGTTAGCTTCATGCACATCCTCCCTGTCTGTTGAAGATTGACGGATAGTCACGCGTTAACGTCAGGCAGTTGTAAAAGACCAGCAGGTTTCATGACTGTTTCGGGACGGTACTGGATCGGAGTCATTATTTTAATGACTCGCTAGAAAATTATCGCCATTCATCATTTAAGTCAAGAAAAATTAGCTGGATTCAAGGAGTTGGAATATCGGATTCTCCTTTTTTTATTCTTGTTGGAGTTCCGATGGATACCCCCTGGAACAAAGGCGTTGGAATAGTCGGACAAAGAAGTTGCAAAGTCTCAGGATAGTCTGGTAATAACGGGCAGGGAAGTTACACCATCAACAGGATGGAAAATCATGCTGAGTCTCAAGGATTTTGGAATTGTCGGACGAACATACCGGAACATCAACCGGTACCGCCAGATATTGACCATCCTGTTCAAATACGGATTCGGCAATATTGTCGATGTGCTGAAGATAGATCAGTACCTGGAGATCGGCCTTCAGATGATTTCCAGGACCCGGAGGGAACGGGTGGAGAGGCTTACCCGGGCAGAGAGGGTCCGCCTCCTGGTCGAAGAGCTTGGTCCCACCTTTATCAAATTCGGCCAGATTCTGTCCACCCGTCCTGACCTGATACCCCTGGACTTCATCTATGAACTGGAAAAGCTCCAGGACGATGTTCCGTCCTTTCCCTTTGATGAGGTCAGGGGCATCCTTGCCGCAGAGTTCCATGACCCGAAAACCGTGTTCGCGACCATGGAGGATGAACCCTTTGCATCGGCTTCCATCGGGCAGGTGCATCTGGCAACCCTCAAGAGTGGTGAAAAGGTCGCTGTCAAGATCCAGCGTCCCGGGATCTGGAAACTGATCAAGGTGGACCTTGAGATCATGCATCACCTGGCCACCCTTATGGAGAGGCACATTGAGGACCTGTCGTTTTTCCGGCCGGTCAAAATCGTGGAAGAGTTTGCAAGCACCCTGGAAAAGGAATTGGATTACTCCCTGGAAGCGGCCAATATGGAACGGGTCGCCGTCCAGTTCATGGTTGATCCGACCGTCCGTATCCCTAAGGTCTACCTGGACAAAAGCACGCCCAGAGTCCTGACCATGGAGTATATCCAGGGCATCAAGATCTCGGATATCAAGACCCTTGATGAACAGGGAATGGACAGAAAAATCCTGACCAGCCGGGGGGCGGACCTGATCCTGAAGCAGGTCTTTGAGAACGGTTTTTTCCACGCAGATCTGCATCCCGGCAATTTGTTTGTTCTTCCGGACAACGTCATCGGCCTGGTGGATTTCGGGATGATGGGGTTCATTGACCGGAGGACCCGGGAGGTTTTCATTGACCTCATTGCCAGCGTGGTCAGTCAGAATGTACCCATGTCCTGCAGGCTGCTCCTGGAACTTACCGAGTACGATGAAGAGCCGGACTCCAGGCTACTTGAGCGGGATTTGGCAAGCTTCATCTCCCAGTACCTGAGCCGGCCCCTGAAGCATATCAACATGGGGCACCTGCTCCAGGACCTCCTGAAAATCACATCCATACACCAGCTCAGGCTTTACCCGGATACTTTTCTGATGATGAAATCCTTTGCTTCTGTGGAAGGGGTGGCCCAGCTCCTGGACCCTGATTTTGACATGGTTGCCCATGCTGCACCGTTCATCAGGCGGATCAAGATGGCCCGCATGTCCCCCAAACGCGTAGGTGAGGATCTGTCAAGGATTTCGGTCGAGTCCCTCCAGTTTTTCCAGGAGGCTCCCAGGGAAGCCCTGGACATTGTCCGCCAGATCCGCAAGGGAAAGTTTGTTCTCGGGTTCGAGATCCAGCACCTGGACAGGATTCTGGCTGCCAGGGGCCGGGACAATACCCGTCTGTCCCTGGCAGTCATCATTGCTGCCCTGATCATCGGGTCGTCCATGCTCCTGTGCCTCAAGGTGTCACCCCAGGTCTTCGGAGTTTCCCTCCTTGGGCTCGGGGGGCTGGTCGCGGCCGGGTTCCTCGGGTTGCTGCTCTTTGCCCGTTCCCGGGAATAATTTTGCACCGTCCGGACCGGATTCCCCGTTGCAGGGGGTAAACGATCCCAGAAGACAGAAATCTTCCCTGTTGGTCTCAGCCCCGATAATGGCCACCAGATCATGGGGCAGAAGGATAAAGTCCGCATGGGGGTTGGGTGTCAGAAGTCCTTCCCGGACAATACCCACTACCGAGGCTCCTGTCTTTTTGCGGATTTCGCTCTGGCCAATGGACCTGTTGGCCATGGGGCTTTCCGGATTCAGACGTACCCATTGCAGGTCGAACTGATGTTCGGCGCTGCGGAGCTGGGACAACATCCGGTAGTCGCTATTGTCCGTGAACAGGTGGCTGTAGAGTTCCTGGCGGACAGTGTCTGTCTGACGCTGGATTTCCGGGGCTGGAATACTGAGGCGAAGGAGTGCCTGCCGGCTCATTTCAAGGCTGGCTTCAAACTCGGGAAGCACCACGTCTGAGACGCCTGATTCCTTATATATTTCAAAATAATCCGGACCTGAGGCCCTGGCCACGATATCAAGCCGGCTGTTCATGCGTTTTGCCTGAACCACAACCGACCGGGCTGTTGCCAGTCCCGGAACGGTCAGGATAAGAAGGGATGCCCGGCCAATGCCTGCGGCATTAAGGACAACCTCCTGGGTGACATCACCAAAGACAGCGGCCATACCTTCTTTCCTGGCCTGGTCAAACCGCCGGTGGTCGAGCTCCGTAATGATAAAACCGATGCCGAGGCGCTTGAGGATCTGTGCTATCTGCAATCCCACGCGTCCGCCTCCGGCAATGATCACATGGTTGATCAGACCGCTAACAGGAATATTGGAGGTCTCCAGGGCTTCATGTCGGAACCAGCGTTTCTTCAGGGCATAGAGCCGGCTGGTCTGGGATGATATGACGGGCGTCAGAACCATGGTCAGGATCGCCGTGGTCAGGACTAGGGAGTACAGGTCGTTTCCAATGGAACCCGTGGACACCCCCACCCTCGCCAGGACAAATGAGAACTCCCCGACCTGGAACAGGCCCAGTCCAACGGCCAGGGGGATGACGTTCCTGTATCGGAAAAGCCATGCCAGACCTGAAAAAATCAATCCTTTGCCCAGGCTGACAAAGAGGACCATGATAAGTACCTGCCAAAAGTGTGTAAGCAGAAAGACCGGATCAAAGAGCATGCCCACCGATGTGAAAAACAGGAGGCCGAACAGGTCCCGCAGGGGAATAATGTCACTCAGGGCCTGGTGGCCGTAATCCGACTCGCTGAGGACCATGCCGGCGACAAAGGCGCCAAAGGCAAAGGAGAGCCCGACCATGTAGGTGGCGTATCCCACCCCCAGGCCGATGGCTGTAATGGCCAGGAGGAACAGTTCCCGCGAGCCGAGTCTTGCGATATGGGCCATGAGCAGCGGCAGAAGCCGGGTTCCCAGCAGGATCATGCCCAGGATAAAAGCCGTGGCCTTGAGGGCGGCAAAACCGATGGCCGCCAGTCCCACCCCGGGATCGTTGAGCTGGGGAAGGATGATCATCATGGGGATAACGGCCAGGTCCTGGACGATGAGCATGCCGATCATCACCTTGCTGGAAAGGGTTCCCAGCCACCCCTGGTTCATGAGCGTCTTGAGGATGACCATGGTGCTCGACAGAGATATCATGGCGCCCAGCCACAGGGAGGTTTTCCAGTCCCACCCCATGAGATGACCGATCCCCATCCCCAGTCCCAGGGTCAGGAGCATCTGAACGGGGGTTCCGATCAGGGCTATTTTTTTACAGGTTTCAGGTCTTTGAGAGAGAATTCAAGGCCCAGGGCAAACAGGAGCAGGGCGATGCCAATCTCGGCAAGCAGCTCTATCTCATGGGTGTTTGATACGGTAAGCCCCCCTGTGTGGGGTCCCAGAATTACCCCGGCCAGGATATAGCCCAGGATCAGGGGCTGGCCCAGCCGCTGCATCATAAGTCCGCAGAAAAACGAAGCAATGATAAGAAGGATGATGTCCGTTGCAATGCCCATAACCGCTCCTGAAAGTGTTGAGGAACTATTATGCGGTCTGGGGGTGTTTCAGGTCAATAGAAAAAGCGCCGGGAGTCCGGGTGCCCCGACCTCGGTGGAGCCGGACAGTTTTCGGATGGGCGGTATGGCTGACCTGCAGCCGGGTTTGCCCGCTCCCGGCCGGGATAACCGGCTCAGGGGAGCGGGCGGGATCTGGCGGGCGACAAAGGGATCAGTGGGATTTCACCATGGTCCAGGTCTGGTCGACAAGTGTGTTGTTTTCACCCAGGTCTTTAATGTAATAGAGGGCGGTTTCCTTGGAGGGCCATACACCCGGGTTGTCCAGGTCTTCTTTGGCGATGAACGGTACCGATGCTTCATTGGGGGATGCATAATGGTTGTAATTGGACAGGGCTGCACCGACCTCGGGTTCCAGGACCCAGTTGATCCATTTGTGTGCTGCATCCGGATTGGGTGCCTGGGCTGGAATGCACATGGAGTCTATCCACAGGGTGCCGCCTTCTTTGGGCACGGTAAAGGCAATGGTGTTGTCGGCGCTTTCAGATATGGCCTTGATGGCGTCACCGTTGTACACCACGGCAGCGGCTGCAACGCCCGATACCACGTCGTTCTTGCCGCCCACACCACCCTTGAAACCAAGGCAATCGGACCGTTTTTTGGTTTTTACCAGGAGGTCGGCAGCAGCTTTCAGTTCCTTGGGATTGATACTGTTGTAGTCATAACCCAGGTAGGCCAGGGTAACTCCCAGCATGTCCCGGACCGAATCGATGAGGCAGAAGGGGCCGGGGTTTTTGGCCGGGTCAAAGAGTATGCTCCACGACGCCGCATCCTCGGCTTTTATTTTCTTGGTGTTGTAGACCAGGCCCACTGTGCCCCATTGCCAGCCCACGGTGTAGACGTTACCCGGGTCAAAGGTGGTCTCCGTGAACCGGGGAAAGAGATTCTTCAGGTTGGGGAGCTTGGCGTGGTCAAGCTTCTGGATGAGCTTGAGGTTGATCAGGGTGGGCAGGATGTAGTCCGAAGGCACGATGATGTCGTACTGGCGAACACCGCCGGCCTGGAGCTTGGCCAACATGTCTTCATTGGATTCGTAGAGGTCCAGCTTGACCTTTATACCGGTTTTGGCTTCAAAGTCCTGGGTCATCTGGACTTCGTCCATGTACTCGGACCAGATGAAGATTTTCAGTTCTTCCTTGGCACCTGCCATGGGCGCACCCAGAAGGACCACCATGGCCGTGAGCATCAGAATATAGGCTCTCATAGTTAAATTCCTTTCAGTTACAGTTGGTTGTTGGTTATGATGCCGTCAGCGGCCCGAGGGAACGACCCCGGGCCGGCTTTCGGTCGGTTCAGTGCGATGTATCCTGTATCCGTCGGGTCAGGCGTTCGGCCCCCACCACCAGGCCTACCGTTATGGCCAGGACGATAGTGGACAGGGCATGGATTTCAGGTGTGACAACCCTCCGTACAGCAGCATAGATATAGATGGGCAGGGTGATTGAATCGGTTCCTGCCGTAAAAAAGCTGATGACAAAATCATCCAGGGACAAGGTGAAGGCCAGAAGGCCGCCGGCCACGATACCCGGCAGGATAAGGGGCAGGGTGATGTGCCACAGGAGATAGGCTGAGCTGGCAAACAGGTCCCGGGCAGCCTCTTCGATTTCAGGGTTCATTGCCACCAGCCGTGAGCGCACCACCAGGGTAACAAAGGCGATCTGGAAGGTGATATGGCCGATGATCATGGTAAGGAGTCCGGGTTCGAACCAGGAGGATACCAGGCGAAGGAGGTTGAAAATAACGACCAGGGCGGCTGCCAGGATGATATCCGGGATGATTACCGGAACATGCAGGACCATGTCCAGGATGGTTTCCGTTTTGCCTGGCCAGGGAAACCGGTCAATGCCGATGGCCAGGATTGTGCCCAGAACTGTTGCCGCAAGGGTCGAGATCACGGCAAGGATCAGGGTGTTCAGGGCTGCATTGAGGATGAACTCGTTATGGAAGAGCTTCAGGTACCAGTCCAGGGTGAATCCCTGCCAGACCAGACCGTATTTGGTTGCGTTCACAGAAAAGAAAGCCACGGCTGCCAGGGGCAGATACAGGAAGGCCAGGGTCGATAAAGCCATGACGCTGACCAGGCGTCCGGATCCCTTCATAGGACGATTGCCTCCTTGTTTTTACGGCGGTACACATAGAGGCTCCCCATGGTCAGGACCATGAGGGCCATGCTGATGGCGGATCCAAAGGCCCAGTCCCGGCTTGTGTTGAACTGCTGCTGGATCAGGTTCCCAACCAGCATGTACTTGGCCCCGCCCAGGAGGTCGGGGACGACGAACATGCCCATGGCAGGAACAAAGGTCAGGATAACGCCCACGGATAGCCCCGGAAGGGTCTGGGGCCAGATGGCATGGATGAAGATGCGGATCCGGGAGGCGAACAGGTCCTGGGCCGCCTCCACCAGGGACCAGTCCATTTTTTCAATGCTGGAAAACAGGGGCAGAGCCACAAAGGGAAGGTAAATGGAAATCATGCCCAGATACACGGCAAAAACACTGGGGTAAAGCGGAGAGCCCGGGGAAACCATGCCCAGGGCAGCGGCCAGCTTTGCCGGGGGCATTTCAGGAGCCAGGATGAGAAACCAGGAATAGGTCCGGATGACCATGTTGGTCCAGAAAGGGATGATGAGCAGGGTAAGCCACAGGTAACGGGTTCTCCTGGAGCGGCCCGCAATGAAAAAACACAGCGGATAGGACAGGATCACCGACAGTAGTGTTGTCACTGCGGCCGCGAGAACGGATCTCATGAAGATCACGATATAATCCGATGTCCAGCCGAATACGCCGTAACCGGCAAGGCGTTTGTAATTGTTCAGGCTGAAATCCCAGATCAGCTGGCCGTAGGTCCCCCTTCCCGCAAAGCTGACAAGGATCAGCACAAGACCTGGGACAAGGAGAAAAAACAGCAGCCAGAGAATGCCGGGGGAAACAAAACACAGTCCCTGTTTCATGAGACTCCTGACAGTCCTCAGTTCACCGTACCAGACAATGAGTTTATCCATTGAGAATCACCAGATCCTCGGGAGCAAGGCCCAGCCAGACCCTGTCACCGACTTTAAAATGCTTGTAGGTGTTGCTTCTGACCCGTAAGGGGCCAGGGCTCAGCCAGATATCAAAGTCACTGCCCCTGTAGATGATCTTTATCACTTCTGCCTGAATCCCGTTTTTTGCCGGTTCCTGCTCGTGGATCTTGACCCATTCCGGGCGGATGGCAATCTTGCCTGAAGACCACGGGGGAACCTTTTCCAGCTCTAACTTTCCCAGGGGGGTATGGAGCAGGCAGTCCGAGTATTGCCCCTGGATCAGATTGGCGGCGCCCAGGAATTCGGCCACGAACTGGGACCCGGGTTTGTCATAGACCTCTTCCGGACTGCCGTACTGGAGCACCTCGCCGTTGCACATGACGGCAATGGTGTCCGAGACCACAAGGGCCTCTTCCTGGTCATGGGTGACAAGGATAAAGGTCAGGCCCAGAGTCTGCTGCAGCTGTCTGAGTTCCACCTGGACCTGGGCCCGCAGCTTTGCGTCCAGGGCTGACATGGGTTCGTCCAGGAGCAGAACCTCCGGTTCATTGACCAGGGCCCGGGCCAGGGCAACTCTCTGCTTCTGTCCGCCTGACAGCTGGTGGGGTTTGCGGCTGCCTAACTTGTCTATGTCCAGCATTTCCAGCCGGGGATCCACCCGTTTTTTGATTTCATGTTCCGGGAATTTTCTGGAACGCAGGCCAAAGGCCACGTTTTCATAGATGGAAAGGTGTGGGAACAGGGCATAGCTCTGGAAAACAGTGTTGATCTGGCGTTTGTTTGCCGGCAGGGCCGTGATGTCCTTCCCGCCCAGGATGATTCTGCCCGAATCGGGCAGTGCCAGACCGCCGATCATCCGAAGAAGCGTTGTTTTCCCACATCCCGAAGGGCCCAGCAGGGTAAAGAACGTGCCGGCCCTGACCTCCAGGGACACGTTGTTCACCGCTTGAACATCACCGAACTTTTTTGTTATATTCTGAAGTGTTAGTCCTCTTTTAACATCATCAATCATTGGCCTTATCTCAATACAGGCGACCCCGTCCATCCGGCCGGAATCCTGTATACAAGAGCCCCCTTCAGTCGTCCATTACTGTGGGTTTGACGTTATCTGGGGGCTATTGGTTGTCGTTAAATTGTCATAGATGAAATAATGCATCCCGAACCTGTCAGCGGAGTGAGTGTCGACCTTTGGCGACCAGGGGAGAACAGAATCATCCCAGGTCAGGTTCAAGGATCTGGAGCTGATATACACTAGTCCTGAAAAACTTCAACCAAATCTTTTCCATGACATGCATTTTTTTAAAAACCGGATTGTTGCCGTTAAAATTCAAAGCGTTCAGGCGTAAATAATATCACGGTTTTACCCATTAAGGGTTCGCTTTTCATGGGGGATCCATGGTATAAGTTCTCAACTTGCATCCGTGCCCGGCTTCCGGGTCAGGTGAGGGATGCTTTGGACACCATCAATTTAAACAGTTTTTTTCCTCCAGGTCCTGGGAGGACCATGAGTATACCAGTAATCGATCAGCAGACCAGGCAATTTCATGGGACATGGACTGTCAGGAGAGGGTATCCATGACAGTTGCCCTCATCTATCCGCCGACCTGTGACCCCACGGCCCCCTATCTTTCGGTTCCGACCCTGACTGCCTGGCTGCGCACCCACGGGGTGGAGGTCCTGCCCGTGGATGCCAATATTGAGGCCTATGACTCTCTCTTTAAGGGAGAGGTCATGGAGCAGATGGTCAAAAAAATCCGTGAAGATCACAGGAACCTGGACCGTAAGCCGTCCCTGGATCACCGGGATCAGATACTATACGCCCGTCTGTGGGAGGCGGCTCCGGACCTGTCATGGGTTCCCCATGCCCTGGACGATGCTGTCCGGGTGCTCAGGGACAAAAGCGGTGTCCGGTTCTACAATGCTGTTGAATATGAACGGGCAGTCCAGACCTTGCAGGCGGGACTCGGGATCATCAGCGCGGCTTACAGCCCCCTGTCCCTGGATTTTACGGGATACCGGGCACCCTTTTCCCTCCTGACCCCGGAGCAGATCAAAGCGGATGCCGATCCTTCAAAAAATCCCTTTCACGCCTGTTTTGAGCTGGTGGCTGACCGTCTGGCCATGAGCGGGGCCACCCTGGCAGGTATCTCCATGGCCTTCCCGGGTCAGATCCAGCCGGGATTCACCCTGGCATGGTATCTTCGCCGCCGGCTTCCGGGTATTCACATCACCGTGGGGGGACCGGCCATTACCCAGATCCTTGTAAGGCAGAGCCCGGATACCCAGATCCGAATCCTCGGGCCCTTTGATTCAGCCGTACTCTACGAAGGGGAGGATGCGCTGCTTGATCTGGTCCACACCCTGGCCAGGGGGGAGGCGCCGGCAAGGATCATCAACGGCCGTACGGATACGCGCCTGGACAGCCTGCCGACGCCGGATTTTGAGGGGCTTCCCCTGGACGCCTATTTTTCTCCTGAACCGGTCCTGCCCTATGATCCTACCCGGGGATGCTACTGGGGCAGGTGCGCCTTTTGCCATTACGGCCTTTGCCGTCAGGGAACGGCCACGTACCGTCAGCGCCGGGTTCCGGACATGGTAACCCACCTGGGGGAGCTGGCGTCCCGCTGGGGGTGCCGGAATTTTTATTTTTCCCAGGATGCGTTTTTGCCCCGGACAGCCCGGAACCTCTCCATGGCCATCCGGGAATCGGACCTTGACATCCGCTGGTCCACGGACATGCGGCCGGAGGCGGACCTGGATCCGGACTGCTGCCGGGACCTCAGGGCAGGCGGGGCTTTATCCATGGCCCTGGGCATTGAATCCGCTTCTCCAAGGCTGATTGATCTGATCCATAAGGGGGTGACTGTGGGGCAGATGCAGGCTGCTGTGGAGAATCTCTCCGACGCCGGCATTGCCGTGGAAGCCATGTGCTTTAACGGGTTTCCCACCGAGACTGTTACCGATGCCATGGCGACTCTGGGGTTCATCCGGGCCTTGAAGCAGCGGATCTCCCTGTTCATCGACGGCCGGTTCGGCCTGTGGCACGGATCCCATGTGGCAAACAACCCTGAGCTTTATGACATTGTGCGTATATGGCAGCTGGCCGGGGATGAGCTGGGTACGGGGCTGTTCTACCAGTCCCGCAATCCCAGGTCCCCCGGGGAACAGGACCGTATCGACAGGGCCATTGACAAACTGTCGGACCAGTGGTGGCTCCATGACTATCCATGGGCCGGTGCATTGTCAACGGCCCATACACTGCTGTGGTATGCCCGTGAAGGAGCCGGTGCGTTCAGGAGTCGCGCCGGAACTGCAAGGAAAGTTGTCCTTCCGGGACAGGCATCAGAATTGAAGAGCCGATTTGATATGGACCTCTTGACGACCAGGGCACAGGATAACGAAGCCCGGATCTGGGACACCCTTATCCATGACCAGGAGGCGGTAAGTCCGGAGCGGTATGAGGCCCTGGCCCGGGCCCTGCCCAGGATCTATCCGGCCGGATCACCGGGCCGCAGCCGTGGCAGGCAAAGGCCAAGGCGCCGGTAAATCAGCCAGAAAAATGTCACCTGGAAGGAATTGGATGATCCGTGCCGTCCAGGACTAGCACCAGGCCGGTATCACGGTCCTCCATGATCCTGGAGAGTTTCATCAGGGCCCGGTCCGTGAACTTGATGCGATGCTCTCCGGTATCCAGGTACAGGGCGTCATCCCGGGAAAAGAGCTGTGACGGGTCCAGGGATATGTGGGTCCTTGTGTTGAGGGCAAGGACCGCCGGGGGGCCCAGGCTAAGGTCAACCACAAACAGGGCTGTGTCCTCGTAGGAAAAGTAGACCTTTTCCGTAAACTCATCGGTGTCCTGGAACACGTGGTATCCCAGGTCATCCTTGCGGATGGCCGAGTTGAAAAAGGCTATGATTTTTGGATGTTCCATTTTGCCATGCTCATTGTGCCAGAAGCCGTTTTTGTCCATCCAGAAAACAGCCTGCTCCTTGGGAATGATGATCTGCCTTTTTACGGGTTCCATGACCGTGTGCTTCCTCCTGTTTTTCCCGGGTCCGGTTTCTCCGGTTTCCTGATCGGGTCCCCTATTCCGTGCTTCCTTTTAGCCTGTTGAGCGTCTCCCGTCAACCCGCCCTTGGTGCTCACCTGGGGCGATAGATGAAATTTTTTTGACGTGTACCCACCTCTTGACGGGAAACCTTGGATTCCGGAACCGGTATGGCATCGTCCTGGAGCGGCAGTAACCAATCCGGTCCAGGGCTGGGCAAGAGGGGGCCTGGTTTTTACCTGACAAGGGTGTACTTCCGGATTTCAGGACTTATATTACGGTATCGCGAGGGTCCATCCGGTTTTGTTCAGGGGGGATTCATCGACATGGGAATTTGCCGGGAATGATTCACAGGCTCCGGCAGAGAAAGCTGGTGCAAATAACGATCCCTTGAAAGGATCACGGATGGGAAAGGAGCACAGTATGACCAATGACGTTCAACCTTCAGTCCTGGCAGACATGATTCAGTACCAGATGGCTTCGGTTGTGAGCAAAACCATCATTGACAAAAAAGTGGGGACCGTGACCCTGTTCGCCTTTGACAGGGGACAGGGCCTGAGTGAACACACGGCTCCCTTTGACGCCCTGGTCCAGATCCTGGACGGCGAGGTGGAGATTACCGTTTCCGGAAAGCCCCACCGGCTGACTGCAGGACAGATACTTGTCATGCCGGCAGGCCAGCCCCATGCCCTGAAATCGGTGACGCCCTTTAAAATGCTGCTCACCATGATACGTTCCCAGTGACGATGGTGGTTCCTGAACAGGCTGCCGGTAAAGCCATAGTATAGATAACGGATCAGCTTAAGGAGTAAGATTATGAGCACGGATATGTTTTCAACAGTTGATATCAAAAGGTTTACCCTGAAGAACCGGCTCGGCGTCGCACCCATGACCCGCATGTCGTCCCCGGGGGACGGTATCCCGAGAAAGGATGTTCTTGATTTTCTGGTCACCCGGGCAAGAAATGGTGCAGGTATCGTTTTTACAGAAGCCATTGTCACCGACTATGAAAGCGCCCAGGGATATCCCCGCCAGGCCAGGATGCTGACCCAGCGTCAGCTGGATGCATGGCGGCCGGTTACGGATGCCATCCGGCAGGCAGGGAGTGTATCCATCTGCCAGATATTCCACTGCGGACGCATGGCCTGGGAGGAGGTCAACCCTGCCGGCCGTGTCATCGCCCCCAGCCCTGTGGCGCCCAGACAGGCCAATCCCCTGACCGGTCAGCCCTATACCGTGCCCGATGAGATGAGCCGTTTTGATATGGACCATGTGATCCAAGGGTTTGCAGAAACGGCAAAGGGTGCCATGGAGGCCGGCTTTGACGGCGTGGAGATCCACGGGGCTCACGGATACCTGATCAGCCAGTTCCTGTCGGGGTACAGCAACCGCAGAACCGATGCCTACGGCGGGTCCATGGAAAACCGGTTCCGATTTGCCGGGGAGGTGATTCAGGCGGTGAGACGTGTTGTTCCGGGAGATCGCCTGTTGACCTTCCGGGTGTCCAACTGGGGTATTGCCGACATGGACGTGTCCCTGTTTGAATCCAGGGAAGAGTGGCAGACTCAGATCCGGCTTCTGTCTGCCCAGCCCGTTGATGCCTTGTCCGTCTCCACCTATGATTTCAGGGCCAGGGCCTTTGGAACCGGCAAGTCCATGGCCGGACTCACCCGGGAGGTCACGGACCTGCCCATCCTGATCTGTGGAAAGATAGCCGATGCCAATGATGTCCGTGAGGCCCTGGAAGATGCCGATATCGCTCTCAGCGGGAAGTCCATGCTGCTCAATTCCGATTGGGTCGCGGATATCCGGGCTGAAAAGCCGATGAAACCTTATTCCTCGGATCAGGCCAATATTGCCTACACCGAGACGCCCCTGCCCTGACAGACCTGTCAGATACAAGGTCTTTCCGGGGAAGTCTGTTGAAGTGAGTTGAAGGGAATTTCTTCAAGAAAGTCCTGATGCCTCTGCCGTCCGGTATGACCGGGTTCGACCGGAGCTGTCGCGGTAATGGGAAGACAGAGGCGTCAGGACCATGAATCTGGGATCAGGCTTTTGACCTGCGCGGGAGGATAGCGTTCATTAAAACACCCAGGATACCGGCAAGACCGATTCCCTGGAGGGTGAATTCACCGGCTGAAAAGTTCATGCCGCCGATACCGAACACCAGGATAAGGGCAACGATGGACAGGTTTCTTGCTTCGGTCAGATCCTGTCCGGACTTGACCAGGATGTTCAGGCCGATGACCATGATGGCTCCGAACAGAAGCAGCATGATGCCGCCCATGACAGGTGCCGGAATGGTCTGGAGCAACGTGCCGACTTTGCCCACAAATGCCAGGAGAATGGCGGTGATGGCTGCCCAGGTCATGATGGCCGGGTTATAGACTTTGGTCAGGGCCACGGCGCCGGTGACTTCAGAATAGGTCGTGTTTGGGGGGCCGCCCAGGAATGCGGCAAAGGAGGTGGCAATGCCGTCCCCCATCATGGTGTTATGGATGCCTGGGTCTTTGACATAGTCCTTGCCCGTAACGCCGCCGATGGCCAGAATGTCCCCAAAGTGTTCTATGGCCGGGGCAATGGCTATGGGAACGATGAACAGGATTGCCTGGGGGTTCCATTCCGGGAACACGAAATTGGGCAAGGCCAGCCATGGGGCTTTGCCCACGGGTGAGAAATCAACGATTCCAAAGATCAGGGACAGGCTGTAACCGGCAATGATGCCGCAGATGATGGGGATGAGTCTCAAAAACCCCTTGCCCAGGATGGAGACAAGAACCGTTACGGTAAGGGATATCAGGGATACGATCAGGGCTGTCTTTTCAGGGAAGAGCACAAAGGAGCCGTCCCCGGTTTTCCCCATGGCCATGTTGACCGCCACAGGGGCCAGGATCAGGCCGATGACCATGATGACCGGTCCGGTTACCACCGGGGGAAGGATCCGTTCAATGACGCTGCTTCCCTGCCACCGGATGAGCAGGCTGAGAACTACATAGACAAGGCCTGCAGCGCAAAGGCCGCACAGGGTCCCCGGGATGCCCCAGGTCTTGGCCCCGTACATGATGGGAGGCAGGAATGCAAAGGAGGAAGCCAGGAAAATCGGCACCTTGCCCCGGGTGATGACCTGGAAGATCAAGGTGCCTCCGCCTGCGGTGAACAGGGCGACGTTGGGATCCAGGCCCGTGAGGAGCGGTACAAGGACCAGGGCTCCGAAAGCCACAAAGAGCATCTGGGCCCCAAGGAGGCAATCCTGGACCCGGAAGTTGTAGTTGCTTGACGATGGTTCTGGGGTCTGACTCATGGTGGTGTTTTCTCCTGTTCGTTATTTAGTTCCGAATATTTTGTCTCCAGCGTCTCCGAGACCTGGAAGAATATAGCCTAGATCGTTGAGCTTCTCGTCAATGGCTGCCACATAGATGTCCACGTCCGGGTGTTTTTCGGTAACCCTGGCAATGCCTTCGGGTGCTGCAACCAGGAAAAGTCCCTTGATGCTGGTGCACCCTGCCTGTTTCAAAAGGTCGATGGTGGCAATGAGGGTTCCGCCCGTAGCCAGCATGGGATCCAGGATCAGGGCGATCCTTTCGTCCATGGCACTGGCGGTTTTGACGTAATACTGGACCGGTTTCAGGGTTTTCTCATTCCGGTAAAAGCCCACAACGCTGACCTTGGCCGACGGGATCAGGTCCAGGACCCCGTCCATCATTCCCAGGCCCGCCCTGAGGATGGGTACGATGGTGATTTTTTTTCCCTTGATCCGTTCCACTTTGACCGGACCTGCCCACCCTTCGATTGTCTTGGGTTCGGTTTCAATGGTTTTGGTAGCTTCATAGGTGAGAAGCCGTGCAACTTCCGATGCCAGATCCCTGAAGTCCTTTGTGGATATGGTCTTTTTTCTCATCAGGCCCAGCTTGTGCCTGATCAGGGGATGGTCCGCCACATAGACAGCCATGATGACCTCCTTTTCATTGAATGCTTGTGTCTGTTTAAAAATCTATCAAGACTATGAAAAAAAGCCTGTCTTCGTCAAGAAAAATGAGGCGCGTATTGATATTTTAATCCATATATGGTCAAAGGGGACTATGAAAAACAAGCCGTTCATAGAGGTTGCGGTCGCCCTGCCGGTGCAGGGTTCCTACGTGTACAGGGTACCGGGAAATCTTGCCAAGGCCGCAAGGACCGGGATGAGGGCGCTTGTCCCCTTTGGTCCCCGCCGGGTCACCGGATACCTGCTGGACTGGAAGGACGGCGCAGAAGGTTACGAGGCCCGGGACATTCTGGAACTCATGGATGACGAACCCCTGTTCCCCGAGACCCTGGTCCCTTTTTTTCGCTGGATAGCAAAGTATTACATACACCCTCTGGGTGAGGTCATCCGCACAGCCCTGCCCATGGGGCTGAACCGGCACGACGTGGTCCAGGTCTCCCTGACAGCCGGGGGGGCAAAGGCCCTGGAAATCGGGGAAGTATCCGAAGCGGAGAAAGCCGTGCTGGGTTTGCTCAAGGCAAAGGGGTCGCGTCCGATAAAGAACCTGGCAGACCGGGGGCAGGCTGCTTCCATGACCGCCCTGGTCCGGAAAATGTCCCAAAAGGGTCTGGTGTCTGTTTCCACATCCCTGAAGCCTGACCAGGTCAGGATGAAAACCGAGACCTTTGTGGCCCTGGCCCATCCCTTGCCGGAAATGGGAAAGATGTCTAAAAAGAGGCTTCAAATCCTTGACGTGGTCAGGCAGCACAGGGAAGTTTCCATGAAGAGCCTGGGGCAGGAAGTGCCCCGGGCGCCGGCACTGGTCTCTGCCATGGCGGTCTCGGGCCTTCTTGTCACTACCACGCGCCAGGTCTTCCGGGATCCCCTGGGGGACCCGGTCGATCCCGACGTGCCCCCGGATCTGACCGCCGAGCAGGCGCCGGTGATTGCCCAGGTGACGGCTGCCATGGGCAGGGGCTTCGGACGGTATCTGCTTTCCGGTGTCACGGGCAGCGGTAAGACCGAGGTTTACCTGAGACTTGTCAAGGAAGCCCTCGACCGGGGTCTGGGAGCCCTTGTCCTGGTTCCTGAAATATCGCTCATCTCCCAGACAGAGCGGCGGTTTAGGGCCCGTTTCGGGGAAAGAATAGCAGTGCTTCACTCGGGGCTCACCCCCGGGGAACACCTGGATCAATGGAACCGGATCCTGAGCGGTGACGCTGTCGTCGTCATCGGGGCCAGGTCTTCGATTTTTGCCCCGATTGCCAGCCCCGGCATCATTATCGTGGACGAGGAGCACGATACCTCTTATAAGCAGGAGACCGGTCTCAGGTACAATGCCCGGGACCTTGCCGTGGTACTGGCCAGGATTCACGGGATTGTCGTGATGCTGGGATCGGCAACACCCTCGGCCCAGTCCTATTTCAATGCCCGCCAGGGGCGGTTCCGGGAGCTGAAGCTGGAAACAAGGGTGAACCGGAGTTCCCTGCCTGAAATCACTCTGGTGGACCTGAAAAAATACAAAGACCACCGGGGAGTCGAAAAGCTCATCACCCCGGAGCTGTCCAGGGAAATCCGGCTGTGCCTGGACCGGGGTGAACAGTCCATTATCTTTTTGAACCGGCGGGGATTTGCAACCTATCCCGTATGCGAGTCCTGCGGGGAAACACTGAAATGCCGTTTCTGCGAGATCACCCTGACCCTTCACAAGGAGGCCGGCCAGTACCGGTGCCATCTGTGCGGGTATTGTGTGCCGTCCCACACAAAGTGCCCCCAGTGCGGATCCCCCAGGATCAAGGCCCTGGGATTTGGCACGGAAAAGATTGAAAGCCTCCTGAATACCCTGTTTCCGGATGCCCGGATAACGCGGCTTGACCAGGACACGGCAGGAAAAAAAGGGGCAACCGTGGCCATCCTGAAAAAGGTGAGGCACAGGACCGTGGATATCATTGTGGGAACCCAGATGTTGGCAAAGGGACATGATTTTCCCTTTATCACCCTGGTCGGAGTTGTGTGCGCCGACCTGTCCCTGAATTTTCCCGATTTCAGGGCCGGTGAAAGAACATTCCAGCTCCTGGCCCAGGTTGCAGGCCGGGCCGGCAGGGGGGAGCGGACCGGCAAGGTGATCATGCAGACCTACGCCCCGGACCACTTCAGCATAGAATCGGCCAGGACACAGGACTTTGAGGAGTTTTACCTTAAGGAGCTGCCCTTCCGCCAGGCCCTGTCCTATCCGCCCTTTGCCAGGATGATACAGCTCATTGTCTCCGGCAGGGACAGGGCAAGGGTTGAGGCCCATGCAAGGTCCCTGGGAAAGCTCTGTGACCTTCTCCTGTCGGTCGATCAGGCTGGGGCCGGGCAGGTCCAGGTCCTGGGGCCCATCGAGGCAGCCATACCCAAAATCAACCTGCGCTACCGGTGGCAGATCCTCCTGAAAAGCCCATCGGCATCCATTCTGAATCGCCTGGTCACGGCCATGATTGCGGAAAAGAAAACCTTTGTGCAAAAGGACATTTCAGTGTCCATTGATGTTGATCCCTATTTCATGATGTAGGAGATGTGAATGGTTTCCAGAAACCAGACCTATGCTGCTTGTACCCTTCTGGTCATAGACAACTATGATTCCTTTACCTATAACCTGGTGCAGATGTTCACGGCCTTTCACCTTAATATCGTTGTAAAACGGAGTGATGCCATCACCATTGCCCAGGCCGAAGCCCTGGATCCCGACTACATTTTGGTCAGTCCGGGGCCAAAGGATCCGGCCCATGCCGGGATATCCAGGGAGATTATTGCCCGGTTTTACTCCATCCGGCCCATTCTCGGGGTGTGCCTGGGCATGCAGTGCATGAACGAGGTGTTCGGCGGCCGGACAGTCAGGGCCCCGGTGCCGGTTCACGGCAAGACCAGCCATGTTTCCCATACGGGCCAGGGACTGTTCAAGGGGATGCCGCCATCCTTCCAGGCCGCCCGGTACCACTCCCTGATGATTGAACCGTGCGGTGACAGGCTTGTCACCACGGCCTGGTGCGACGGAGATGTGATCATGGGGATCGAACTGGCAGGACTCCCGGTGTTCGGGGTTCAGTTCCACCCGGAGAGTTTCATGACCGAAAAGGGGGAGATTCTTATCAAGAACTTCCTGGAATCCGGTTCCAGGTCCGTTTGACAGGTAAACCGGAAGGGAAGTCAGCAAGCAGGATCAAACCGCCTCTGGGGCATTGAGCCGGTTGAAGAAGATGTAGGGGCCGAGGTTGTCAAAATGATCGGGACAGGTGAAACGGACACTGACATGCCGTTGGTTCACGGCAATCACCACAGCTTCTTTTCTTACGATGGATTGCTTCACGTCATCCAGGACGAATTCAAGCAGGAGTTTCTGTCCGGCAGCGAGGTCCAGTCCGACAATTACCGTAAAAACAAGACCCAGGCTGTTCAGGCGTTTGACCGTCATCCTGCCGTACTGTTTTGAGCCCCCATGGGTTGAGAATGTGCCGGGAAGCCGGAGGTCGTTTGCCCGCTGGTCCTTTTTTTCCAGGATTACATGGCAGTAGCTGCCGCAAATGCACCGTACCCGCACCCGGGTTTCAGGCTTTGACAGTTCAAGAGCCGATACCTGAATCGTTTTTTGTCTTGCGCAGCAGGGGCAGGTCAACCTTGTCGTATCCAGGCTGTCAATGGTTATTTTTTGTACCATGTCAGTATCCTTTTGGATTCCACCCTGAAGAAGTCCTGGCTTGTTTTTGTTTTCATGGTCTCCTCTGTGCATAGTGGTAACAGTTAGCAGTACATTATTTGTGCCATGGCATGTTGTTTTTCATAACTCATCAGAATTCAAACATAATAATGAGATTGGCAGGAAGTTTCAAATTGAATTGAGTGTTGACTATTCATTATTAATGATGTTATTTAACATAAATGATTAAATATAATTAAACCAACAACAGTGCTGACCATGGAAAATTCTTCATTTGAACTGTTTAAAACCTTTGCAGGTGAGCTGGACCCGGAGCTTCTCCAGAAAAGGTTTCTCACCTCGCTGCTGAAACTCCAGAACGTCCAGCGCGGTTCCATCTGGATCAAGCAGGGGGAATCTTACCAGTGCATCGAGGCTGCGGGCATGGAAAGCGATGCTGTCAGAGGTGTCTGCATTGATGCCGGAAAACCCAGCATTGTGGGATGGGTTATTGAAAACCGGAAGATGACCGTTGCCGATACCCGGAAAGATGGCCGGCATTACAAGGAACTGGAGGAAAACATGGCCGTGAAAAGCAGCCTGATCATCTGTTTTCCCCTGTTCCTCAATCCGGAAGAAGTCTACGGTGCAGTGGAAATCATCGACACCAGCCCTGGAAAACAACATGTCAATCTTGACCAGGGCTACCTCAGTACTCTGCAGAACCTGGTGGACATCGGCTCCGTTGCCCTGGGCAATGCATTCCTTTACAGCAAGCAGCTCAAGGAGAAACAGTTCTTGGAGAGCGCCCTCAGAGATCTGCGGGGGGACCGGATCATCGTGGGCAACAGCCCCGCGTTCCTCCGGTGCATGGACAGGGTGCGCAGCTATGCCGCTTCGGATTTCCATGTGCTGATAACCGGAGAGTCCGGCACCGGAAAGGAGCTCATCGCCCAGGAGATACACCGGCTGGGAGTCAGGAAAACCCGGCCCCTGCTGATTCAGAACTGCAGCGCCATCCCCGAGACCCTTCTGGCCAGCGAGCTTTTCGGGTATAAGCGGGGTGCGTTTTCAGGGGCGGTAAAGGACAAAATCGGGCTGTTCGAGGCTGCTGATGGCGGAACGGTGTTCCTTGATGAGATCGGGGAGATGCCTTTGGCCCTCCAGGCCAGCATTCTGAGGGTGATCCAGAGCAATGAAATTAAGCCGTTGGGGCAGAACCGGGTCAAGCACGTGGATGTCCGGGTGATCACTGCCACCAACCGGGATATCCGCCAGATGGCTTCTGACGGCAGATTCCGCCAGGATTTATTCTACCGCCTGTCCGTGCTGCCCATCCATGTGCCGCCGCTTAGGGAGCGGCCCGGAGACATTCCCCTTCTGGCAACCTATTTTCTGCGCCAGGAAAGCATCCGCGCCGGCGTCATGGAAAAGAAGATCCGGCCCGGAGACCTCCACCGCCTCATGACCTGGTCCTGGCCCGGCAATATCCGGGAACTGGAGAACCTCGTCAAGTATCTTACGGTAATTTCCAGGGGGGATTATATGGATACGGCAGCAATTTCATCCTACTTCGATGCCCCTGGAACCGGCCCCGGAAATTTTTCCGGGGCAGTATCCGGACCTGGCCCCGGGATCGGTACTGATTCGGAAAAGTTACCCGGGGCCCGGGAGAAGTCAGGTTTCGGGGACCGGACATGGATGGATATTGAATCCGCCTATGTCCGTTATCTTTTGAGGCGGCATGGCTGGAATATGTCCCGGGCCGCCCGGGCGGCAGGTATCAACCGGTCCACCTTTGTGTCCCGCATGAACCGTCTTGGGATTTCCAGGGATGAGTTTTTATCCCCTCCTGAATAAATGTCTTTACCCCTTGAGATTTCTTAGCTAATATGTAGCTGCATCTTTCAGCCAATCACTAATTTCAGGAGGAATTACCATGAAGGAGATTACCACCGTAGGCATTGTAGGATTTGGGGTCATGGGGGCAGCCATTGGTCTGAACGCAGCCTCGTCCGGGTATCGTGTCGTGTACAAGGAAGTGAACGATGAACTGGTAAAGGCCATGTATGATAAGTGGGTGGTCAAGTCCCTGTCCAAACGGGTGGCAGCCGGCAAAATGACCCAGGATGCCATGGATGCCGTGACCTCGAAAATAACCGGCACCAGTTCCTATGAGGGCCTGGCCGGATGCGACCTTGTCATCGAGGCAGCCGTTGAAGCCATGGATCTTAAAAAGACAATCTTCAAAGACCTGGCCGCTGCCTGCCCCAGCGACACCATCATTGTCAGCAACACATCCACCTTTCTCATTGAAACCCTGATGGAGGGGATTCCCAATCCCGGAAGAACCGCAGGCCTTCACTACTTTTTCCCGGCCAACATCAATAAGCTGGTGGAAGTTATCCGTCAGAAAAACACCAGCGATGAGACCTATAAGGCGCTCATGGGTTTTGCCGAAAAGAACCGCAAGATCCCCATCACGGTCAGGGATTTTCCCGGGTTTGCCATCAATCCAGTGTTTATTTCCAGCTATATGATCCTGGACTCCTTTTACGGAGATACCTATTCCGTGGCCACCCTGGAAGATATCTCCCAGAAGGCCCTGAACATCAAATTCGGCATCATGTGGGTCCAGAACGGTTCGGGCCTGGGGACCTGCTACCATGCGGCCGTATCCATGAACGAATACCTGGGCAGTACGGATGTAGGGTACCCGGCCCTCCCCAAATGTCTTGAAACGCAGTTCAAATCAGGCAAACCCTGGACCCTTGACGACGGGGCCGTGCTCGCTGATGAGAGTTCCAGGCAGGTCGTTGCCCAGCGGCTCCTGGGCGGCATTTTCGCCATATCGACCCACCTTATCGAAAAGAAGGTCGTGTCTGTCAAGGATCTGGAACTGGGTATCCGCACCGCCCTTGCATGGCCCAAAGGCCCCTTTGCCCTGATGAACGACATGGGTATGGCCGAGGCCAGACGCCTGGTTCTGTTATCTGCCAAGGCAGGAGATTTCAAAGTTCCTGCCACCTTTGCGTCGGGAACCCCGTCCACCTGGGAGGTCTAATGCCCTGGTCCCTGGATTCCCTCTTCTCCCATGGAGTCCGGGGACCAATCTCCAGATCCAGATCCATGCCATGCTGTCATGCCTCAGGTACGGATTCTGTCCAACCTACCTGAAAACAGGACTTCAATACTCAGGAGACCATGGCCTGATACCCGGATATGAGTGTCCCGATCACGTGGGGCAGTCTTCGGACCTGGTCCCTGACTTCAAAATCGATAATCTGATCCTCCCTCTTGAGTCCTGCCTTTTTTTCACAGCCCAGGGTCACCCGGGCCGGCATGTAGATGGGCAGCTTAAATGCAGCGTCCACCCGGACCGGGTAGAACAGGGGACTGGTCTGCTCCAGGGCGGATATGGCTCTGGAAAGGGTCCACATGCCGTGGGCAATGGGCTGCCTGAATCCCAAAAGTTTTGCCGTAAACGGGTATAGGTGGTGGGGGTTGTAATCGCCGGAGGCAGCAGCATAAGCAAGGCCGGTTTTCTGGGGAACATCCAGAATTTCCGTTACAGGGAGCATGGCATCAGTCTCCGGAGCCGGTCTCGGCTTTTCAGAACCCGGAGTTATCCTGGCTCTTGACAGGAACACGGCATTTCCTTCCCATACCCGCTCTTGCCCGGACATGACCTCCAGTCGGCAGATCATGCGGATCCCCTTTTCCGTTTGTGCCACATCATCCAGGGTGCACCGGGCATCAAGAACCTCGTCCTGGCCGATGGGTCTCAACTGGATAACCTTCTGGCCGATGTGAATCAGGCCCAGGGGACTCACCGGGAAGAAGGGTGATATGATCATCTTCCCCAGCATACCGATGAACAGGGTTTCCGGGTAGATCATGGGGAGTAAGGCTGAGCCTGCCGGGTACCGGCATATGTGCCTGAACGCAGTGATCCGCGCAGGATCGGGCTGGATGGCTCTTGTAAACAACGTGATCCTGGGGGCCGGGTTGCGATTCAGCCTGCCCTGGGATTTGACCAGTGACAGGAGAAGTACTTTTGTAAATACAGGTCCAAGGGATGGGAACCGGTTCAGCTCTAAAAATACACCGGGATGTTGGAGGTCGATGGTTTCCAGGGTCATGGATTGTCCTTGTGCAAAAGGTTGGGTTTGGGTTTTAGGTTCTGGCCTTGTTTGGATGGTTTTATCAGAAATTGCCCCGATTGAAAAGCTGTGTGTCCACGGTAATGTAATGGTTGAAATGTGTTCTCGGTCCGGAAACAGAGGAAAAAATTTTTTATGACGGATCGTCCTGCCGGGGCGGCGATGCCATCGATTCCTTATGCCTCCTATCATCGATGCGCGATAGTGGTTTTACCTATTCACCATGAAAAAAGATATGGCAGAATGAGTTTCAAAGGAATCTGTCAGCGAACGGTAAAGTGTACCGTGTCGGATAGGGGTTCTCCTGTGGCAGGACGGACCACACAGACCTGGACGCTATGGTCTCCCGGCTTGATGCTCCAGGGCAGACGCCCGCGGTGGGTGACGCCTGCAGGGGTGCCGTCCACGGTCCAGGTTATGGTATCGCCGGGAAGGATTCCGGACAGGAGAAAGTCAATGCCTTCATGGTCGTCCGGTATCCGGGGATCCCGGGCAATGGTCATCCCGTTGACCGGGGTTAGAAATCCGAAAGGTTCCGGAGCGGCTGTTTGAGTTGCGGGGGATCCGGGCTGGGTCCCGGGAACGAACCATTCGGTTCTGACTTGGCCGGGTCCGTCCCTGCCCGGGCCCTGGGGCAGGCGGATATCCGCTGACACCAGGGCCGGGTCCATATGGAGGGGGGCGGTTTCCCCGAAGCTGTTCAATTCGGCCATGATGCTTCTCAAGACCATGACCGGTCCCCGTGATCCGGTAAGCCCCAGGGTCGGGGTTCCGTCCAGGTTTCCCATCCACACGCCTGCCGTAAACCGGCTGGTATACCCGGCTGCCCATGCGTCCCGGTGATCGCTGGAGGTCCCGGTCTTAACGGCGGTCTGGACCGGAAAATTCAGGATGCTGTTTGATCCGAATTCCAGGGTGCGGGCCTCGGGATCGGACAGAATATTGGATATGATGGCCGTTATCTGGGGGGAGAACACCTTCACCGGGTTTCCCGGAGTGAAAACCGGGGACAGGGAGATCCTTGTTCCCCGGTTGGCCAGCACTGCATAGGCCTGGACCAGTTCCAGGAGTGAGATCTCGCCGTTTCCCAGGGCAAGGCCGTCACCGTAATGGTCCGGGTGAAGATCCAGGCTGGTAATGCCAAGCTGCTTCAGGGTTTCCAGAAAAGTGTTGATGCCGGTAAACTGAATGGTTTTGACAGCCGGGATGTTCAGGGAGTTTCCCAGGGCCTGACGCACCGTGACCGGTCCGTAATGGATCCGGCTGTAATTTCGGTAGGCATGCAGTCCGCCTGTGCCCACTTTTTCAGCCAGGGGGGCGTCATCAATGAGGGAGGCGGCAGTCCACCCCTTTTCCAGGGCAAGGGCGTATAAAAAGGGTTTCAGGGAGGAGCCCGGCTGCCTGGGGACCCTGACCGCGTCAAACCCAGTGCCTGAGGGGTCCTGGTCCGGTTCCGGATGTCCTGTGACCCAGGCCAGGATTTCCCCGTGCCTGTGGTCTGTCACAAGGGCTGCGCCGTTGTGGACGCTGGAAGGTGCAAGTCGCGACAGGGCCTGGTCAAGTATGGCCTGCACTTTCTCCTGAATGTGGCTGTCCAGGGTCGTACGGATACCTGTTCCGGTCAGGGCGGCCGAATCCCGGCCCTGAAAGCGGACATACCGGATGAACCCGGGGGCCATGACCGGCAGGCGGGACCGGGACAGAACAAAGTCCTGGGTCCTGACCGCATCCGCCTCGTCATGGGTCAGGTATCCTTCAAGCACCATGGCTGTTGCCAGCCGGTTCAGGGAGCTGTCCAGACCATGGGGATTCTTATAGAGATCAAAGCTTGACGGCGCCCGGACCAGTATAGCCAGGGCCAGCATCTCCCGGCTGCTGAGCGTGGTCAGGTCACGGTCAAAATAATAGAGGGATGCCTGGAGCACTCCCCGGCGGTTGGCTGCATAGGGAACCTGGTTCAGGTAGAATTCCAGGATTTCATCTTTGGTATGGAGTCCTTCCAGGATTGCGGCTTCAATCCCCTCCAGCCACCTTGACCTCACGGTCCTGGATCTGGGATGGATCAAGCGTACCACCTGTTCGGTGATGGTACTGGCGCCCCTCAGGTTTTTGAAGGCCCTCAGGTTCTGCCACAGGGCATGGATCCTGGCCAACCAGTCCGGGCCGTGGTGGGAAAAAAAGCGTTTGTCTTCAGACAGGACAAAGGCCTGTCTGAGCCGGGCCGGGATGGCGTGCAGGGGGACCTGGCAATCCAAGTTCCAGGAATCCAGATAGGAGATGCTCAAGGGAATGCCGTTCCGGTCCAGGACCCTTGGTTTTCCGGTTCCATCCGGACCCGGGGACAGGCAGGGTGCCGGAAATTTCTTGATATCCCTGACTGTCAGTGCGAAAAGTGCTCCGGTGAATGCAAGAACAAGTATGACAGACATCCTGACCGCAAAGCGTACCCCAGGTGTTCCGAAGCGCTGTCTGAGCCTTTGCCGGGGCGGTGCATGCCGGTTTTTCAGGCCGGGCAGGGATATGTTCCGGGTGTTTTCTTCCATGGTCAGCCCTTGTTACCGGGAATCGCTGTCCAGAACCGTCAGGGCAGATGGGCCGCTTTTTCCAAAAATATCGGGTGCATACATTTCCATGGCCTTGGTCGGTCCGACCTGGAACATTCCCGGGCATACGGCCTGGGCCGTGTACGAGAGCAGGTAGTTGCCCGGAGCCAGGTAGTCCGAATAATACCTGACCGAATCGTGGCGCAGTTCCCTGTGGTAAAAACTCCACCGGCTGCTGCTATAGAGATTCCAGTCCTTGAAATGGAACCACCAGGATCCCTGGGCAGGAGTAAAGGCCTCCGGTGCGTCATCCAGGGAAGAGGCTGTTGCCAGGTCCCGGTTTACCGGCTCCAGACCTCCGGGAACCGGGTCATCCACCACCACGAAATGGCGCCCTGCAGGCAGGGACACAAACAGGTCCACCCGGAGGAGATCTCCCTTGCGAATTTCCCTGGGTGGTTTAAGACCCACCCAGGTGCTGCCTTGCTTCAGGGATAGTTCTTTTCGGATTTCAATGCCGGCGTTGACCGGTTCTGTCCCGGAATGTGCGGATGCATAGGTTACCGAAGCCGTATAATAGAGACTTCCAGTTCCCTGGGATGAGAGGGTCACCTCAAACCGGGTGCCAGGCATGGTCGGGTCTGCAGGCCGGGTCCAGACAACGGCCGGGGAGGCCTGACTCGTGAAGGCCGTTTCCAGAACCGTTTTTCCGTCTACCATTGCGGTTACGGTCATATCCGGGGCCGGGTTTTCATTGGCCTGGCAAAAGTCGGCTATTCCGTTGGTGTAAAACACGGCCTCCTGGGTGTTTAGCCTGGGCAGCCGTGCACGCCCGTCATCGTCCAGGGTGTTCATGAGTTTGAGGGCCAGATCGCCTGCCAGGTCTTTTTCCTGGGGCAACGCCTTGAGACGGACCAGGGCAGACAGCACAGCTCCCCCGGTTCTGAGGGAAGATCCGTGGATGCGTCCGCTATCCGGATTAACAGCTTCATTAAAGGCCACACGGGTTCCGGTTTCATGGGCATGGGCCAGGATGGACCGGATCGTTTCCCGGACAATGGTTTCGTTGCTGCCTGCAGCCAGGGCAGCCATGAGGAAATGGGCCTTGCCGAACAGGTCCATGTCGGTGGCATGGGGCTGGAAGCGCTGGATGTCCTGGGGGGAAACCTTCCCCCTTTCAGCCAGGGCAGCCAGGGTAACGGCCCTGATAGTCGCTGTTACGGCCGGGGAGTAGACGTCCATGGCTTCCTGGTGGCGGAGCAGGGTGTCAAGATAATCATGGAGCCTGTGCTCCACGGTTTCCGGGATTCGGAATCCGCTGTCCCTGAGGCGGTTAAAGGCCAGGGCCGTATATGCGGACAGAAAGGGACTGGCATGGGTGTCGTCAGGAACATAGTAGGCCATACCGCCGCCGGCGGTCTGAAAATCGGCAGCCCTGTCAAGCACTGCCTGGGCAAAGCCTGCAGCGTCGTCCCAGGTCAGGGTCTGGGGCAGCAGGGGGTTGAGTTTCAGGAAATGAGAGGCCATGACCGCCCTGGACACCTGTTGCTCCCAGCAGGGATAGGGGTAGGTTTTCATGGCTTCCATGGCTGGCTCCAGGTTGCCGGCGGCTGAAGGTGACAGTTCTATCCTGAGACCTCCGGTATCGGTTTTCATGGTTTCCGGGAATACCACAGGCAGGGTTACTGTATCCTGGCTGATTCTGCCTGTGACAGCGGCCGTGGTCAGGTCAGCCACCGGATTCACAGGGACCGTGTGGACAAGGCCGTCCCGGTCCTGGTCATCCCCTGCCGCGGCTGTGAAAGTCAGTATGCCCGGCCCCAGGGTTTTTACGGGCATGGGGATGAGGGTTCTTGCAAAGGGGGCCAGGGAGACTTCCCGGGTAAGGGTTGTCCATGCCGGCTGTTTGCCTGGGGGTCCCGGGGTTCCGGGGGACTGGGCCAGGGGGCCGGTGGCGGTCAGGGTTACGGCCAGGGTCCTTGGTTTGTCTGTCCGGTTCATGAGGGTGAAACCGGCCGTGAATGTATCGCCTGCCATGACGTGGTCCGGCATGACGGGTCTCAGCTCAGTGGGCCGGTTGACCTTAAATCCGGCATCCCCCAGTCCCATTCTGTCCGTGGGCGTTACGGCCATGGCAAACACCCTCCACCCGGTCAGGTTATCCGGCACTGTGAAGGTGATGTCCGCATCACCGTTGGCGTCCGGGATCAGGGACGGGTTCCAGCAGGCCACAAAATCAAAGATGGACCTGAGGGCTGCGGCGGATCCTCCGTCCCCCCCTGCGTTGACCCCTTTTTTCTCAAAGACCTGTCGGCCAACAAGGCGTGTCAGGAGGTTGAAATTGGCCAGGTCCAATCCGTCCAGCCCGTTGAATCCGTCGCCGGGATCAAAATGGCGCCGTCCTTTGGCAATGAGATCCAGAACAGATTCGTCCAGTACCGCCACTGCCATTTCCAGGGGTTCGGATTTTGGTTTTCCGGGGGTTGATGCATGGAGACGGACCCTGACCTTATCCCGGGGTTTGTATGTGGGCTTTTCAGGGATGACCTCTACCTGGATTTCCCGTGTGGCGTCGGCAACCTCACACCGGGCATACCCGGCCCTGAGAGAGGGTTTGCCCAGGTCAACCCCGGTCTCGTCCAGGGGGGCTGCCACCCTGGGCGAGACAATGACCACCGAAAAGTAAAACCCCGGGGCAAAATCGGGTTCCACCGGGAATTCGATCACCGGTGTTTCCGTGTCCAGGACTTGGGTCCAGTTCTTGAGGACGCCGTACCGTTCCACGGTCAGGAGGGCCAGGGCGCCTGGAAAGGGATTTTTGACCAGGAACCTGGCCGTGCCGCCCACATCAAGGGATGGGGTTTCGGGAATAATGGTGAGGCTGTAGTTGTCGGGTTCGTGCCAGACCACACCGCCGCTGCCCGTAACCCATGTGGTGATCCCGGCGGTATGGAGCCGGCCACGGCTGTCGGTCACAGTTACAGAAACCCGGTAGTCGCCGGGTTTCGGGGGGGTGAATTCAAAAAGGGTCGGGCCATCCAATGATGAAAGCATCTCCTGGTGCACCGGGATCCACGCGTCACTGTACCGGGTGAGATAGGCGTTCCCGGCACCCTTTACCCTGGCGGCCCTGGTTTCAAGGTGTTGGACCCGGATATCCAGGCTGCATCCCGGGATCGGCTTCCCCTCGGGGTCTACGGCCGTGATGTCAAATCCGGCCGGAGCGCCCTGGGTATAGAGCCAGTCACGGCTTTTCAGGCCTGCGAACCGGTCAACACCAAAGAATCTGGCAGAGGCCGTGGCTGATACCCTTTTCCCCCGGTCATCCTGAACTCCGGACTCAACCTCCAGGGTGCCCATGGGCACCGGGACCTGGGTCAGGGCAAGGTCCAGGGTGAGGCCCCCGCCCGAGTCCAGGTTAAGGGTCTTTTCCATCAGGGGCAGGACCTTGTCCGGGTCGTTGGCATAGGTCTCGCAGAAAGTGAACCCTGCCAGAAGGGGATGGGGCGAGGTGAATGTGCCGGGTCTGAGGTTGGCCGAGATACGGGTCCCGGCATCGGGGTACGGACCGCCGGAATGGAGTCTGGCCGAAGTGGTTATTGTGGCCGTGTCTCCCGGTGAGAACCGGGTTCCGTTCAAGTCGCAGGATACCCGGAAGGGCGAGGGGGTGAAATCGCTGACCAGGACCTGCATGGGCTCCCAGGAGGACTCGGAAAAACTGCCTGTCAGGGTGAACCGGTACCATCCCACGGCCCCGTTTTCCGGAATTCTGATATCCCCGTCCAGGGCCCCGAAGGCGGACAGGGTCAGGTCCGGTTTCTCCATGACTGTTTTGCCCATGGGATCGGTGACGGTCAGGGTGTAAGTACCCTGGGGGGGCAGGGTCCACGACCGGTTGTCCTGGTTCCGGACATAGAGTTTGTAGCGGATGGTGTCTCCTGTCCTGTAGACTCCCTGGGCCGTGGTTCCCCATGCACGGATATGGTCAAAGCGCTTCCGGGTGTTATCCCCGAAACGTTCTCCGGACAGGCTCCAGGTGTCCATGGCAAAGGGGTAGATCAGTGGAAGGATGGCCATGTCCTGAAAAGTTTCGATCCTGACCATGAGGGTTTCTTTTGTATCATCCTGCCACCATCCGTATAGGGCGTCCAGGGCCGGGTCCAGGGTTTCCAGTCCCGGGAGCAGGGCGATGCCCTCAGGACCTGTGACAGCGGCGGCCAGGGAAGGGCTGCCGATTCCCATGCGGGGCATGGGTGAGCGGACCAGGGTTACCCGGGCCTGGTCCACGGGTTTTCCCGTGGCCATGTCCGTGACCCAGACCAGGGTATTGAAATGGCCGACCTTGACATGGACCTGGAACGGTGTGACCTGGGCAAAGAATTTGCCGGCCTCCGGATAGGTATCAACCTTTGGACGGGTTTTGACGATGCCTCCGAACACGGCGCCCGATCCCTGGCCGATCATCTCCCGGACGCCCAGGGGAATGGCATAGGCAAGGTCCATGGCAGCCTGGCCCCGGGTTTTCCATACAAGTCCCGTGTCCGTTTTTTGTGGGGTCACCCGGTCATAACGGATGTCGATGGTATCCAGGTTGGTCACCACCAGGGGCATGCGGGTGTCCTGGTTTTTTTCCAGCACTGCCGTGGGATGGAGAATGGTATATCCGGGTTTGCGGTGATCTGTGGTAAAAACAAGAGCCGGGGCCGGGTTCAAGGTCCGGCCGAACACGTCCCGGATGCCGGTATCCAGACCGCTCATTGTATACTGCTGCCAGGCCTTGAGACGCGGGGGGACGCGGACTCCGTAAGCGTTGTTCCGGATGTGGGATCTTCCCAGGTATACGTCGCTCCAGGTGTTGGCCCAGGGATCGTCTTCGGGTCCGGATGCGGGCAACTCCGGTGTGATGGTGACATGCCCCCGCACTTCATCCATGGGCACCGGTGCACTGAAGACAAGTTCCAGGGAACCCATGGGATTGATGCGGACAGACCCTGGAAGGTCCTGGGCCGGGATAACCATGGGGGTGTCGTCCGAATTGGTCTGGCATCGGATGCCCAGGAGCCTGAGTTCAGGAAAGGTTGTCAGGTTCAGGAGGGTGCGATTCGTCACTCCGGATTCCGGTCCCAGGGAGGAGACAAGTCCCGGCTCAAGGTCAAGGCCAACGTCTGTGTCCAGGGGAAGGGCGGTCCGGGGAAAGGCGATCCACAGGTCCCTGGGGATCGCCCGGGCGCCGGGATCAGGGGATACGGACGTATACGGCAAACTTTCCGCGGGCTGGTCCGTGGGTTGCCCGTTATGGTCACCGGGTTCACGGATAGAAGATGGAGGGACAAGATTTGGGGTGTCGTCAGGGTCCGGAATTATGGTCATGGGGAAACGGGTTTTCGGGGTGGTCCGGGTTGTCAAAAAAAGATGACGTTCCGCCGAGTCCATGGCCACGGGTTGGTTGAACCGGATCCTGAATACCGGAGTGCCCGGAGATTCCCAGGTAATGATATCGGCGTGCACCACATCCGGCCTCAGGGTCGTAAAGGTATGGACATGGGGGGCTGACAGGGAAGCTCCGGTTCCGGAAAGCTTTCCTGGACGGACGGTCACCGTGTATGTGGTCGCAGGCTTCAGGGATTCCCCGGTTTCCAGGTTCAGGGCAAGGGTACTGGAGTCCAGCCAGCGCCATTGGCCGTTGACGGGTGGAGCCACGGTCACCGGCACAGCCTCGCTGGAGAGTTCCATTTTGCCCAGGGGAACCACTGGGCTGTTGAATCCGATGACGATCTGCCGCTGGGCCGGAACGTCATTGCCTGCCGGTGTGATGCGGGAAACCAGAAGCAAGGTCCCCGGGAGTGCCGCCGGGACCATGGCAAGTCCCGCCATGATCCCGGCGATCAGCCAGAATCCCAGAATGCGTGAGAATTTCATGATCGGTCTCCTTGTTACCGGAAAAGTCCTGGCTTCCAGAGACGGTCAATCCGGATCACCAGGTGCTGAGAAACGTCTCCAGTTCACTGAAACGGATGGTTTCCACCAGGGATGTCCCGATGGATGACAGAAATACGAAATGAACGGTTTCGGCGGCTCGCTTCTTGTCCTTCATTACGGTCTCCATGATATGGGAAACCGGCACGTCCCAGGTTACAGGCAGGTTCAGCCGTGCCAGGAGGTCTGTGATTCTTTTGCAGTCAGCGTCGGCCAGGAGGCCCCGTGACCTGGAAAATGCTGCGGCTGCGACCATTCCCATGCTTACTGCACTTCCGTGGCCGGTACCGGTGAGCTTTTCCAGGGCATGGCCGATGGTGTGGCCGAAATTGAGCTTGCGCCTTTCCCCGGCTTCCCTTTCGTCCTTCTGGACAACATCGGCCTTGATTCGGACCGAGGTTGTGACCAGGCTGGTGATGACCTCGGGGTCCAGGTTCAGGGCACTTTCCCAGTTTCCGTCAATGTAGGTGAACAGGTCTTTATCCAGGATCAGGGCGTGTTTGACGATTTCTCCGAATCCGTTGGAGATCTCACAGGGCGGCAGGGATGCCAGGAGCGAGACGTCACAGATGACAAATTCGGGCTGGGCAAACACGCCGGCCATGTTCTTATAGGAATCAACGTTGACACCGTTCTTGCCGCCGACACTGGCGTCCACCTGGGACAGGAGGGTGGTTGAAACAAAGCCGAAGCGCAGGCCACGCATGAAGGTGGATGCGGCAAAACCGGCAATGTCGCAGACAATGCCGCCGCCGATGCCCAGGATAAAGGTCTGGCGGTCCGCCCCCAGGCGGATCAGCTCCCGGTAGATCATCTCGAGGGTTCCCAGGGTCTTGATGCCTTCCCCGCAGCCGATGGTGATCACATCCCCTGGCGGGAACAGGTCACGGTAGAAATGGCTGACAGTGGTATCGGTAATGATGACGCATTTCCCAGGAGGAATGTACAGGCCTGCATTGGCCAGATGTTCCCCCACATGGATATCTGAAATGTGGTTCCCGGTTTTAACTTGAATCGTCTTCACCGGTTCCCCCGGATCACGTCATGGATGGCGTTGATCTTTCCCATGAGTTCTTCAAACTGCTCCGGGAACAGTGACTGGGCTCCGTCGCACAGGGCTTCTCCGGGCAGGTGATGCACCTCCACCATGATGCCGTCGGCACCCACGGCTGCCGATGCCAGGGCCATGGGGATAACCTGGTCCCGGACTCCCGTAGCATGGCTGGGGTCCACGATGACCGGCAGATGGCTTTCCTTTTTTGAGGCAGGGACAACAGACAGGTCCAGGGTGTTCCGGCTGTGCTTTACAAAGGTCCGCACACCCCGCTCACACAGGATTACCTGCTCGTTTCCCTCTTCCATGATATATTCGGCTGCCATGAGCCATTCAGGGAGCGTCGCCGACATGCCCCGTTTCAGCATCACCGGCTTTTTGCTCCTGCCTGCCCGTTTCAGGAGGCTGAAATTCTGCATGTTGCGGGTGCCGATCTGGACGACATCGGTATAGGCTTCAACCAGGTCAAAACTTTCATAATCCATGACCTCGGTAACAACAGGCAGTCCTGTCTCTTCCCGGACTTTGGCCAGGATCACCAGTCCTTCCTTGCCCAGACCCTGGAAGGAATAGGGCGAGGTCCTGGGTTTGAAGGCGCCGCCCCGGAACATGGCCGCCCCGCTTTTCTTGACCAGCCGTCCGATGGCCAGGGCCTGCTCTTCGCTCTCGATGGCGCAGGGGCCGGCGATGACAGGCATGCTGCCGTCTCCGAAGGCCACCTGTCCGACGCGGACAATGGTGTTTTCCGGTTTGAATTCCCGGCTGACCAGTTTGTAGGGTTTTGTCACGGGGATCAGCTCCTTTACCCCTTCAAGTCCCAGGAAGTGGGCTGATTCCACAGATCCCTTGTTGTACAGGATTCCGATGGATGTCCGGTCTCCCCCGGGTATGGGCCGGGCTGCGTAGCCCCTTTTTTCAGCTGCTTTGACAACGGCCTGGATATTGGCCTCGGTTGCGCCTGTTTTCATTACGATCAGCATTGGTTCCCTCCGTAAAGATTCTCGTGATTCTCTACCATTTAAAAAGTTGTCCAGCAATAAAAAAAGGCTGCCGGAGGATTTCCGCAACCTGAAAAAAAAGGCTGCGGACTCGTGTTCCCGCAACCTTTCATGATTTTTTATCGATTGTCGTCAGCCAGAAATCAGTCTGCGGGAACCCGGGTATGCCAGGTGCACCACCACCTGCGGCCTGACATGATCATCATGTCTGACACCGGGGTTGAAGCGTTAATTTCTGTGCATGCGTAACTCATAATTGACCTTCCTTACGATTGCTGCTAATGGTTTGTCAACAAGAAACAGCAAAAGCAACCAGAAACGTTGTTCTTTAAAAGGAGATCCCCCATGACCCGGTCTTTTCCTACGCTCTTTTCTCCCATTTTCATCAATACCCTTGAGATCAAGAACCGCATCGCCTATCCGGCCCTGGGCCTTGTTTACTCCTATGACCGGAAGCTCAACGACAGGTACCTGAATTTCTACAGGGCACGGGCCAGGGGCGGGGCAGGCATTGTTACGGTAGGCCCTGTGGGCGTGGATTTCAGGGGTTCGGGAATCGGATTTCTCTCCCTGGCCGGGGATGAGTTCATGGAGTCCTTTAAAAATCTTGCCCGTGCGATCCGGGACGAAGGAGCCAGGTCCTGGGTCCAGCTGTTCCACGCCGGGGCCTATGCCCATCCCTTTCTTCTGGACGGACAGCAGCCCATGGCGCCTTCAGGTGTTTATTCCAGGTACTCCAGGACCACGCCCGAGGCCATGACCCTGGAGAATATCGAGGGCGTGATCCAGGCCTTTGCCACGGCTGCGGCCAGGGTAAAGGAGACAGGTTTTGACGGTGTTGAGATCATCGGGTCAGCCGGATACCTTATCTGTCAGTTTCTGTCTCCCAGGACCAACCAGCGAACCGATGCCTATGGCGGATCCCTGGAAAACCGGCTCAGGTTCCCTGTCCAGGTCATCCAGAGTGTGCGCAAGGCAGTAGGAAAAGACTTTCCCGTGACCATCCGCATGGCCGGCAATGATTTCATGGACCAGAGCAACACGTCCAGGGAAACCCCGGCCATTGCCAAGGCCTACGAACTCGGCGGCATTGATGCCATCAACGTGACCGGAGGCTGGCACGAGACCCGGGTTCCCCAGCTTCCATCGGTCCTGCCCGGGTCCGGCTTCGCCTATCTGGCCATGAACATCAAACGGGCAGTATCTGTTCCGGTCATGGCCTCCAACCGGATCTCCACACCCCAGGCAGCGGAAAAGATCCTTGTGGACGGGTGTGCAGACATGGTTAACCTGGGACGGGTACTGCTGGCTGATCCGGATTGGCCCAACAAGGCAGCACAGGGGCGCGCCGATGAGATCCGGCCGTGTGTCGCCTGTTCCCAGGGTTGTACGGATGAAGTGTTTTCCGGAAGGCCTGTATTCTGCATCGGCAACCCCACGACAGGGTTTGAAGGTGAACGTATTGTGTCCCCGTGCCCTGAGTCGAAGCACGTGCTGGTAGCCGGTGCGGGACCTGCAGGTCTTGAGGCAGCCGTAACAGCGGCCCAGAGGGGACACCGGGTGGAGATCCATGAAGCATCCTCCGACCTGGGAGGGCAGATCCCTCTGGCTGCGGCACCGCCCCATAAACATGACTTCCTGGAATATATGCGGTATTATAGAACCATGATTTCACGCCTTGGCATTGAACTGGTCCCAAACAGCCGGGTGACCCCTGAATTGATCCGGCAGAAGCATCCGGATTTCGTGGTGGTGGCAACGGGTGCAAGGCCCACCCTGCCTCCCATCGACGGTATTGACGGTCCCGGGGTCATATCTGCCTGGGATCTGCTCAGAAGCGATGGTTTCCTCGGCAAGCGGGTGGCTGTTGTCGGCGGCGGAGCAGTCGGCCTTGAAACCGCCATGTTTGCGGCAACCAAGGGCACCCTGGCCCCGGATGTTCTCCATTTCCTTTTTTCCTATGAGGCCGAATCCCAGGACAGATTAAGGGAGATGATGTTCAACGGCTCCTGCAAGGTTACGGTTTTCGAAATGCTTGACTCGGTGGGCAAGGATGTGGGAAAATCAACCCGTTGGGTGCTCATGGACAACCTGAGGCGATACGGGGTCGAGATCATTACCCAGGCCAGGATAACATCGGTCAAGGGTGGCATCGTCCGCTACACCACCAAAGGAGAAAATCTGGAGATGCCTGTTGATACGGTTGTGGTCGCAGCCGGGTCTGCCCCGGAGAACAGCCTTGCCAGGGACCTGGAAAATTCAGGAATACCCTTTGCGGCAGTGGGAGACTGCACGGTTCCAGGTAACATGGGCAATGCCATCCACGGAGGGTTTATCACGGCCATGAACCTGTAATACCTGATCAGGGAGGAACCATGAAAAAAACCGGTCTGCTGTTCGTGATTATTGTCTTGTGCGCCATGGACTCCGGATTGGCCTGTGAACTGACAGTCAGGGTACCGGAGACGCCTTATCCGCCGTTTTTCATGGTGGGCGAGAAAGGCGGACAGGCAGGACTGTCCATTGAGCTTGCTGAAGCACTGCTAAAGGAAGCGGGATGCACACCGGTTTATAAACCGATTCCATGGAAAAGAGCCCTGGCGTACCTGGAAACCGGTGAGCTTCAGATGATGCTTAATGTGACGCCGACCGATGAAAGGAAAGTGTATGCTGATTTCATAGGTCCGCAACTGGATGAGAGTGTGGTCCTGGTTATCTCCAGGGGTTCGGATCTTAAGATCACGTGCCTTGATGATTTTAAAAATCTGCCAAAGGCGGTCGGGGTCGAACTGGGTAAAGTCTATGGTGAAGCGTTTGAAAACAAACGGGCGAATGATCAGGCCTTTGCATCAAAAATTGAGATCGGCAACACCATGGAGTCCAGTGAAAAGAAACTGGCCGCGGGGAGACTCAGCGCCTTTCTCGGATACGGCTACAATGTTTACCACAGGATCAAGACCGATCCCCTGTACAAGAATTTCACCGTTCATCCCATGATTGTCCACCAGGATATGGTCTACTTTGCTTTTTCAAGAAAAGGCGTGCCTCCTGAGATGCTCCAAAGGCTCCAGAAAGCCTATGACAGCGCTGAAGAAAAAGGACTGCTCGAGAAGATCCGGCAGAGCTACAGGTCAGAATAGCTATCCGTTCCGTCCAACCGTTGCGCACCGTTGTGAACAGGTTCTGTAAACGTTTTTCAGGTCTGCGTTGAACTTAAGTCCTGCAAGTCTCTTCATTCCATTGTGGACTGGACAAAGGCCAGGGTATTCTTGACCTCTTTTCTGGAAAAGCATCCCAGGGCCTCGTGCCAGTCCGTATCGGCCATTCGCTGTCGTATGGCGTCGCCCACAGGTTTTTTCAGCTCGTACTTGAGCTTGATAAAGGGGCGGGCCGGGGTGTCGATCCATTGGGACACAATGGCCTTGGCCCTGGGAATAAGGCTGTCCGGCTGGACCAGTTCGTCCACCATTCCCTTGTCAAGGGCTGTTGAAACCGTGATCATGTCGCCGAAATACATGACATCCCGGAATTTCTTGTCCGAGTCCAGGCCAAATCGCATGACCGCGCTCTGGGCTACGGACAGGGGAACACCGATCTTGATTTCACTCATGCCCACCTTGATCTTGGGGTGGTCGGTGATGATGCGGTAATCCGAGGCCATGGCCAGGATGAGACCGCCGGCAGCGGCATGGCCGTTCATGGCGCAGACCACGGGTTTGGGGAACAGAAACAGGTCCAGGAGAACCTGGTCGGCATAGGACAGGAAGGCTACTGCTTCGGCCAGGTCCTTGAATCCCATGAAGGTGTAAAGATCAAACCCCGAGGAAAAGAATCGTCCCTGGCCGGTCAGGATAATCCCCTTGACGGCATCATCGGATGCAGCGGTGCTGACAGCCTGCTGGAGCATCTCCAGGGTCTGGCGGGTAATGGAATTGGTTTTCCCGTGGGTCAGGGTAACAATGAGAATCTGGTCTTCCAGTCGTGTTTCAAGCATGGCGGTATCATCTCCCAGGACCCGGGATACACCCGGGTCCTGTAACGGTTTTGGTTGTAGGATTAAGGGTCATAAAAATTCCTGTGGCAATCATCGCATGAAACTCCAGAGCACACCGGCGGCTACGGCAGATCCGATAACCCCGGAGATATTGGGTGCCATGGCGTGCATGAGCAGAAAATTGGTGGGGTCTTCCTTCTGACCCACGATCTGGACGACCCTGGCTGAGTCAGGAACAGCGGACACACCGGCAGCTCCCAGCAGCGGGTTGATTTTGTCCTTGAGAAACAGGTTCATAAACTTTGCAAAAAGGACACCGGCTGCCGTGGCAATACCAAAGGATACGGCACCGAGAAAAAAGATCCCCACGGAATGGCTGGTGAGAAATACATTGCCCTGGGTGCTGTCGCCAACGGTTACTCCCAGGATGATGATGATGATGATGATGATGATGATGATGACAGTGTCGATGATCGCCTGAAAACCATACACGTCAAACCTCCTGTTAGTAATTGTAGTCAGTAACTGAATCGCCGATTCCGGACAGAAACGGTACATGATCTTCCAGGTAGGCGTTCCATGCTGTCATGATCTTCTGTCCGGCAGGAGACTCCTCCTGGATGATATCCGGAAATGCATCCCGGGTTATGGCAAGCACCTCCCCTGGGGCCAGGGCCGTCAGTGTGTTTCTGTATACGCCCTTTTCTGAGAGAATGTTCAGCCCGATAAAATCACCGGGGCGGTTTACGACAAGGGCTTTGCCATTATCCATGGCGACCAGAAGCGTCCCGGAAACAAGGATGAAAAAACGGGTGGCCCTTTCTCCGGCCGTTGTCAATGCCTCACCTGTCTGAACGGTTCTTGGTTCGCCCAGGGCCGCCAACTGGCGTAAATCTTCGATCTTTCAGTGCACCAAAGACAATACTCTTTTTCAAGACAGCTATGTGTGTTTTCATTGGGTCCCCATTCAGGTTTTATTGTAGTTACACAAGTTAACCTATAAAACATACATTTTTTCTTTTGTCGATAAAAAAGTTTACCCGCGCTGAACACGGAAATTCTTCAGGAATGGAGGGATTCCCCACAGGAATCTCCCATGATTTCCGGTATCAGACAATAGCATCATGATTGACTGGCACTATCATTGTGGTTGACTGGACCTGGCAAAATATCGTATTAAAATCCATTTCAACACACTGTGAGTTTTTGAAAAAGACCAGATACACAAAGGAGAAAAGAGATGCGTTTGATCAAGCAGTTGATGGTGTTGTGCTGTTGTATGATGCTGATGGCAGTAGCTGCCCTTGCCGCGGAAAAAAAAATAAAGGCCGGCTTTATTTATGTGGGGCCGGTGGGCGATTATGGATTTACTTATGGCCATGATCAGGGCAGAAAGTTTGTCCAGGAGAAGTTTCCCTGGCTGGAAACCGTGTTCATTGAATCCGTGGGTGAATCCGATTCGGCCAGGATTATCGACCGCCTGATCCAGGAGCAGAAATGTGATGTGGTCTTCACCACCAGCTTCGGGTACATGGATGATACGGTTGCAGCCGGGAAACGGTATCCGGACAAGCTGTTCATGCATTGTTCGGGCTTCAAACGAGCCCCTAATGTGGGTACCTATTTCGGCGACCTTTACCAGATCTATTATTTGAATGGGCTCATGGCCGGCGCCCTTACCAAGACCAACAAGATAGGGTATGTGGCCGCTTTTCCCATTCCGGAAGTTGTCCGCCACATCGACGCTTATGCCCTTGGCATCAAGGCTGCCAACCCCAAGGCCGAGGTCCATGTGCGGTGGATTTACGCCTGGGTTGGAGGCGATAAAGCCAAAGAAGCCGCCGAGGCCCTGATTGCCGAGGGGTGCGATGCCCTTGCCTTTACCGAGGATACTCCGGCCGTCATTGAGGTGGGCCAGGACCACACTGAAAAGGGTAAGCAGATCTATACCTTCAGTCACTACAGCCCCATGCAGCCCTATGGCAAGGATTCTGTTGTCTCGGGCCAGCTCATGGACTGGGGCGGTATGTACGCAAAGATACTGGGAGACATCCATGACGGCACCTGGAACAACGCCGATGTCTGGTGGCTGGCTGCAGAGAAGGCCGCTATTCTTGGCGGAAACCCTGACGAGATGATCAATGCCAAGTTTGTGGGTGATCTGAAGGCCGTGAACGTGGCAACTCCTGATTTCGGAACCCTTTCCGTCTATGACCTGGTCATGAAACGGTATGACCAGATGAAAACCGGTGTGGAAGCCTTTGATCCCTTCCAGGGGCCGGTGGTCGACAATACCGGTGTTGAGCGCATCAAGAAGGGAAGCCGGGCATCCAAGGACGACCTGCTCAGCATCATGTACTTTGTGGACAATGTAAAGGGGACCATTCCCAAATAGCTTTTTATCCATGGGACCGGAAGGCGCACCAGGGTTTCGCCGGTACGGTTTTGTGGCAGTCTGATACCAGGGGCCGGGCCCCGGGCCCTTGGCCCGGGATCCTGGTCCCTGCTGTTCAGGAGATCTATGGAAAAAATCCAACAGCTTGAAATGAGGGGTATTTCAAAGTCATTTCAAGGCATCCCAGCCAACCAGGATATCAGCCTCCAGATCAGTTCCGGTGAAATCCTGGGACTTCTGGGCGAAAACGGTGCCGGGAAGACCACGCTGATGAACATCCTGTATGGACTGTACCAGCCCGATTCCGGGGAGATCAGGATAAATGGAAAGCCGGTATCCATAACCTCTCCCCTGGAATCCATCAGGCACGGCATCGGAATGGTTCACCAGCATTTCATGCTTATCCAGAACCATACGGTGCTGGAGAACATCGCCCTGGGTTATGAAAAGACGCCGTTTTTTTTCCCCAAGGTTCGCATCCGGGAAACCGTGATGGCGTTTGCCAGGCGGTTTAATTTTTCCCTGGACCTGTCAAAGAAAATTTGGCAGCTCTCCGCCGGCGAGCAGCAGCGCGTGGAAATTATCAAAGCCCTGCTCAACGGCGCGGATCTTCTGATCCTGGATGAGCCCACCTCGGTTCTCACACCCCAGGAGATCCGGGATCTTTTCCAGATCCTGAACGATATGAAGGCCCAGGGTCACATGGTGATCCTGATCAGTCACAAGCTCGATGAAATTATGGAGATCTGCGACCGGGTCACCGTAATCCAGAAGGGCAGGGCTGCGGGCAGCGCAGACACTGCCGGGACAGACAAGCGGGGGCTGGCCCGCATGATGATCGGCAGGGATGTTGTCTTTAATGTGAGCCGTGAGCACATGCCCAAAGGGGATGTCGTCCTGAGCCTCAGACATCTCCATGTCATGGGAGACAAGGGGATTTCCGTGGTCCGGGACATTTCATTTGATATCCATGAAAAGGAGATTTTCGGTATTGCCGGAGTCGCCGGAAACGGCCAGCGGGAGCTTGCCGAAGCCGTTACCGGAATCAGGAAAATCACCGCAGGAACGGTTTCGGTCAAGGGGGTGGATGTCACCAATACGTCTCCCCGCAGGATTTATGACGCAGGTATCTCCCATGTACCGGAAGAGAGGATCCGTTTCGGTATTGCACCGGGCCTGTTCCTCTATGACAATGCCATCCTCAAGCAGCACCACCTGAAGAAGTTCTCAAAGCATTTTTTCCTGGAGTATGCCCAGATCAAGGAACATGCCAGGGCCCTTGTGGAGAGTTACGGGGTGGCAACCCCGTCCATCAATGTGCAGACAAAAAACCTGTCCGGCGGAAATATCCAGAAACTGATCCTGGGAAGGGAAATCAGTGAGGAGCCGCCCCTCCTGGTTGCGTCCCACCCCACCTATGGACTGGACGTGGGAGCAACCCAGTACCTGCGCGAGCAACTCCTGGCCCGGCGCCGGGACGGGGGGGCCGTGCTGCTGTTCTCGGAAGATCTGGAGGAGATCCTCAACCTGTGCGATACGGTTGCAGTCATGTTTGAAGGTGAGCTCATGGGGGTTCTTGATGCAGATGATACCCGGCTGGAGGATATCGGTCTGATGATGGCAGGATCATTGAGACTGGACAACCCGGGCAAGGCACCGGCAGTACCTGACGGGACGGCCTGTCCAGGGACGGAAAGGTAGCAGGTTATGTTCAGAATAAAAGTCTCGGACCGGGTTTCCACGACCCCGCTGAGATCCCTGATGACAAACATTGGATCCCTGGCAGCAGGTCTTGCGGCCATCGGCCTGATATTTCTGGCCTGCGGGGTAAATCCCGTGTACGCCATATCCCAGATTTTTGCCGGATCCTTTGGCTCTGTGTACGGGATCAAGGAAACCCTGACCAAGGCCATCCCCCTGATCATTATCGGATCAGGGCTTACCCTGGCGTTCAGGGCCAGGTTCTGGAATATCGGAGCTGAAGGCCAGCTCCTCATGGGGGCAATCCTTGGAACCTGGGTCGGGTTGACATTCGGCCGGAGTCTGCCGTCGTGGGTGATAGTTCCTCTCATGTTTACTGCAGGATTCACGGGTGGCGCCCTGTGGGGTCTTATCCCTGCTTTCCTGAAGATCCGGTTTGCCATCAACGAGGTCATATCCACCCTGATGCTCAACTATATCTGTGCGGATTTCCTGACCCTGCTCATTGTCGGCCCATGGCGCGGCAAAGGCAAGTTCGGGTTCCCGGGTACGGACAATCTTCCCGATTCCGCGGTGCTCGGTCTCATTCCCGGGTCCAGGATCCATTACACCACCCTGATCCTGGCTGTTGTTTCAGCCCTGGTCCAGGCCCTTCTGGTCTATAAGACACGCTTCGGGTACGAGGTCCGGGTCATCGGTGAGAATCCCGATGCCGGAAAATACGCGGGTATCAATTTTTTCAGGACATCTTTGTTCATTATGCTCATCAGTGGCGGCGTGGCCGGGATAGCAGGGGTGGGCGAAGTGGCAGGCATTCATCATTACCTGACCTATCCGGCATCCATTTCATCGGGGTACGGGTTCACGGCCATAATCGTGGCCTGGCTTGCCAGACTCAACCCCCTGTTCACCATCGTGGCAGGCATCTTTTTTGCCGGGATTCTGGTGGGCGGGGATGCCATCCAGATGTCCCTCGGGCTCCCTGCCGCAACGGTACAGATCGTCAATGGGACCCTCCTGGTCTGTATGATAATGGGGGATTTCTTTTTCAAAAATAAAATCAGCATCCAGTCAGGAAACAACTAACCATGGAAGATGTCATCATATCCGTAGTGCAGAGGACAATGATTGCAGGGACCCCGCTCCTTCTGGGGACCGTCGGAGAGGTGATCTGTGAACGCTCGGGGATTTTGAACTTGGGTGTGGAAGGGGTCATGTCCCTGGGTGCGGTGGTGGCTTTTATTGTGACCTTCAGTACCGGGAATCCCTGGCTCGGACTCTGTGCGGCCGTGGCTGCCGGGATGCTCATCTCCCTGATTCATGCCGTGGCCTCCATTACCCTTCAGTCCAACCAGGTGGTTTCCGGCCTTGCCCTGACCATGATAGGTCTGGGACTCTCGGGCATGTTGGGAAAACCCTATGTGGGAAAACCCCTGGCCGTGAAAATGGAAAATTGGGCCATTCCATGGCTGTCGGACATTCCGGTGGTGGGAAAGATTTTTTTCAACCAGAGCCCGTTTTTCTTCATGGCCATTGTCCTTGCACTGGCAGCCTGGTTTTTCCTGGAGCGGACCCGCCTGGGCATCATGGTCCGATCAACCGGAGAGAATCCCAGGGCAACGGAAACCCAGGGCGTGAATGTGGTCCTGATCCGGTACATGTGCGTGATGATCGGCGGAGGGTTTTCAGCCCTGGCAGGAGCCCATCTGTCAACCTCCTACTCCAAGTCCTGGATAGAGGGAATGACTGCAGGCAGGGGATGGATCGTCATTGCCCTGACCATTTTTGCCCTGTGGAATCCGGGCCGGGCAATCCTGGGTGCGTTCCTGTTCGGCGGGATATTCGTGCTCCAATACCTGCTCCAGCCCCTGGGAATCTCACCCAATTTTCTGTCCATGCTGCCCTATCTGTCGACCCTGGTGATTCTCCTGGCCGTGAGTCTGAAGGACAAAAGGAAGCTCAACGCTCCGGCCATGCTCGGAGAGCCTTACAAGCGGGGCGAACGATAGGGTTCTTGCCATCACAGATCGGATTTGAACAGGTCGTCGGACTCTATTGCTGAACCGGGTTTGGGGGTATACCGTGTAGGAACCGTGCCTTCCTTGAAGCATTCGAAGATGGTTTCCTCGGATTCATCGATGGGCAAAAGTCCGGTCTTGGCGTCAATTTTGGCAAACACAACCCCTTCGGGAACGTTGAATGCCCTGACCGGTTTCCCTTCAAGGGCTTCCTTCATGTATCCCAGCCAGATGGGGCTGGCAGCCCGGGATCCTGTTTCTCCCTGTCCCAGGGACCGTTCCTGGTCAAAACCCACCCAAACGCCTGTGGTGTACCTGGGTGTGTATCCGAGAAACCAGGCGTCAAAAAGGTTGTTGGTGGTTCCGGTTTTGCCGGCCGCCGGTCTTTCCAGGGCCTTGACCCGCCATCCGGTGCCGGATTTGATGACACTTTCCATGATATTGGTCATGATATATGCCGTGCTCATGTCCATGACCTTTTCCCGCTTCAGCTCCGAGACCTCAAGGACATTTCCGTATCTGTCCAGGATTTTGGTGATGAAGACCGGTTCAACCCGGTATCCCAGATTGGAGAAAACCGAGTAGGCCTGGGTGATCTCCAGGAGTGACAGCCCGGATGAGCCCAGGGAGATGGACAGGTCCCGGTTGATGTTGGAGCTGATTCCCATCTTCCGGGCATAGGAAGTCACATAGTCAATGCCGATATCCTGGAGAATTTTTACCGTCACAACATTGCGTGATTTCACAAGGGCTTCCCGGAACAGGGTGGGACCGTAGAATTTCTCTTTGTAGTTGTGGGGCTTCCAGGTGAAGTCCCGTTCGATGTCCTTGAAAACCACAGGGGAGTCAATGATGACTGTGGCTGCGGTATAACCCTTATCCAGGGCTGCCGCATAAATGATGGGCTTAAAGGCCGAGCCCGGTTGTCGCCGGGACTGGATGGCACGGTTGAACTGGCTGTCCCTGTAGTCCCTGCCGCCCACCATGGCCTTGACGTGACCGGTTTCGGCCTCGATGCTGAGAAGGGCTGCCTGGGCTGCAGGTTCCTGCTCCAGGGAGAATTCCCATTGATCGTCCGATCCCTCTTTTAGCTTGATTGCTTTGACAAGAATGACATCCCCTGCTTCAAATACTTCGGACGGCGAATTCACCTTGACCTTCCAGTGTTCAACCTCTGGGTCTGGTTTCCTGGCCCAGGCAATATCGTCAAAACTAATGGTGCCATGGGTGTCGCCGACCCTGACACGGGTTGTTTTGGCCTCTTCGTCCACATGGATGACAACCCCTTCATGAACCTGTCCTGGTTCCATGAATTCTTTTTCCATCTTCTGGACGGCCTCCTGGCAGAAGCCTTCAATGTCAAGGGAGGAAATATGTTTGACGGGCCCTCTGTACCCCTGCCTCCGGTCCAGGTCCCGGAGACCTGCTGTGATTTCTTTGGCAGCAATCTTCTGGAGTTCGATGTCGACGGCGGTATAGATCTGCAGGCCTTGGAGGTATAGGGCGTCTTCACCGTATTTCTCTTCAATGTAGCGCCGGACATGTTCCGCATAGCAGGGAACGCGATCGATGAACCAGTTTTTTCTGGGTTTGATATCCAGTTCCGTGTTGATGGCATCGGTGGCTTCCAGGTTGGTGATGTAGCCGTCGGCCTTCATGCGGTTCAGTACGTAAATCTGGCGTTGTTTGGCCAGGTCCGGATACTGGAAGGGGGAGTACCGGCTCGGTGCCTGGGGAAGACCTGCCAGCATGGAACACTCTGCTAGATTGAGTTCCCAGACGTGCTTCCCGAAATAGTTTTCCGAGGCCGATTCAACACCGTAGGCGCCATGGCCCAGGTAGATCTGGTTCAGGTACAGGTACAATATTTCATCTTTGGTAAAGAATCTGTCGATGCGGTAGGCCAGTATGGCTTCCTTGAGTTTCCTGGTGTAGGTCCTCTCCGGTGTGAGGAGAAAGGACTTGGTGACCTGCTGGGTTATGGTGCTTCCGCCTTGCACAATGGCACCGGCCCTGATGTTTTTTAAAAACGCCCTGAAAATACTGAGCACATCAATGCCCAGATGCTCCCTGAAGCGGGAGTCCTCTGCAGCGACGAATGCGTTCTTCAGGTGATCGGGCATTTGGGACAATGGTACGACAACCCGCCGTTCCTTGTAGAACTCACCGATTTTCCGGCCATCATCGGAAAAGATATTGGTTACTATCGGTGGTGCATAGTCCCTGAGGGACGATATCCGGGGCAGATCCTGGCTGATATAGTAGTACAGGGCAACCCCTCCGGCAATGCCCGCCAGGGAGCCGGCGACAAAAAGGATGGTCAGCCATTTGAAAAGGTTGAAGACCAATCCCCTGCTGGGTTTCTTTTCCCGTTTTTTTAATATTTCGGCTTTGCTTCTCATAGATGACATGGTAACCTGCTGCACTGGTGTAAATGCGGTAAACGCCTAATCTGGGATATCCGGGCTAACCGGGTGTTTCCAAAACCTATTCTTATTATCAGATTATCGGGAACATGGCAAGCGGCATCATGAAGGCAAAATCCGGCGCTGGATCATTATTATAAACTTTTTGACAAATGCCGAGAATATTGGTAAAAGTTAAAGTTTTCAGATTGGAAAAATTATCAACGGAGACAGTTTATGGTACAACTTGATTTCAATAAAACCGGGGGGCTGATTCCAGCCATTGCCCAGGATTATGAAACCGGTGATGTTCTCATGCTCGCCTACATGAATGAAGACGCTTGGAATGAAACACTGAAATCGGGTATGGCGACCTACTACAGCCGGTCAAGGCAGGCGCTGTGGAAAAAGGGAGAGACATCGGGAAATCTCCAGAAGATCAGGGAGATACGCATTGACTGTGACAATGACACCGTGCTTCTCAAGGTTGACCAGATCGGCGGCGCCTCCTGCCATCTGGGTTACAGGAGCTGTTTTTTCAGGCAGACGGATGCTTCGGGATCCGTTGACGTGGTTGAACCTAAGATATTTGATCCCAGGAAGGTATATAAATAATGAATCCAATTATCAAACTCGGCATTCCCAAGGGAAGTCTTCAGGATGCCACCGTTGCCCTGTTCAAACGTTCCGGGTGGAAGATCAATGTGAATGGACGCAGTTATTTTCCGGATATTAACGATGATACCATCGAATGCACCCTGTGCAGGGCCCAGGAAATGTCCATCAATGTGGAGAGCGGGATTATCGATGCAGGACTTACCGGACTTGACTGGATAGCCGAACATGAATCCGATGTTCACGTGGTGGCAAACCTGGTCTACTCCAAGGTGAGTGCACGGCCGGCCCGCTGGGTCATTGCCGTTGCCGGGGACTCCCCCATGAAATGCCTCGAGGACTTAAGGGGCAAGACCATATCCACCGAACTGGTCAAGTACACACAGCGCTTCTTCAAGAGCCAGGGAATTGATGTGACTGTGAAGTTTTCCTGGGGTGCCACCGAAGCCAAGATTATCCAGGGGCTGGCCGATGCCATCGTGGAGATTACCGAAACGGAAAGTACGATCCGGGCCCACAACCTCAAGGTTATTCACGAACTGATGCAGACCAATACCCAGCTCATCGCCAACAGGACAGCCTGGGAAAATCCGGTCAAACGCGAAAAGATTGAACAGATAGCCCTGCTGCTCCAGGGGGCCCTTGTGGCGGACCGCCTGGTGGGTCTGAAAATGAACGTGCCCGGGGACCGTATGGAAAAGATAGTGTCCCTGCTGCCGAGCCTTAACGGTCCTACTGTGGCCTCCCTGTATAAATCCACCTGGTTCTCGGTGGAGACTATCGTGGACTCGGACGTGGTTCGGGATCTCATCCCGGTCCTGATCCGGGAAGGTGCCGAAGGAATTATCGAATATCCTCTGAATAAGGTGATATAAATGAAAAACTGTCATCCGGCAAAGCGCACAGAGACCATAACACCATTCATCGTCATGGAGATCATGGAGAGGATCCATGAGATGGAGGACCGGGGAATTCACGTTGTTCACCTGGAGATCGGGGAACCTGATTTTGCCACGCCTGATTGTGTCAAGAAGGCTACCCTCAAAGGTCTGGAGTGTGATGAGACAAGCTATACCCACAGCCTGGGCGACATCCGGCTGAGACGGGCCATCTGTGAGTATTATCACCAGCAGTACGGGGCTCTTGTGGACCCGGGGCAGATCCTTGTGACCTCGGGCACATCTCCGGCCATGCTGCTGCTCTTTTCAGCCCTGGTTGATCCGGGTGATGAAATCATTATTTCCGATCCCCATTATGCCTGCTACCCCAATTTCATCCGGTTTGCCCAGGGGGTGCCGGTAACTGTTCCGGTTCATGAATCCGAGGGCTTCCAGTATACGCCTGAAGCCATCCAGGAGAAAATTAGCCCAAAAACAAAAGGGATCCTGATCAACTCCCCGTCCAATCCCACGGGAAATCTGATGTCCAGCCAGAGAATGGCCGAAATAGCGAAGCTGGCGGGAAACCATGGGATACCCATCATTTCCGACGAGATCTATCATGGCCTTGTCTATGAAGGAAAGGAGCATTCTATCCTGGAGTTCACCCAGGATGCCTTTGTATTCAACGGTTTTTCCAAACTATTTGCCATGACGGGGCTAAGATTGGGTTACCTCATCTCCCCCCTTTCCTTTATACGGCCCCTGCAGGTGCTCCAGCAGAATTTTTTTATTTCAGCCAACTCCATTATCCAGCTGGCCGGCACGGCGGCCCTCAAGGAAGCAGAGGCCGAAACCCGTGAGATGAAGAGAATATACAACCAGCGCCGGGTTTACATGATCGGCAGACTCAGGGCCATGGGCCTGGGAATCACCGTTGAGCCCACCGGTGCCTTTTATGTCTTTGCCAATGCCAAACACATTTCCAACGATTCCTATGCCCTTGCCCTGGATATCCTGGACAGGGCCCATGTGGGTGTGACCCCAGGGATAGATTTCGGGGCCAACGGACAGGGGTATCTGAGGTTTTCCTATGCCAACTCCATGGAAAATCTGGAGATAGGCCTTGACCGCCTTGAAGCGTATCTCAAAGAGCCGCTATGATAGTAAAACAGACCGAGTTCATCAAGAGCGCCGTCAAGCCCGATCAGTATCCGGAGGCGGTGTTCCCGGAAATCGCCTTTGCAGGGCGATCCAATGTGGGGAAATCGTCTTTGATCAATGTTCTGGTGAACCGGAAAAATCTCGTCAAGACAAGCGGGAAACCAGGCTGTACCCAATTGGTCAATTTTTTTACCGTGAACAACGCACTGTCAATCGTGGATCTTCCCGGTTACGGGTATGCCAAGGTTTCAAAAACCGTACGGTCCCAGTGGGGTCCCATGGTTCAGCGCTATATGGGAAACCGGGAAAACCTGCGCGGCGTGTTCCTGCTGGTTGATATCCGCAGGACTCCGGGGCAGGAGGAAATGGAGCTCTCAGACTGGCTGTCCATGAAGGGGATCCCATGCCATGTTGTGCTGACCAAGGCTGATAAGCTGTCAAAGAACGGCCGCCAGAAGAGTCTTGCAGTGGTTTCCAGGGCCCTGGGTAAGGATCCGAGGAGCATTGTGGCCTTCTCCACCACAACGCGTCTCGGCAGGGATGCTCTCTGGGAAATTATTGACGGGTTGATTGCAACAACCACAGATGGGGATATAATGCCATGAACAATGATATGGAAAAAGGATTCAGGGCGGGGTTTGTCGCCATCATAGGGGCTCCCAATGCCGGTAAGTCCACACTGCTCAACAAGGTGCTGGGCCAGAAGATCTCCATTACGTCCAAAAAACCCCAGACAACACGGGACAGGATTCTGGGTGTGGTTGAACGGCCCGGGGCCCAGGTCGTCTTTGTCGACACCCCCGGGATTCACAAGGCACGCTCGCTTTTAAACCGGAAGATTGTGGACCAGGCCCTGTCTGCTGTCCAGGATGTTGATGCCCTGCTTCTGCTCATTGATGTTTCTTCCCGGGACCCTGAATCGGAAGGCATTATCGTGGAGCAACTGTCAAAACAGGCAAAACCTGTGGTTCTTGCCCTTAACAAGATCGACCTGGTTCCGGCAGAGGCCATCCTGCCTGTGATCAGGGAGTACGCCGATCTGTTTGAGTTCAAGGCCGTCATCCCCATTTCGGCCAGAACCGGAGCTCAGATCCCCGAACTCCTGGATGAAGTGGAAAAGTGCCTTCCCCTGGGGCCTCGGCTGTTTCCTGAAGACACCCTGACCGACGTGTCCGAGAAATTCATCGCTTCGGAAATGATACGGGAAAAGGTATTCCGGCTGACCGGGATGGAAATCCCCTATCACATAGCCGTTACCGTGGACTCGTTCAAGACACAAAGCAAGCTGATAACCATCCATGCGACCATCCATGTTGACCGGGAATCCCAGAAGGGAATCATTATCGGAAAAGGCGGGTCCATGCTGAAAAAAATCGGAGAGCAGGCCCGGATGGATATTGAGCGGTTGACCGGAATGAAAATTCTGCTAAGGCTGTTTGTGCGGGTGACAAAGAACTGGAGCAGGGATGAACATGCTCTCAAAGAATTCGGGTACTGATCCATGGACCCCTTTGAGATGCCGGTGGATGATGTTTTTCTCAAGAAGGAGAAAAACAAGGCGCGGGATTTGAGGCAGACCCAGTGGTGGAAACGCAAACGGTCCCAGGGGATCTGTCATTACTGCAAAGGGGCCTTTGCTCCAAAAGATCTTACCATGGATCATCTTATTCCCATTGCCCGCGGAGGAAAATCCGTAAAGGGCAACCTCGTTCCCAGCTGCAAAGAATGCAACACCAGGAAAAAGCAGATGTTACCCATGGAATGGGAGGAATACCAGACTTCCAGGGCCGACAATACAGATTCCTGAAGTCATTTGAGGGTATCGCTGATCCCATTAGGGACAACCCCGGAGGCGGTATAGAGATCTATCCCGGGTGATTATAAAGAAATGCCTGCTGTCCAAGGTGTTCGGACAGCAGGCATTGTTTTGGTCACCCTGCAGAAATCATATTCTGTTGATTTAGCGTTTATTGCACAGCCGGTGGACGGTCTGGGCATGCCACTCGCCACGTCCTGAAAATGTCGGCTGGCCAAGGCTCTTGAAATGCTGGGCAACCTCGTCAAAGGTGGCTCCCTGGTCACGCATGGTCTGGATGATGTTCATGACCTCTTCCCTGGGCAGAATTCCGGGCTGGTCGGTTTTGGGCGTAACGGTTTTTACCGGTTTCGCAGCAATCCCTTCATTTCCAGCCTGACCCAGGGCTTCCAGCTTCTGGGCCCGGGTCCGTTTCAGGACTTTGACGGGTTCTTTCACGACCTTGTGGTGTTTGGGCGTATCAGCCGCCGGCTTGGATTTTACATACCGTCTGACAGGCTTAGTACGGACAGGTTCTTCTTCCATGGGTTCAGCGTAATCCGGAGCCATGTTTCTGGTTTCCGGATACGGTTCCGGGTCTTCGGGCATGGAAACAAACGCCTGATCGTCTTCATTGAAATCGTTGCCCTCATCCTGGGATGACTGCGAAGCAAGTGCCCTCAGGTAATCTGCGATATCTTCAAGCGCGCTGGCCTTGCGTTCCTCGGCCACAACACGCCGTTCATAGGTTTCAGTCAGGATTTCCTGATTTTTAACGATGGCTTCAGTCAGGGTCCGGAGGCTGTCCATGATGTCGGTATCTACAATGGGCATGGGATCATCCAGGGGGGGCTGTTGAGCAATCCTGGTCCCGCGTTTCAGGTTTCCGGAACGGACGTTCTGGTAAGGCGGCTGCTGGTAGTGGGATGTGGAGTTGAAATGGTTGGTGTTATCAAACCCTCTGCGGGTTTTGGGATTGCGTTTGTCCTTTTGCCCTCCGCGAAGGCTCTGAAGAAAATCGTTCATTGAATTGAATCTCCTTGCTGTTTGCATATTAACCGGCAAAGGCCGGTTCGGTTTTAAATTAACCATCCCATGATGGATATGTCGGCTGACAGGATTTTATTTTGAATTGCGAAGCAGGGTATCGATTAAAAATCTGGATGACCTGCAAATTCGAGTTTCATTCTTATCCATGATTTGTACCATAATGTCAAGCTATTTTTAACGAATTTCCTGTCTTAAAATAAATTTAGGGATTTTAAGGTGAAAAATTTTTTATGCTTTTCGCATTGTGGTATCCATATCGTTAATGATATTGGAAGGTTCTGTTTTTGAATGCTTCCGGGACACCGATTTTGCCCTTGGGGACGACCCGGATGGATAATTTCAGATTCGCAGCCGTCCTCTCCAGGGATGGATCGCCGATCGGTTCCTTGTACCACAAGGTCTCCCCTGTCGAGAAATATCTTTATGAACCCGTGCTCCAGTCCAGGATTACCTTTCCCGATTGTCCGGAACGCATGACCTGGAATCCCTTTTCGAAATCCGTGTAATGGAAATGGTGGGTGATCAGGGGCTTGATATCCAGGCCGGACTGGATCATGGACGTCATCTTATACCAGGTCTCATACATTTCCCTGCCGTAAATCCCCTTGATGGTGAGGCCGTTGAATACCACCGTATTCCAGTTTATCTGGGCGGTATCGGGCATGATGCCGAGCAGGGCTATCTTTGCTCCGTGGCAGGTGTTTTCCAGGATGGCGCTCAATGCGGCGGGGTTTCCGCTCATTTCCATGGCCACATCAAACCCTTCTTTCATTCCCAGGTGTTTCTGAACATCCCCCAGGGATTTTCGGGAAATATCCACAGCCAGGGTTGCCCCGGCTGTTTCCGCCAGTTTAAGGCGATAGGGGTTCAGGTCCGTGACAACCACATGCCGCGCGCCGGCGTGTTTTGCAATGGCTGCAGCCATGCATCCTATGGGGCCTGCGCCTGTAATCAGCACGTCTTCTCCGAGAAGATCAAAGGACAGCGCCGTGTGGGTCGCGTTTCCCAAAGGATCAAAACAAGCCAGTACATCCATGGGTATATCCGGGTCGCAGTACCAGACATTGGTGACCGGAATGCACAGGTATTCGGCAAAGGCGCCGGAACGGTTCACACCAACTCCGCTGGTTTTCATGCACAGGTGCCGCCGTCCAGCCAGGCAGTTTCTACAATGGCCGCAAACAAGGTGGCCTTCACCGGAAACGATATCACCGGGCCTGAAGTCGTTGACATGGCTGCCGACCTCGGCGATAACACCCACAAACTCGTGCCCCACGGCCATGGGAACCGGAATGGTTTTACGGGACCACTCATCCCAGTTATAGATATGGATATCGGTGCCGCAGATGGCTGTCTTTCTGATGTTGATGAGAACGTCCCTGGGACCCACTTCAGGAACAGGCATGTCCTGGAGCCAGAGACCGGGTTCGGGTTTGGCCTTTACCAGTGCTTTCATGGTTTTCATCTGCTGCTGCCTCCCCATATGATCTATACGGTTTTGGTTTTAAAAACGATGTCAGGATTAAAATGTATCACAAAACTTGCATTTTTCAAATTCAATTACCGGAAAAACCAATCCGGGATGGGACAGGATTCCCAGGACCTGTATGAAATCACCCGGCCAGGAACAAATATCCTTGACAAACCCCGGGGTTCAAGCCCATATAATAGGCTTTATTAAATATTAACGGAGGTTATTGCATGAAAATATCGATTACTGAAAAGGATCAGAAGGGCAAACGGCCTGCAGACTCAGCCCTGGGTTTCGGGACGGTTTTCACGGATCACATGTTCAACATGGATTATAATCCGGAAAAGGGCTGGCACAATCCCCGTATTGAGCCCTTTACCAATCTGTCCCTGTCGCCGGCAACCATGATGCTTCATTACGGACAGGCGATTTTCGAAGGGCTCAAGGCTTATAAGACCGCATCCGGCCGGATTCAGCTTTTCAGGGCCAGGGATAATTTCAAACGCCTGAACGGATCGGCCAGGGGGCTCTGCATTCCGGAAGTTGACATAGACATGGTGATGGACTGCATGAAGCAGCTCCTGATCCTTGAGAAGAACTGGATTCCCGAAACACCGGGGACATCCCTGTACATCAGACCCACCGTTATCGCCACAGATCCCTTTCTCGGAGTTCGTTCGTCCCACACCTACCGGTTTTTCATTATCCTTTCACCTGTCGGGGCCTATTATGCCGAAGGCTTCAAACCGGTAAAAATCTGGGTCTGTGATGATCATGTCCGGGCTGTAAGGGGCGGTATCGGTGAGTACAAGACCCCCGCCAACTATGCGGCAAGCCTCTATGCATCGGAAAAGGCCAAGAAAAAGGGATATGCACAGGTCCTGTGGCTCGATGGCGTCGAACGCAAGTATGTGGAAGAAGTCGGTGCCATGAATATCTTTTTCAAGATCGGTGACGAGCTGGTGACCCCGGCCCTTAACGGCAGCATTCTGCCCGGTATTACCCGGGATTCGGTTCTCCACCTGGCACGCAAGTGGGGAATGAAGGTTTCCGAGAGGAAGATCAGTATTGACGAGCTGGCTGAAACCCACAGGAACAACACCTTAAGCGAAGCCTTCGGTTCCGGTACAGCCGCAGTTATTTCGCCGGTCGGTGAACTGCGTTACGGGGATGACATCATGACCATCGCAGGGGGCAACATCGGACCCATGGCCCTGAAATTTCACAAGGCAATCACTGAAATTCAGTATGGTCTGGCTGACGATACGGAAAACTGGATCGATTCCGTCGCCTGATCGTTTGCATTTAGGATTGCACAGCATCCTTCCGGCAAGCGCCGGGAGGATGCCCAGGCGTGACGTTTGTTCTCCTGTTGGTCCGATGCTTGACAACATTTTTTTTTGGGAATATAGTTGAGCGAGCGCTCAATCGATAGCGTGCGGTTGTCGCCCAGGACGCAACGACTCCGCGGGCAGGCCTGGAGCCGATTGTTTAATTTCAGGCTACTCATCAGTGACTTTTCAGCAACAAGGAGCAGGAATGGCAAGAAAAAAAAAGGATGAACTCCAACCCATCGGGAAGAAAATTAAAGATGTGCGATTGGAAAAGAAAATCGACTTTGACGTTATTGCCAATGAAACGGGGCTCTCGGTGGAGTTCCTGAAAAATGTGGAATCCGGAGACCAGACCCCTTCCGTCGGAGCCCTGCTCCAGATTTCAAGGGCTCTGGGCATTGATTCGGGATTCTTCCTCAAAGAGCAGGAAGGAAGTGCCGAGGCCCGGGCCAAGGCCTATACCAAGCGTACGGACAACTATGCCTACACTCCCCTTACGCCGGGTGCTGAAAATAAACACCTGAAGGCTTTCCGTATCGTCATTGAGGCGAAAACGGCCCACAAGGGTGTTGGGTTTCTTCATGAAGGTGAAGAATTCGTCTATGTGCTGAACGGGAAGGTCGAGGTGACTGTGGGCGATCATGTCAATTCCCTGGCCACCGGTGAATCGCTGCATTTCAATTCCGGGATCAAGCATGATCTGAGGAATGTGGGCGAGACGGATGCTGAACTCATCGTGGTTGTGTACAGCCCCTAACATCGTCTGGGCGCGTCTGGAAGGCTGCCGCGTTCCCTGGATCAACCGGTCTGAAGCCGTACCATGCAAACGGTTATCCCGGCTGGTTTGGCCGAATCCGTCCTGAGGTTCCGGGCGGGACCATGGGGGGCGCTGATACCATTGTGTATGAAAAGGAGAAAACATGCTATTCAAGTTAACAGATGAACAGGTGATGATCCAGAGCATGGTCAGGGAGTTCTCGAGAAAGGTTGTGGCTGCCACGGCAGCCGAGCGGGACCGGACCAAGGAATTTCCTGCGGAAAACTTCAGGCAGATGGGTGAACTGGGGCTCATGGGGATGATGATACCGCCGGAGTACGGCGGGGAAGGGGCCGATACCATCAGCTATGCCCTTGCTCTGTCGGAAATTGCCTATTCCTGTGCCTCCACTTCGGTTGTGATGTCCGTTCAGAACTCCATTGTGTGTGAAAGCATATTCAGGTTCGGTACCGAAGACCAGAAACAGGAGTTCCTGATTCCCCTGGCGTCCGGTGACATCATCGGGGCCTTTGCCCTGACGGAACCCGATGCAGGATCAGACCCAGTGAGCCAGACCACCACAGCTGTCCGGGACGGTGATCAGTATATTCTCAACGGTACCAAACGCTTTATCACCTCGGGAAAAAACTGCAGCGTGGTCATTGTTACGGCAAAAACGGACGAGACCGCCAAGCATAAGGGCATCAGCGCCTTTCTCGTACCCAAGGGCACTCCGGGGCTCGTTGTTGGACACGTTGAGGATAAAATGGGGCTCAGGGCCTCGGACACCACAGACCTGATCTTTGAAAACTGCCGGGTACCGGCAAAAAATATACTGGGCAAGGAAGGGGATGGGTTCAAGATTGCCATGTCAGGGCTTGACTCGGGACGGATAGGCATCGCAGCCCAGTCCCTGGGTGTGGCCCAGGCCGCCCTGGATGCCTCCATCAAGTATGCCCAGAAGAGAAAACAGTTCGGTGTGCCCATTGCAAAGCACCAGGGTATCCGGTGGCAGATTGCAGACATGGCAACCCAGATAGAAGCTGCCCGGCAGCTTATCCTGTCTGCCGCCGCCATGAAGGACAGGAAGGAGCGTTATACAACCCAGGCGTCCATGGCGAAACTGTTTGCCTCCGAAATGGTCAACCAGATTACGGCCAGGGCTATCCAGATCCACGGCGGATATGGATTCACTAAAGATTATCCGGTCGAGAGGTACTACCGGGATGCCAGGGTGTTTACCATTTATGAGGGGACTTCGGAAATCCAGAGGATCGTTATTTCCAACAATCTGTTGAAAGACAAGAGAACGCCTTAATAGTCGTTTCCTGTTCGTTGCGGCATTGTATCCGGTGCGGGGGCAAAAAGGGCTCTGCCCCGCACCGGATACGGTGTGGTTTATTGAATAAACAGCTTTGCAGCCAGTTCAACGTCTTCAGGGCTGAAAACAAACAGGCACTTTGCATCCGCCGCAGAAACTGACCCGTACACATAATTGATATTGATGCCTTCCTGGCCGAAGCGCCTGGTGATCTCGGCCAGTTTGCCCGGGACATTTTCAATGTCTATGGCGATGACATCCTTGGTGTCAAACAGATAGCCGTTTTCCTTGAGAAGATCAACCGCAGCATCGGAATTGTCCACAACCAGCCGGATCAGTGAAAATTCGGCCGAATCCCTGCGGATGTATGCGTAATTGGTCGATGAAGCGATTCGTTTAAGGGATTTGCCCCGGGCTTCGAAAAGGCTTTGGACATAGGCTGAGGCATCCTGGATGGTCAGGGCATCAATATTGATGCCGGCATCCCCCAGAAGCGCGGATAGCTTTCCCAGTTCCCCAGGAGCATTATTCAGAAAAAGTGAAATCTCGACTCTAATCATGCTGTCCCTCCAGTAAAGAGAATTATCTGTCTGATCTGATTTCCATCAGGTTTCTGCTATCTTGATACCTTCATCAAATGCCTTCATGTTGATGGGAATAAGTTTGGGTTTTGATGCAAATTCCTCTTTGACGCATTTCCTGAGAATGTCGATGTCAACCATTTTACTTTTGGCGGCAAAGGCACTCAGGGCTACAATATTGGAGCATTTGATGCTTCCCAGGCCAATAGCGATATCATTGGCCGGGACGACCAGTTCAACCACATCGGTCCGGTTGCTCCGTATGGGGATCAGGGAACTGTTGATCATGATCACTCCCCCGGGTTTTACCACAGGAGCGAATTTCTCCAGGGACGGCCGGTTCATGGCAACCAGGTGGGCAGGATTCTTGATGATGGGTGATCCGATGAGCCGGTCACTGATGACCACGGTGCAGTAGGCCGTTCCACCCCGCATTTCAGGTCCGTACGAGGGAATCCACATGACTTCCGAGCCTTGCTCCATGGCAGCATGGGCCAGAAGTTTCGCGCTGAGCAGAATTCCCTGACCGCCAAACCCTGCAAACATAACTTCTTTTTGCATAACCTCCTCCAAAAAACACCAGTATTACATCATTCATCATTCAGGGGTCTTGAAATCGCCCAGGGGATAGTATGGCAGCAATGTGTTTTCCGCCCATTTCAACGCATCCTGGGGTGTCATCCCCCAGTTGGTGGGGCAGGTGCTGACAAGCTCAACAAAGGTAAAGCACTTTTTGGCTATCTGGTATTCAAACGCCTGTTTGATGGCTTTTTTTGCCTTGTTGATATACTTGGGTTTCAAGAGTGTCTGGCGGGTAATATAGCCGGGTGTTGCAAGGCTTGATAATAGCTCGCACATGCGCATGGGCATCCCTGTCTCTTCAACGTTGCGGCCAAAGGGAGCTGTGGTTGCCCGCTGGCCAGGCATGGTGGTGGGGGCCATCTGGCCTCCGGTCATGCCGTAGATGGCATTGTTGATGAAAATGGTGGTGAATTTTTCACCCCGGTTGGCAGCATGGATGATTTCTCCCATACCGATGCTGGCCAGGTCACCATCACCCTGGTAGGTGAATGCGATGAGGTCGGGTCTGACCCTTTTGATACCTGTTGCCATGGCTGGCGCCCGGCCGTGGGCTGCTTCCTGGAAATCACAGGTAAAATAGTTGTATGCCAGTACAGCGCATCCCACCGGTGCTATCCCCACTGTTCTTCCGCGGATGCCAAGCTCATCTATGGCCTCGGCCACCAGGCGGTGGGCAATACCATGGGTGCATCCCGGGCAGTAGTGGGTGTGGGCATCGGACAGAGCTTCTGGTCTAGAAAAAGTTTTTCCCATTCTTGTAATTCTCCTTGGCAGTATCAGGCATTGGCCAGCAAAGATTTAATGTGATCCGCCACCTGTTCGGGTGTGAAGATATCTCCGCCGCACTGTCCGAACCATGTCACCGGTTTTTTCCCGTAAACAGAGCGCTCCACGTCTTCGACCATCTGTCCCATGCTCATTTCAATGCTGACAACCCTTTGGCATCCGGGTTTTACAGCCGCATCATAGATTGCCTTTTGAGGGAAGGGGAACAGGGTTTTCGGCCGTATCATTCCGATCTCAATTCCCTCGGCCTTCATGTTGTCGATGGCAGTCTTGCAAACCCGGCTCATGGTCCCGTAACTGACGATGAGCAACTGGTAGTCCGGGTCTGTATTGTAGGCCTCGAAGCGGACCTCTTCTCTTTTCATCCTGTCATACTGGGATTTCAGAAGCAGGTTGTGGTCGTTCAATACCTTGGGATCAAGGTACAAGGATTTGACGATGTTCCGTTTTTTGCTCTTGCGGGTGTCCATGCCGCTGGTTGCCCAGTCGTCATTGTTAACAGGCGGAGCGGCAGGGGTGTCCGGAAATTCGACCGGCTCCATCATCTGTCCGATAAGCCCGTCACCCAGGATCATGACCGGCCCCCGGTATTTTTCCGCCAGGGGAAAGGCCATCATGGTCATTTCAACAGCTTCCTGGACGCCGTCCGGGGCCATGACAAGCAGGTGGTAGTCCCCGTGTCCTCCGCCCTTGGTCGCCTGGAAGTAATCTCCCTGGGACGGGAGGATGCCGCCAAGACCCGGGCCTCCGCGCATGATGTTCACGAACACGGCCGGACATCTTGCACCGGCGATGTAACTCAAAGATTCGCTCATCAGGCTTACTCCGGGGCTGGATGAGGTGGTCATGACCCTCACGCCGCAGGCGGCTGCCCCGAATATCATGTACCCCACAGCCACTTCGCTCTCTCCCTGGACAAAGACGCCGCCCACTTCAGGCATGCGTTTTGCCAGATATTCGGCGACTTCGGACTGGGGAGTTATGGGGTAGGCAAAATAGTTCAGACAGCCGGACCGGATGGCGGCTTCCCCAATGGCTTCATTTCCTTTCATCAGTACCTTGGCCATCAGTTGTCCTCCATTCTGGTTTCAGCGGGTTCATCTTCAGTCCCGGTGATGGTAATGGCCACATCCGGGCACATGATGCAGCACAGGGTGCAATGGATGCAATCTGCGGGGCGTGCCTGGTAAGCAGGGAAATAGCCCCTTGTGCTGACCGTGTCCGAGATCTCCAGGACATTCTTGGGACATACGGTAATACACAGCCCGCAGCCCTTGCATCGTTCAGCATCAATCGAGTGTTGTAATGCCATTCAATAAGCTCCTTTGTTAAACAACGGGCTTGATCCAGGGAGGAACAAGCTTACGTGAAATCGGTAATACAGGACAGGTGAACCGGCTCATGTCCAGCTGGGGCAGCAGTCTGATCTCAGCCGTTATAAATTCGACAAAGAGCCCGGTTTTTTGTGAAACGTTCTGTACCAGTTCATACCCTCTATAAATGGTGTCCGGGGTGGTTTCGGCAATGAGGTTTGCATTGCTGACCAGACCGGTCATTTTCAGTTTTGACGAGACCTGGATTTCATCCCGGATCCTGAGACAGCCTTCAACGGTTTCGGTGAATGGCCTGAAGGGGTTGATCACCTGGATCATGTTGACTGTCTTGTCCCGAAGCACATGGTTGAGTGCCGCAAGAACGGTAACGCCCACATCATCACCGCCGGCGTCCAGAATGACCAGCTCCGATGGCTGCCGGATCATGCCGGCAATGGCAGGGCTGAGTATGGGGAGGTCTGCATGCATGTATCGGTTATCGGGCAGCACCACGTCAATGCCTTCAGCCATGAGCGGATGCCGGGCTTCCCTGGTTCTGAAGTAGGGGTTGACCAGATCCAGGTCTGCAATGCGGACATCCATGCCGAGCCGTTTGCTGTAAAAGGCAAGGTTGATGGCTGTCTCTGTTTTCCCGCTCCCATAATTGCCTGCAATAACGACAATCCCGTTCAATCGTATCTGGGACACTGCAAATCCTTTTTAAGGTATTATAAAACTGCCTAATGCTATTGGTCCACAAAAAAATGCGGATCTTTCTAATAAACCAGATTTTTGTGCCATTTGTAAACGATTATTTTCGTAATGAAAAAAATAATGAGCAATGGCCGATTCCGGATTCAGCCGCCGGGGTCTACCCGCCGGATCTTTTGACCGAATATCCCAGGCCTCTCAGCTCTTCCAGCAGGGTTTCCCGGTGGTCACCCTGTATTTCAATGGTTCCTCCCTTTATGGTTCCACCGCTGCCGCAGCACTGTTTCAGTTCCCTGGCCAGGGTTTTCATGGCCTCGGGGTCCAGGGACAATCCCGTGATCAGCGTCACATCCCTGCCTTTTCTTCCCTTGGTCGACCGGCCCACCCTGACGGTACCGTCTCCCTTTGGCAATGCCTGTTTTCTGGAACAGGTGCAGGCTGATACCGCCTCGCCGCACACGGGACACATGCGTCCGCTTTCGGTTGAATATACGATTCCGGATACCTGGGATCTGTTGGATTTCATAGGTCCATCCTTGTGTCTTGTTTACCCTGGAAACAATGCCTGCTCGTTCAGTGCTAAAGAAACTTCCCGGTTCTGTCAAGAGGTTTGAAGAACCGGAGCACTGCCAGGGTCGTCACCGGCGTTGCATAAACAGATGCCAGGGCTGCCATGAAGGCTCCGTGAACCTCCCTGGCCGGCACTGTATGGTTATCGAAAACCAGATCCCTGGTGGCACAGGCATCAGAGACCACCCGGCACCGGAACCCCAGGTCAAACCCTGCCCGGACCGTGGCATCAATGCACATGTGACTCATGGCCCCGCACACTGTCAGCTGCTGGATTTTGGAACCGGTAAGCAGATCCAAAAGACCTGTTTCCCTGAAGCTGTTGGGAAAATGTTTTTGGATGAGCGGTTCCCCGGCCATGGGGCGGACGGATTCGTGGATTTCTAGGCCGGGGGTTTTTGGAATAAAAAATGAACCGCTGGCTGCGGACAGGTGCTGAATGTGAATTACAGGCAGGTGGTTCTGCCGATAGGCTTTGAGCAGTGCATCAGCGTTGGCGGCTGCCTGGATTATGCCGGAAAGTTCCATGGCCCCCCCGGGAAAATAGTCGTTCTGCAGATCTATTATCAACAATGCGTCTTTCATGGATTTCTCCTGTCATCTATGGAGTAGTGTTAATCGGTAAGGCCTGCTGCCCAACTTAAGGGGATGGCCCGATCCTTGATATGTATCAGGCCTGGCACCCGCGTGCAATCCTTTGTTTGACGGCCATTATGCCGCCCATACCGGCAATGACGACGATCACTGCCGGGGAAGAGCACATCAGGATTCCGGTGAAAACAAGGGCAAGGATCACAGCCCCTGTCCGTATCATGGTGCTGTTGATCAGCTTGATGCCGGCCAGGATGCCCAAAAGGGCATTGGCAATGAAAAAGCCATTGGCCAGGGCTATCAGGTCTTCGATATCCATGAGGCCCAGCATATGCATGCCCAGGATGCCGACGTGGATGCAGGCCAGGAGCAGGGTGCCTGCCGCCGGGGATCCGCCGGGTGTTCGTCTGGCCAGAAAGGCAGGAAGGAATCCATCCCTGGACAGGGAAGCCATGAGCCTCGCCACTCCGCCCACAAACAGCAGGTAGGTGGTGGTGCACAGCGCCAGGGTAAGGATTGCTGTGACCAGGGCGGCATTGTCTCCGAACAGGGGCACAAGAAGCGTAACAATACTGACCTGGCCGGAGTGCAGGGCCGGTGCATCCACCCACTGAACAGCAGCAGCCACTATAATATCCACCATGGCGATGACCAGGGCGCTGAAAATTACGGCCTTTTTGATTGTCGCTTCCGGTTTGTCAACATCCTGGCTGTAATTTCCGATCACCTCCCAGCCCACGATGATCCAGAACAGCAGAAGAAGGGTTTGTCCCATGGTCGACAGATCCAGGGGCGGCAGCATCACCGCTCCCTTACTATGGCTAAGCAGTGTGGCAGCGCTGCCCGTGCACAGGGTGATGGCCGACAGGGATGACGCTGCCAGGGCAGCCTTTCCCATGGATCGGACCTGGCCAAGGAGCAGGGCTGCGCAGATAACGAGCAGGATAAACCCCAGGGCCGGCATCGGGAGTCCAGTCACAGGCGCAGCATACCGGGCTGCCGTCAGGATCACGGCACCAGGGCCGAAACAGACGGCGCCGATCAGATAACAGGCAGTAAGCCTGCCCGCTCCCGGCCCAAAGGCAGTCTCCACTGCCCGGGAGATGCCCTGGTCTCCGGGGAAGCGGGCGCTCAGGACTCCGGTCAGGGCGGCAAACAGACTCCCGGCGCAAACCATGAGGATCCATGCCGGCAGGGCCCATTCCCCGGCTACGGCATAGACAACGGGAGGCAGGATGATGATCCCGGAACCCAGGATTGGTCCGATGGTAAGGCCGCTGAGCAGAAGCCAGCCTATTTTTTTGTGTTGCACGATCTCCTCCTTTTCAGTATCGGTTTTCTCTGGTACTATGCAATCTGACTTGAAAAATCCAACGGGAAGAATGGAAGGGAGCGTTCGATTTTTTCGAACACAGATCAGCCTATGGAATTATACCAGCTCAGATCCTTTGTCGTTGTCAGCAGGACAGGGAACCTTACCCGGGCTGCCAGGGAACTCAATATAAGCCAGTCGGCCCTGAGCACCCAGATACGGCTCCTGGAAGAGGAACTGGGGATTGGGCTGTTTGTCCGGACAGCCAGGGGCATGACGCTGAGCGATGAGGGATCCGTGCTGCTGGACGCTGCCATCAATGCCCTTTCTGCCGCTGACGAGCTGGCGGGTACGGCGGCCCGTCTCAGAGGAACCCTGTCCGGGGTTCTGAAGATAGGACTGAATACGGATCCGGCATTTCTCCGGGTAAAGGCGTTGAACCAGGTCCTGGCCAGGGATCTTCCCCATGTTGACATCAATTTCATAGCCACCGAGACGCCCCATACCCCTGATATGCTCAGGAACCGGACCATAGATGTGGGATTTTTGTACGGGGATTCCGCCAGCAACGGGGACATCACCCGGATCCCCCTCTCCCGTGTAACCATCTGTGCCGCGATTCCGAAAACCCTTGCCAATGCTGTGCCGAATCCTGACCTGGCTGCCCTGTCCCGGTTGCCCTGGATCTGGACCAGCAGTCTTTGTCCGTTTCACACACAGTTCCAGAAAAAGCTGGACCGGTTGGGTCTTGTCCCACGGCAGGTGGCCAATGCCTTTGACGAGACCATTGTCAGGGAACTGGTGGCAGACGGGGTGGGGGTTGCCCTGATGCGGGAGGATGAGGCAACAGATCTGGCAGACAAGGGGTTGGTGACAATCTGGCCACAGGAGTGTCTTGACCTTCCCCTGAACCTTGCCTGGCTGACCTGTCGGAGCGGTGAACGACTTGTTAAAACCGTAATCCGGGTGATCCAGGACATCTGGTCAGGGAATGAACTTGCAATAAGAATCTCAAAACCTTGACAAAATGTTGAATATCGGGTAATTATAAAAACTTTTTGCCAGTAATCTGTCATGGCAGCAGGAAGGCTTCATGGCATGTCAATTCTTTGAGAGGAGTATATGGCTAAACAGAAATTAAAGGAACACCGGATTAACCGGGACTGGTGCAAGGGATGCGGTATCTGTGTCCATTTCTGCCCCAAACAGGTCCTGGAACTGGATGCCATGGAAAAGGCAGTGGCTGCAAGACCCCAGGACTGTATCTGCTGCCATTTGTGCGAACTCCGGTGCCCGGATCTGGCCATTGAGGTCATCACCGAGCCCCAGGAGGCCCCGGACCCGGATCCGGCAGTAACGTCAGTATCAGAACCGGCCCCGGAACCGGAATCAAGACAGGAGCCAGACCATGAGTGATGCCATCAAGTTTGTCCAGGGCAACGAGGCCTGCGTTGAAGGGGCCCTGTATGCCGGGATCGATTTTTTTGCCGGATATCCCATTACTCCGTCAACGGAGATCGCCGAACTCCTGGCAGAGCGCCTTCCCAGAAAAGGGGGTAAATTCATCCAGATGGAGGATGAGATAGCCTCCATGTGCGCCATCATCGGAGCTTCTCTTACCGGTCACAAGGTCATGACCGCCACCAGCGGTCCGGGATTTTCCCTGAAACAGGAGGCCCTGGGATATGCCTGTATGGCAGAGATTCCCTGCGTGGTGGTCAATGTGATGCGGGGCGGGCCGTCCACGGGCAATCCCACCCACGTGAGCCAGGGGGATGTGAATCAGGCCCGGTGGGGGACCCATGGAGACCACGCCATCATTACCCTGACAGCGTCCAACCACCAGGATGTGTTTGCCATGACCGTGGATGCCTTTAACCTGGCAGAAACCTACCGGACCCCGGTGATTCTCCTGTTTGACGAGGCCGTGGGCCACATGCGGGAAAAGCTTGTGATCCCTGAACCCGGGGAGCTTCCCCTGGTGGACCGCCTCAGGACCCAGGTGGCTAAGGGTGTGGATTACCACCCCTACCTGCCCAGGGAGGACGGGCGTCTGCCCATGAGTGATTTCGGCGGTGATCACAGGTATAATGTCACGGGGCTTTTCCATGACATGTGGGGATTTCCGTCCAACAATCCCAAGGTGGTTTCAGGCCTTCTCCATCACCTGGTGGACAAGATCGATAACAACACCCACGCCATCACACGCTATAGGGAACATGACCTGGACGGAGCGGATTATATCCTCGTCTCCTATGGCTCTTCGGCCAGGTCAGCCATTCACATGGCCAAAAACAGACGGGCCAGGGGAGAGAACATCGGGGTTCTGGAACTCCAGTCCCTGTGGCCCTTTCCCGAGGCCATGGTCCGGGAAAAATGCCGGGGTGCCAAGGCTGTGATCGTTGTTGAAATGAACATGGGCCAGATCATGCGGCAGGTCAAGTCTGCCGTGGATGAGCCGGAGCGGGTCTTTTTGGCCAACCGCATAGACGGAGAATTGATAACCCCGACAGACATCAAGACGCTCCTTAGGGTTATCCAGGGAAGGGGGGTGTAGCATGGCTGTACGTGATTATATCCGGGAGCGGTATTTCCCGCACATGTGGTGTCCGGGATGCGGGCACGGAATCGTAATGAATGCCCTGCTCCGGGCCGTGGAGCAGCTGGGTCTGGATAAGAACTCCATTGTCATGACATCGGGTATCGGCTGTTCGGCCAGGATTTCAGGGTATGTGGATTTTCACTCCCTGCACACCATCCACGGCCGGGCCCTGGCCTTTGCCACGGGCGTCAAGCTGAGCAAGCCGGAACTGAATATCCTGGTGCCCATGGGTGACGGTGATGCACTGGCCATCGGCGGCAACCATTTTATCCATGCTGCCCGACGCAATGTGGACCTCACGGCCATTGTCATGAACAACAGGATCTACGGCATGACAGGCGGCCAGTTCTCGCCCTTGTCCGGGGTGGGTAAAAAGGCCACGACAGCGCCGTTTTCCACCATTGACAACGCCTTTGACATTGTCAAGCTCTCCATGGCTGCCGGCGCATCCTTTGTGGCCAGGACCACCACCTACCACGTTCTCGAGGCCGTGGATTACCTGAAAAAGGCCATCCAGCACAAGGGATTCTCCGTAGTGGAGATCATGAGCCAGTGTCCGACCCACTATGGCCGGAAAAACAAGGAGGGGGACGCTGCCGAAATGATGGAGATCTACAGGACCGGAACAGCCAAGCTCGGGTCCAAGGCCCTGGAAGCGGATCCGTCGCTCATTGCCCGGGGTGTTTTTGTGGATGCCGACACCCCGGAATACTGCGCTGAGTATGATAAAATCATTGCCCGGGCCATGGGAGGAAAACGATGAAACGGACCAGATTAGTATTTTCAGGTTCAGGCGGCCAGGGGGTTATCACGGCAGCCATCATCCTTGCCGAGGCAGCGGTGATCCATGAGAACATGAACGCCACCCAGTCCCAGAGTTACGGGGCTGCTGCCCGGGGCGGGTCGACCCGCAGTGACGTAATCATTTCGGATGAGGCCATCCATTACCCGGTGGTGAACCAGCCCAACATCCTGGTCTGTCTCACCCAGGAGGCCTACACCAGCTTCTCGGGCATCATCCGCCCGGGAGGGATCCTCCTGACCGATTCCCGGTTTGTCCAGACCATCAAGAAGGTGGATGCCAAGCAGATCGAATTGCCCATGTACCAGGACGTCATGGACAAGATCGGGAAGCCCATCGTGTTCAATATCTGTGTCCTGGGCGCCCTGATCGGCATCACGGACCTCCTGAACCCGGAATCGGTGATGAAGGTGATCCAGGACAGGGTTCCGCCGGATTTTATCGCCATGAACAACCGGGCCCTGGATAGGGGGCTGGTCCTGGGTTCCCAATACCGCAGGTGATACCGAAACGACATGCCCTGGGGTTCCAGTATTTCATCTATTTCGGAACCCTGGGCATTGCCCTGCCTTTCTTTAACCTGTACCTGAGCCATGCGGGTTTTACAGGTCTTCAGATCGGCCTGGTTTCCGCGGTCAAAACTTTCGGCGTCATGGTGTTTCCGGTGTTCTGGGCCTTGGCTGCGGATAGGCTTCAGGCCCGCAGGTTCCTCCTGATCCTGTGTACGGCAACCAGTGCTGTGACCTGGGTTCCTCTGCAGGTGTATGACAGTTTCCCCGCAGTCATGGCCATCATGGCCCTGCATGCCGTTTTTTTCTCTCCGGTCATCGCCTTTATCGAGGCCTTTTCCATGGATATCCTGGGCTCTGACAGGCAGCGGTATGGACAGTTCAGGGTCTGGGGCTCCCTTGGATTCATCCTGGTTTCCTCCGTTCTCGGAAAACTCCTGGACCGGATTTCCACCTGGAGCATCCTGCCCATGATCCTGGCCGGGCTGGTCCTCCAGACGCTCATTGCCCTGGCAATGCCGTCATCTGGCGACGGATCGCGCAGGCCCTTTTCCCTGTCCGGAATAGCGGAATTTTTTACTGCAAAAATCAGCGTGTTTCTGACAGCCGCCTTTCTGATGCTGGCAAGCCACGGCGCTTATTACGGTTTTCTGTCCATTCACCTGGAAGCCCTGGGGTTCTCGTCCGGGTTCATCGGCATGGCCTGGGCCCTGGCGTCGGTTGCTGAAGTGAGTGTGATGCTGGGGTCGGCCTTTGTGCTGAAGCGCATGTCCATGAAAGGGGTCCTTGTCCTGTCTTTTGTTGCGGCAACCCTTCGGTGGATACTCCTGTTCGCAGCAACTGCGCCCTGGCTGATCCTGGTCTCCCAGTGCCTCCATGCCCTGTCCTACGGGGCCTTCCACGTGGCCAGCATCCTGGCCATTGAAACCCTGTCTCCCCCGGGTTCCAGGACCCTGGGCCAGGCCGTCAACAACTCTGTCACTTACGGGGCCGGCATGATGGCAGGGTTCCTGTTCGCCGGGCTGGTGTACGACACCTGGGGCAGATACCTGTTCCTTGCCAGTGCGGTCATGTCTCTTGCCGGTGGGATTCTCATGATTCTGCTCAAGCTTGACCGGGACCCGGATGTTCGGTGACGGATTCAGCAATCAGTTGCCTGACTTTTCGGATCGGATCTTGTCTATCAGTGCGGTGTAGCTTTTCAGGTGCTGCATTTCCGTCCGGTACCTCTGGTAAGCTTCATACCCTTTCAATCCGATCCTTTGAAATGAAATTGTTTTCAGGGGCTCTTTATTGAATCCCTTGTCAGAATGGTCCAGCAGATCAGCCTGCCCATTAATTTACCGCCGTCAACTGGACGGCGGATGGGTGCTGGTGGACGGGAACAGGTCCTCGATATTCTTGCCCTTGATTTTTTTGAGGCAGTCTTTGACCGCATCGGATTCCGTTTCCCCAGCCCCCTGGTGCTCGGGTCTGGCAACAATGTTGACCAGGTTCGGGACAGCCACGTGTTTTGCAGCAAGGCTTCCCTGGATGGCCTGGTGTACATCTATGTAGATCATGCGGCCGTTGCGGATCAGGTTGTAGCGTGAGACCCGGGTGAAGATATCGTTTTTGTGAAGATCAAGCATGGTTCTCCTTGGCTGCTGGGGTTCCGGATACGGCTGTGCAGGGACCGGCATTCTTGGTCCGGGATTCCAGCGGGAGTGAGAGTATTGCCGGCGCCATGGCGGCGTCGCTGCCGAAAATGGCTGGGGCGGTTCTGGGTTTTCTGTGAACGATTACAATGCCCAGGGCCACGCACACAATGGATGCTCCCAGGTTGATGGTCATGGGCTCATCCAGGAGCATCACACCGGAAAACACTCCGGCCAGGGGCATGATGAATACAAAGGAGTGCAGGGCTGTGGCACCGAATTTTTTAAGAAGGGTGTTCCACGCCACAAAACCAAAGGATGCGGTTACAAAGGACTGATAAAGAATGGCGTTGATGACCCGGGTATCCATGAACCGGATCATCTGCCCATCCCAAAGCCAGCCGGCCAGAAAAAAAAGGGGTGTGGCGACTATCATGGGATACAGGGTGATCTGGATGGCGCTGAAACCGGAAATGATGGTCTTGACGTAAACCGCATTGCATCCCCAGATTACCACGGCAGCCAGGATGATCAGGTCCCCGCTCCGGATGTCGGGATTTGCCGCTGCAGTGTCGAAAAACAAAAACCCGATTCCGGCGAATCCCAGGGTGAGTCCCAGGAGCTTGTTAACGGTAATCCGGTCGCCGGGGATGAAAATATGGGCCAGGACCAGGACAATAAACGGGAGCAGATTCCCGATCAATGTTCCGTGGGACGCAGATGTCTTACTGAGTCCCACGTAAAAGCACGACAGCTGGACCGTGAAACACGCCGAGACGATGATGAGCTTTAAGGCCTGGCTCCGGGTTATGGCCAGGGTCTGGCCTGTGCACTTCGCCCACAGGAACAGGGTGATTCCTGCCAGGGTGAATCGCAGGGCCGCACTGGTGAAAATGCCGATGCCTGTCATGGCGATCTTGACGGCAACGGCATTTGCCCCGAAAAGGATGCACAAAAAGGCGGTCAGGAGCACTGCCCCGGGAGGCAGTTCCCGGATCTCGTGCGATGGGACAGGTCTCTGGATCATCTCTGGAGCTTCTCCCTGGGAACGGCCATGAGAGTGACCGTGGCTTTAGCCGCCATGACCCGTCCGGTATCACGGATGTCATACACTTCGGATTCGGCGATGATGATCTGCCGTCCGTCCCTCAGAACCTGGGAATGGCATTCCAGGGCATTGCCCATGGCCGGTTTCAGGAAGTTGATCTTAAATTCAATGGTGAGGATCTGGTACTTGTCAGTCACTGTGGTAAAGGCCGCATATCCTGCGGTGTGGTCCGCCATGGTGGCCATGACCCCGGCGTGGATGAAATTGTCCTGCTGCCGGTGATGGTCCTGGATGTCGACCCTGGACCGGAACACCCCCCGGTCCATGTGAAAGGCACTGAACTGGCAATACCGGATAAATCCCCGTTCAAAATCCTGCTTTAGAAATTCTCTGCGCTGACTGGAAAGAGTGGTCGTCATCTGTTCTCCATCTCAAGTTGTCTGCCGTGGAAAGGCCATGGGGCGATTTCTGGAGCCATGGCAGCCGGTTGATGGTGTTGACTATACCACATCTTTGAGACAGCGCAATACCCGGGCTTAAGAAAACGGATTTCCTTGTGTTTCTGCCGGAAATGTGGTTAGGTGCAACCTTAAAAGCATCGGGGCGCTGCAGCCTTTTTCAGGTGGCGTCCACCGGGATTGGACAGCAAAGCAGGTATGATGGTCATGAAAAAAAAAGGCAGACCGGAACTGGTTGCGGACTGGAAAAGTCTTCAGCGTATTTTTATCCGTCCGGAAGATGAAGCGTCCAGAAAAGCCCTGGTCAAATATATGGAGCAGATCCTGTTCGGGCTCCACGAGTTTTTAAATACCCATGTGGGGGTTACCGAGGAAATTTCCCTCAAGGAGGTTACCCGTTTCTACAGGGATACGGTGATCAGCGCCAATCCGGAGCAGAAGCTGGCGGACGTTATTTCCGATATCATCACCCAGATTGCCCCCAGGGCGGTCAATGTGGCATCGCCTTATTTTATAGGACACATGACTGCGGCCATACCCTTTTTCATGGTTCATCTCAAAGCCATTGTGGCTGCGTTGAACCAGAACGTGATCAAGCTGGAGACCTCCAAGGTATTGTCGGTTCTTGAAAAGCAGGTCCTGGCCAAGATACACAGGCTGGTCTTCAAACGGTCGGACGCGTTTTACGACCGTCATGTCCAGAGCATCGACACCTCCCTGGGAGCGTTTTCCACGGGAGGGACAACCGCCAATATCACGGCGCTCTGGGTGGCCAGAAACCGTTTTTTTTCAGAGGACGGCCAGGGGCCGGGCATCGAGGAGCAGGGGATGCATGCGGCTATGGTTCAAAAGTGTCTGGAGCGGGCTGTGATCCTTGTGTCCAGGCGCGGCCATTTTTCCCTGAGAAAAGCCGGAGGCCTGCTGGGAATCGGGAACACCAATGTCATTCCCCTGGATGTGGACGCGGGGCACCGCGTGGATATGCGACTGCTAAAATCCATGATCCGGGATTTCAAAAAGGATGGGAAAACCGGTGTCATGGCTGTGGTGGGAATTGCCGGGGCAACGGAAACCGGTACGGTGGATCCGCTCTGCGCCATGGCAGACCTGTGCCAGGAGTATGCCATCCATTTCCATGTGGATGCAGCCTGGGGCGGTCCGGTACTGTTGTCCGAGCGTTACTCCCACCTGCTGAAAGGCATTGAACGGGCAGATTCGGTGACCATGGATGCCCATAAGCAGTTTTACATGCCCATGACTTGCGGTATGGTCTATTTCAGGGATCCCTGGGCCATGGACCGGATCGCCTACCACTCCAATTATGTGAACCGGCCGGGCAGCGTGGACCTGGGTATCAAGTCCCTGGAAGGGTCCAGGGAAGCCAACTCCCTGATTCTGGACAGCGCCCTGAAAATTATGGGAAGCCGGGGTTATGCCCTGATGATCGATCACGGCATAGAAACCACAAGGGCCTTTGCCCTGGAAATCGAAAATCGGGATATGTTCCAGCTGGTGACCCAGCCGGTGCTCAATATTCTGACCTACCGTGTTGTCCCGCCTGCCCTGCAGGCCCGGCTCAAGACTGCGGACATCCGTGAGGCGGTCAGGATCAACCGCCAGGTCAACCAGATCAACCAGGATGTGCAGCGGAAACAGCGCGAAGCGGGCCGGAGTTTTGTATCCAGGACACGGCTCAAACTCTCCCCGGCAGATGAAGAGGATGTGGTTGTGCTCAGGACCGTGATCATGAATCCCATGACCGATATCCGGATTCTGAACGAGATCCTGGATGAACAGGAAACCATTTTCCGGTCCCTGCCTGCCTGTCAGGAATAGAGCCCGATATCCGCTTTACAACCAGGAGTCTGTGTCCTATAATTCCAAGACAATTATGGCAATACGGGAGGTGTGCTGGCTGTGCCCCCGAAACGTGGAGAGATAATCAACGTGACTGTTCTTGTAATTGCAACACGAAATGCGGGAAAAACCCGGGAAATCCGGAGCCTCCTGGAAGGATTTCCCGTGGATATAAAAAATCTGGATGATTTCGGTCCCATCCCCGAGGTTGATGAGGACGGAGATACCTTTGATGACAATGCCTATAAAAAAGCGTCTTTTGCTGCCCGTGTCCTGGGTTATCCGGCTTTGGCCGATGATTCCGGCCTGGTGGTGGACTCCCTGGGCGGAGTTCCTGGAGTGAGAAGCGCACGGTATGCCGGGGACTCTGCCACGGACCAGGAAAACGTACAGCTCCTGCTCAGGGAGATGGAAGGTCAGACCAACCGCAGGGCAGCTTTTGAATGCGTTATCTCCATTGCGGTTCCCACGGGTCCAGCCCTGACCTATGAGGGCCGCTGCGAGGGTTCGATCACTGAAAAACCCCAGGGAGAGAACGGGTTCGGGTATGATCCCGTGTTCCATTGTCCGGAGTACGGCAGAACCTTTGCCCAGCTGACCATGGCTGAGAAGGGGCGGGTGAGCCATCGGGGCCGGGCCTTGAAGCAGGTGGCAGACGAGTTTGCCAAAATCCTGGACTGGATAGACATAAACACGCCTCGGTTTGAAAAGGTACCGTGCAAAAAATAATCCCATGGCCGGACCAACCCTGACCCGGCCCCATATGAGGAGACAGTTGTGGAAACGAGCTCAATCAGAGATCTGATTATCAGCAACCGGAGCTGCAGACGGTTTGACCAGTCCCATGCCGTTGATCTTGAGACCCTGAGGGGCCTGGTGGACCTGGCACGGATGTCCGCGTCGGCGGCCAATCTCCAGCCCCTGAAGTACATCCTGTCAGCGGCCCCGGACAAAAACCAGGAGATTTTCGCCTGCCTGGGATGGGCCGCCTATCTGAAAACCTGGGACGGACCCGGACCGGGCGAACAGCCCGCCGGATACATCGTGATCCTGGGAGACAAGACCATCACGGAAAACTTCCGGTGTGACCACGGCATCGCGGCCCAGTCCATCCTCCTGGGCGCCCGGGCTGCAGGGCTTGGCGGATGCATGCTGGCAGCCATCAACCACAAACGGCTTCGGGAGGCACTTGCCATCCCGGAGCACCTGGACATCCTCCTGGTGGTTGCCCTGGGAAAACCTTTTGAGACCATTGTCCTGGAATCCCTGCCTGCGGACGGCAACATCCGTTACTGGCGGGACGACAATGGCACACACCACGTACCCAAAAGGTCCCTGGATGACATTATTGCGGCCTCCTGGTAATTGACTGCTGTGAAACTGATCCTTGTCAACCCGCCATGCCTGGATGCCAGGATGTCCGATGAGGATTCGGGTTCGGTGCCAATGGGCCTTTATTCAATCGGAGCCGTGCTCCTGGACCGGGGGAACCGGGTGATCCTGATCAACCTGGCCCGCCATCCTGAACCCATGACCTTTCTGAAAGAAACCCTGGAAAAGGAGAGCCCTGATATACTGGGGTTTTCCGTTCTCAACGCCACACGGTTCGGTGCCATGGAAGGCGCGGCCCTTGCCCGCCGTCTGGACCCGTCGATCACCATCGTTTTCGGCGGTGCCGGGGCAACTTTCCTGGCCCGGCACCTGTTTTTAGTATGCCCTGAGGTGGACTACATCGTCCTGGGGGAGGGGGAAACCACAATTCTGGACCTGGTCGATCACATCGCATCGGCCTCAGGAGAAAAGCCTGTCCATATCCCGGGACTGGCCTTTCGCCATGGCAAAAGTGTGGTTCAGACTCCGGATCGAAAACCCATTGACGACCTGGACAGCCTGCCCCAGGCGGCACGGTATTTCGGGTTCCAGCATGTGTCCCTGACCCGGGGTTGTCCAGGGCGGTGCACCTTCTGCGGCTCCCCGGATTTCTGGGGCAGGACCCAGGTCCGGTCCCATTCTCCAGAATGGTTTGTGGGTCAGCTGGAACTGCTGGCCGGTCAGGGGATCACCCATTTTTATTTTTCCGATGATACGTTTACCATGGACCGGGACAGGGTCATGGCGGTCAGCAGGCTGATCCTGGACAGGGGGCTTGCCATTACCTGGGCAGCCATCTCCAGAGTGGACTTCATTGACAGGGAGATGCTGGTCTGGATGAGAAGGGCCGGTTGTGTACAGATCAGTTTCGGGGTTGAAAGCGGCTCTGAAGCCATACGAAAAGTCCTTGGCAAGCCTGTTAAAACCCGGCGTATCATCAAGGCTTTCCAGGAGACCGTGTCCGTTGGGATTCTGCCCAGGGCCTATTTCATCTACGGATCTCCGGGAGAAACCCGAGCAACCATCCAGGAGAGCATCGACCTCATGTTGGCCATCCGCCCCCTGGGGGCTGTATTTTATCTCCTGGTGGTCTTTCCGGGAACAGATCTGTACCGGAAACTGGAAGCCGCGGGCAGGGTGGATGACAGCCTCTGGACCCAGCCTCTGGAGGATCTTCCCTGGTTTGAGGTGGATGACGCCCTGGATTTCAACAGGGTCCAGGAGTTCGGCAACAGCCTGAGACAGGGCTTTTTTCAGAACGTGGGAGCCTTTGCCCGGTCCATCGAGCTGCTGGATGATCCCGAACTCTTTGCCAGTCACGCCGATTTCCTTTCCCGGCTGGCAATGACCTTCAGTCACGGGGATTATGGGACGAATCCGGCCATCCCCGGTGCAGAGGCCGTTGCCGGGGAGCTTTTTTCCCGGGCTCTGTCCTATGCGCCTGATGCCCGGGCCTACCTGGGGATCGCCATGCTGCACCAGAAGGAAAAGCAGTTCAGGCAGGCAGCGGACCAGGCCGCCCTGGGCCTTTCCAGGTTTCCGGGCAGCCGGAACCTGGTGATCTGCATGGCGGTTTCCCTCATGAACCTGGGACAGTTCCGGGAGGCCCAAAAAGCCTTGGAACCGCTGGGCAGCGCTCCGGATATCGCTCCTTACCTGGACGCCTGTCAAAGGGCCCTGGGATAATGAAGAATCCCCAACGATCAACCGTGGAGACCATGAACGGCAAGTCTCTGAATATCCTGAAACGGATTGTCAGCCGGAAAATGGTAGTGGCCTTTGTCATGGGATTCAATTCCGGGTTGCCCCTGCTCCTGACCCTGTCCGTGCTCCAGGCATGGATGAAAAAGGAGGGTGTGGACCTGACCGTTATCGGTGCCTTTTCCCTGGTAGGGCTTCCCTACACCGTGAAATTTCTCTGGGCCCCCCTGTTTGACAGATTTACCTTCCCGGGGTCAGGCAGGCGAAAGGGGTGGATCATCCTGTGCCAGGTCCTGCTCATGGCAGCCATAGCCCTCCTGGGACTGACCGATCCCGGCCAGGCACCCTGGATGGTCGCCGGGGCCGCCTTTGTTGTGACATTTTTCAGTGCGTCCCAGGATATCGTTATTGATGCCTTTCGCAGGGAGGACATGCTGGATGAAGAGCTTGGTCTGGGATCATCCCTGTACATCTACGGGTACCGTGTGGGAATGCTCCTGGCTTCGGGCGGCGGTCTCATCCTGGCCGACCATATTCCCTTTTCCATGGTCTACCTGATCATGGCAGCCTGTCTCATCCCCGGGATAGCGGTTTCAGTCCTGACGCCCGAACCTCCCGAAGCGCCGGGGAAACCGGCCACCCTTGTCCAGGCCGTGGTGGAACCCATGAAAGAATACTTTTCCCGGGACGGAGCCCTGTGGATTCTTGCCTTTATCCTCCTGTACAAGATCGGGGACACCATGGCCAGCGCCATGACCACGCCTTTTTACCTGGATATCGGGTTTTCCAACACCGAAATCGGAACCGTGGTGAAGCTCTTCGGATTCTGGGCAACCCTGGGCGGGACCTTTACAGGTGGCATCCTGATGCTTAAAATGGGAATCAACAGGAGTCTATGGATTTTCGGGGTCCTGCAGGCCGTTTCCACGGCAGGATTTGCCTGGCTGGCCGTTGTGGGCCACTCCATTGCGGGTTTGTCCGGGGTGGTCGTATTTGAGAATATCACCTCCGGCATGGGAACGGCAGCCTATGCGGCATTCATGGCGTCCATGACAGACAAGCGGTTCACGGCCACCCAGTATGCCCTGCTCACCAGTCTCATGGGTATACCCAGGGTCATGGCATCTGCTCCTACCGGGTTTTTTGCCAAAAACCTGGGGTGGGAGTGGTTTTTTCTGGCCTGTACTGCAGCGGCCCTGCCGGGTATGCTACTCCTGGTCAAATGTGCGCCCTGGGCCCGCGAATAAACAACGAGGAAAAAGAAGATGACCCCAATACAGAATTCGGACATTCCCGGCGGCGGCGATTACCGGCTGGCCAACGTCATGCGCAAGGAAAAACAGTTGGCCCGGATCCGCAGCTCCATCCTGGGCATGGATTCGGAAAAGGCCCTGGACGCCATCCTGAGCTCCAGCCAGCCCGCGACCCTGGTCCAGTCCTTCCCGGATCAGGATCTGTACTATCTCATGCACAGCGTCGGGCCCGATGATTTTCTTCCCGTGCTGTCCCTGGCATCATCGGAGCAGTGGGAATACATCATGGACATGGACATCTGGGACCGGGACGGGTTGCACCTGCCAAGGATGACCACAACCCTGGCACTGCTCTTTCGGGCAGACCCCAAACGGTTCCTGCGGTGGATGGTTCAGGAAAAACCCGATCTCCTGGATTATTTCCTGAACAGGAACATTGAGGTCCGGGTCCGGGAACATGATGAAGACCCATCGTCGTTTCCGGACGGCTTCGAGACCATAGACGATGTGATGTACTTCCGGTTTCCGGAGGTTCCCCGTGATCTTCCCGATGATGAAGCCACCCTGGAACTCCACGGTACCCACCAGGGAGCTGAAGACCTGATAACGGAAATGATCAATACCATTGCGGATATGGATCTTTCGGTCATGAACGGACTTCTCATGGAAAGCCAGTCGATCATCCGGGCAGAGACCGAGGAAGAAGAGTTCCGGCTCAGGACGGTACGTCTTGCAGAAAAGGGTTTTCTTCCTTACCACGAGGCCATCGGTATGTACCAGCCTCTGAAAAAGGAGGACCTCGTCCAGCGGCCCGGGAGCTCCCTGAGCCTTCCTGTGCTGGGCACGGACCTGCCCCATCCGCCGGTTTACTTCACCGGCCTGTTCAAAGGACAGGGGCTGTTTGTGGAGTCCCTGGACAAGTTTAACGAGGACCCCCTGCTCAACCTCCAATCCGAGACTGCGTCCCTGGTCAACCGCCTGGTGAGCGCTGATTCGATCATCGTGAGGGAAAAGGAGGATCTGGAAAAAGCAGTCCGGAAAACCTGCAACACCTTGGGGCTAGGGCTGGAAGTGATCCACGGGGCGTCATCCCGGTGCACACCTTCCCATGGGGCCGCCATTATCCGGAAATATACCCTGGAGGCTATTTTCAGGGTTGGATCCGGGGTCTGCATGGACCTCAAGTTCAGGGCACGGGCGTGGCACAAGGAGAGCTGGGCCCATGAAAATAACCTGCCCCTGAGCTTTTTTGGCGACCAGTGGCTGGGCGTTCTGGGCGGGCTTTTCCTGGACAAACCCCTGTACTTTGACGGATACGGATCCGGATCCGGTAGCCTTTACCGGCCCTTTGCCTGTCTGGCTGACGTTGACAACGTCTCCCGGGCCCTTGGGGAGATCATGGCCACGGACAGGCTGATTCGGATTCTGGACCCGGATATCAAAACTTTCTCCCGGGGCGTCCTTACATGGAAGAGCCTTGTCCTTACCCTGTGGGTGCGTCACAGGTTGGGGCTTCAGTCCAGTCTCGAGGCCATTGACCTGGATCTGTTCCGTCCGTTTTTCAGGGACCTGTTTGCAGGCCGCAGTAAGGGAAAAATCGATGGGGACCGCCGAAAGGACATGGGAGCATGGCTGAACCAGGTATATGGCCTGGACGCTGATAGGATAAAGGAAACTCTGGGCAATGTTTTCGAGAGTTTGTTTGATGAACTGGAAGACGAATACGGGGCTGTTCAGCCTGAGCGCCTGGATGTCAGGCTTGTTATTCATTTCCTGCTCAAAGAGTGAACTCCATTTCCGAGGCGACCCCGAAACAGTCCATGGTTACGGGGTTGCCGGTTGCAGTTTTTGAAATCAGGACCCTGCATTGGTCCACCATGCGGTCCATTTCCTGGTCGGGCCTGTCCTGGTTCAGATGAAATAACCCCAGTTTTTTGACTCCGGCAGCCGTGGCCATGGTAAGGACATCCATGCACGAAGAGTGACCCCAGCCGGTTTTGGTCCTGTACTCGTCAGGGAAGAATTCGGCGTCGTGGAACAGCAGGTCAGCATTTTTTGAAAACAGTTCAAAGGCATCCCGCCCTGCGCTTCCGGGATGGTCAAAGCCCAGCTCGTTGTCGGTCAGAAACACGAAGGACCGGCCGTTTTCCGTTATACGATAGCCGAATCCTCCATTGGGATGGCTCAGTGAAATGGTCTGGATGGTCAGAGATCCCAGTGAAAAGGTGCCGGTCAGGTCGTCCCTGAACCGGATGCTGGCTGGGAGGTCGGCCATGGTAATGGGGAAGAGCGGGGGGGACATGAGTCCTTCCAGGATGTTCTGTGTGGATTTGCCCGAGAAACAATGGTTCTGGATGGTGATGGTGCAGTTGGGGTCCAGAAGCGGTTTAAAGAAGTTGAACCCGATGACGTGATCATTGTGTGCATGGGTTAACAGAAGCGTATACTCACTGATTCCGCCATTTTTATGAAGGGTTCCGAACCGGCGTATGCCGGTCCCGGCATCAATGATAACGGTATGGCCGCTGGAAGCTTTGATCTGAATGCAGGTGGTGTCTCCGCCATATTTCAGATATTCAATTCCCGACACCGGTATGGACCCGCGCGAACCCCAGCATTTGATAAACATTCCGTCATCCTTGTCCGTTGGTTAGAATGTAATCAAATCGCTATCATATCAGCGATAGGGAGTCCATAAAAAAATAGGGTCTTCTGCGATTTCCCAAAAGTAACGGATACCCTTTATTACTTCTTGATTCCTGTCAGGGTCTCTAGTATGAAGAGGGCCAAACAATCATCAATCAAAGGAGATGACACTACCATGGCCGTTATTGAGTGGGAAAAGAATGAATCCGTGGCTGTTGTGACCATGACCAACGGGGCTAACCGCCAGAACCTGGTGTTTGCCGACCGGATGAACCAGGTATTTGACGAGATACTGGCAGACCCGGGGGTACATGCTGTTATCCTGACGTCGGGAGATGAAAAGAATTTTTCCCAGGGTGTGGATGTGGCGTGGCTGGGAGAGCGTTTCAACCAGGCAGACACCAGCAGCATCAAAGCATTCATGTACGGGATGAACAAGGTGTTTTCCCGGATTCTTCTCATGCCGGTGCCGGTAATCGCCGCCATCAACGGTCATGCTTTCGGAAACGGTGCCATGCTGGCCTGCGCCTGTGATTTCAGGTTCATGAAAAAAGACCGGGGTTTTTTTTGTTTTCCCGAGGTGGATATCAATATTCCGTTTCTGCCCGGAATGATCGGGTTTGTGCGCAAGGCCATGCCCGAGTACCTGTTCAACGATCTTAAACTGACCGGAAGGCGGGTTACGGCCGATGAGCTTGAAAAACACCATGTGCTGGTAAAGGCAAATTCAGACAAGGAGTCGATGGACGCCGACGCCCTGGCGTTTGCCCGGACATTTCACAAGGGTCGCACCATTTTCGGCGAGCACAAGAAGCGCCTGCACAAGTCCATCGTACAGACCATGGAAACCGAAGATCCGGTTTTTATTGATGCCCTGAACCTGTTTGTGGCCTAATCCTGATTTTTCCGGGGCATCTCTCTGCACAGGGTGTCCATCCTGGATGGAAGAAGCCCCGGCCTGCATGTCTACAGGGTGAAGTTCTGGGCCATGGGGTACCGCCGGCCCGGGCCGAATGCCTTGGAGGTGACCCGGAGTATGGGCGGGGCCTGATACCGTTTGTACTCGCTCCGGTTGATGCGCCCCACAAGGTGTTTTACCGCTTCCCTGGGAAGACCCGAGGCCACGAGCTGGTCAACACTCATGTGTTTTTCCACATATCCCTCTACAACGGCATCAATGGTGTCGTAGGGCGGCAGATCATCCTGGTCCTTCTGGTCCGGAGCCAACTCGGCGCTGGGGGCTTTGCTGATGATGGATTCGGGTATTTTTATGCCGCTTTGGTTCACATATGCAGCCATGTCATAGACCTTTTTTTTTGGAAGGTCGCCGATTACTGCAAGTCCTCCGCACATGTCGCCGTAAAGGGTGGCATATCCCACAGCCATCTCGGATTTATTGCCCGTGGAAAGGAGAATCCGGCCCTCCTTGTTGGAAAAGGCCATGAGAATGGTACCCCGGATCCTGGCCTGGAGATTCTGTTCCGTGATGCCCGGACGCGCCGGGTCAAATTCTCCGGAGAGTTTGAGAAATTCCGAATACAGGTCGTCAATGGGGACAACCTGAAAACCAATCCCCAGGTTTGCTGCCAGGTCCCGGGTATCGTCGAAGTTTTTTCGGGATGTGTACATGGAGGGCATGAACAGAGTCAGGACATTCCCGGGTCCCAGAGCCTCGGCAGCAATGGCCGCTGTAACAGCCGAGTCTATGCCCCCGCTGGAGCCAAGAACTGCCCTGGTGAATCCGCATTTTCTCACATAGTCACGGGTGCCCGTGACCAGGGCCTTGAAAATGGATTCGGTTATCGACAGAGAAACGGGATGGATGTCCTTTGAGCTTTTTGATGCCGTGTCCACGACAACCAGGTCTTCCCTGAAATCCCACGCCCTGGCCAGAAAGTCACCTGTGCTGTCCATGGCGCAGGAGAGCCCGTCAAACAGGATGGTGTCGTTGCCGCCAACCTGGTTGGTGAAGATGAGTGGGGTCCGGTATTTCCGCGCGATGGATGTGAGCATGGTATCCCTGACGTGCCCCTTGCCGGCATGAAAGGGGGATGCTGATACATTGATGAACAGATCCACGCCCTGAGCTGCAAGGTCCGCAATGGGATTCAGATCGTAGTGAATCCGGTCCAAAGTAGTGTCGTCGTCATTCCAGATGTCTTCACAGATGGTGATGCCCAGATTAAGACCCTTGTACCGGAAAGGGCTAGTCCCGGTTCCCGGTTTGAAGTACCGGGTTTCATCAAAAATGTCATAGGTTGGCAGGAGCTGTTTGTCCCTGAAAGCCAGAATATTTCCGTTTTCAAACAGGGCTGCTGAGTTGAAAAGTTTCGGACCCTTGGATGATGGGTTTCTCCGGACCATACCGCAGATTACGCCTATACCGGAAATGGTTTTGACAAGCGTGTCAAAGGTCTCCATCTGGGCGGTCACGAAATCTTCTTTTTCAAGGAGATCACCGGGCGGGTACCCGGATATGGACAGCTCGGGAAACACGACAAGATCGCAGCCCAGATCTTTTGCCTTCCGGGTGTATTCAACAAGTTTTTCGCCGTTTTTTCGGAAATCTCCGATAACGGGGTTGACCTGTGCCATGGCAATTTTCATTGTCAGAACCTCTTTATTGTTTCTGCGTATGACCTGACTTCCATGGGTTTTACCACATATCAGGCCAAAGGTTAAAATGAATTATCCCCTTACTATTGAAAATTTTTTTCATCTGGAATATGGGGCGGAATATCGGGCAGACAAAGCATCCACAGTGCGGGATATTTCCTTCGATCAGCAGGAAGACCAGAAATATAATTGACATCTGATAAGGGGTTGGAGTTGACATTTTTTCGTTCTGACATTAGGACGTTGATTCTGTGTATAGAACAACGATTCGGTGGAGACTGACAATCAGATAGTATACAGTCTGAAATGCTGGTGGACAGCCTCCTGGAACTGTTCAAGTCCGATATCATCAAACGTAAAGTTTACGAGGATCTGAGGCTGCAGAAGACCCTGGATGAAAATGGGTTTGCCGAGGACCGGGTGGAAGATATTTTCAGAACCCTTGTGGTGTCAAAACGGCTCCATTCCAGGATCAAGGTGTCCGAATTCGCCTTTCTCCAGCACTATGGCATTTTCAGGAAGGATCTGGTGTATGACAGGGGCCAGGCCGTTGACAAGGATCAGACCTGGTCCCTGGACATGGGTGATCCCAAGGCGATGGAAGCTGTAATCCGGTGCTGTCTGGGGGACAGGCTGAAAAACGGGGTTGCCCTGTATGCGAGTTTTTTCATCGGTCCCCAGAAATTCTACTCCGATCTCAGGGAGATGGATGAAGACCGACTCAGGCTCATAGACATGCGCGGGGTGGACTATGTGAATCAGCTGTATGGCGATGAGGAACTCAAACGGGCCCAGCGCAGTCACGGACGCTTTATCAACGGCGGTCTCATGGTCCATCTGACAGAAGCAGTTACCGCAGACTGCCTTGAGGACCACAGGCTCATCAGCGGCCCCGGCGGTCAGTACAATTTCGTATCCATGGCCCATGTCCTGAACACATAGGTGTTCCGGATGGTGACCTGTTCAGGTGGTTTCCCAAGGGTTGCGTAACACTGGGCTACCTGGTCAGCCGCATCAGGGGTGAACTGGATGAATCCTATTTTTATCATGTCAGCATCTCCTGCAGAAATGGTCCGGTCTTGTCCTGCACCGGGGTATACCTGTTTTTTAATTGCCCTGGCAACGCCAATGCCTGTCGGAATACGAACTTTTTCCCCTTGAGTTTCGCGTCGGCCCATTACAACGCCAGGATATCCTTTTCAAATACCAGGGTCTTAAAATAGTCCTCGGTGGTTTCTTCCCGCCGGATCATTTCAACCCTGCCGTCCCGGCGAAGAAGAAGTTCCTTGGGTCTCAGGTTGCCGTTGTAGTTGAAGCCCATGGCATGTCCGTGGGCCCCTGTATCGTGGATCACAATAAGGTCCCCCTCTGTGGTTTCCGGGAGTTGTCTCTGGATGGCGAACTTGTCGTTGTTTTCACACAGGGATCCGACAACATCAACGGTTTCAAGATGATCGGCGGTTTCCTTGCCTTGGACGTGAATGTGGTGATAGGCACCGTACATGGCCGGCCTCATGAGGGCGGACATGGATGCATCCACGCCGATGTATCTCCGGTAGATGTCCTTGTGATTGATTACCCGGGTGACCAGGGCCCCGTGGGGTCCGGTCATGTACCGGCCGCTTTCCATGCACAGTCTCGGGATCCATCCCATTTTTTCTTTAAAGGCCGTGAAGAGCGCTTCGACCTCCTGTGCCAGGGAAACCATATCAATGGGATCGTCTCCGGGATGGTAGGGTATGCCGAATCCGCCACCGATGTTGATGAATTCAAAGGTGATGCCAAGTGTCCTTGAAAGGGTTTCTATGATTGAAAGGATCATGCTGGCTGTTTCCACCATGTAGGTGTAATTCAGCTCATTGGATGCCAGCATGGTATGAATCCCGAAGCGTTTAGCCCCCCTGGCCATGGCTGCGGCATAGGCGCCTGTGATCTGCTCGTGGCTGACACCGTATTTGGCCTCCACAGGGTTGCCGATTATGGCGTTGCCGGTGCGGCGGGGTCCCGGGTTGTACCTGAAACAGATCAGCTCGGGCATGACAGGGACTTTGGGGACCATGGACGCATCATCGAGGTTCAGGATGCATCCGCCGTCCTGTGCTGCCTCCCTGAACTGCTCCTGGCTCGTGTTGTTGGAGGTGAACATGATTTCCTCGCCCCGGCTTCCCACCCGCCGGGCCAGGATAAGTTCCGGGGATGAACTGCAGTCAAAACCGAATCCCATATCCCTCATGATCGCCATGATGGTGGGATTGGGCAGGGCTTTGACCGCAAAGTACTCCTGGAATCCATTGAAGGCTGAAAAGGTGTTTTTCAGGTGGGCACCGGTTTCCCGGATTCCGGTTTCATCATAGATATGAAAGGGTGTCCCGAAATGATCGGCAGCTGCTTCAATGATGCTGGAGAGCCTTGTTTTAAATCCTGTTGACATGGGCATGATCTGTAATCCTTATGGTATTATGATTCCGGTTTAAGGGTGGAAGGGTTCACATGTCTGAAACTGCGATGTCAGACAGGGGAATCCTGGCAGTCTCCTTGTAGGTGGACAGGCACACAAATGTTTTTGTGGATGTGACGGCCTTGATGGCTGCTATCCGGTTTCGGATGATCGCTTCCAGTTCAGTTGTATCCTTTACCCGGAGTTTCACCAGGAAACAATCGTCGCCGGCCAGAAAATGAACTTCCTGAACTTCATCAAGGCCGGCCAGGATTGCCCCTGTTTCCCGGCTCATGGATGGGGGACTGATCTGGATGTGAATAAACGCAATCATGGAACGGTGGAAACGCCCGGGATTCAGGCGAACCTCATAACCGTCTATAATACCCTGGGCCTCAAGTTTTTTGATACGTTCCAGGACAGCCGATGGGGCCATTCCGATGGCCCGGGAGACTTCCACGTTGGGAATTCTGGCTTTTTCCTGGAGAATTTTCAGTATTTTGAAATCTGTTGAATCCATGACTGATCCTGAGTATGAAGTAATAGTTTGTTTTTATGAGTCCAACATATATTCACGAAAACATCATATGTCAAGAATAAAATTCTGAATTGTCAATAAAATTACAAACTATATTCTGTATAATTTGGATAATACTGGCAGGGGCTGTTTGCCTGCCCAAGGGTGCTCCTATACCCAACAGGGCATTCATGGGCCTGAGAATCTTTATTGCGGCCGCTTGGCCCGGCCTCGCCCGGATTAATTATTTTTGCATTGATGAAAGAAATGGTTTACTGTATAAAAACGGACTATGGGTTAATACTGACAGTGGTTTTTGAAAGACGGCATATGGCGGAAAACAGTAAAAATACAATTCTTGTGGTAGATGATGAAGAGGGTATCCTGGAAATATCCGAGGAGTATTTTGAGCGGAAAGGATACCGGGTCTATACGGCGAGAAATGGACTGGAAGCCATTGACATCCTCCAGAGGGTTAAAGTAGGGTGCTGCATCACCGATATCAATATGCCCGAGATGGATGGCCTTGACCTGGCTGAGTATATCAGGAAAATGGACAATACCCTGCCTGTTGTTGTCATGACAGACTTTCCTTCCCTGGAAAATACCATTCGGACGCTCAAGAACGGTGTCGTGGATTTTTTGGTCAAACCCGTGAATCTGGAACAGATGGAACTCAGCCTGCGGCGCATCATGCGGGAGCGGGAGCTGTTTGTGGAAAATCTCCTCCTCAGGGAAGAGGTCGAACGGCAGGAACGCATCAAGGCATTGAATATTGAGCTCCTTACCCGTGTTGATGAGGTCAATACCCTGAACCGGATCATGGAAGATTTCTCCCGTACCGACTCCAGCCACGAGATATTCAGCAAGGTCGTGGACTTAAGCCGTGAAGTCGTAAAGGCCGATCAGGTCTGTTTTTATATCTACACGGAGCAGGATATCTCCCTGGTACCCATTGCCGTCTCCGGATCCAGGCCCGACGGTTTCGGGGAAGAACTTCCACGGGAGACCATTGATCTTATTGTGGATGTCATTTCCGATGACAAACCCTGCCTGATATCTGATAGTTTGGAAAAGAAAGGAGTACCTCCCCAGGCGCTCTCCTTCATGGTGGTGCCCCTGAAGATCAGGGAAAAGACCTTTGGTGTGGTCAGTGCCGCTGTGCACCAGGGGAGTCGCCGTTTCAGCGACAAAGATATCTATTACATGAATTTCATTACCCAGAAAGCCGCCTCGGCCATTGAGAATATCGCTCTTTACGAAAATATCTATGACAATCTGTTCTCAACCCTGTATGCCTTCGTCGCAGCCCTTGAGGCCAGGGATACGTATACGCGCAAGCATTCCACCCGGGTGGCTGAAGTGGCCTACCTCATCGGCAGGCAGGTGGGGTGTTCTGAAGAAGAACTGGATGTACTTACATTTGCAGGCAATCTTCATGATATCGGAAAAATGGGAATCCGGGATGATATTCTCCTGAAACCCGGCCGTCTCACCCCGGAAGAGTTCGAAAAAATAAAGGAGCATCCCACCATCGGTGCGGACATTATCGGAAAACTCGGGCTGTGGGACCGGGAACAGGAAATCATCCGGCATCACCACGAGTATTACAATGGGAAAGGATACCCGGACGGGCTCAAGGGAGACAAGATCCCGAGACTCGCACGGATCCTGTCCGTGGCAGACGCCTTTGATGCCATGGCCTCGGACCGAGCCTACCGCAAACGTATGGAAAAGGAAAGAGTGTTTCAGATTATCAGAGAGTGTTCCGGGACCCAGTTTGATCCGGAGATGGTGGAGGGCTTTTTTAAAGTCGCAGAGCAGGTTTGGCCCCATGATCTTTAATGGCTTGTATGACCGGGTGAATTGTGGTAGCGTTTTTTAAGCTGTATTCAGCAATGGAATAACCCAGAAACAGAGCAGGTCAGTCATGGAACACAGCAACCAGGATGAGAGGCGCAGGTATACAAGGGTTGGATTCACGACGCGGATTCTGCTGAAAGCTACCGGGATCAAGATTGAGACCATCGGAAGCACCCGGGATTTGAGCCTGAAGGGTGTTTTTGTAAGCACGGACAAACAGATTCCCCTGGGCACCGAGTGTACTGTCACCGTGCAGCTTTCCGGTGGTATCGAGGCCATCAACCTATCCATGAAAGCCAGGATCGCCAGGGTTGAGCAAGATGGCCTGGGGCTTTCATTTGAGTCCATGGACCTGGATAGTTACACGCACCTGAAGAACCTTTTGATGTACAACATCGATAAGGATGGCGATTCCGAATAGATTGGCCTTTTTGTCCTGCAATTGGAGCATTTGATCACAAGACATGGATGTAAAATATATCAACCCCTTTATCAATGCCACAATTAATGTGCTTGAAACCATGGCTTTTGTGACGGTAAAGGCAGAGAGTCCGTTCTTAAAAAAGGATAATCTGGCAAGGGGGGATGTGACCGGTGTCATCGGGCTGACGGGTGTGGCAAATGGAACCATTTCAGTGACGTTCCATGAAGACTGCATCCTGAATATCGTTTCCAACATGTTCGGGGAAGAAATGAAGGAACTGAACCATGAGATAGCCGACGCCGTGGGTGAATTGACCAACATGATTTCCGGCCAGGCCAGGAAAGAGCTTGAGGAAGAAGGCAGAGTTTTCAAGGCGGCCATTCCTTCTGTTATCACCGGAAAAAATCACAGTATTTCCCATTATACCAAAGGACCCACCATAGCCATACCCTTTAGTACAGACAAAGGAAAATTTACCATTGAGGTCTGCTTTGAAAGATAGAAAAGGTGTGCTAACAGGAAAGAAGGAGGTTTGAAGCAATGGACACATCCATCAAGGTTTTGATTGTGGACGACTTTGCAACCATGCGCAGGATTCTGAAAAATATCCTGAAACAGCTTGGTTTTAAAAATCTTCTGGAGGCCGATGATGGTACCACAGCTTGGGAAATTCTTGAAAAGCAGACGGTTGATTTGATCATCTCAGACTGGAACATGCCTAAAATGACAGGCCTTGAACTCCTTAAAATGGTCAGGGCCAGTGATAAATACAAGCGGACACCGTTTCTTATGGTCACTGCGGAAGCCCAGAAGCAGAATGTCATAGAAGCGGTCCAGGCCGGTGTTTCCAACTATGTTGTAAAGCCGTTTACCGCAGAGGCAATAGCCGACAAGCTATCCAAGATTCTTAAATGATCCTTGTATATCAGATGTAAGGAACGATGCCGCTGTGGACACGGTGACAACCATAGAGAACAGACTTTTCCGGTGCAGTGATATTGCCGGCGCCAGCAAGGCAATCCGGGATGTCCTGAACAGGGTCAGGAAAGTATCGGCCACGGATTCATCCGTTCTGATAACAGGAGAGAGCGGAACCGGAAAAGAACTGGTTGCCCGGGCTATCCATGAAAACAGCCAGCGCTGCCATAATCCCATGGTGGTGATCAACTGCGGGGCCATACCCGGAGAACTCCTGGAGAGCGAATTGTTCGGACATGAAAAAGGTGCCTTTACCGGAGCTCACCGCTCCAGGACCGGACGGTTCGAACTGGCAGACAAGGGTACGGTTTTCCTTGATGAGATCGGTGACATGAGTCCCGATCTCCAGGTGAAACTGCTGAGGGCGCTCCAGGAGAGGAAGATCGAGCGGGTCGGCGGTTCCCAGACCATTGATGTGGACATCAGGATCATATCTGCAACCCATAAGGATCTGGTGTCGTCCATGGAAAAGGGGACCTTCCGGGAGGATCTTTTTTACCGGCTGAACGTCATTCCCATTCATATCCCGCCGTTAAGGGAACGGTCAGCGGATATCCCGCTGCTGCTGGATCATTTTCAGCAGAGGCTCCAGATCCGTATGCCGGGTTATACCATGAAGATCTTTCCTGATACTGTCCTGGAAGTAATGAAGCATTACTCCTGGCCCGGCAATATCCGGGAACTTGAAAACCTGGTCGAGAGGATATCTGTTCTGGTTGACAGTGATGATGTCTGCGTGGATGACCTGCCCGATCATATAAGGCTCAATTCCGGCAAGACCGATATCCCGTCAGTGGCAACGGTGCTGGAAACGGGCCTGGGGTTTAATGAGGCGGTAGATCTGTATCAGAAGCAGTTGATTGTTTACGCCCTCGAACAGACCGACTGGGTTAAAGCCAGGGCAGCGGAACTTCTCAAGATAAACCGGACAACCCTGGTCGAAAAGATCAAGAAAATGAATATCGAGCCGGAACCGGAGGGACCTTTCCTCTAGTCTAGGGCCATGGGCCCATATCTTTGTGTCAAGAGTTTGACTGTTATGTGTTCTTTCCCATCGCAATGGACCCATACTTTTTGCCCCTATCCAGTTCTGGAAAAAGCAATTACAGGCCTGCATGGGGCTCTTTACCCTGCTTTAGAATTTATTCCGGAAGCATCCGGCAGTATGGCATGCATGTTGCTTTTCCAGTTTCTGACGATGGCTTCAGTGTGGACCCGGTCGAGGATGTTCTGGCAACGCTGATGGAAGAGACGGCAACCGGATTATGCTGATGGAAGAATGCATGGGGTTGACATACACATGGCAGGGTATATGAAGGATAACATAACCGGCGCAGGCTCTGGACTAATAAAATTTTCCATGGCCCTCTTCATGATGCTGTGCCTATTTGTCTTCAATCCGGCCCACGGGCATGGGGCGCAGGTAAAAAGCATTGTCCTGGATCAGGATTCTCCCCTGGTCCGCATTGTCGTGTCGGAAAAAGTTGCCAGCAAAGTTATCCGGGTTGACGGCAAAGAAGTCCTCATCGCGCTTAGAAATGTCAGTGCGGACCCCGGTGTGAGACCCAAAGTAACCCTGGGAGGACCTGTCAGGGAAATCGCCGTCGAACCTGTCGGCCAGGGGGATCTGGCCATCGTGATCACCGGTACCCATGCCTTTGAGATCGTGGAACCTGTCTGGGACAAATCCGGTCTGTCCCTGGAGGTCCGCCTGGGAAAAACCGGCAAAACAATGCCTCCAGCAACCACCGATAAACCCAAATCTCCTTCGAAACCGCCCCCAAAAGTCGCCAAGGGAAAGCCTGCTGAAAGCAGCAGGGCGGCCGGAAAACCCGAATCCCAGAGTCCTGGTCCGAAACCGGAAGCCCAGGCACCTGAAGCGCAGCAGATTAAAAACTATGTTCCCCCGGTACGGGAAAAAAGCATCTATGCCGGGGATATTTCAGATCTCATCCTCAAGTCGGATCTTTCCGGGTGCACCTTGCCGGCCCTTGCCCCGGTACCCGGGAACATGAAGAACGGGCAATGGGAACAGGCCTTTGAAATTCTGGACGCCGCTGCCAAGGCAAAGAAGGGAGACTGCCAGGAACAGGTACTGTTCCTGCGTGCCTATGCTTTCTACAAGGGTCTGCTCAAGGGCGATATCCTTGATCTGCTTCAGGCATCCGGTTTTTTCCAGGAGGCCATGGTCTCTTACCCTGAATCCAGGCTCATTCCCTTTTCCCTGGCCGCCATGGGACTCATCCAGCTGAAATTAAAGAATCCAGCTGCTGCAGAGGGATTCTTCACAATGGTCAAGGACGATTATCTCGATTACTCCGGGATGGCCGAAATCCTTTACCAGCTCGGTCTCATTTACCAGGCCAAGGGGTATGGTGACAAGGCCCAGGATTATTTCAGGACTGTTTTTGAAACCTACCCTGAAAACGCATATACTGTCGATGCCGGTATCGGTTACGGAAGGACGCTCCTGGCACAGCTCCACTACATTGATGCCGTCAGCATCCTGTCATCGCTGATCCGTACCAATCCCGAGAAAGTATATGATTCCCCGGATCTCCTGCTCAGCATGGGGGACGCCGATCTCAAGCTTGGAAGAAGCGCCTCTGCCCGGGAAAACCTGATGAGGGCCCTGAATCTTTTCCCTGATATCCCAGGAAAAGACACCATCATGAGCAGTATCGGGGATACCTATGCCATGGAGAAAAACTCCGACCGGGCCATGGGGATCTACCGGTATGTCATGGCGACCTATCCCGGCACGGAAGGTTTTGTTTCCAGCGCCGTGGGCCTGGCCAGGCATCTGACAGACAGGGCCGAGAGGGAGGCCCTGTATACCATGGTCAAAAAGGATTATCCTGAACATCCTTTGGCCAGTGTTGCAATGATGCGTCTGGCGGAAATCTATGAAGGAGCCGGGGAGTATTCCCGGTGCATTGAAGAGATCGAGACCATGCTGACAGCCCATCCCAGGGGACTGCGCTATGAGGCTGTCAAGCTGATGCAGCGGGCCTATGAGGCATTGTTCAAGCAGCAGTTGAAAGCAGGGCAGTACCCTGCTGTACTCAACCGGTACGAAAAGCAGCAGTCCCTGCTTGACAGGATGGAGAGCCGGGAACTGTTCCTGACCGAGGGTTTGGCCTATGCAGAAGCCCGCTTATATGAGCAGTCCTTTAACCAGCTGATTCAGGCCTATAAACTTTTCAACCAGTCATCCAGGCCCCCTGAACTCATGGTAACCCTTGGCGTTGCCATGGATGAGACCGGGCGCAAGGATGATGCCCTGAATGTGTTCAAGGGATTTGTCAAACGGTTCCCCAACCATGGCGAAACTCCGGTTGTTTTTTTCCGGATGGGATCCATCTATGCTGAAAAAAGCGATACGGCCAAGGCATTGAGCTATCTATCCCAGGCTTACCAGGCGACCCGGGATAATCTCCTGAAAGGGAAAACACTGCTCAAAGAAGCTGAAGTGTACCGGCAGCAGAAACAATGGGACAAGGTGTCTGCCATGCTGGCAAAGGCAGTGAATGATTTTGCTTCTGCATCGGGTAAGAACTATGATATGATAACTGTCGCGTACAAAGGCCTGGGAGAATCGTATGTGGAGCAGGAATTATATCTGGATGCTGCAGCGGCGTTCTCCATGGCCATTAAGTTCAGTGATGGCGGCCAGACAGCGGCGGATATTGGTTTCATGCTCGGGGATGCCTACCAGAAGGGAAATGAGCTGAAAAAAGCAAGGGAAACCTTTGATAAAATTGCCAATGGAGATGATTCCATCTGGGCTAGAATGGCCAGGGAACGTCTCACCACTCTTGATCTGGCCGAAAAAGTTAAAAATTCCTAAGAGGTAAAGGTGTTTTTTCATGCCTGGCCAGCGAATTCTGATCGTTCAGGAAAATCTAAGGGAGCGCATCAAAACAACGGAGATCCTCCAGAATCTCGGATTCCGTGTGGATGCTGCCCAGGATGGGAATGCCGCTGAAGAAATGTCCGCCAGCCATGATTTTTTAATGGTTGTGGCCGATGTGGACACCCCTGGGTTTTCAGGTACACAGTTCCTGAAAAAAATCCGGGGAAAATCCGCAGGTACTCAGGTACTGTTCATTTCCGAAGAGCCCCTGGTCGAAGAGGCCGTTGATCTCATGAAAGAAGGGGCCTTTGATTTCCTGGTAAAACCCGTTGGAAAAGAGCAGCTGGAGCTGTGTGCCCGCTCCGTGTCGGCTCTGGACAGGCACGATAGACCGGACAGGATTGACAGATTGCCGGACAGGCCCGAGAGCCCCCTGCCGGAACATCCCGCCACGTCCAAAAAGGGTGTTGTTATCATCACCCGGGATTCTGAGATGGAACGGATCCTGAAGCTGGCTGCCAAAGTCGCCGACAGCAGTGCTTCTGTGCTGATCCAGGGAGAGAGCGGTACAGGCAAAGAACTTTTCGCCAAACATCTTCACGAACTCAGCAGCCGGAGGGATATGCCCTTTGTAGCCATCAACTGTGCTGCCCTGCCGGAATCCCTGCTTGAGAGTGAGCTTTTCGGTCACGAAAAAGGGGCATTCACCGGTGCCATTTCCCGGAAAATAGGGAAGTTTGAACTGGCCCATGGCGGAACCCTGTTCCTGGATGAGATCACGGAAATGCAGTATCACCTGCAGGCCAAACTCCTGAGGGTTCTCCAGGAAAAGCAGATCGACCGTGTGGGCGGATGCAATCCCGTGGATGTGGACGTGAGGATTATTGCCACCACCAACCGGGATGTCACGGAATCTATTCAGAACAATGAGTTCAGGGAGGATCTTTATTACCGCCTCAGCACCATCCCCCTTGTCATCCCCCCCCTGCGCAGCCGCCGCTGTGATATCGAACTGCTGGCCCGGTTCTTTGTTGAGAAATATTCGAGAATTGACGGAAGACCTGTCAATGGTTTGACGCCACAGACCATGGAGATATTGAATGCCCTGCCGTTTACGGGAAATGTCAGGGAACTGGAAAATATCATCCACAGGGCTGTTCTGCTTGCGGAGCATTCCCTGATACACCCCGACGACCTCATGGTCGACCTCAGCGGCAGGCCTGCCCCCCCCCCGGAGTCTGCCCAGGATTTTCCCTGCCCCCTGGTACCTTCACCGTTAAAGGAGATGGAGGAGAAGATGATCTTCCATACCCTGGACAGAACTGAAGGCAACCGGACCCATGCTGCCAAGCTGCTGGGTATCAGTGTCCGTACCCTGAGAAATAAGCTGAACGAATACAAGAGTGAGGCAAATTCAGGCAATAAGGCATGATAGTTGCTTTGGTTCTCTGTGGCAGTCCCGGTAAAAATCATGGAAGGCAAGGAAAAAGCAGATGACGGATTCCAGAATTTTCAATCGGACCTATGAGGTTCTGTCAACAGCCCTGGATGTTTCTGCACGGCGTCACAACCTCATCACCGGCAATATCGCCAATATGGATACCATCGGGTACAAGCCCAGGGATCTGGATTTTAAAAAGACCCTGGAGCGGGCCCTGGAAAAAAGAGCGCCCCAGGCCATGGAAACCACCCATGAGAATCATTTTCCGGCGGCTGGTCCGGCAAGGGACCCCATGAACGGAAGCGTGAGCGAGGATGTTGATAGTCATCACCTGGATTCCGTGAACATTGACACGGAAATGGAAAATCTTGTGGAGAACAACCTGACCTATCGGGCCACCACGGAACTGCTGCTCAGGAAAATGACCATTCTGCGCCTGTCAATTACAGAAGGGAGGTAATGCATGGACCTGATGAATGCAATGAAAATCAGCGCCACAGCCCTGGCAGCCCATCGGACCAAGATGAATGTCATTGCTGAGAACCTGGCCAACGTGGACACAACCCGCACGGCAGAGGGGGGACCTTACCGAAGAAAGATGGTCGTTTTCAAGGGTGAGCCCATCAGCCGGTTTCAGAAGGTTCTGGAAGACAAATCCCGGTCCGTGGGCGATATCCGTATTTCCCCTATTACCATGGATGAACCCAGGGACAGGTATGAGGGAAGCGGCGTATCCGTGGATGCCATTGTACAGTCCCAGGACGACTTCAGGCTGGTTTACAATCCGGCCCATCCCGATGCGGATCCGGTTACCGGTTATGTGGCCATGCCCAATGTGGACCATCTGACTGAGATCGCCGACATGGTTGTGGCCAAGCGCTCCTACGAAGCCAGTGTCACCGCCATATCAAATACCAAGAGCATGATACTCAAGGCCCTTGAAATAGGGAAATAATCTTAACAGAAGGTGGCGCTCATGAACCCCATATCCAAAGTCAACCAGATTTCACTCAGGACTGAGCCCCTTGCCCAGAAGCTGGACCGGAGGGACATTTCCTTTGCCGAGCGGCTTGCCTCGGCCGTGGGCAAGGTGAATGATCAGCAGAGCGTGGCGGACACTGCCACTGAAAAGGTCGTCAAGGGAGAGATGGGCATCCACGAGGGCCTTATGGCAGTAAGCAGGGCGGATCTGTCCCTGAGGCTGCTGATCCAGGTTCGCGGCAAGGTCATGGATGCCTATAACGAAATCATGCGGATGCAGTTTTAGTGGTGAGCAAGGATGAATCCGGTAATTGAACAGACAGTAAAGCTCTACAGGGAAATGCCCCTTTCCAGGAAGCTGGCCATCAGCATACTGTTCCTGCTGCTGATGGGTGGGTTCGGTACACTTTTTTTCTGGGCCAACAAGGTCCAGTACCGGGCCGCCTATACCGGGCTTTCCCAGGAAGATGCAGCCGAGGTCGTAGCAAGGCTCAAGGAGTCCAAGACTCCCTATACCCTGGAAGGCGGCGGTAGTGTTATCCTGGTACCTGAGGGCCAGGTGTACGATGTCCGGCTGACCCTGGCAAAGGACGGTATCCCCAAAGGCTCAGGCGTGGGGTACGAGATATTTGATAAAACCGATTTCGGGACCACGGAGTTTGTCCAGAAGATCAACCGGAAGAGGGCTCTCCAGGGAGAGCTGGCACGAACCATCCGGGCCTTTGACGAAGTTAAGGACGCCAGGGTCATGATCGTGCTTCCCAAGGAATCGGTGTTTGTGGAAGAGACAAAAAAACCCTCCGCATCCATCCTCCTGGAATTGAAATCCGATCTTGATGAAGAAAAGATTGCTGCCGTGGCCCATCTGGTCGCCAGTTCCGTCGAAGATCTGACCCCCCAGCTCGTGACCATCGTGGACACTGCCGGCAGGATCCTGTTCGAGGGGAAGTCCGAGGAGGAAACGGCAAGGATCAAGGCCGACAACCTGGTGGACACCCAGTACCAGTACAAGGTGAGGTTTGAGACCACCCTGGCAAACCGCATCCAGACCATGCTCGAGAGAATTGTTGGAAAAGATAAGGCCATTGTCCGGGTGACCACGGAAATGGATTTCAGCACCAGCAATGAAAACGAGGAGATTTACGATCCCCTGGAACGGTCCGTATCCTTTATCAGGAGCCAGCAGCTCCAGGCAGAATCCCTTTCCGGTGACGCCAAAGCCCAGGGGGAACCTTCCAGCGTCAATCCGGTTGTCCCGCCCGGAGGAACAGCCGCCAATGCCCAGGCTGCAGCCCTTGTGAACAACAAGAAGAACGATACCATCAATTATGAACTGAGCCGGCGTGTCCGTCAGACCGTGAAACCCATGGCCGTTCTGGATAGGGTGTCGGTTGCTGCCGTGGTTGACGGCAACTATGAGACCAAGGTTGACGATGCCGGCAACAAAACCAAGGCCTATGTCCCAAGGAGCGCCGAGGAGATGAAGCAGTTCCAGGACATTGTGATCAAGGCCATGGGGTACAGTGAAGAACGCCAGGACCAGGTCTCGGTGGAGTGCTTCCCCTTTGCAGCCGTTGATGAAATGGGAGCGGAAGAGCCCGATATTCAGGGTTGGCAGAAGATCCAGAAGGAATACGGCAGGATTATAGCCAATGCTCTTCTGGTCCTGATTCTGCTGCTGTTTGTGATAAGACCGCTCATGAAAACAGCCAAAGGGGTAACCGCATCGTCCGACAAGGGGGCACTTCCTCCGGGACGGGGTGTGGATATGATAGAAGGCAAAGCCGAGGAGAAAGGGCCTGACTTCATTGAAATGACGGCCGAACAGCAGCGCAAATACCTGGGCGAGATGTCTCCCCGGGACAGGGACAATTTTATTGCCCAGATGACACCCCGGCAGCGCCAGGCCTATCTCGCCAACATGACGGTCTCTGAAAAGGCGGCCCATTATGCAAGACTGGATATGGATAAAACTGTCAACATCATCAAGGGGTGGATCAGCGATGCCCAGGAGGGTAAATAATGCCGGCCGCGATTAATCCAGAAACAATGACAGGGGCCCAGAAGGCAGCGGTTTTTCTTCTGGCCATGGGAGAGGATTACGCCTCCAAGGTCTTTGAACAGATGAACGATAAGGAAATCAAGGATGTGGCCTTTGAGATGTCCAAGATTGACTACATAACAGCCGAACTCCTGGCCGCGGTTTCCCAGGAGTTTGTCACCCAGTTTGAGAGCGAGAGCAAAATGGTGGTGGAAGGGAACTCCTTTCTGAAAAAAGTAATCGCCGGGAGCCTTGACAAGGACAAGGCCAGCTCCGTGTTTGAAGACGTGGAAAACCGGAGGAGGGACTTGCCCTTTGTCTGGAGCAAGGACGTGAATCCCGCCACCCTTGCCGGTTACATCGAAGGCGAGCATCCCCAGACCGTTGCCATGATCCTGGCCCACATGCCGCCGGAAATCGCTTCGGAAATTCTCATGTCTGTTCCGGATGACAAAAAGGGTGATATCGCCATGCGCGTGGCAAAGCTCGGACAGATATCCGAAGATGTTGTCAGGGATGTGGACAGGGCCCTGAAAAATGAATTGAGCGGGGCTGTGGGTCCTGGCGGTAAGGCCGGAGGTCTCCAGGTTCTTGTGGATATCATCAACGGGGTTGACAAGAGCACGGAAGATCTGATCATGGAGCACGTGGAAGAGGAAAGTGCCGAGATGGCCAATGATATCCGCAACATGATGTTCGTATTTGAAGATATGGTCAACATCGATGACAGGGCCATGCGTGAAATTCTGAAGAAGGTTGAGGGTCAGCAGTTGACCTATGCCCTCAAGACAGCCACCGAAGAGATGAAGGATAAGATTTTCAAGAACCTGTCCCAGAGGGCCGGTGAGATGCTGAAAGATGATCTGGAGACCATGGGGCCTGTCCGTCTGGCCGAGGTCGAGGAAGCGCAGCAGATCATTGTCAGGGCAGCCAAGGAACTTGAGGCAGAGGGCACCATTACCCTGGGCGGTAAAGGAAAGGATGACATCCTTGTCTGACCGGAAAAGAAAGCTCAAACCCGGGGACATGTGGGTGCCCCTGGATGTATCCCTGCTGGAAACCTGCGGACAGGAGAAGTTCCAGCATTCTGAAAGGACTGAGCTGGATTTTGACCTGTTCAAGGTCCTGTATGAAATTCCCGAATTCAGGGAGGAAGACCGGTTCAGGGAACTCTACGATCCCGATGCGGATGACAGTCCCCTGTCCAGACTGCCCGGAAGCAGGCCATCCGGTGGACAGACGGGACCAGACAAGGACCTGTCAGGCGTCAATGGCACTGGCAGTGATGCGGACGCACCACCGGAAAAGGATCCGGGATTTGACGAAGGATTTGCCCAGGGCCGGACCCAGGGGTATGATATCGGATTTGAGCAGGGCAGGAAAAAGGGTTATGACGACGGTTTTAAAAAGGGTGAAGCAGAGTCCAGGGCCCAGGAGGAAAAAAAGTCCAGGGCCATTATCGCTTCCCTGGAAATCGTGCTGTCCACCATGGAGACCCATTGGGAACGTCTGGTCCGGGAAGATGAGGACAAAATATTGAAGCTCATCTGCCAGATTGCGGAAAAAGTGGTTCTGGCAACGGTTGCCATGGATCAGGATGTGGTCCGGCTGTCGGTGCTCAAGGCCCTGGAAAGCCTTCCGGAACCTGAAGATATTGTCCTTAATGTCTCACCCGAGGATTACGAGTATATTGAAACCATTAAAGAGGATTTTTTTGACATGGTAAAATCCCTGACCCGGATTTCAGTCATCTCCAATGCCTCGGTGACCCGTGGCGGGTGCGTGGTTGAAACCTCGGATGCACGGGTCAAGACCGATCTGGAATCCAGGCTGGAAGCTGTGTTTGCGAGCATTCTCGATGGCGGTGAAATCTGATGGGCGTCCTGAAACAGACAATCGACTGGAACCGGTATGCCAGGGCTGTGGAAGCGACCGTAACGGTCCGGCCTGAAGGCCGGATTTCCAAGGTTGTAGGGCTCATTGCCGAAGGCGACGGTATGGGCCTGGGTATCGGTAGTCTCTGCAGGATTACCAATGACTCGGGCAAGTCTGTGACTGCAGAGGTCATCGGTTTCAGGGACAGGAAAGTACTGCTCATGCCCTATGGCGATATCCGGGGTATCAGTCCGGGAAGCAGAATGGTTCCCCTGGCCGATACGCCCGAAGCAGGCGTGGGAGATGCCTACCTGGGGAGAGTCATCGACGGGATGGGCAGGCCCCTGGACGGCAAGGGCCCAGTGGAATCCCGCCTGAAATATCCCCTGTACGGCAGGCCCATCAATCCCATGGAACGTAAACCCATAAAGGAAGCCCTGGATGTGGGTATCACAGCCATCAACACCATGATGCCCCTGGGACGGGGCCAGCGCGTTGCCATAATGGCCGGATCCGGTGTGGGAAAGAGCGTTCTCATGGGCATGATGACCAAGCATACCACGGCCGATGTTACCGTCATCGGACTCATCGGGGAACGGGGCAGGGAGGTCAGGGATTTTATCAATGAGACCCTGGGGGAAAAGGGTCTGGAGCGGTCGGTGGTGGTTGCGGCCACCTCAGACTCTCCGCCCCTGGTCAGAATCCGCGGGGCCTATCTGGCAACGACCCTGGCAGAATACTTCAGGGATCAGGGACGGCATGTCCTTCTGATTGTTGATTCCATTACCCGGTTTGCCATGTCATCCCGGGATGTGGGGCTTGCTGCAGGAGAGCCGCCAACTTCCAGGGGGTATACCCCGTCGTTTTTCGTTCAGATTCCGATCCTTCTGGAGCGGGCAGGGTATGTGGAGGGCAAGGGGTCGGTGACCGGAGTCTACACCGTGCTTGTTGAGGGCGATGATCTGAATGATCCTGTGGGGGATACGGTCCGGTCCATTGTGGACGGCCATATCGTGCTGTCCCGGGATCTGGCCAACCGGGGCCATTATCCGGCCATTGACGTGCTGGCCAGCGTATCCAGGGTCATGCGGGATGTGTCAACACCCGAGCACATGGCAGTAAGGGGCCAGGCCATTGATACCATTGCCGCGTACCGGAATGCCGAGGATATGATAACCATCGGCGCCTATGTTGACGGTTCCGATGCCCGGGTCGACAGAGCCAAGAAACTCATGCCGGCCATCAACGGCTTCCTGCGCCAGGAAATAGGCAGGCGGGTTTCCATTGAAACCGGTGTGAACGAGCTGTCCAAAATCATGGCCACGCACATCGATACCAGGAGCCGGTGATGAAACGTTTTATTTTCCGTCTTCAGCCGATTCTTCAGTTCAGGCAGTACCGTGAACGTCTTGCCCGGCAGGAGACAGCCCTGGCCCTCAGGGAAGTGCAGGCATCCGAGGCTAAGGTCGCTGAACTTACCGACGAGCATACCCGGACAGCCTTGGAACTTGACGCAGAAACATCCGGGGGAATCCTTGCTTCGGAATTTAAAACCTATACCGATTACCTGGATTCCCTGGAACACGATATTTCGGATCAGATTCTGACAACCCGGAAGCTGGCCGGCATCCTTGCCCAGAAGCAGAAGCTCCTGGCAAAGAAAAGTGTGGACAGGAAAGTGATGGAACGGCTGAGGGAAAAAAGAGCCCATGAGTACATGGACGAATTTCTCAAGCTTGAGCAGAAAACCCTGGATGAGATCACATCAGTCAGGAAAGCAAGGGAGATCAACAATGGAAAGCCCGAATAAGCGTTGGGGAAAATCTGTCCAACTGGCAACCGCTCTTGTCCTGTCCGTCCTGTTGATTGGGCCCATGGTTCTCCGGTATGTCACGGACCCGGTTTCCGGAGTTCAGACCGGGAGTGCAGATCTTGCCTATGCCGCAGATGAAAAAGCTCCTGCCAAGGGAGTTCCCGCCGCTCCAGCAGCCAAAGACGCTGCCAAGGGTGCTGACCCGGCTCCTGAAAAAAACGATGCTGCCAGGGACCCGGCCCCGTGTCCGGAATGTCCCGATCCCGCAAAGGTCGTGCTCAACGGTCTGGAAGAAAAACGCAAGACCCTAGCCAGGGCCGAGGACCAGTTGAAACAGGAAAAAAAACAACTGGAGAAGTTCAAGGAAGAAATCGACGAGAAACTGGAGAAGCTGGAGGGTCTGAAAAAGCAGATCGCCTCGGACCTTGCCCTGTTTGATCAGAAGAAATCAGCCCATGAACTTGCAAAAGAGGCCGAATTTGAAGCAAAGCTGGCCAAACTGGTCAAGGTTTACGCCGGAATGAAACCCAAAGAGGCCGGTGACATCATCAACAAGATGGATATCGAGGTCACCCGGCAGATCCTGTCCCGCATGCGTGAAGCTTCAGCCGCCCAGATCCTGGCCTTTGTTAACCCCGAGCGCGCAGCAAAGATCAGCGAAGGCATCGTTTATCCCAGATAAGATCTACCCGTTTTCCAACCTGTTTACTCTCCTGCCTTAAGCCCGGCCTTCTGCCGGGTTTTATATTTTATTTTTCTGGTGCGATTGTGTTTTCCCGGGGAAATAATTTCCCCCCAGAATTTTCCGGAACCAGGAAATAGTTGCATGTCCACGGGCCTCCGCTGGACGGATTTGCGGGATGAAAAATTTATAACAGTTCGAAATAAAACAATTTATTTTATTAAAATTCAAGTGGCACGTCCGTTGCTTTATCTTTTGTGAACGTAATCCTATTGAGGTGATGCAATGAATGTAAATACACTGGACTTCAACATGAGCAGCAGGGCCCAGGTTTCGGAAACCGAGAGTGCCGGTTTTTTCATGTCAAAGGACGACGGACAGTTCGGGGGCATGTTTGCCGAAAAACTGAACCGGATGCTGGAGACACAGGAGACTGCGGACAGTGCTTCATCCAGCCTCAATACCCGGGACGCTTCCCAGGTTGGGACCGGATTTCAGTCAGTTCCAGGGACTGCCGATAAGGGGGCCGTTCAGGTCATTACTCCTTCAAAACCCCAGGACACAGTCGTTGATTCCCAGGGCGGAACCATGGTGGTCGGTACTTTTTCAGGCATCAGCCGGTGGCATGCGGAACAGACAAGCCAGACAGTCACCCTGGAAACCAGGTCCCAGGGGCAGGTGTCCGGACTCAATATCCTGGATTTTCTGAAATTTATCACCGAATCCCTGACATCGGAACTGTCCGGTCTGAAGGGTTCGGAATGGGTTGATAAATTCAAAGCGTTCCTGTCCGGTTCCGGAAAATCCCTTGAGGGTGTTTCCGTGGGAAAAAACGGGATCAAGGCGCTGGAGGAGATGCTGGTAAAGGCCGGTTTCCCAAGGACTGCTGTTGCGGATATACTGGAAGAGCTACAGGCCAGTGCCGGCACCAGTTCCGTAAAGCTGTCGGATATCCTCGACGGATTAGGCCGTCTCGAAGCCAGCACTGAAGAGGATACGACCGATCCTTCAGAATCTCTCCTGCTTCCCGTTTCTCTGCTTCCTGCCATCCAGTCGCTCCTGACTACCTTTGGCGTTCCTGAAGACATCACTGCCGGCATCATCGCCGACATCAATTCCGACGGCCAGGGGCTTGACCTGGACCTGCTGATTAATAAACTCCAGACCCTGGAGACCCTTTCCTTTCTCTCCGGAAAGGCCTCGGATCTCAGCACCAGCCAATTCGGTGAGATTCTTGCGCAGCTGGGTCTGGACTCACAGGTGTCCGGCAAGGACAGCCTTGGACTCAATGATGTCCTGTCCTATTTTGAGGCTGTGCGCAAGGAGGGCAAGGCAGCCCTGAATCTATCTCTTAATAACGCCTCTGGTGCCCCCCTGCTCCCGGAAACCGGGGTTGGCGGACTGGTTGCCGATTCCGTGGCCCGCCCGGCATCTCCCAGGTCCAGGGTTGACCAGGCCCAGGCGTCAACCAGTATGGTTACTGCCCTGTCAGCGGGCAAGGATGACAACGGTATTGCCGGGCTGTTGAATACATTTCTGAACAGCCTGACAGACACCCGGTCAAACACGGCATTTTTTCAGCCCGGTGTCCTTGAAGGGGATGTTTCCGAAGCGTTCACCACCGTTATGAATGGAGCCCCCGGAAATTTTACGGATATGATGGCCCTGCTCGGATCCCGCAATGCGGGAGACGGAATTGCCCTTCAGGCTGGAAACGAGGATTTCTTACAGGTTATCAAAAATCTGACAGCCCTTTTTGAAGCTGCCAGAACCAGCGCCCAGAACACTTTTACAGCAAGGTCCGGGTCTGATGATACCCCTCAGATCCTGCATCGGCTTACCAGGCTGATGACTAAAGAAGTCCCGGAGTCCGGCCAGGTTTCGGACAGCGGTTTGAAGGGGATGGGGACCAGCGATCAGCAGGCCATGTCAGCACTGAAGACACGGGCTGCCGCCCAGGTGCTTCCCGCCTATGTGACCAACCAGGTGGGAAAAAGCCTGATACGTTCCATCAACAACGGCGACAGCGAGCTGAGACTCCAGCTCAAGCCGCCGGAGCTGGGCCGTTTGATCATGACCATCGATACCCACGGCGACAGTATCAAGATCCATGTCCTGACCGAGAATCAGGCGGCCAGGGATATCCTTTCATCCCATTCCCTTGAATTAAAAACCACCCTGGCCGGGAGCGGGATCAGCATTGAGAGTTTTGATGTGGAGATGGGTAAAAATTTCCAGCAGTCAATGGCAGATGCCCGCTATCAGTCGAGCGGCTCGGGAAGCGGCAGGAACAGGAACAGGCAATCGTTCCGGGACGCCGTCGACAGTGTCGACGGGGAAATCCTTCCTGGAGCAGAGTACATCGGTGTCAACGGCGCGCTCCATTTTGTGGCCTAGGAGCTAAGGAGAATAATCATGAGCATTGAAGGATCCGGAAATCTTACTCTCAACAACATCAGCAGTTCCTATACGGCCAAGACAACGGACAAGGAAGAGGATACCCTTGGACGGGAGGCGTTTCTCACCATGCTCGTTGCCCAGCTCCAGAACCAGGACCCACTGAACCCCATGCAGGGCAGTGACTTCTCCGCCCAGCTGGCCCAGTTCTCATCCCTTGAACAGCTCATCAACCTCAATGACACCCTGAAGGAGATGTCCCAGGCGTTTGAGAACAGTTCCAAGACCGATGGGACCGAGTTCATCGGCAAACAGGTTGTGGGGAACGCCAACTCCGTTGATGTGGCTTCAGGCCAGGCGTCTACAGGGTACTACACCCTTTCCGACCCATCCGATGTCATGGTCACCATCTATAATGAGAGCGGCAATGCCGTGCGGACACTGTTCCCGGGCCAGCAGAAGGCCGGAACCTATGCCATAGGCTGGGATGGGACCGACAACGGGGGCAACAAGGTGGACGACGGCACCTATACCTATCAGGTCATGGCCAACAGCGGATATGGATTTACGGAAGTGTCCACAGCGGTCAGCGGAACCGTTGAAGGTATCACTTACAATAACGGGAAGACCTATCTTGTGGTCAACGGCATGATGATTTCACCGGATTCACTGCTCCAGGTAACGGATGCCGCCAAGTCCCAGGAAACAACGAGTGCAGTGGATTACCTGGGTAATAAAGTGACCACGTCCAACCCCCTGGCCTATATTGAGGGTGACTACATTTCGGGAAATACCATCTCCTTTGACCTTGATGCCCCGGAAGATGTTTCAGTTGTTGTGAAAAATTCTGCGGGCAGCGTCATAAGAAACATCACCCTGCCTGCTGATTCCATGCTGGCAGGAACCAATACGGTTGCCTGGGACGGGACGGACGGCTCGGGCAATGCAGTGGCCGACGGTCTGTATTCATTTTCCGTGTCTTCAGAGTCCGGGGCCAGGGATATCTCCGTGACAGCCCAGGTGGCCGGCATTAAGTATTTGAGCGGTGCCCAGTATCTGGTGCTTGACAGCAACGGTGTCCTGGCAGCCATGTCGTCCGTAACCGGCGTCAATTAATAAGCAAGACCGGTGAAAACCGGTTCATGTCTGATTCAGCAGAGCATACAGGAGAAAGACCATGTCATTATCAAGCTCCCTTTTCACAGGTACCAGTGGTTTGACCAACATGGGAAACGCCATGCAGGTTATCGGCAATAATATTGCAAACGTCAATACCGTGGGATTCAAGAAAGGACGGGCAACATTTGCCGATACCCTGAGCCAGAGCGTTGCCACCCAGGCCGGCACAGCCCAGGTGGGGCGCGGGATGGCCCTGGGAAGCGTGGATCAGATTTTTGACCAGGGCTCCTTTGAGTCCACCGGGAACACGACGGACCTGTCCATCGGCGGAGACGGTTTCTTTGTCCTGCGCCAGTCCGGAACCCAGACCAGCTTCTATACGCGCTCGGGCAACTTCTTTTTTGACAAGGACGGCCAGCTGGTCAACCCTGAAGGGTATATTGTTCAGGGATGGGAACTGGACGGGGATACCGGAGATGACATCGGATCCATCAAAGATATTGTCCTGAGCGCCTTCACGTCGCCGCCCAAGGCCAGCACCCAGATAACCGCCATAACAAACCTGGATGCGGATGTGGAGAGCAAGACAGTGGTCCTGTCCAACCTCTGGGACAGCAGCCAGGACACCTATATGGAACCCACGGGATTTGAGTACCAGACTGTTGTCAAGGTGTATGACAGCCTGGGGACCACCCATGACGTTACCATTTATTATGACAAGATCGAAGGATCCAAATGGGAATATGTGATCACCTGCGATCCCAACGAGGATAACCGCAACCTTGTCCAGAATACGGACAGCAAGGGACTCCTGGCCCGGGGAACCATCACCTTCAGCCAGGGCAGCGGCGACATCGTGAATTTTACCATGAGCGAGTTCACCGGAAGGATCGGCAATGTCCAGGCCAGCGGCGTCAACACACCCGATGACGTCAACTTCACCATCAAGAATTACGACGCCATGCCCAATGACGGGTACGGCTTCAATCTTGAATTCAACGGAAAGACTTGGGATTTCAAAGATATTGATCAGAGCGGGACCGTGGAACCCGATGAAAAACCGGCCGGGTATCCCAATGCCATCATCTCCTATTCCGATGACCAGCATATCGAGATCGTCCTGGCTCCAACCAGCCCCTCGGACAAGGAGGCTGACATCAAGATCAAACTGGCCCAGGTGGCCGTTGCCACGGACAACATCAGTTTTGACATCAACGACAAGGATGCCCTCCATGTCCAGGGCATTACCGGCACCACCTATACCGGTGAAACGGAAAACGACAACACCACCCTTCAGATCAACGATCCCAGCGTTTTGACCGATGACGTGAACGATGTCAGGCTGATCTGGAATCCGGTGACCCAAGAGTGGCACTGGAGCAATCCGGCAGGTGCGGCCACGGCAGGCACGCTGATCAGTGATGTGTCCACCAACGCCGCTTTCACGTTGATCGCAACAGACGTTGCCACGGTTATCAACGCAGGCAAAATGCCCATGGTTTCCGACAGTGTCGATGCGGTGTTCGATGGTGCGACCTGGGTCTGGAACATGCCGCTGAAGCTTGCTGATTTTGATTCTCAGGTGTTTACGTTTACACCGACCAATAACCCGGCCCTGAGCATCACCACCCAGGGAACGGACGGTGTGGTGCCCTCTGCCGGCACTATCCTGAACTGGAATGGTACAGGATGGGACAATGAAGGTGTGGTAACCGGTGCAGGGTCTGCGTCCGCCATGATGGTCCTTACGTCGGGCAATGACAGCACCAAGGTCAGCATGGCCATATGGGATGACAGGCTGGGCGTTACCACAGGGGCGTCGGTCATCCAGTACACCTTTGGTTCTCCCATCACAGCGGTAGGGGGGCAGACCATTTCTTTTGATATCGTTCCGTCTTCGCCGTCGGAGTATCCCAATGCCGTGATCACCACAACGGCCGGGCCCCAGGTCTTTGGTGTCGATTTTGACGGGGATGCCGTGACCGATGTGCTTTTCGATGCATCCACTTCCGGTGTCTGGGCTGCCGGTAACACCTTTACCTTCACCGTCAATCCGGATGTGCCGCCCGAGGCGTACGCCAATGCCGTGCTTGCCGGTGACCAGGACAAGGTCTACATCGACGTTGACGGGTCCGGGAACGACTCGGACCGGGAGGATATCGTGTTCACCTTCACCGATTCCCTGAAGTACGGAGAGACCACCGACCCCTACGATGACCGCAGCGAGATCGCCTTTAACATCAAGGGCTCCACAGCCTGGCGGGAAATTACCACCGATGATGTCCGGCGCACCGGGTATTACGGTTTTACGGCGGATTTCCTGGGCGGGATCGAAGGTTCCACTGAAATGAACATCGAATTCAACATCGGCACCCGGTATGACGGACTCAATTTCGTGAACGACTCCCTTACCACGACCCAGTACTCCAGGAGTTCTACCACCACCTTCCAGAACGGGGACGGGTATGGTGCCGGTGATCTTCAGGGCGTGGATGTGGGGTCGGACGGTGTGATAACAGGTATCTACTCCAACGGCCAGATCATCCCCCTGTACCGGGTAGGCCTGGCCAAGTTTTTCAATACCCAGGGCTTGAAAAACGTGGGCGGCAATCTGTTCCTGGAAACCCGGGATAGCGGCGATGCCATTACCAACCGGCCCGGGGAGAACGGTCTGGGCACCATCTCCCCCAACTCTCTGGAGATGTCCAACGTGGACATCTCGGAAGAGTTCGTGAGGATGATTACGACCCAGCGCGGGTTCCAGGCCAACTCAAAGACCATCACCACCGTTGATGATATGATGAGCACCGTCATCCAGATGAAACGTTAGTCAATGCAGGACCTCTTGAAATGACAAGGGCCGGATCCTTTTTAAGGATCCGGCCCTTGTCATATTCCTGACACCAGGGCTGGTTTTGACGCCCCGCCATTTTTTCTTCTGCCCATACCTGCACTTTGCACGCCTTTTGATTTCTCCTTGCCATATTCCAGGAAATTCCTTACATAATAAACCATTAAGTATCCCGGGTCCGGACCCGGATTTTCCCTGTCGCCCTGGGCCCGGCTGCAAAACGGCATCAGCGCAATCCTGGCACAGGGATTGCTTGTTCTGTTTGCAACAGGATCTGTCAACGGTTGTACGTCCATGAAAGGAAAACAAGGCCTTGGCCAGAACAACGCTCATTGAATCCCCTGATGCCGCCGACGGGGCTGGAAAGCCGTCAAAGGCAGCACTGCTGAAGCGCCTGATGCGGCCCAGGATGCTGATTCTTGCCGCGGTAATCCTGGTGGTTCTGGTTGGGGCCGGGGTGGGTGCATGGCTGTTCGTCCTGAAAGGACCGGATGACACAGGCCAACCGGCACCTGCGGATAAGTCCAAGGCCGCCTCCAAGGAGCAGGTCCAGCCGGCAGCTCCCCTGGAGCCGGAATTCGCTGACATCGTTACACTGGAACCCTTTGAACGGATACAGCTGAAGCCCGGCCAGGATATGAACCATGTCAGCCTGACCCTGGCCCTGGAGCTGGTCAGTCCTGACATGAAGCCCCAGGTCCTGGCCCAGACCGAACGGATACGCCAGGTTGTTGAATTTGAAGTCGGCAACATGACCTGGATGGTGCTCAGGAATCCGGACGGAAAACTGAAATTGAAGTTCAGGCTGATCAACAGCATCAATGCCCTGATGCCCGAAACAACCGTACGAGATGTTTATTTTACCCTTTTTCTGATGCAGTGAAATGACGCCATGAGTGAAATATTATCCCAGGATGAAGTCGACAGTCTATTGGCAGGGCTGGATTCCGGTGATGTGGAGGTGGAGACCGATATCGCCGCCCATGATCCCAAGGATGTAATAGCCTATGATTTTACGAGCCAGGACAAGGTTGTCCGGGCAAGGATGCCCACCTTTGACGTTATCAACGAGCGTCTGTCCAGGGAGATCCGGGCAAGCATGTCAACCCTGCTGCAGACCAATGTGGATGTCATTGCCAATCCCCTGGATACCCTGAAATTTTCGGAATTTGTCCGGAGCCTCCCGGTCCCGACCAGCCTCCATGTGTTCCGCATGGAGCCGCTCAGGGGGCATGGCCTGGTCATCCTTGAAAGCCAGCTGGTCTACAACCTCATCGATACCTTTTTCGGCGGGGGAGGATCCGGCAAGGCCAAGGTCGAGGGCAGGGAATTCACGCCCATCGAAGAGGTCATGATCAAGAAGGTGGTGGTGGCATGCCTCAAGGATGTGGAGTCGGCATGGCTGCCCATTGAACCGGTGAAAACATCCCTGATCCGTTCCGAGATGAACCCCCAGTTTGCGGCCATTGTCCTTCCCACGGATCTGGTTATTGTTACCCGGTTTGAGATCGAGCTGGAACAGTCGGCAGGGAACCTGGTCCTGTGTCTGCCCTATGCCATGATCGAACCGCTCAGGGCAAAACTGGCGTCAGGGTTCCAGGCTGAAACCGAAGAGATCGATCTGACCTGGCGGAAAATGCTGGAGGAGATCATCCTGGAGTCCACAGTGGATCTCAGAATCCAACTGGGAAAGACGGAAATCTCCGGAGAACGCCTGATCTATCTCCAGAAGGGTGACGTGATCCAGCTGGACCAGGACGCCAAGGAAATGCTGACCGGATACATAGACGGTCTGCCGAAAGTCCGGGGTTATGCCGGTGTCCAGAGGGGTCTCCAGGCCTTCAAGATTGTGGAAAAATTAATCATAAAATAATCAGTTCAGGCATGTGAAATCCATGGGGAGTCAGAACAATGAAGACAAAAGAGTCAAAAGACGGAAGCAATGAGGAGCAGGGGGAACGGGACCTTGATTTCATACTGGATATCCCCCTGGAACTTTCCGTTGAACTGGGTAAATCCAAGATGCTGGTCAACGATCTTCTCCAGCTTGGACAGGGGTCCATCGTGGAACTGAACAAGCTGGCCGGAGAACCCCTTGAGGTTTACATCAACAGGAAGCTGATCGCCAGGGGTGAGGTGGTGGTGGTGAACGAGAAATTCGGTGTGCGTCTGACCGATATCATCACCCCCATGGACCGGGTAAAGAGCCTGACCAGCTGATGATGACAACGCCTGAAATAGGGGTGATGTTCCTCAAGACATCCGGGATGCTCCTGGTCGTCATTGCAGTGCTTCTGGCTGTTCTGTACGCCGTACGACGGGTGTCGTCATTCAAGGGCATGCGGGGCAAAAAGAGTCTTATCCATGTGGCGGCCATGCATCATTTTTCCCCCCGGGAAAAGGTTGCCCTGGTAACGGTGTATGACAAGACACTGCTCATCGGTCTGACCGCCCAGGCCATATCCTGCCTGGCAACCTTTGATGCCGGAGGCAAAGAGGCCCCGGACAGGGCTGACGAGCCCCGTGGATTCAGGGAGATTCTCCAGGGTCTTGGCCGGCCGGTTTCATCGATTCAAGGGCAGGACCGCGTTGCGGACGGGAGCAACAAACATGAAGATTAGGGGCAGACAGATGCGGGTTGGGATGCTGGTTCTTGCAGGAGTGCTTGTTACCCTGCTGGCCGTTCCCCAGGTGGCCCGGGCAGTGAATTTTCCCATCCCGTCTTTCACCTTCGGGGTTGGAGAGGCCAAGGGGCCGGCCGATGTGGCTGTGGTCTTGGAAATCATCGCCCTGTTGACCATCCTGGCCCTGGCGCCGGCCATCCTGATCCTCATGACACCCTTTACCCGCCTCATCGTTGTGTTCCATTTCCTCAGGCAGGCCATCGGGACCCAGTCCAGCCCGCCCAACCAGATTATTGTGGGACTGGCCCTGTTTTTGACCTTCTTCATCTACAAACCCGTGGCTGTGGCCGTGTATGAAAATTCTCTGAACCCTTACCTGGGCGGTGAAATCAACTACCAGGAAGCCTTTGAAACAGCCCAGGTCCCGGTACGCAAATTCCTCCTGGCCAACACCCGGGAATCGGATATCGCCCTGTTTGTCAAGGGCGGGCAATATGACAAACCCGAGACCCGTGAGGATGTTTCCCTGCTGCTGCTCATTCCCGCCTATGTGATCAGCGAGCTGAAGACATCGTTCATCATCGGGTTTGTCATCTATGTGCCCTTTCTGGTCATTGACATGGTGGTTGCCTCGGTGCTCCTTGCCATGGGTATGATGATGCTTCCCCCGGTCATGATTTCCCTGCCCTTCAAGCTCATGCTGTTTGTGCTGGTGGACGGTTGGCAGCTTCTGACAGGATCCTTGTTAAAGAGTTTCGGAGTGTAGCCATGACCCCTGAATTCATCATCGAATTTGCCAAGCAGGCGATCCTTTTGACCATTTACCTGTCCATGCCCATGCTGGGCCTGGGCCTTGCGGCCGGGCTCATCATCAGTATCTTTCAGGCTGTGACCTCCATCCAGGAAATGACCCTGACCTTTGTTCCCAAGATCATCGCCGTATTCCTGGGACTGCTTTTTTTTGCTCCATGGATGCTGGATGAGATAACGACCTATACCCAGCGGATTATCGAGAATATCCCCATGTACATTCGATAGCAGGGACCAAGGGCCATGGAAATCCTGAACCTGATACAACCGGAATCCTACAAGGTTTATTTTCTGGTTCTGGCCCGGATCAGCGTTGTCCTGTTCATGATGCCCATGTTCTCCACAACCATGATGCCTGCCCTTCCCAAGGCAGGCCTTGCCATGGTTATATCCCTTCTCATCTACTCGGTGGTGGATGTGGACCCGGCCCTGTTCCCGGACACAGCCCTGGAAACAGGGCTTCTCCTGATTACCGAACTCATGCTCGGGGTTGTTCTGAGCCTCAGTATCCGCCTGTTTTTCGGAGCAGCTCAGCTTGCAGGCCAGGTCATCGGGTTCCAGATGGGGTTTTCCATGATCAATGTGGTTGACCCCCAGTCCGGAGCCAATATCTCCATCATGGAAGAGCTGGCCTACTGGGTAACCGTGCTCATTTTCCTGTCCCTGAACGGTCACCATGTCATTCTCATGGCCCTGATCGACAGTTTCAAACTTGTGCGGCCAGGGGTTTTCGTGTTTCAGCCGGTCATGGTATCCCAGGTCCTGGAAATGACAACCCAGATGTTTGCCCTGGGCATTAAAATCGGTGCGCCGGTGATAGCAGCCCTTCTGTTTACCAGTACGGCCTTCGGCCTTACCGCAAAATTCTCCCCCCAGATGAATGTCATGATCATCGCCTTTCCCATCAAGATCGTTATCGGGCTGGCCCTGTTCGGCCTTTCCATGCAGATTACGGTCCTTGTGACAACCCAGTACATCGGTCATCTCAAGGAGATGCTTATGGGGCTTCTCTATTTTGCGGGCGGAGGATAGACCATGGCTGAAGATTCCGAAGGCGGGGGAGAGAAAACCGAGGATGCCAGCTCCAAGAAACTGGGCAAGGCAAGGGAAGAAGGGCAGGTCGCCAAAAGTATCGAGGTCCCGGCGGTGTTTGTGCTGCTCTCCGGGGTGCTGGCCCTGTATGCCTTTGGGTATTTCATGTACCAGCAGTTTCTGGTGGTGATGCGGGATTCCCTTTCCTTTACCGGCATCCCGGTGCTCAATGCCGTGGAATCGGTTCATCTGATGTTCCGGTATACCCTGAAGTTCTTTATCCTGATCGCACCGCTCATGGTGGCGGTTTTTTTGACAGCCCTGGTGTCCAATTTTCTCCAGGTGGGGTTTGAAATCTCCTGGAAAGCCATTGCACCCAAACTGTCACGCATCGATCCCATCAAGGGCTTTGCCCAGAAGTTTTCATCCAGGGCCCTGGTGGAACTGGTCAAGAGCATTCTCAAGATCATTATCATCGCTGTCGTCGGGTACCAGACCATCCGGGGCGACATGCCGGACATCGAACGTCTCTATGATCACAGCATGGCCTATATCCTTCTTTTCATACTGAAAACGTCCTTTGTCATTTTTATAAAAGTCATCATTGCCATGGTGCTCCTGGCAGCGTTTGACTATGCCTTTCAGCGCTGGAAGTTCCTCCAGGACCAGAAGATGACAAAACAGGAGGTCAAGGATGAGTACAAGCAGCTGGAAGGGGATCCCCAGATCAAGGCCAGGATCCGCCAGCTCCAGAGGGAAGCTGCCAGAAAACGCATGATGGCCGATGTCCCCGAGGCGGACGTTGTTGTCACCAACCCGACCCACCTGGCCGTTGCCGTGAAATATGATGTCATGACCATGGAAGCTCCCAGGGTGGTTGCCAAGGGTGCCGGACCTGTGGCAGCGAATATCCGCAGCGTTGCCGAGGAAGCCGGGGTTCCCCTGGTGGAAAACAAAGCCTTGGCCCGGAATTTGTATGCCAAGGTAGACATAGGCCGTGAAATCCCGTCCGAGATGTTCCAGGCTGTGGCCGAGGTTCTTGCCTATGTTTACAGACTCAAGGGAAAAGGGCTTTAAACTAATGATGGCAGGGGCAGGTTTCATGGAAAGGGGAAACGTCAGGTTTTTGGCAGACCCGTCAAGGAACGGCAGGATACTGACGGCTTGTGCCCAGGGGACGACCATTAACACACTGGGGATAACCCGAACAAGGAGCAGGCATGGCAACTGAAGCAACCGGTTTCATGGCAGGTCTCAAGCGGGAAGGGTCCGACATTGCCATGATCACCGCATTGATCGGTATTCTCATGGCCATGATTCTTCCGCTCCATCCTGTGATCCTGGACTTTTTTCTGGCATTGAGCATTACTTTGGCGGTCATCGTCCTGATCACGACCATGTATACCAAAGCACCCCTGGATTTCTCCATTTTCCCGTCCATGCTCCTGGTTTTGACCCTGTTCCGCCTGTCCCTGAACGTGGCGTCCACAAGACTGATCCTGCTTCACGGCAGTGAAGGCCCCCAGGCCGCGGGTACCATCATCATGTCCTTCGGCAACTTTGTTGTGGGCGGCAATTATGTGGTGGGCATGATCATCTTTGTCATTCTTGTCCTGATCAACTTCATGGTCATCACCAAAGGTGCGGGTCGTATCGCTGAAGTTGCCGCACGCTTTACCCTGGATGCCATGCCGGGAAAGCAGATGGCCATAGATGCCGACCTGAATGCGGGCATGATCGACGAGGTGGAGGCCGGGGAGCGGAGAAAGGAGATTGCACGGGAATCCGAATTCCACGGTGCCATGGACGGTGCCAGTAAATTTGTCCGGGGAGATGCCATTGCCGGTATCATCATCACCATGATCAACATCGCCGGAGGCTTTGTGATAGGCGTTGCCCAGCAGGGCATGGAGATGCGCCAGGCCCTGGCCAACTATACGCTGCTCACCGTGGGTGACGGCCTCGTTTCCCAGATCCCTGCGCTCCTGATTTCAACTGCGGCCGGTCTCCTGGTTTCCAGGGCCGGGTCCGGTGACCGCATGGGCAGAGAATTTGTCAATCACCTGCTGTCTAGCCCGACGCCTGTTTATATTGGTGCCGTTATCGTATTTGTTCTAGGCCTGGTTCCGGGGCTTCCGGCATTTCCGTTCATGTCCCTGGCTCTGATTCTGGGAGGAGGGTGCTGGTTCTTTCTCAGGGAGGGCAGACCCGGGGAGGAGGCGGAAGAGATCGCTGTATCCGAAACCGAGGCCGCCAAGGAACCCGGTGGTCCGGAAGCTGTTGATCACCTCCTTACCCTGGATACCATCGAACTGGAAGTCGGGTATGGACTCATTCCCCTGGTGGACAAGCAGCAGGACGGCATGCTCCTGGGAAGAATCCGGGCCATCCGGCGGCAGTTTGCCAGTGATATGGGTATTATCATCCCGCCCATCCATATTCGTGACAACCTGAAACTCAATCCTGCCCAGTACCGGGTCATGATCAAGGGGGTTGAAGTTGCCGGGGCCGAGCTGATGGTCAACCATCTGCTCGCCATGGATCCCGGGGGAGTGGCCCAGGAGATAGAGGGCATTCCCACCACGGAGCCGGCCTTTAATCTGGCGGCCCTGTGGATTCCGGCCTCCAGGGAGGATGAAGCCAAGTTCGCAGGTTATACGGTGGTGGACAACTCAACGGTTATTGCCACCCATATTACCGAGGTGATCCGCAACCATGCCCATGAACTCCTGGGCCGCCAGGAAGTCCAGTACCTCCTGGATAACCTGGCCAAGACCAGTCCCAAGGCTGTGGAAGAGCTGGTTCCCAATCTCATGAACGTGGGCATGGTCCAGAAGGTTCTCCAGAATCTCCTGAGAGAAAAGATTTCCATCCGGGATCTTTTGTCCATCGTGGAGACCCTGGCAGACTTTGCTCCCAAGGGAAAGGACCCGGATCTTCTCACCGAGTATGTCCGCCAGAAAATAGCCAAGGGAATGCTGGCTCCCTACCTGAGTGAAGGGAGGAGCCTCAAGGTCATCACCCTGGACAGGGGGCTTGAGGAGATGCTGACAAAGAGCGTCAAACATACTGACCAGGGGGCTTATCTGGCCGTGGAACCCGGTGTTGTGGAGCAGATCGTAAAGGCTGCCGGGGTTGAGGTTGAAAAACTCATGGCCATGGATGCCCAGCCCGTGATCATGTGCTCCCCTGTCCTGAGGAGACATTTTAAAAAGCTTATCGAACACGCATTACCGACGGTCTTTGTGGTATCCCACGCAGAGATCCTGGATGACATCAGTCTGCAGGCAGGTGGAAAGGTGAAAATCTGATCATGAGACCAAAAGTATTTCAAGACACGAGTATCCGGGCGGCCATGGCAAAGGTCAAGGATGAACTTGGACCGGATGCCATGATCCTGGGGTCCAGGAGGGTGCCCAGGAGTCCCAAGGATCCCTACGGCAGGGAACTGTTTGAAGTGGAAGCCGTGCCCAGGAAAAGTTCCGGGCCCCAGGACTCCATGGAAGAAATAACGGTCAGAAAGCCGGTGATGGATACGGCGGGATATGACCAGCTCCACCAGGAACTGGCCTCCATCAGGGACCTCATTTCCCTGGCAGCCCTGGGAGACGGAGTCGGAGGGGTTCTGGAACACCACAGGGAAGCCACGGGGCTCTATGCATCCCTGCTCAGGGCAGGAATATCGGAAAAAAATGCCGGAACCATTCTCAGAAAAGCGTGCAGTGCCCTGGAGCAGGATCGGGAAACAGGAACCGGGTCTATTGCATTTTTAAAAAAGTATGTTATTAATGAATGCATAGGGCAGATTGCCATAGTGGATCCTTTTTCCAGGGACAGCAAAAAGGATCCGGCAGGGCCCCGGGTGGCTGCATTTGTGGGGCCGACCGGGGTGGGCAAAACAACCACCATTGCCAAACTGGCCGCTGAACTGAACCTGAGAAGGAAGCTCAAGGTCGGACTGATCTCCATTGACAGTTACCGTATCGGAGCATTTGAACAGTTACGGGCCTATGCGTCCATCATGGGACTCATGTGTGTTCCGGCCTTTTCGGAGGCCGATTTCAGGATCGCCCTTGAACGCATGGATGCCATGGATGCCGTACTCATTGATACGGCCGGACACAGTCCGTGGGACAAGGCCAGGATGGATGAAATAGCCGGGGTTATCCGGGGAGGGGCAAGCAGGGTGTCGGTGCACCTGGTGCTGAGTCTGACCACCGGCTTTCTGGATATGAAACAGGCTGTAAAGGCTTATGCGGATCTCAGCCCCGGCTCCTACGTGTTTACCAAGGTGGATGAGGCCATGCGATGCGGGAAGATCATGGATCAGATCATGGAGTATGGAATGCCGATTTCCCTGATCACCAACGGCCAGAGAGTTCCGGAAGATCTTATTGTTCCGGATAGGAAGGATATTCTGGGGATTGTGCTGGGAACGGAACCGGCAAGGGGAGAGATGCCGTGGATCAGGCAAGCGGGTTGAGGACTTTGATGAAAAAGGATATGTCTGGGCGGAATGAATTCCTGAAAGCGACAGCCCATGGAAAAGTTGTGCCCAGGGTTATTGCCGTTACCAGCGGCAAAGGGGGGGTAGGAAAGACCAATGCCGTGGGCGGCATTGGGGTCGCCCTCCAGAACATGGGCAAACGGGTGATCATCCTTGACGCGGATATGGGGCTGGGCAATGTTGACATTATTTTCAACCTGAGACCCAAGTACAACATCAGCCATGTCATTTCCGGGGAGAAAGGGCTCAAGGAGGTGATGGTGACAACACCCCATGGCCTGAAAATTATCCCCGGAGGGTCCGGGTTTGCCCACCTGACCCAGCTCTCTGACGGCGAGAAACTGAATCTTCTCACGGAGTTCGACGTCCTGGAGGACATGGCGGACATCCTGCTGGTGGACACCGGGGCCGGTATTTCCTCCAATGTCCTGTATTTCAATCAGGCAGCCGATGAATGTATTGTGATTGCAACCCGGGAACCCACCTCCATTACCGATGCCTATGCCCTGATGAAGGTGCTGTCCCAGAATTATGGGACCCGGTATTTCAAACTGGTTGTGAATATGGTAGCATCGGAAAAAGAGGCCAAGTCTGTGTATGCTTCCCTTATTGGAGCCATAGACAAGTTTCTGGGGAATGTGGTCCTGGAGTATTTCGGGTTTATCCCCATGGACCCCCTGCTCCAGAAGTCGGTAATGAAGCGGAGCACGGTCGTTGATTATGCCCCGGATTCACCTTCGGGAAAGGCGCTGGAACGTATTGCGGTTAAACTTTTGGCTTCTCCGGGCCGGTCGAATTCCAGCGGCAATCTGAGCTTTTTCATGAAGCGGATTTTTGAGGCTGCCAATTGATGCGAAGCTGCCGATGGTGAAAATCTTGCAGCCCTTGAACGGTTGTGTTGCTCCCTGACCCGGGCAGTCACTGAAATGCTTCCGGCCTTCCGCGGCAGGCGGCCGGGTAAAAACGTACAGGGGAATAGTGTTTCATGGCACAAGGATATCAGAAACATGAGACCCGGGATGCTGCCTGGCGTGAAGAGCAGATCACTCATTTTGCCTATCTGGTCAAGCACATTGCCGCAAAGTTTGCCCGGCGGGTCCCCTCCAGCGTTTTTTTTGACGAACTGATCAGTGCCGGGTCCCTGGGTCTTATCGATGCGGTGGACAAGTTTGATCCAAACCGGCATGTAAGCCTGAAAACCTATGCCCAGTATCGTATCAACGGGGCTATCCTGGATGAGCTCCGCGGCATGGACGTTTATTCCAGGGCCATGAGAAAAAAGATCCAGGAAATTTCCCAGGCAGTCAGGGCAGTGGAGTTTGAAACCGGGAAACCAGCTTCAGAATCGGATGTGGCAAAGAGAATGGGCCTGGAAATTGAGACCTATTACGATATGCTTACCGATATCCACGGGGCTGCCGTGCTGAGTCTGGATACGTTTCTTAAATCAAAGAACAACGAGGTGTCATCCAGGACCACTTTTCAGACAACGTTGAAAAACAATGGCGATCCTGAGGAAGACTTTGACCGGAAAGAGGTGAAAACCGTTCTGGCCGATGCCATCCGGGGGTTGTCGGAAAAAGAGCAGCTGGTTGTATCCCTGTACTATTATGACGAGCTGACGCTCAAGGAAATCGGTGAAGTGCTGGACCTGACGGAGTCGCGCATCTGCCAGATTCATACATCGGTTCTCATTAAATTAAAGGCGCGACTGAACCGGTATTTTGAACCCTGATTAAGGGTGTTTTCAGCAGGGTATGGCAGCTAAGGCAACCCGGAAACATAAAGAGGGAAAACCATGGCCGATACGATGACAGACGCAGACAGTCTAATCTCCCAGGACGATATCGATAAACTTCTCAATGCCGTTTCCCTGGATGAGGGTGGTGAGGATGATGGCGCCACAGACTTTTCCCAGGATGACATTGACAGTCTTCTTGACGGTATTGCAACAGGAGGCGGGGGTACGGATGTCCCGAAGGATGCCAGCCCAGATCAGACCCCTTCAGCCGGTGCAGGCACTGCGGGTCCGGATGATCTTGAGCTCATCTCCCAGGATGATATCGACAAACTGCTCAATTCAACATCGTTTTCAGAGCCGGAGCCGGCCCCGGCCCCAAGCAGCGTTCTGCCCGAAGATCCGGATGATGGGGCAGAGTTTTCCCAGGACGATATCGACAAGCTTCTTTCCGGTTCCGGGAGCCAGGGACTGCCGGCCGGAGACGCTCCCGATGACGATGCGCTTGAAATGATCTCCCTGGAGGATGTGAAACGGGTTGTCTCACCCGGTTTCGGCGCTGCAATCCAACCTCCTGATCAAACCGTGCAGGACGCAGTCCCCCTGGGATCTGTCCCGGGTTCCATGGACAGGGGTGAACCTGTTCTGGATGAATCCGAAGCTGTTTCCATCCAGGATTGCCTGATTACCCAGGAAACCCTGGATCGTCTTATCCAGGCCGACAAGATCAAACAAGACGAGGATGCGTCACAACCCGATGTAACGGTGGTGGATCTGGATGTCCTGGTCAAGGAAGAAACAGAGGCCCGGGAGGTTTCCCAGGAAGACATTGACAAGCTGCTGAATACCTCTGAGAAGGAACTGGCGGAGGATGTGACAGAAGGGTCAGCCCTCATCTCCCAGGAGGACATCAACGAACTTCTCAAGGGAACATTGGAGGATGATGAGGATATCCTGGGAGATAACTATTCCGGGGAGCCCGATGGGCATTCCCCAGAAAGGGATATGGACACAGGCACTGCAAACCAGGTTGTTCTGGAAGAGGCTGTGGGAGGGAAAAAGGAAGTCTCCGCCTCCCGCTCTATTTCTGAGACCAGGGATACTGTTACCTTGAAACAGCCGAGGCTGTCACGCCGTTTTCTTGTGGCCGCGTCCGTTATTCTTCTTCTGGGCATATTGGTTCCCTCGGGCTATTATGTTTATCGCTTACACTCCGGGAGTCAGAAATTCGATCCCCCTGTTGCGGCAGTGGTTCAAGTCCGCAATCCAGAGCGTGAAACGGTAACTGTGAAACCAGCCCCTGTGGTTGTACCGCCGGCACCTGTGGTTGAAAGTCCTGAACCGTTTGTTGATAAAGGTCCCGGCAGTCTGGTTCTGGAAAGGTTCATGGTTCTGGTTCCTTCAGGAACAAAGGGATCCGGATATATCCAGGTGGATGTATCCATCCATTACACCACCAGTCGGGTTTTTGATGAAATACAAAAGAATATCCCCAGGTTCAGGGATGTGGTTTACGAAGCCATGGGTCGTTCTCTGGCATCGGACAAGGGGGATACTGTCACGGAGGCGGATCTCCTGGGTGCCGTCAAGAATGCCCTGACCGGTGTCCTGCACGGCAACGGCATTGAAAAGGTAACCTTTGCATTGTTTAAAACCGGATAAAGGAGGTCCTTATGACGACCATACCCGGTCATAACATTGTGATCCAGCAGTCTAGTGCAGTCCATGAGGCCATGCACCACACCCGGCCCAACCAGCCGGATCCTGATCAGCTGGCCATCCAGCAGGCTGCAAAAGAAGCCATGGAAAAGAATACGGTCCAGGAATCCACGGATACGGACCAGGTCAAAGCAGACAGGGAGCGTCAGGCGCTGGACCAGAAACAGGGGCAAAGACACCCCCGTGGGAACAAGAATCAGGAAACCACGCAGTCCGAAGATGAGGATCCCCTGGATCAGGATCCGGACTCTCCGGGAAGGCTTTTGGATACGCTGGCATGATCAGACTTTTTTCACTTGAATTCTGGATTGCTGTACAGTTCCTCATCAACCTTGTGTTTGTGGGGCTCCTCCTGGGACTTGTCAAACGGATGAACCGGGAGCGGACTCAGGATCCTGGGAAAGTGCCTGTACCGCTTCCTTATCCGGATGGCCGGGTGGATGCCGCAGCGGCAGATATTGTCGGGATGCTGGAGTCTCTGGTCCGTGAGGCGCAAACAGTATCCATCCGGTTTGAGGAACAGATAAGGGAGAAGAAAAGACTGGTCAAAGAGGTGAATCAATCCCTGGATTCCAGGATTATCAGCTTGAACCTCCTTCTGGCCAGGGCTGATTCGGTGCTGGCCGGCATTCGGGATGCCGGAGCAGGGCAGGCAGCCTCTGGCGCCCTTCGGGAGTCAATCGGGCATCATGCCGACAGTTTTGATCAGCAGCAGTCGATCCTGGATTTGTTTGACAAGGGGGTTGGGGATTCTGAGATCGCTTCCAGACTGTCCCTGCCCAGGGGGGAAGTCCAGCTTGTCATCGGACTGAAGAAGAAAATGATGGAACTGGAGAACCAGAGGTGATCCAGGGTATCAATCCCCTTATTCCGGACAGGACACCCGGCCGGGACAGTGCCGGGAATGCCAAAGGGACGGAGACAAGGACAGGTCAGGATTTAAGGTCTGCATCCGATCTGAAACCAGGGCAGGTTGTGGATGCCCTGGTGGAGAAGATCCTGTCCCCGACCCGGGCCGAGGTGACCATCGGGGGCCGGCATCTTCTGGCCGAAACTTCCCTGCTTTTGACCCCCGGGGACCAGATCCGGCTGAAGGTTCTGGGGGAAGGCCAGGGACAGGTGCTGAAGCTCATCGTACCTGAAACAGATTCACTTCCCGGTCCTTTGTCCTCTCCCCCTTCCCTGGCATCGCTCCTCGGCACCTGGTCCAGGGAAAGCCCTTTTTCAGGCCTTTTCAAATTGCTTGCCCCAATGCTGTCTTCTGCGTCTTCGTCCCAGGATTCCTTTGCCGGCCTTTCCCCACAGGTGTCTTCCCAGGTTTTTAAAAATCTGACTGCCGTGACCGGAGGCCAGGCTGTTTCTCCGGTCAGGGCTGATATGGAGCAGCTCAAGCTTCTGCTCGTGTCCCTGACGCTTCTGTCCGGCAAGGCAGACAGCACCCTGGTTCCCAGAATTCTGGAAAAGGGGGGACTGTCCTGGGAGAACAAGCTTTTTCAGCAGGTCATGGGAAACACTTCAGGCCAGGATCCGGCCGTTATTAAAACGCTGTCATCCCAGGATCTGAAGGGTCTGGCCATGAAGCTCATCGGGGAGCTGGGAACAAACGCGGCCCAGGGAATTGATACCATACGCAAGTTTGTTGATACCCTGGCGGGCAGACCCATGACCGGGGCTGATCATGCCCGGGTCCGGGAGATACTGGAAACTGTTCTGCCGCGAATTTCAGCGACCCCTGACCCGGGGGAGTCAATCCGGGTTCTGGCCGGCAACCTGAAAACCCTTGTCCGGCCGGCTGCCGGCTCTGGTCCTGCAGGGAGCCCACCCCTGTCTGCCGGGAACCAGAGTGCCCTGTCCAGCCAGATATCCGGGGTTGAAAATGATGTCGCATCATGGGCCGGCTCTTTGCGCACCGCTTTGGGAAAGGCGGGTACCGGTGTCATGTCCCAGGCCCAGAGAACTGTTATAAACCAGTTGTCCCATATCCTTCCCGGGCTCGCTGAATACACGGGTTTAAAATCCGGCTCCCCGGCCATGGAAAACCTGAGCCGGATTCAATCCTTCCTGGTGTCCCTGAGGGCCGATGATTCCATGGCATCCATGCCGGCATCCGCCCAGATCAGGCAGGCTGCCCAGGACCTGGTTTCCCGTTTTGAATCCGATACCGTGGCCGTACTCCGGGGGATCAGAACCCTTCTGGGTACGGGCGCCCCTTCCATCCCGGAGGCGGTCCGCAAAACCATCACAGGAGACATCCTTCCCCGTATGTCCCTGCTTTCCGGATCGGGCCAGGGGGTGACGGCCCTGGCGGCCAGGCTGACGGAACTTCTCCAGCAGCCGGTATCATCCCAGGCATCCACCAGGACGGATGCCATCCTGGTTCCTGAAACCAGGGAGCAGATTCTGTCATTGATTTCCAGCGTTGAAACGGAAAACACAAAAACCTTGAACGCCTTGAAAGGATTTGTGGATGCCATTGAAACCTTTCAATCCCTGAATCACTATTCGGCCGAATCCGGGCGCTATCTGATCCCGTTTCCCATCTTCAGCCAGGGGGCTTTCAGCTTCGGCCAGATCCTCTTTGATGCGGGCCGGGAATCCGGGTCCGGACAATCCGGGAAAAAGAGACTGTTCCGGGTTTCCCTGCTCCTTACCCTGAGTGCCCTGGGCGGAATCCGGGTTGATTGTTCAGTCCTGGACAAGGCCATCTCAGGAAGGTTTCTGGTTTCAGATTCCGGGACCGGTGCATTCGTGACCAGCATGCTGCCGGACCTGGTAAAGCGTCTCTCAGCCCAGGGATTTACGGTAACCAGCATGGACTGCCAGGTCGCCCCCCAGGAGAAACTGGATCCGGCAGCCCTTGTGGACACCCTTGTCCAGGATCGGGACAAGAGCCGGATGCTGAACATCATTATCTGATATTCCCGGGGGTCATCATGGAAAATACCGCCGTCACCGTCAGCGACCCTCCGGGTGTCAATCGGGTTCAGATTCTGGCAGGATGTCTTGCCCTGCTCCTGGGAACCCTGATCTACCTCAGCGACCGTCCTCCCGGGGCCACCTATTTTGTGAATCGCTACCTTTACATGTTCAGCATCCATGACCGTTTTCCGGACCTGTTCGGCTGGGCGGACAGGAGCCTGGCATCATTTCTGCATGTATTTTCGTTCATACTGATCACTGGCGGTATTGCCACTGCGTCCAGACAAGGGCACATTCTTGTGGCAGCTGCATGGATGGCAGTTGACGCTGGGTTCGAGATCGGTCAGTATTTTGACGCTGCTGCCGTCAAACTGGTGCCGGACTGGTTCGGACAGTATCCGGTTCTGGATGCCGTGAAAAGCTATTTCAGGCAGGGAAGTTTTGATCCGCTGGATCTTGTGGCAATTTTTGCCGGAGCTGTTGCAGGGTATGGTGTGATGAGGATGACACGAAGAAAAACCAATGAAAGGAAGCCGACGTGAAGACAACGGGATTGGGTCGTTTATTGAGAGGGTCAGCTTTGCTGATGGCTGTTGTACTGGGATTTGTGACCATTGTGGGAACCAGCGGTGACAAGGGCGCATCCACAACCACAACCAAACCCGAATCCGGGACCATCTATATGCCCCAGGATGGTGCTGTGTTTGTCCAGGGAGACACCGTTTCCTTTATCAGCTCCCTGGCCGATCTTGATTCCACCAAGACCTACACCTATTCCTGGGTCTCAACCCTGGACGGTGCCATCGGCACTGCGGCAACCGTATCATCGGCCGCCCTGTCCGCAGGCACCCATGTCATCGTCTTTACGGTAACGGACGCAACCGGCAATACTGTTGTCACCGATTCCGTGAGCATTACGGTCGGTGAATCCTCCTCAGCCAATGCCAATACCTCGCCGGTTGCAGCCATAACCGCTCCTGCCGGGGACATGTCCTTTAATGTGGGTGAAACCGTAACCTTTCAGGGATCCGGAACCGATGCTGAAGACGGCACCCTGTCAGGCTCCGCCCTGGTGTGGGGTTCCAACATCAACGGCGCCCTGGGTACGGGCAGTCCCCTGAGCGTTTCCACCCTTTCCCAGGGAGAGCATACCATTACCCTTACGGTAACCGATAACAAGGGGGCATCCAGTAATGCCTTTGTCATCATAACTGTGGGTTCCCAGGCCTCCTCTCCCACGGTGGCCATAACCAGCCCGGTGACCGGCGCCGAGGTCAAGGCCGGAGATACCCTGAGCCTGATCGGCAACGCCATGGATTTTGACGGTGCCATCCTTTCCGGCAGCAGCCTGGAATGGATTTCATCCAAGGACGGTGTCCTGGGCACCGGGGCTACCCTGACCCTGAACACCCGCTATGTTCCGGCCATTGACGGCCCCCTGAAAGAAGGCGTCCATACCATTTACCTTAGGGCATCGGGAAAGAGCGGCACGGGCCAGGCAAGCGTCAGCATTACCCTTACCAATACCAATCCGGTGGCCGTCATTGCCAACCCGCCCGAGACCTGTCCCACAGCCAACTCCCTGTGCAAGACCTTTGCTCCCGGGGAATGGATCAATTTCCAGGGTACCGGTGTTGACACCGAAGACGGTGACCTGTCCGGCGAGAATCTGGAATGGAAATCCCACATCGACGGGTACCTGGGGTCCGGTGAGATCCTGGATATTAAAACCAGCAGCGTGCCTGCCCTGGGAGGGAGGGCCATGACCGACGGTGAGCACATCATTACCCTGGAAGCCAAAGACGGCTGGGGGGCTTCGGGAACCGATTCGGTGATCATTACCATCGGCAGCAACACCCCGCCGGTCCCGACCATCACCTATCCTGCCACGGATTACACCTCCGCGACCAGTACCGGTTATATCACCTTTTACGGCAAGGCCGATGATGCCGAGGATGGAACCGTGAACAGTGACCGGCTGGAATGGTACAGGAGCGACCAGATGGGGAAGATCACCCCGGAGGAGCCTGCAGGGGCGGGTCTGGTAACCTCGTCCATACGGCTGGACCTGTCAACATTTACGACTGCGGGAGCCACCTATACCATCACCCTGGTTGCAACGGACAGCATGGGGGAAAAGGGCGTTACGGCCCGGAACCTGACCATGCCCTGATCAAGATATTCTTCTGACTGACAGGAGTCTGGATTCCAGGTCCGCCGAAGGTTTTATGGTCTTTTCAAAGGATGATACGATGATACAGCTTTTCAAGGAAATAAAAGCCAGATTGCGGGTGGTGCTGTTCCTGATCCTGTCTGCTGTGTTGGGAGCGGCTGCCCAAGGGTTTGCTGCTTCGCCCGTGGTTACCGTAACCATTGATCCCACCAGCTGCAGCTATATCAACACTGTCCATTTTTCAGCCACGGGCGTGGATGCCGAGGATGGCGATCTGGCAGGAGATTCGTCCTGGACATGGTGGTCATCCATCGACGGCACCCTTGGTACCGGAACCGAAGACCTGTATAAAACAAACCTTTCAGTGGGTACCCATACCATTGTCGCTTCGGTGACGGACGCTGACGGCAACACGGGCAGCAAAAGCGGCCAGCTGACGATTATCAATAATGTTCCGACTGTCACCATCAACAGTGTTCTCCCCCTTCCGCCTCCCAGCGGGATCTATGTCTACGGTACTGCGATCACCTTTGAGGGAAGCGGAACTGATGTGGAGGATGGTCCTCTAAGCGGAACGTCCCTGGTCTGGACCTCCAGTCAGGGAGACCCCATGGGGATAGGCTCCTCACCGACAGTGAGTACCCTCACCAGCGGAGTCCATATCATCAGGCTGACGGCAACGGACAGCAAAGGGGCCAAATCCTTTGTAACAACAACATTGGAGATCGGCAACGCACCGCCTCTGGTTGATATCACATCCCCGGCGGACGGAGCTTCCTTTGCCTATAAAGCAGCCATCACTTTCCGGTGCAACGCTTCAGACCAGGAAGACATAACGATCCCGACGAACAAGCTGGTATGGGAATCGGACCTGGTCGGGTTCATCGGCAACGGAGCTAACTTTGTCACCAGCTCTTTGCCTTCAGGCACGCACATCATAACAGTAACAGCCACGGATACGAACGGTATATCAACAAGCGATTCCATATCCGTAACGGTCCAGAAGGGGAGCCCCACGGCCATTATCACGGACCCGGCTCCGGGTTCGAATACCGACTACGGCGATCCCATAACCTTTAACGGATCCGGAGTCGACTCATCGGGTAATCCCATCACCGGAAACAACCTCATCTGGTCGTCCAACATCGACGGTACATTCGGTACAACAGCAACCGTCACAGGGTATACGCTATTGCATTCAGGAACCCACACCATTACCCTGACGGCACGAGATAACGACGGGCTTACCGGGACAACCAGCATCCAGATCATTGTCAGGAACACGCCGCCGACATCGGCCACGATTCTGGCCCCGGTTCTCCCGGACCCCAGCTACGTTTTTCCTTATGGCACCCTGATCACTTTCCAGGGCACCGGTATCGACCCTGAAGACGGGGTGTTGGCAGGCACATCCCTTGTCTGGTCATCCAGCCAGGGAGATCCCATGGGTACAGGTTCTCCCCTGGCCATCAATACCCTGACCAGCGGAAAGCATATCATCACGCTCACGGTGGTGGACAGCAAAGGGTTGACGCTCAAGGACACCATTGACATCGAAATAGGCAACGCGCCTCCCACGGCAACCATCACAGCACCCCTGGACGGGAGTTCCCATGACTATGGCAGCTATATCACCTTTCAGGGCAAGGGGACTGATCCTGAAGACGGCAATCTGACCGGGGCGTATCTGGTCTGGACCTCATCCAGCAGCGCCACGCCCCTGGGCCAGGGGGTGAGCCTGTCGGTAAACACCCTGCCGTCCGGAACCCATACCATCACCCTCACGGTCACTGATCATGACGGGGCCGTGGCCACAGATGACATTTCCATAACCGTCAAGAACGCGACCCCGTCGGTTATCATCTCCATGCCGGCAAACAACAGTTCCCATGCCTTTGGTGCGTCCATCACCTTTGAGGGATCCAGCAATGACCCTGAAGACGGACCGCTGACCGGGGGAAGTCTCCGGTGGTTCTCGGATTGGGACGGACTCCTGGGAACAGGGGGGACCATCACCACGAGCAGTCTTTCGGTCCATAAACACAAAATCACCCTCAAGGCCACTGACAGCGAGGGGACTGTGGGTGAAGCCTCCATCACCATTGATGTGAGTGATGAGCAGCCCACGGAAGTGAACATAACGGCACCCGTGGACGGGGCATCGTTTTTCCTCAATGACTTCATACGGTTTACCGGCAATGCCACGGACAAGGAAGATGGTGCTCTTTCCGGGTCGAGTCTGAAGTGGTATTCGTCCCTGAACAAGGATCCCAGCCAGCCCATCGGCACCGGCGAGGATTTTGCCACCAACCTGCTGGTTCCGGGTACACACCGCATCACCCTTGTGGCCACCGACAGCTCAGGAAACACACGGTCGGTCTATATCATCATCACCGTGGTCAACCGCCTGCCCGTGGTCACCATCACCAGTCCGGCTGCGGCGAGCGAGAATGTCTGGAAGGATTCCATCAGGTTTACGGGCAAGGCAGAGGACCCGGAAGACGGCATCATCTCGGACAGCACCAAGTTCAAGTGGATTTCATCCCTTGACGGGGTCCTTGGGACCGGCAGCTCGCTTACGCTGGCTACCCTGTCAAAGGGAACGCATGTCATCACCCTTCAGGTCACGGACAGCAATGGCGGGGTCGGCTCGGCCGCGGTCACCATTCATGTGAGCGCCAATGAGCCGCCCACGTCGGTGCGTATCATAAAACCCCTGGACGGTTCAGTGCATATCCTGAAGAACCAGATCCTGTTTGAAGGAACCGCAACGGACAAGGAGGATGGGGATCTTTCCGGAGAAAGCCTGAAATGGTATTCCTCCCTGAGTGCGGATCCAAGCCAGCCCATCGGTACCGGCGAGAGTTTTACCACCAATGCCCTGGACCAGGGTCAGCACCTGATAACCCTGAAGGCAACGGACGTCCGGGACCCGAATCTGTTCATCGTTGATTTCATCGCCATAACGGTCAAGAACACCCTGCCGGTTCCCGTCATTCATCAGCCCGTATCCGGCAGCATCTTTGATGAGGGAGAATCCATCCCGTTCCGCGGTTCGGCCCAGGATACGGAAGACGGTTTTCTCAGCGGGGCCGGGCTGGTCTGGACATCGGATCTTGACGGGTTTCTGGGTGTGGGTGTGGCCTTTACCCACGCCAAACTGACCCCCGGAACCCACACCATCACCCTGACGGCAAAGGATGCCAACGACGGGGAGGTCAAAACCACCATTACTCTTACCGTGACGCCATCGGGCGGGGGGCTTCCCCTTTCCGTCAACCCGGTTTCAGTTACAGTGCCACTGGACCGGACAGCCACCGCAGTCATCAGCGGAGGCTATCCGCCCTACAGGGTGGAGAAGGATTATCCCCTGATCGTGACGGTGGAGCTGGTCGGGGATACCCTGACTGTTACGCCCAAGTCAACGGGGGATACCACCCTCAGGGTTATCGATCATAACGGCAACCAGAAGATCGTTGAAGTCAAGGTGATCCAGAATTCGGACGAAATCCCCGTGGCCTATGCCGGCCAGGACCAGAGCACGGTGGTGGAAGGGGATACGGTTCAGCTGGATGGCACCGGCACATTCCAGGGAACACATGGGGTTGCCTACTGGCAGTGGACCCAGACCCAGGGGCCGGAAGCGGTCCTTTCCAATGCGGGTGTCCCCAAGGCAACGTTTGTGGCACCCCTGACAGACGATACCGCTTTGCTGCGGTTCCAACTGTCTGTCATGGATAACAACGGCAGCTTCAGCAGTGACGAAGTGGAGATCACGGTGGTGGACAACGGTATCACCCAATACCCGGCCGGGGTGACCACTTTCAGAACACCCAGCCAGATGTATCCCTTGGGAACCAGGATTGTGGGACAGGGAGACTATGTACTGCTCAAGGGAGCCTATCCCGAGTTCATCAACGAAAAGACCAACAGGCCAACCAATATGATATTTGATCTGATCGAGTTGAAAATCAAGGTGCTCAATCCCGGGGATTCTGCCCATCTGATGCTATACTTCCCCCAGCCCCTGGGTCAGGATTTCATGCCCTACAAGTACAGCCCATCCAGAGGCTGGTATGCTTTTGGCGGGAGCGTCCAGTTCGCATCTGACAGGACCAAGGCTTATATCACCCTGGTTGACGGCGGTGACGGGGATGATGACGGTGTGGCGGACGGGACGATCACCGACCCCCTGACTTTTGGAACAGAGCCTCTGCCCCCGGGTCCTGACCCCGAGCCGGAACCCAATGCCGTTCCGGGCGGCGGCGGTGGCGGCGGGTGTTTCCTGTCCGTGCTGTTCGATTGACAACTAGGATTCCCCAACGGACTGCCATGGCAATCGCCGGACCATGGCCCGGAGGAAACCCATGACCAGAAAACAGCAGAAAAAAGCCGTTGCCCTGAGGTACGATTACAAGCGCGATACTGTCCCCAGGGTGACGGCCAAGGGTGCCGGCCCGGTGGCCCAGAAGATCCTGGACCTGGCAAATGAGCATGGCGTGCCCATAAAGCAGGACCCGGACCTGGTGGAAGTTCTGTCAAGACTGGATATCCAGGAAGAGATTCCCGCCGACATCTACGTGGCAGTGGCTGAACTTCTGGCGTTCATCTATGCCATGAATTCAAAAAAAAGTGCGTGATTACCCCATCCAGGGGGTCAATCATGTCTGCTCTCAGACAGATGCCCGTTCAATGGAGCTAGGCAGGTTTTTCCGGGATACCGTCAATAATAAGGACACCCGGCGTTGGTATTCGGGCGTCAAGGGGTGCGAAATCCATGGTTTGCCTGTAGAATCAAGGCGAATCGCCCATGGCATTCATATTGCATTAAATCCATACAGAAACAGTAAACTCAGCGAGGAATACCATGCTGCTTGAAATGACACGGCCGGTTCAGGGTGGGCTGAGACAGGAACGCAAGCTGGATGTGACGTCCAACCATTTGGCCAATTCGGACACGGCAGGATTTAAAAAGGATATTCTCAGTTTTGACAGGCTGTTCCGTGCCCAGCTGAATACAGACCTGACCCAGGGAGATATCCGAAAAACCGATAATAAGCTTGATGTTGCCTTGTCTGATGAGGGCTTTTTCAAGGTGGAGACCCCCCAGGGTATCCGGTATACCCGAAACGGCAGTTTTTCCCTGAATGCCGATGGTGTGCTTGTCACCCGCAACGGGGATCCGGTCATGGGTCAGAACGGCCCTGTTACCATTAGCGGTGAAAATGTGGAAATAGATGCTTCAGGGGAGATCCGTGTGGATGGAGGCGTGGTCGATTCCCTGGCCGTTGTCACCTTTGACGCCCTGGAAAACCTGGTCAAGGACGGGGCTAGCCAGTTCGTCTACCGGGGAAACCTCTCGGACGAAAAGACTCCTGCCACTGTTTCCGTTGTCCAGGGGGCACTGGAGGGTTCCACTGTTTCGGTGGTGAACGAGATGGTGAGCATGATCGAAGAGCACAGGATGTATGAAACCTACCAGAAAATGATGCTCACCTTTGACGAGCTGGATAACAAGGCCATCAATGACGTGGGCAAACTGCAGTAAACCGGGAGGACAGTTATGATAAGAGCGCTGTGGACAGCCGCAACCGGAATGAATGCACAGCAGATGCAAACCGATGTGGTTGCCAATAACCTGGCCAACTCCAATACAACGGGGTTTAAGAAATCCCGGGCCAATTTTCAGGATCTTATGTACCAGACCATGCTGGTGGCCGGGGCCACAACCCCTGGCGGAGGCCAGATACCCACGGGCATCCAGGTCGGCATGGGTGTCAAGCCGTCGGGGGTCCAGAAAATTTTTACCCAGGGGGATTATGTCCAGACCGGAAATGATCTTGACATTGCCATCCAGGGCGAGGGGTTTTTCAGGGTCCTTCACGGAACGGAAGATCTCTATACCAGGGCCGGGAATTTTACCCTGGACAGTGAAGGGTATATCACGACCAACAACGGGGACAGGCTCCAGCCAGAGATTACCATTCCTCCCGAAGCGACCCTGATAACGCTCCAGGACAACGGAACCCTCACCGTTCACGGCGTCAATGACCAGATCCTGGCAACGGAACAGATACTGGTCAGCACATTTGTGAATTCGTCAGGACTATTTGCCGTGGGTGAGAACCTGTTCAGGGGCACAGAAGGGTCCGGGGCAGCCACGGAAGGCAATCCCGGGGAAAACGGGGCCGGAACCGTGGCAAACAATTTTCTGGAAATGTCCAATGTCAGCGTGGTCGAGGAGATGGTTTCCATGATCGTGGGGCAGAGGGCTTACGAGGCCAACTCAAAATCCATCCAGACCGCGGACAGCATGCTCGGCATTGCAACCGGTCTGAAAAGGTAATGGCTGACATGATGACCAGGACTGACATGGCAGTATCCACCCCTTCCGGATCAAAGGCCGTGATGCGGCTTGTTATAACGGCAGCAGCCCTGGTGCTTCTGGGCGCCCTCGCCCATGCAGGTGATGTCCTGTCCGGAATACATATCCATGTCAGGGAATCATCGGATATCAAGGCCGATAAGATTCTTCTGGGGGATATTGCAGACATTGAGGCCCCCGGTTTTTTAAAACAGCGGCTGGCCGCCATTGATGTGGGGTTCGCCCCCAGACTGGGGGATCTCAGGATCCTCCAGGGCAGCAGTGTCCGCTCACGGATTGAGTCGGACCCCCTGGTGTCCGGGGATACGGACCTGACTGTCCCGGAAAAGGTTTTTGTGGGCCGCATGAGCCAGGAGGTGTCAACGGAAAAACTCAGGGATGTCTTTCAGGAGTATGTATCCAAGCGTCTGTCCGGGCAGGATTTCTCCATCCGTGATTTCTCGGTCCGGGGGCTGGTTACCTATCCTGCAGGAGATCTCTCCCTGTCTGTTATTCCGGGTTCGGACACGGATATCCGGGGCCGCCAGACGCTCCAGGTCAGTGTGGGGGTGGGCAATGAATCCTTTGGCCGGATTGCCTTGTCCGGCTGGATTGATGTGTTCGAAAACGTGGTCTGCGCTTCCCGCACCATGCCGCGGGGAACGGTTCTGGCTCCCGGTGATGTCCAGGTGGAACGGATCAACCTATCCCGGGGAACGGGAGATTTCCTGTCAAGCCTGGACAAGATCCTGGGAATGGTTTTAAGGAGCGGTGTGAAAAAGGGGGCATCCATCACCCAGTCCATGCTGGATTCTCCTCCCCTGGTTCACACCGGTGACATTGTTTCCCTGAGGGCAACCAAGGGGCGACTGGTCATCGTGGCCCTGGGAATAGCCAGGGGCGAGGGCAGGCAGGGAGACCAGATACGGGTGGAAAACATGACATCCAACAGGGTCGTCTATGGGACCGTGGCCGGAGAATCCCGAGTTGATGTTCTTTATTAGGAGAAGAGGCCCGCTGGAACCAGGGGCAGGAGGGAGCATGATACCAGGAGTCAAACAAGTGGTTCTGATGCTGGCAGGGGTTGCCCTGGCAGTTATCTGCGGGTGTTCTGTGGTTGCCAGGGAGGACACAGCGGCTGCCATTCCCGAAGGTCTGCCTCCCCAGCCGGCTCTTCAGCCCGAGTACGCAATGAAGCCGCCGTCCGAGGGCTCCCTGTGGACCGAGGAAAGCATGCCCTTTTTTGAAGACAGCAAAGCCAGGAACACCGGGGACACGGTGGTGGTTGATATCGTTGAGAACTCGTCATCCAGCATGGATGTGAATACCGAGACCAGCAAGGACTCCACCATGAACGTCGGGGTTCCCAACTTTTTCGGGTACATGCGCCAGTTTGAGGCGCTGTCAAACCCTGTGAGCAAGGGGATGCTGGCTGACAAGATGGTGGGGACAACCTTTACCAACGATTTCAAGGGAAAGGCAACCAGTGACCGGAAGGGGCAGGTGACCGCTTCGGTTGCAGCGCGCATCACCGAGATTCTGCCCAACGGGAACCTGTCCATTTACGGGAAAAAAGCGGTAAAGGTAAACAGCGAGGTCCAGTATATCGTGGTCAGCGGAATCGTCCGGCCTGCGGACATCACCTCCGACAACAGGGTTCAATCCACCTACCTGGCCGATTCCCGCATCGAGTACTACGGACGGGGCGCCCTTGCCGACAAACAGCGGCCCGGATGGGGAACCCGGCTTTTTGACAACCTGTGGCCCTTCTGAACCTCAGGATCGGCCATGGAGAAAGGCCGGTCTCAGGAAAGACAGGTGTAAACAGATATGAAGATCATGGGAGGGTGACAAGACCATGGCAAGGGATCATCGGATGTTACAGGGCAGGGGCAGGGCCAAAAGAACAAGAAACCGGCTCCTGTCCCTGGCAGTGGTGCTTGGGCTGTTCCTGGACTTGGGAACGGCCGGGGCAGCCCGGATAAAGGACCTGGCAGCCATCAAGGGAATACGCAGCAATCAGCTGTCCGGGTATGGCCTGATCGTGGGACTTGACGGTACCGGGGACAAGTCCGGTGCTGATTTTACCACCCAGGCCATGGCCAACATGATGGACCGTATGGGGGTTCATGTGGACAAGAACCTGCTGAAGGTCAAGAACGTGGCTGCTGTCATGGTGACGGCGGTTATCCCGCCCTTTGCCCGTATCGGAAACAAGATCGATGTCATGGCCTCTTCCATCGGGGATGCCAAGAGCCTGTCCGGCGGGACCCTGCTCATGACTCCGCTCAAGGGCGTGGACGGCAGGGTTTATGCCCTGGCCCAGGGGGCGGTGACCATAGGCGGTATCGGCGCCGGGGGAGCCGGTGGCGGGGCCCAGAAAAACCATCTCCAGGTCGTGCGGATTGCCAATGGTGCAACCATTGAACAGGAAATTCCGGTTCAGCTGGATGGGAAAGAGTTCCTTATCCTGTCCCTGTTCAATCCGGATTTCACCACCGCCAAACGGGTGGCAGACACCATCAACGCCTCCATCGGCCAAGGTGTGGCTGAAACCGTTGATTCCAGCGCCCTGCGCCTGAATGTTCCACCGGCCATGGTTGAAAAAGAGGTGGCCGAATTCATTGCCGACATCGAAACCCTGACCGTAGTACCGGATACCACAGCCAAGGTTGTGGTCAACGAGAAAACAGGGACCGTTGTCATCGGGGAGAATGTCACCATTTCAACCGTGGCTGTTGCCCACGGGAACCTCACTGTTACCATCAAGAATTCAGCGGATGTGTCCCAGCCCGAACCCCTGTCCGGGGGTCAGACCGTTGCCGCCCCCAGGACGGATGTGACCATCCAAGAGCAGCAGGGCAAGGTCATGCCCCTTCCCGGCAGTTCCACCATCGGTGAACTGGTCAAGGGGCTCAACTCCATCGGGGTTTCGCCCAGGGACCTGATCAGCATTCTCCAGAGCATCAAGGCTGCCGGTGCGCTTCAGGCTGAGCTGGAGATCATATGACAGGAGAGCGGTGCAGCTTATGGTAACACATTTTTATGGGAGGATCCCATGGACCTGGATATCATCGGCCAGAATATGGCCAGTGCGCGGGCTGAAGCGGTAAAGCAGACCCCGGCCACTTCCAAGAACAAGGCGGCATTGAAAGAAGCCTGCCAGGGATTTGAGGCCATTTTCCTGGCAACACTGCTGAAATCCATGCGGGCCACCGTGTCAGAGAGCAAGCTGTTCGGGGAAAGTCAGGGCATGGACATCTTCAGGTCCATGCAGGACCAGGCCCTGGCGGAAGATCTGTCCCGGGGCAGCAATACCACAGGTTTAGGGGAGATCCTTTACAAGGCACTGCAGAACTCCGTTAAATAAGACATGGCATAGTTGTTGCTCATTTCCCAGTGTAAGCCGTTTTTTTTGGATTAAACCGGAACTTTTTTCCGGGTAACCGCTGGAAACGGAAATTGGATATCAAGCATTTTCACCCTGTGTCGATATCTATACTAGGGGAGGAGCCATGGAAATATTTGCCTATGAGATGGAAACGTTCCTTGAGAAAAAACTGCAGGCCTACCAACGGCTGGCAGAAATACTGAAGAAGGACAGGGAATCGGTTTTCAATATGGATATCGACGCCATCTGGGCGTCCTCACGGCACAAGAACGAGATTGCATCCCAGCTGAAGCAGATCCGCAGACAGATCATGGATTGTGTTGAGTCCACAGACATCCGTCACGCCATGGATCCGGCCACGTTCAGCCTGAAGCAGATGATGGAGACCCTTCCTCTGCCCCCCCGGGTAAGATTCAGGTTTGAGAAAATCATTCTTGCCATCAATGAAGCCAAAAGTGAAGTGATTCGCCTTGCCAGGGAAAACCGCAATTACGTCAATGAATACGTGGATACGATCAACGGGATCATGTCCAGTATTACGGCAGGTCCCAGGTCCAGCACCTACACCCAGGCCGCAACCGTTATCAGGATGCGCAACTCCCAATCCCTGATCAGAGCGGAGGTGTAATCATGTCCGGACTTGCAGCAGTTCTCGATATCGGAAAGACAGCCATAGGTGCGGCCCAGTACGGCATGGGCATTGCCGGCAAGAACATTGCCAATGTGGACAACCAGTATTACAGCCGCCAGGAGGTGAAAACTTCCTCGGAGCAGGGCTTCCTTTTTGGGACCGAGGTTTATCAGAGTGTCAACAATCTCCTGGAAGCAAGACTGACCGAACAGCGCTCATCCCTGGCAGCCTATGAAGAAGCCGACTCCTACCTGAAGATCATCGAGGGATTCTTTGACGAGATTTCCAACACCCCCCTGAGCGACATGATGAACGATTTCTGGAATTCCTGGCAGGATCTTGCCAACAACCCCCAGGGATCCGTAGAACGATCCGCTGTTTATGATTATGCCCGGACCATGTCGGAATTCTTCAGCTCAGCCGATCAGAATTTTCACGATCTTTCCAAGGAGCTCTCCCCTGAAATCGACGGTGCCCTGACCCAGATCAACTCCCTTTCAAAACAGATCGCCCATCTGAATGAAACCATCGTGAGCATGGGTCCCCAGAACATCAACAATGCCCAGTTCAACGGCAGTGTCAATGACCTGAGAGATATCCGGAACAGCCTGGTCAACGAACTGGCTGAACTCATAGATATCCAGACCTTTGCCAGATCCAACGGTTCCCTGACCGTGACAGCCTCCAACGGTTTTCTGCTGGTAGGGGAGAGTGAATCCCAGGATCTTTCCTGGGATGACGGCAAGGTGGTCTGGATGGGAACCCATGGGCCTGTAGACATCACAGACAAGATTACCGGCGGAAAGGTCGGGGGACTTTTGACCATCCGGGATCATGTCCTTCCCCAATACCAGGCGGACCTCAATGAACTTGCCAGCCAGATGATCTGGGCGGTGAACTATCAGCATTCCCAGGGGGCGGGCCTGGAGTATTTTTCCGACCCGGTTGTGGGAGATTACGGGACCGATGCCAGCGGTCTTCTGTCCGGTTATGCATTCGGCGATAAGATAGATTATGCCAAGGATTTCAGGATGTGGATCCAGGATACAACGGCTGCTGAAACCTCCTATTCGCCGGTGGATGTGAATATGGGGATATCCGAGGCCGCAATTTCGAACTGGGGTGGAACGGCCCCCGGGGGAATCCAGTCCATTTACGTGCTGACCGTGCTTGAATCAGCCCAGATCGGCGACCGTATTGTGATGGAAACCGATGGAACAGGACTGGGCGTGGCCCAATCCGGAGCAGATATTTCCGCTGCCCTGGACAATGCCATTGCAGAGCAGTCCCTGAAGGTTTATGGCAGCCCTTCCGGCACCGTGTCCCTGGATGTGGCAGACAGCGGCGGAAATGTTCTGAGATCCGCGGCCTCCATTGCCGGCTATCTTGATACGGTGTCCGGAGTATCAGCCTATGCATCGTCCAGCAGGGCAACCATTGATCTGGGTGGTGTCGCCAACGCTCAGGATGGGGACAGGGTAACTTTTTCCGTATATGTGGACGGATTGTTTCGGAACAAGAGCTTTGTGGTCGATTCCACCCAGGGCAGCCTGTCGGACCAGTTCGGAAACGCCCTGGCCGGTGCAGCGGGTGAGCTCAATGAGATTTTTGATGATAAGGATCTGTTCGTGGACGGTCTCACCATCAGCAGTGACACCGGCAAAACACTGGGGATACAGGGTTTTGAGGTCCAGGACAATGCCGGGCTCAGGATTGATGCATTCAACAGTTTTGATTCGGGAGATACGGTTGCGTTCACTATGGGCTCAAGTACTGTCGCTGACATTTCCATATCCATAGACCTGACAGGTGTTGATACCGCTGACCAGTCCGCCATGGCCGATGCTTTTTACGATGCCATGGAGAAGGCCCTGGCAGGCAACTCATCCCTGTCCGTTGTCCGGGATAAGACTTCCAATTCCGTTATTCTCCGAAGCACCGACGGTTCAGCCATTACCCTGAAAGACGGTGCCGGTGATACGGGCAGCGATGCCACTTTTTCAATGACGGCCCTGTCCGGTTCAACCCAGACCTCGGGGGATGCCGCTCTCTGGTTTGACGGATCCAATGACAGTGCCGTAATCGATTCGGACACCCTGGATACGGACACCATCGGGTTCCAGGGGATAACGGTCACGGAAAATTCTGCCGCAGGGGTTCAGAAAGCGGCAGTTATTACCGGGACTGTCACAGCCCTCATGGATCCGGAAATGATGATCTACTCCGATTTTCCGGGTCCGGGGGGAATTTTTAACGGCAACTATTCAAAAATCGGCAGCTCCATCATGACCCTTGGGGGTGACGGCGGTTATTCCGGGTTTGACACTGCAGACAGCGTTGACTTTGAAGTGGACGGCATTGCGGTCAGCTACACGGTCGGTGCCCTGGACACGACGGACCTGGACTATGCCCAGGGACTGGAAACTGCCCTGACCGCCGGGCTTGGTCCGGACTACCAGGTTTTTCGAACCGGCACGTCGGTCTCCATTCTTAAAAACAAGGACCTTGAAGACCCGATCGTTATCACGGGGTTCACGGATACCGGCACAGGGGACGCAACGCTCAGGGTTGCAACCGGTACAGGGCAGGGCACGAATGAACCGGTAAACGACATGCTGGATGCAGGAAATCCATTCCACCAGTCGTCCACATCGACCCTGTACGACAAAGAAGGCGTCATCCAATGGGCCAAGTATAACCAGCAGGGCCTGGCCACCGGAGAGTACGGCCTTGTGACCGTCAGCGATACCGGAACCTATTTTATCAACGAAGGGGGCAGCAACACCCTCTGGTTTGACTTAGGGCCGGGAGAGCTTGTGGCAGGCAATACACTCACCTTGAATACCGATACCTCGGGCCACCCTGATCCTCTGGATTTCAGGGTTACGGGCAAGGCAAACAGCGTCAATGACACCTATACCTTTACCGTGCTCAACGGGGGAAAAGTCGGACACCTTCCTGCCCAGGGTGAGGATCCGCTGATCATTGAATGGTCCAACGGCAATGAGTCCGGCCGGTTTGTCATCAAGGGTGAAGACCCTCCCCTTACCCCCAATGCTCCGGTTGAAGTCAAACTGGACGGGATGACACTCTCGTTCAGAGACGGGACTCTGGTGGATGGTGATGTGTTCACCATAAGCACCAACGGTGTGGGTGTCCCCCAATCTGTCAATGAGAACGGTCAGCGTACCGGAGAGACCCTGGGTGACTGGCATTGGACCATAAACTCCTTTGCCGATCAGTTTAACAGGAATTCGGCCGGGGTCAGGGCTACTGTGACTTCGGACAACCGACTTGCCTTCCAGGCCTCGGATCAGTATTATGCTGTTGAGAATGTCAATTATTCCGGATCCAATGGATTTTCCGAAGATAATTGTTCCATCGCTGTGCTGAACAGGGACGCATTGGATTTCGCAGCCAGTGATGTTCAATTTGTCAGGTCGTCGGGCATCTGGGGTATTGTCAACGATCCCCTTGGAGGCATCAGCCAGATGATTCCTCCCGGAGGTGACGATGACGGGTTCGGGGTTGATGTGAACAGTGACGGGGTTGCGGACTTTGAGATCCGTTTCAAGACACGGGTAAGCGGTGACGGCAATGTGAGTTTTGATCTGATCAAGCATGATCCCAATGACATCTCCTTTGCCTTTTCCGACGATGCCAGTTCCGATTCCGGGCTCCTGGCCGCAGCTGGAATCAACACCTTTTTTTCAGGCCAGGACGCAGCCACCATGTCCCTGAACCGGCTTGCCTCGGATTCCAATTACATTGCAGCAGCCAGGATCAACAGTTCCACAGGGCTGATCAGTCAGGGAGACAACCAGAACTCCCTGGCCCTGTCAGCAATACAGTTCAAGGAGTCCAGCATGGTCACCTGGAACTTCTCCCAGATCGGAGAAGAACCCTATTCAGGTCTGACCCGGGCCTCCCTGGACACCTATTACAGTTCCATGATCGGATCCATGGGGGTTACCTCCAGAAGCATGGAGAGTTCCATGGAGTTCACCCGGCAGATGGTCCTTAACCTGACCGATCAGCGCAACACGGTGTCTGCCGTGTCCCTGGATGAGGAAATGATTCAACTGATTAAATACCAGCATGCTTTTTCTGCGGCTGCCAAGCTTGTAACGGCATCAGATGAGATGCTCAACACATTGATTGCCATGAGATAGGGGAGGAGATGATGCGGGTTCCAAATCTATCAATCTATACAGCCAATAAACTGTTCCTGGGCAACCTTGCCAGCGGCCTCCAGGATGCCAATGAGGTGGTTTCAACCCAGAAACGGATCAACAGCCTGTCCGATGATCCCCTGGGGCTGACCCAGACCATTAATCTGAAATCATCCATCAACAACCTGGTCCAGGCAGAGACCAATATCAATCTTGCCAAGACCTGGCTGTCATCGGGCGAAACATCACTCTCGAGCATCAACTCCATGATCCTGGATGCAAAAACATCGGTCAGCCAGCTGATCAATGCCTCTTCCACCAGTGATGAGCGCAATGATGCCATGGAGAGGGTCAATAACCTTATCCGGGAAATGGTGTCCCTGGGAAACTCCCAGATCAATGGGAGCTACCTGTTCAGCGGTACGGATATCGACACCACGCCCCTGTTGTTTTCAGAACAGGATGGCGTCCAGAGTGTTACCTACCAGGGCGGCCAGTCACCGTTTCAGATTCAGACCGATAAGAATGCCACCATTGATGTGGGCAGGGATGGGAGCACCACCTTCTGGGATTCGGAAGTCGCCATCAACGAGAGCAACAATACCATTGTTTTCAAGCAGGATAACGGCCATGGCGATGCTTCAGAGATCATTCTTACAGCCACGGTCGCCGGTGGAGAATATACCCCGGATAAGCTTCGAAGGGCGGTTCAGGATGCTGTGAACGAGGCTTCGGCCAAATCAGGTTACGGGGTAACCTACCAGGTGAATTACGATGCCCGGACCCAATCCTTCAGCATGGAAGAAGACGGAACCTACCCGGGGTATATGCGCACGGAATTCATGTGGGCGAACGGGGGGGATGCCTACCTGAACACCATCAGAACAAGTTCCGGGATTGATCCGGACAGTCTTTCCATGGATGTTCTCAATAAGGACGCTCTGACTGCTGGAACCCCTGAGCCACAGGGGACCCGTCCCATGAGACTGGTCTGGGACGGGAAAGATTCCTGGTCTGTTGAGAACAACCCGGGCTATGATCTGCTGCCTTCGACCCTGAAAGGTACGGCCAGCCAGGTGGGTGTGGATCTTGACGGCAGCGGAACTTCGGATATCCTTATCCATCTCAGCAATCCGGTTGTCAATAAGGGCGACTATATTGAGTTTGACATTATTCCGGCGGCAGGCGATCACAGTATCGGCCATGAGATGGGATTTAAAACCAATGATGTCATGGACCCCATTACCAGTGATGCCATGCCGACCCTGATCACCGACATCATCATCGGTGCCGGGGTAAATGATACCCTCCAGTTTGTAGAGGTCGACAATGCCGGTGTTCCAACACCGCTTACAGCGACCCTGACTCCAGGTACTTACACGGACATGAATACCCTTGCCCAGGATGTGGAGGCACAGATGGAAGCGGCTTCAGCTGCGTCGGCAGCACCGGCCAGCGGTATTGATTACACGGTTTCCTTTGATGCCGGCAACAGCCGTTTTATCATTGGAGAGAATGGGACCACCCTGAACGAACTCCATCTCGAGTGGAGCAGTTCCGCTGTAACCTCTGCGACTGCCAAGTCTCTTGGCTTCTACCCCTTGGATGACCGTATCATCTACCCGCTGAGCGATACTTCCCTGGATGCGGCCATTGTCATCGGTCCGTCCAATGACACGGTGGATTTCAGGGAGATTACCGGAGCAGGTTCCAAACAGATGAGCGTCGCAATCAGCCATGGGACCTATACCAGCATTGCCGATCTTGAGACTGCAGTCGGCAATGCCATGACTGCCGAATCCGTGGTAAACGGTTACGGCGCCACCTATACGGCATCCTACGATGCCCTGACCGGAGAATTCACGATCCAGGGAGCCGGCGGAGGCGGTGGGGGCCTGACCGGGCTCCACCTGCTGTGGGGGAGCGGCACGGGTGCTTCCAGATCCATTGCCGGTACCCTGGGCTTTGATCCCGGTGTCGACATTACCGGACCCGGGACCTCCCAGACAGGATCTAACCAGGTTGTGCTCATGACCTTTGATGCCACAAACAATGCCGTTGATTTTGTGGAAACCGCAACCAACGGGATTTCTTCAGAACAGGTTTCTGTGCGTATTCCCGAAGGAGACTATACGGATCTGGCGGATGTGGCCGCACAGCTGCAGAGCGTTATGAGGGCCGCCTCTCCCAATTCGGTCCAGTATTCGGTCTCCTATGACGATGTGGCCGGCAAGTTTCTCATCAAGGGAAGCAATGGGCAGATTTCATCGTTCAGCCTGCTGTGGAATTCCGGAACCAACGCTTCCCAGGGGGCTGCAGGGATGCTGGGTTTCGCTGCCACCGGGGATGATACCCTGGTGCTGGCCAAGAGCGATGTGGATATTGTCAACATCACGGTGGATGGAACCAATAACCGTATCAATTTCAAGGAGATCCTGCCGGGACTATCCGCTGATCAGGTAGATGAGCTGACGGCAACGGTGGAAACGGGTGTCTATACATCCATGGATTCCTTTACCCGCGAGATAGAGAAGGCCCTAGAAGCCGAATCCAGGAAAAACGGTAACGGCATTGACTATTCAGTGACCTATAATGCCAAGACAAAACGGTTTTCCTTTAAGGAGTCCGGAAACGAACTGGCTGAACTTGACATCCTCTGGGGGAGCGGAAGCGACAGTCCCGGCACCGGGGGTGTTGCCAGCAGGAGCATGGGATCGGTTCTGGGGTTTGACAACCAGGATGACAAAATCACCCGGCAGACCGGCGACGGGCCTGCCCAGTGGGGGATTTTCAACACCCTCATCGATCTTAACACCTATCTTAACAACAATGATACCGACGGTCTGGAGCGCACGCTGCTCAGGCTTGAAACCAATTTCGACAAGATGACCTCGCGCATCGCCGATATCGGCTTGAAATACAACCGTGCGGAAACGCGTCTGCAGATAGGCGCCGAGGTCAGCATCAATTTGAAAGAGCGCCGTTCTTCCATTGAAGATGCTGATTTCGTTCAATCCGTAATGGACCTCAAGGCCCTTGAGCTGGCCTATGAGGCGGCATTGAGTTCAACCTCCAGGGTTCTGAATATCAGCCTGGTCGACTATCTGCAATAGGACCGGATGCTTTTCATGTTGCTGCAAGGCGGCACAGGGAGGATATTTTGCAATCACGGTGAAAAGGATTGCGCTATACGCGTTCCAAGTTTAGAATACCTGGCAGCTGTTTTATGTCCGTTTAATCAAACCCGTAACCTGGGAATAGCCAATGCTGATTCTGACCAGAAGAATAGATGAAAAGATCAAAATCGGGGAGGATATCATTGTCAGTATTCTTGATGTGGAGGGGGGGACTGTCAAAATCGGTATTGACGCCCCGCGGACCATTCCCATCCTGAGGATGGAGATGCTGGAAAAGATACAGCAGGAAAATATTGAATCCTCACACAAAGAGGTTTCAGATATTACAGAAGCGGCGGAATTGATTAAAAAGAAACTTCCAAGGGAGTAGTGCCATTGAAGATTAATACCAGAAAATTCGGTACCGTTGAAATTGATCCCAAGAAGGTACTTACCATGCCCGAGGGCCTGCCCGGATTTCCGGGGTTCAGCAGATTTGTACTGATCGAGGACGCAAAATCAGCCCCGTTCTGTTGGTTTCAATCTGTTGAAGAGGCCAATCTGGCCCTGGTGCTGATCAACCCGTTCCTGTTCAAGCCGGATTACCATTTTGAACTGGATGATCTGATCCGAAATCGGCAGTGGGGAGACATCGGGGAAGAGCGTCTGGTGATTTATGTGGTGGTCAATATCTCTGGAGAAAAAGCCGAAAAAAGGATAACAGCTAACCTCATGGGGCCAATTGTCATTAACCCGGATAATAATGAGACCATCCAGGTAATCCTGTCAGATGCTTCTTATTCCCATCAGCACAACCTTCTGGCCCCGGAATCTTAATGGGCATCATGACAGGGTTTGCACGCTGATGATTCAGCAGAACAGTCCATCAGCCATGGGGTTTATGCATGCTCATCAAAGAACAGGCCGGTCAGCTCAATCATCTTTTCCTTGATTTTCTGCAATGCCTCTGAGGGTATCTGCCGCACGAGTTCGTCGGTCTGCCTGTTCTTGATTTCAACAACAACCTGGTTTCCCAGTTCTTCGTGGATGGAGAAACCCAGATTTGTCTGAAGATCATCCATGTAGGCGTTCAGTTCATCGACCATCGCTTTTGTCTGCTCGATATTTTTTTCTTTTGCAGGCGGTTCAGTCGTTTTTCCCCCGGAAAGGAGCGTAGCTGTTTTTACAGACACAGATGACAATGGGACCACATCCGGCCTGGTCTGAACCTGCAACTCTGCAGGTTCCCTGAAAGAGGTCTGCACTGCTGAAGACCCGTTTAAATTGATACTGTTCATGTGAACCTCCCCTGCTGTTAACTGTTCAGGCTCATTACTTTCGGGGCGGGCGACGGACCCACTCCTTTTTGATAGGAATGCAATACACGTTTCCCCTGGTTGATTTTCGTCATGGCCTGTTGAATTTCCTGTTTATAACCCATGATCAGGCTTTTCATCTCCTGGTTCTGTCTGATCAGATCCTCAACCATTTTGCGGCACAGCTCAAGATTCCTGGCGCCTGAGTCGGGAGCTGCATCTTTTTCTTCACCTCCAGCCGTGATCAGGAAGGCGGTGAGCTGTTCCTTCAAGTCAGCGAATGCCTGGTTCCTTTCTTCGGACTGTCTTGCGATATCTGGCACCAGATTGTCATTAAATTCATGGATCTGGCGCTCCTGAAGACGGTACATCCCATCCAGATTGTCGGTTAGGGTCTTGAAGTTGAAGCTCATGGTCTTTTCCTGTTTCCCGCCCTTGTCAGACGGCCACTGCCTGGAAGGATGCTATTGTCTTGGCGCCATAGCCGCCCCTGGCAGACACGGGTCTGGCCGGAGCTGGTTTGGCTGGAACCTTACGGTTCTGGGCCGATTTCATGACATCGTTCTCCCAGATGGTTTTGAGCTGTGTAATATAGGACCGGGTCAGCATCAGAATCCCCATGTCATTGTTCAAAGATACCTTGGGGAGTTCCAGAAGGATGGCATTGTACAAGCCTCTCAGGAACTCTATGGAATCGTCTTTGACCGTCGGGTCAACGGAGCTGTTCAACTCGGATATGATGGCAATGACTTTGCTGACATGCTCGCCACGCTTTTTCAGATTGTTTTCCTTCATTCCTTCTATGGCATGATTGATATGTTCCAGAGCCCCTTTGTAAAGGAGTTGTATCAGCTGTTCGGGGCTCATCCCTTCATAATGGGTGGTCAGATATTGGTTCACATGATGCGGTGTCGCCATGATCCCTCCATATTGTGTTTGAACTGGGTGACTATTAAACTACTTATCGGTCTGTCGGGCTCCCGGCTTGAGCGGTTTTTCCTCCCTGGCTCCAGGGGAAATAGAAATAGATTTCAGGGCCGGGAGTTTGTCCTGGTTGACTTCTAATTGGTCTGGCTGTTGTTGAATGAGTCAATGACCGATTGCAGGTACTGGGCCTGGGAGTTCAGTTGGCTGATCACTGTATCCAGCTGATTGAACTGCGACGTCAGGATCTCATACCGTTTGTCCAGGCGTTTAGTGGCATTGGATATATCCGTGTCCAGCCGGGTCATGCGGTTGTCAATGGCCTCGATTTGCAGTGCAACGACTCCTGAAGATCTCACCAGGTCTGAAATGCTGTTGTTGATGATATCGCCCAGACCCGTGACGTTGTTTTCCGTATCCCCTATAAAAAGCGACTTGACCGCTCCGGGATCGGCATTGATGGCTTCATCCAGGGTAGTTTCATTCAGGACGATTTTTCCGGTTTTGTCAAATTCCAATCCGAAATCGTACAGACTTGTGTAGCTGCCTGACAGATCAAGGCGTGTGCCAAAGACGGACTGTAGGCTGAAAATAAGGCTTTTGGCTGTATATGAGTCTGACAGGGGACTGGTGGCCTCTGTGTCATCGGTGCCGGTGTCGGAGTCGGTTCCCCGGATTTCTTCAACCAGGTCATTGAATCCGCTGACCAGGGCCAGGATGTTCTCTTTGACCGATGCCATGCTGCTTTCAACGCCGACGGTCACATCCCCTGTTTTTTTAATGCTCAGTTTTACCCCTGAAATGATGTCGTCAATGCCTGTATTGGATTGGCGTTCATAGGTGATCCCGTTGACTTCAAGCTCGGCATTGAGCGAAGATCCGTTGCCGGATACTTCCTCCATGATGAGATTCTGTATTGAAATCCGGTTGTCTTCGCCGGTAGCGTTGGAAACAATGGTCAAACGGTACGGCGTGGTGCCTGTGCCGTCATCGATGACCTGGGCCGTGACGCCGGGGTTCCCGGTGGCACTGTTGATCAGGTTGGCCGCTTCCGTGTAGGTGGTGCCCGGAGCCAGGGATACATATCCCGGGTCGTCCACCCCTGCCAGGGCAATGGCAATGGTGGTGTCCGCCTTGACATAGTCAAACCCTGATACCGAGATCTGGGATTCTGCGGAATTGCCTCCGTTGGCTGCATGAAGCCGGATATAATAATTGCCGCTGTCGTTGGTAGACACCGTAGCGGTTACCAGCTGATTGTCTCCGTCCGTATTGTCTGCCGATGTGTTGATGGCCTGGGCGATGTCATTCAGGCTCATGCCGGATGTAAGGTCCGTGGCTATGGATTTCTGACCGCCGGCAGCGCCGTAAAGGATGGTCATGGTCTCGGGCGCACCGGTTACCACCACGGTATCGCCGATGATGCCGGTGTCCGGTTCCGGATAGATGACAGCGGACCTGGAATCCACCCCGGCCGTCTGCCATGAACTCTGGGATGCCTTCCGGTTCACGGTGATGTTAGCCGAGGATTCAGCGACACCGTCACCAACGGTTGCGGTAAGGATATCCTCGTCGGAAACGGTAATACTGTTCTGCAGGAAGTTGGAACCCAAAGACAGGAACAGACTGTTGGTTTTCATGGCCAGCAGTTTGGCGCTCAGGCTGTTGTAAGCGCTTTTTTCCTGCTCAAGGGTGGATTTCTGGGTTTCCTTCCGGGTAATGGGAACCCGGTCTGCCGCTTTTAACTGGTCGAGCATGTCCTGGAGGTCCAGTCCTGAACCCAGTCCCAGTGTCGTGATTGATCCGCTTGCCATAGTTTGACTCCTCTGCCGCTGATTTTAGCGCTATACCACTATTATCGGATTATGGCATAAAAAACATTAGAAAAAAAGCCCTGGAATTGCTTCCAGGGCTTTTGGATGGGCCCGGTCAATAGCAACCGGGCCCGGGGGTTACAGGTTAATACTTACTGGAGCAGGCTCAGCACCTGCTGTGCGCTGGCATTGGCCTGGGCCATGGCAAAGGTTCCTGCCTGGGCCAGGATTTGCATCTTGGTGAAGTTGGATGATTCTGCAGCAAAGTCCACGTCACGGATTGTGGATTCTGCGGAGAAGATATTCACCTGGGTTGTGGTGATGTTGGAGATGGTGGCCGCGATCTGGTTCTGGGTGGAACCCAGATCGGCCCTTACCTTGTCAAGATCTTTCAGCGAGGCGTCAGCCACGGCTATGGTTATCTGGGCGTCTTCCTGGGTCAGAACACTGACCCTGGAAAGAGTTGTCATGACCGAGTCGCCCTTATAGGTGGTGGCTGCATCGGCGTTGACGGTATTGGGAGCAAGGATGCTTCCGGCTGCCAGCTCGGAACCGCTCTGGAGGGTCATGTCTGAGCTGAGCACGTTGGTGCCGCCCAGGGTGATGGCATCCTGCAGGATGGTACCGGCCGTATACACCGTGCCGTCGCTGGCAGTCAGGTTGGAGCTCAGGAATGTCCCAGCGGCAACGATGGAGCCTGCTGCCAGGGATGTTCCGTTGGCCACCAGCATTTCCGAATTGGCCGCTACCACTTCGGTGTTGGCCAGTTTTGTACTGCCGCCGATGGTGGACCCGTTGGCCAGGGAGGATTCATCATAGAGCAGGGATCCGGCCGCCAGGCTCATGGTGCTCGTCAGGGTCAAATCGTCAGCCAGGGTGGCTGCGGCACCCACAGTGGAGCCCGCTTCAAAACTGGTGGCAATGGTTCCGATGAAGGTGGCGCCTGCCCCTACGGTCATGTCCCCGGTCAGCGTCATCTGGGAGGTCAGGGTCGCGTCGTCGGCTCCGACAACTGAGTTGGTGGAAAGGGAACTGCCCACGATTATGGCAGAACCGGTTTTTAGAACCATGTCATTGGTCATGATCGCATCGGAGAGTAAGGTGTAGTCTTTTTTCTCAAAGTAGGTTCCGGCAGCCAGGACCGAAGTTGATGCTATTGTGGAGCCTGAAATGGCAATCATTTCCTGATCTAGATACAGGTCGGCGCTGCCGACTGTTACGTCATTTCTTGTCAGAAAGGAACCCGCAGCCAGGGTGGAGGTCGTGGCTATGGACGAACTGCCCTGGAGTACCATTTCCGCTGTCAGGGTCAGATCGCTGGCGCCGACAGTGAGGTCGTTGGCGCTGAACCGGGAACCTGCCCCTATGGTGGAACCGGAGTCCAGGGTGGTGCCTGCATTGAGACTGATGTCATGCAGTGTTGTGTAATCTCCCTGCACGGTATAAGCCTTATCCAGGGTCGTAACGGAGTCGGCAGATCCTATCAGTCCCGAGGTTGTCTGGATAAGTTCTCCGGCCTGGAGTTGAGTGCCCAGTCCGAGAATGGATGTAGTCTTGATAACAGACCCGGCACCAAGGTTTGAGGATCCACCCACGACCACGGCGACTGAACCTGATAGCGCCAGCGTCGTTGTAAGTGTCGTTCCTGAGTTGATGATTGTCCCGCAAGTCAATATGGAACCCGAAGTCAGGGTAGCCGTTCCGGCCGCTGCTACAGCTGTGGCACCGCTTGTGACAAGGTCACCCCCGATTGTCGTTCCCGAGTTGAGGACAGATCCACAGATCAACGTTGAACCGATCGCGATATGGCCATCACCTGCACCTGCAAGGGACACGCCCGAGGTTATCATGTTGGCACCGAACACAGTGCCTGAATTCAGGACAGAGGCGGATTTGAGCACGCTTCCTTCAGCAAGGGTATAGTCGCTGGTGGTTGCGGCTATGGCGGCAATAATGGCCGTGCCCTGGATAACTGTTCCGGAGCCGAGGATGGAGCCTGTATCAAGGCGTGATCCGGATGCCAGGGTGGATGACTGAACTGTGGTCAGGTTCGCGGTAAAGGTGTCACCGGTGATGGTCTGTCCGGTTGTCCAGCCAGCCTGGAATTTAGATCCTGCGGTCAGTACGGATCCGGCTGCAGCAGTCGAATCAACGGAGGTGGTGACATTGCCGTCAAGATCAAGATTATTGGTGAGAGAAACTGCAAGTCCGCCGCCGATGTCATTGACCAGGATCTCATTGGAACCGTTCTGCTGGAGGATGATGGATCCCAGGGTTGACATGTCTGCACTGCCCAGGACATGGTTAAGACCTGAATCTGTGCCATTGGTTATGCTTGCGGAGGTGAGTTCGATGGCTCTTCCGTCAGTGGAGGTGAGGCGCAGATATCCGGAGTCTGTGCTGGCTACAACGCCATGATCTTTAGTCTTGGTGTTGATGGCCTTTACAAGGGCTCCGTTGGCATCGTTGTCTTCCACTGCAAGTCCGCCGATTTTTACACCGTTAACAAAAAAGTCTTCAACAGTGCCGCCTTTAATGGCAGTATCGGTGATGGTTGTGACGTCCGCAGATGCCGTAACACCAAGCAGATCGCTTATTTTGTTGATGTTTTTGGCCAGGGCGCCGATACCGTTATCTGCATTGTTGTTGTACTGGAGATCAATGGATTCAATCTGGTAGTTCTGGTTGTTGATGTTGCTGTAGAGGCTCAGCTGAACAAGCCCACCCTGGTCACCGGTTACGGCCAGGTTTGTTGTTGTCACATGTCCCAGTTTGTTGGACTGTGCCGAAGCGATGGAAATGTCCAGGGTCTCTCCGCTGTAGGCACCGACCTGGAATTTCTTGTTGATGAAGCTTCCGGAAAGGAGTTTCTGGTTGTTGAAGGATGTTGTGTTGGCGATGTTGTCAAGGCTCTCCAGGAGTTTATCGATATCTGCCTGGATGGCTGCCCTGGATTCCGTGGTCTGGCCGTCCTGGGCTGCCTGGATAGCTTTGGTTTTAATGGTATTGACGATGGTGATGGACTCTTCCAGGGCTGCATCCGCAGTCTGAACGATGTTGATACCGTCGTTACCGTTTTTGATGGCCTGGCCCAGGCCCAGTGCCTGTGATTTGAGGGAGTCGGCAATGGACATGCCGGCAGCATCATCGGCAGCCTTGTTGATTCTGAGGCCTGATGACAGCCTTCCCAATGACTCGGTCAGGGAGTTGTCGGTTTTAATCATGTTTTTGTGGGAGTTCAGAGCAGCCACATTGGTGTTTATTCTTAATGACATGGAAACCTCCTTGGAGTTAAATCAGGGAATCCTTTCCCCGATGTTTTGAATAATAAAGCACTGACTCGTTTTATTCTTTTCTGGATCTTGCTATATTTTTGATTTCACCTCCTTTTTTTAAGTATTTTCCGTCATGCTAAACCTTATCGGTTTGTCAAAATAAAACCTTTAGCAAAGAATGTTTGTTGGATGATCTGCCGCCGCATGGGAATGCATGGGGGGGGGTGGGAGGCATCCCAGAAAAGAAGTGTATCCCTTGCGAAATTTTCCATGTGCGTTTATTAATCAGGGAGAGTCCTGAAAAAATCGACCCGATTTTCAAACCTTCAAGAAAGGCGGCTATGCAAATGTCCAAAACCATCTCAGAAAACGAACTCTTAGAGACAAATCAAAGGGTGCTGAAACAATTTCATCCTGATCTTGCCCGTGTGATGGAAACGGTTGAACCTGCCGATAGGTTTGAAATCGTTCCAGCCCCAGATGGTGAAAGGAATTTGAAGATAAATACGCCGGACAATAAGCCCATCCTCATTCATGGTGCAGGCGGTCCGGCCGATGATATCCGGCAGTTTCTGGACATGGTACCGCAAACCTTCAGAGGGGTTTTGGTTCTCCTGGGTTTTGGACTTGGATTTCCGGCATTGAAGGTCTTGCAAAACAGGCCTGGAATACGTCAGTTTATTATTTTGGACAGAGATCCGACAGTTGTGAGGATGGCTCTCCAGACAAATGATCTGACGGAACTGTTTTCCAGCCCGAGAGTTGAACTATGGCTTGGTCATGATCCGGACCTGATATCTGTGTTTAAAAAAGCACAGCGGGCGCTTCAGCTGGAAGATATCCAGATCCTGAGACATGGGCCGTCATTTTTGTATGATCCAGGGTATCATGAGCTTCTGGATGCTGTTTTTATCTATGTAAACAATTTCAGCGCCCAGGGCGGTACAGCCCTGGTCATGGGCAGGAAATTCGTTCTCAACCGTTTCAGGAATATGAGAGGGATGCGCAATAATTATCTGATCGATTCAGTGAAGGATATGTACAAAGACCTCCCTGCCGTACTGGTGGCCGGGGGGCCGTCCCTGGACAAGAACATTCATCATCTTGGCAGGATTAAAGGCAAAGCACTTATTTTTGCTGTTGACACGGTCGTTCCGATTCTGCTCAACCTGGGAATTATACCGGATTTTGTTGCCTCCATCGACCCTCTGCCCCTTACCTATGAGAAATTTAACGGGGCTGAGCTGCCTGAGACAGGATTGAACCTTATCTGTTCCGGTTGGTTGGCTTCCAAGGTCGTATCGACCTTTCCGGCGGAAAAACTGTTCTGGACCTTTGGCGGAAGAATAATGGAAAACTGGATCAATAAGACACTGGGGGGGAAAATTCCGTCCATAGGAGCCGGGACAGTGGCTCATATGAACCTCCATGCCGCCATAATCATGGGGTGTTCCCCCATTGTTTTTGTGGGACAGGACCTGGCCTATTCCGAGGAAAAGGACCATGCCCAAAACGTTGCTCTGGGCGACAATCTTCATATGAAAAAGGTCCTGACGACCAAAGACAACTGGATATGGGTAAAGGGTATTTATGGCGGCAGGGTCCGAACCAGCCGTACTTTTTCAAACTACAAATCTGTATTTGAAGGCATAATCAGGCAGAATGATGCGGTTCACTTTATCAATGCGACAGAGGGAGGGGCATTTATCGAAGGAACGGACGTGGAACGCCTTGAAACACTGGCTGAAACATGGGAAAAAAACAATTTTTCCATGGATGGTTCCCTTCTTGATAACATCCGGCCCATGGGGGATGGGGCGATAGAAGCGTTGGGCAGGGAGCTTGATGCTCTGGTCGGGAAAGGGAAAAAACTGATGGGTATGATCCGTGAGGCGGATCTGTTGATAAGGGATTTGAGAAAGGAGCTTAGCGGGCTTAAAAAGAAGCCCAGAAAATATTCCAATCTGTCAGGTTTTCCGGGAAAAATTCAACAAAAAATTCAACGGATCGAAAAGTTGAGTGCCCAATTGGATGACCCCGGGCTTTTCTGGCACCTTTTTGATGAGATTACAATTGAAGGTCTCAAGAAAAGTGAACGGATGCTTCATGACATCAAGGGCGATCCGCTTTTAGAGGAAGGGAGTATTGACTGGATTGTCAAGAACCTGGACCGTCTGGACTATATCAATTCGGTCAGAAAGGACATCTGGGAATGGCTGGAACCTGAAGTTAAAGCCGTGATTCAATTCCATGCCCGGGAAAAGGAACTCATCCAAGCCTCTGATAAGCTTCCCCTGTCCCGGTTCTATTTTGATCATGGCTTCATAGCGCTTGCCATGAGGGTTTTGAATTCTCTGGACCCTGGAGAAGCTGATGACAATCCGGAAATCCATTTTATCAGGGGTGTTTCAACGGCACTGACAGCAGATATCTCAAGGGCAGAGCCTTTTTTTCGACAAGCGGTCGAATCGGCTCCTGAAATGGGAAAGAGGATCCATAAATTCAGGATGGACTGCGCCGATGAATACCTGGGGTATGGGATAACATGGGCCTCCAAAGACCTGAATTCCTCCCGGCGTTTTTTTATCAAAGGGCTGTGTTTCGTCCAGAACCACAAGGAATTGGCGGATAGGCTCATCGACTGTTTTGATAGGGATATGAAGGTCCTGGAAGGAGATGTTCGGGACAATCTGTCCCCAAAGGGGGATGTGTTCTTAAAACCATGGACCAGGGAGATCGAACAGCACCCGTTCATCATTGATGTTTTAGGCAAGGAAAGACTTGGGTCCTTGTATGTCCAATGCGGGAAAGCGGCGGCGCTTGAAAAGGATTATGGCGCCGCGGTCAGTCAGTATGAAAAAGCCATAGAATTTTCACCCGACAAATCAGAATATTATATTCACCTCATGGACGTGTGTTTTGTCTGCGGTGACTTGGACAAGGGAGTCAATGCTTTAACCAGTGCAATCGCTCTGGATCATTCCAATGCAAGGTACTGGGAAATGATCGGGGATAACTTTTTCCAGGGTGGTTCTTTTCAGGATGCTCTGACTGCGTGGGAGCAATGTTTCCTGACAATGCCTGAGCGTATTGAGCTGTTGACAAAGATGGGAACTGCCTATCTGAAGCTTGGACAGGGGGAGGCTGCAGAGGAGGCCTACAGGCAGTATGCCTGTCAGCTGGAGAAACGAGGGGAAGCAAAACCGAAACCATAGCGGCCGGTGACTGTGCAGGGTCAGACAACGGCAGTGTCTATTGCCGAACGCAGCACAAGGGTTGGGCTCCGCCGGGATAGGTGATGATGTATTTCTGGGATTCGCATGCAAACTCCAGGGTGTGTTTGAAATCAAAATCAATACGCTGATCATCCTTGATTCGTCCCTGAATATTTTCAAGGCTATTTGAAAAAAATTGCCTCATTGAGAGCCCCATGCCATGGTCCATGTTCTTGATGAACTTCCCGTCTATGTCCGCCTCGGAATAAATGGTTATCCGGGCGTCAAATCCCTTGGTATTCATGTTTTGGATAAGTGTGAGTTTCTGATCTGTATTGGCAATGATGTCGTTTTCGGCATGAACGCATCGGTAGATTGTTTTCCCTTTTCCAATTTTCCCCATGACATCCAGATGACTTTCCGGGAAAGAGCGGATCAGGGATCTGTTCCTGTTAAAGGCATTTGGCATGAAAAGGAGATGGGACCAGGGGGAGAGCACATTTGCCTCTATGACAACACCGGAAGAATAATTACAAGATAGTTCGGTTAACCCAAGATCATGCCCCACCACATACTGCAGATTCGGCGATGCCCAGGAGGAGTTGTCAAATACGGCATTCAGTGTGCATGGTGCGAATTTCGACACCAGATTGGCAATATAGCCGCCATAGGAACTGCCGATGGCATAGATAATCTTCGGGATATCGGGGAATTTTTGGAACAGATCATTGATGGCAAAGATAATATCCAGTGCCGGAAGAACGCCAAAATTCTGATAGTCATTGTTTTTGGGGTATATGATACCGGGAATCCTGAGAGGCCCGGGGCCTGTTTTTATCTTGCAAGCCTGGGAAAGAACCTCGTCGATACTCTCATTATTGGTAAGTCCTGTCAGTGACCGAAGCAGGTTCATGGTCCCGGTTTCAATGCTCAGGGTGGCGCCATTTCCAGGCCGTGAAAAGAAACAATGATAATCTACGGTCAGTCCGGCCAGGGAATAGTCATCTGCCACATGCTGCAGAAATTTTTCCCGGTATGGGCCTGAATCGTCACCGAATCCTGGGATATAGACCACCAGACCCTTGATGTCGCCTTCCGGGATAACCAGGCTGTACTCAATGCTTCTTTTGATTTTGGTCAGGAATTCGAAATCATGGTGGGCGGAAATCCTGATTCTGTGGGATGACATTTGATCCGGTCCTTAACTGATGCCTGAAAGAACAATTTCATCGGACATCCTTGCCAGATCGAAACTGCCTTGAAGCTGAGGTATGAAACCCTGAATTTTTGCAAACACGCTGCTCTCTTCTAAATAATGGCTCAACTGTGTTGTCAGTTCATAGGCATCCATTCCAAAATACCATGCTGACGTGATGTTAAGGTTTGCCAGGGCAAAGGCGGTTGCCAGCGAGGAATCGGTAAAACAATTGATGTGGCCCAGAGGGTCAAGATGCCGTGTGATTGAATCATGAAACAGTTTCTGGACGACAGTGCTTAATCCGTTCCAGCGCGGAACCTCTGCGACAACAAGGCCATTTCTGCCGGATATGATCCGTGACGCGGCTTTCAGCATTTCCACCGGGTTGGGGACATGTTCGATAACGCCCCAGAAGGTAATGACATCAAAGTCTTTAAAGGAGACCCACTCGTCCAGAAAGTCGACACTCAGCAATTCGCATCCCAGATTGTCTTTGGCAAACTGTATTCCCATCCGGCTTGGTTCCAGACCTGTGGCCTCAATGCCCAACTGTCTGCAGGCATAGACAAAATGGCCGCTTCCGGCGCCAACATCCAGAATTTTGTCAGGCTTTTTGCCATGCAGTCTTTCAAACTGGCGTATTACCCATTGGGCTTTTGGCATGGCAACACCTCGAATTCTTGCTTCTGTCGTGTGTTTGTCACTATAGGTTTTCTGATAATGCGTGTCATTGGCGTAAAAATCTTCCAGGGCTTTGTCCGATGGTCGTTTGCTGACATAGCAGTGGCAGCAGTTGTCACAGTAAACGTAGGTTGCACCATAAACAGTGATGACTTCGATGTGATTTTTCGTGCCCGCCTTGCAGATGGGACAGGCTTCAACCCGGGAGACATTTTCTTTTTGAAATAGTGACATCCTTGATGTTCTGATCCTGTCAGCGGTCTTTTTGAAATGCTGAACCACATCCGATTTCAGTGAAAGAACATCCATGGGTTTGCCGAAAGTTACATGAACCTTATGTTGGTTTGTCCCGTTGATCCAGATTTCTTCCTGCTCGGTTTCCGGTTCAAAAGGAGCACTTCGCAACCATTTTTCCATCAAATCTCCTTATGGCATCACTATTGCCTTACGGGGAGCCTGTAATACGACAAAACGATAGCCGCCTGGAAAGCCAAAAGCTGCCTGGTCGTCTGACCATGTGATACCCCCAAGAAGTTCGATCATGGGGAGGATTGACAATTGCGTACTCATGCCCATATCAGGCATTAAAATATTCATGGCTCAATAAAGAAAAGAACAGGGAGTCAATCCATTTGCCGCCATGCCAATAGGCGTCTCTCTGACGGCCTTCCAGCTTAAACCCCATTTGCGGAAAAAAAGCCTTCTTGGCTGTATCAATGTCATAGATTTCGGCATACAGCCGATGCATATTCAGTTCTTCAAAAGCATATTTTATCAAAATTGCAACGGTTTCAGGGGCGTGGACAGTATCGATGTAAAGATCATCCTTTCCGATGTAAATGGATACATCCGCACTCCTGTATAGGGAATTGATATGGCACAGGCCGCAGGCTCCCAGCAGGCTCCCATCGGTGAGGGATTCTATGGCGAACATGATGTCCTTGTCCGCGGGCAGCACCCTGGATTGGAACCAGTTCTCCTGGTTGGTATGGCTGAGTTCCCTGTGTTCCCGGAAGAATTTTCGAAAATCCGGATTGTTTCTCCACTTCAGGAGCTGCCCCAGATCTCCTCTCTCGATTGCCCGAAGGCCGGTTGTTTTCCCTTTCAGCATGGTTACTCTAATTCCTGATAGATTAGTGGTTCTCCGAAAAGCTTGTCCGCTTTAACCGTTTTCCCGAGCACCGAATCGATTTCAAAGGGGTGAATACAGTTGTCCACCAGGGGCCGCAGGGCTTCGATAGCATCGGGTGTCAGAATGGTTCCCCGTTGGATATCTTTTGCGTATCTGAGGCATCTGCGCTGAACGATGAACGATTCTTTTTCATTTCTCTCCACTGTTTTACGGCCGTCTCCCAGGGCTGATTCCAATTCCCGCGTTTTCAGTATCATTTCTTTCCAACTGGCCGGATTCATGGAGAATGGGTGATCCGGGCCCGGAAGGGAATTGTCAAGGGTATAGTGTTTCTCGATGACACGGGCACCCAGAGCTACAGCCCCCAGCACCGTTGTGCATCCATGGGTATGATCCGAAAGTCCCAGGATACAATCTGGAAAGCATTGCCTGTATGTGGTTAAAACGTTCAGGTTTATATGGCCCAGATTTCCGCTTTCACCGGTGTAGTTTGTATTGCATTGCATTAATACGATGTTTCTGGAAAATGTCAGCAGTACAGCCATTGCACGTTGCACATCCTCCATGGTGGATGCACCGGTTGCGAGCATGACCGGTTTGTTCTTTTTTGCCACTTTTTCGATCAGCTCGAGCCATGTGATGTCTCCGGAGCCTATTTTAAAGGCTGGAACATAATCGTCCAGCAGGTCTATTGCTTCGAAATCATAGGGCGTGGACAAAAAATCAACCCTTTGGTCTTGGGCTGTTTGAGCCAGTTCTGCCAGCCAGTTTCTGTTGCATTCATATTGCCGGTAAATGTCGAAAACCGATTTGTCCCAGCTGGACTGGTGACTCAGCTTTCTGCCCAACCGTTTGAACCCATAATCACTGACGATCTTATCCGCTAAAAAATGCTGGAATTTTACCGCATCGGCCCCTTTTTCTTTTGCAGAGCATATCAGCGCCTTTGCCATGCCCAGATCACCATTGTGATTTGAAGCTATGTCTGCGATGAAGTAAACAGGTGCCGTATCTGAAATTTCCCTTCCCTTTATCTGAAATTTTCCCATATGGCGTCCTCACTTCCCGGTTAAGGTTTTCTGAACGATATGGCTGTTTATCCCGACCAGATCGGGCCGGCTGTCCAGCAAGTCTACGATCTCCTTTGCATTCATATCATTTCTTCCGTTGAAATGGTCGAAAATTTTATCAACCAGCGACAGATCTTCCAGTGTATCGACGCATATCCGATAATCCGGGCGGAAGAGACTCTCCGGCGCTACCCTATGGTAAATCCTGAACGCGTCGGGGTGCTGATAGATGTAAGGGGTGACATGCTCTCTCTCATGGGGTTTGTCAGCTTTTTCCCAGATTTCCTCCAGCACGGAAAATGAAAAGACCTCACAATCAAATCCCCTTGGATAGGACCGTGTTACCGAATTGCTGACGTAGTCGTAAGCACCGTCTGCTTCCAGGTAAAAGCCGATGATCCCGTCAACGATCCCCGGGTCGATCAGGGGACAGTCCCCTGTTACCCTGATAACGGTATCTGCCTTGAACACTCGTGCTGCCTGATAGTATCTGTCCAGCACATCGTCTTCACTCCCCCTGTAGAAGAGGACCTTATTGTTTGATAAAACCTGGGCCAGGGGATCATCCATGGGTTTGTCAGGAACGGCAAAGATGATTTTGGTAACCCGGGAAGACAGGGATAAGCGTTTGATGAGTTTTTCGATTAAATAATCCGGACCAATTTTTTTCAGTGATTTGCCGGGCAGTCTGGAAGAGCCCATCCTTGCCTGGATTATAACGGCAATTTCCATGATTCCACCTTTAAGAAAGAAGTGTTACACCACCTCGATGACCTCAATAAATTCGGGCATCCTGTAACCGAGAACAGCCTCTGCTCGGCTGACATCAAGCCCAAGGCTTTCTGCCCGTTTTACTCCCTTCAGCTGTCTGACACTGCCTATCTCATAATCCTGAATAACATACTTTTTCTTTTTGGCAAACGCCTCGATAAAATCCTTTTTGCTGAACACATCCCGTGATCCGATATTGATGACTCCGGAAGCATTCAGGTTGATCAGATCAAACAGAATGCGGGAACATTGAGCGACACTGATGGTGGAACAGTAATAATCATCAAACAGGACCATGTGTTTTTTTTGGGACAGGGCATCGACGATCCATTCCAGAAATGTCGGGGAACCCGGCCTGGAGCGATACCCGACGATGTTTGTTCTTATGATCAGGGACTTGTCATGCAGGGAGCAGAGCGCTTCAGCAAGGAATTTGGTCCTTGCATACTCATTAACCAGTGTTATTTTATCGTCTTCGTTATGCTTTCTGTTTTTATCCCCTGTGTAGTAGTGGTCAGTGGAGATCTGGATAAGATAAGCATTCCTCTGGGTTGCATAATCCACGAGAACACCTGAGACCCTTGTGTTAACAAGGTAGGCCCGGGCCTTGTTTTCCTCGCAGAAAGCAAGATCAACGATGGCTATGGTGTTAATGATAATATCAGGGTTCAGCTCATTAAGAACATGGAAAAGGGCCTGGTCGTCTGTTATGTCAAGATTGTAGTCCGCGCCCTGTCTTGCAATCCCTTTGACCTGGAAGCCCAGGCGGATTGCCCGGATTGTCAGTTCCTGACCCAGCATCCCTGTTGAGCCCAGAACAAGCAGGCGTCTTCCGCTGTCTGATTTTGGCATCATCATTATTTTTACGTATCGTTATGAACCCCTGCGGCGTCCGTTACTTTCGTCTGAAAATCATTACTTCGGATTCAAATTCCCCTTTGACACAGCCAAAGATCGCTGAATCAATTGCCAGGCACTCATAATTGGAGAAAAACTCCAGGTAATGCTCCCTGGTCGTCTGCTTCAATACCCCGACAACTCCCGGCTTTTCAGCGATCTGTTTGCCTCCCCGCTGGTTTCTGAGCAGCAGGTACCGGGGCTTGCACCGGTCGACAAAGCTCGCATAATTCCTGACAACAGGCGGCTCCATCTCCTGGAAGGAAAAGAAATTGACGAAAAGATCGACACTTCCCCGGATCGAAGGAATCTGCCATGGCATCATGACGGCACACTTATGGGAGGCGGCTATTGTGTCCAAGTCTATGCTTTGGTTCTGCCTGGTCTGGGAATAGTCCAGAATATGGTCCGCCCCAAAGACCTTCTGAAGATAACGGGTTGCAACAAAGGCAACAGGGGGGATGTCAATGTCGATGTAACAGTACCGGTCAAAGTTGCTTTTTAAAAACAGTTCTCCCAGGGTTCCATAGCCGCCTCCAATCTCCAGCACCCGCCTGATAGAGGATGTGTCAACGAATTTCTTCAAAAACGCGATCCCCCTCAAATAGTTCAGAAACGACCGGCTATAATGCTTGTTATCAAACACATAGTGCTGGGTTGGATTACCGACACTGCTTTCACTGACCTGATTCAGGAACGGTTCACGATTGCTATCGGCGGCAAGAAAAATCCGGTAATCCTCTATGGCGCTGATAAAGTACTTTTTTTCCGTTTCAGTATAGTGGGGAACAAAATGTGTTATTGCGGACTCGTCCCGGAAGGAAGCGATGCCGTATTGATGAATGGACGCGATGACCTGGTGGAGCAGGGATGACCAGAAATTGGTTGGTTTGAATTCGTCCGGTGCTGTTTTCAGATCTTCCAGCATCATGTTTAATAACTGATCCTGTTGACCATCAGTGGTTGGAGTCGAATTATGTTCCATGTAGTGTATCCTTTCAGTGTTTATACTGCTGGGCCTGGAAAGGTGATCCGCTGTTGTTCCCCGTTGAACATCTGTTGTCATGTTTTCGGAAATCATGCATTTTTATTAAATTCGAGTATTTCGGGAATGGATAAAAAATGGGGATTTGAACTTGAGTTGTATTCAAACCCCTGCTGAACAAACTTTCCCTTTTCCTGTAACTGGTTGACTGTTTTATCACGGTCTTGCCGCTTGAAGGATATGGACGGTAAAATGACAAAGTGATCGTCGAATTCCACAGTAAGGTGTGAATCATCAGCCGGGCACATGGTCTCATGGAGCTTCTCCCCCGGCCGGATGCCGATGACTTTCTGGGGGATGTCCGGCGCCATGGCTACGGCCAGGTCAGCGATCCTGACCGAGGGGATCTTGGGGACAAAGATCTCTCCGCCGCTCATGCGCAGAAAATTTCTGATGACAAAGTCAACCCCCTGCTGCAGGGTTATCCAGAACCGGGTCATGCGGACGTCGGTTACCGGAATGGAGGGGCTTTTCTCGTCGATCAGTTTCTGGAAAAACGGGACCACGGATCCTCTGGAGCCCACGACATTGCCGTAGCGGACAACCGAGAAGATGGTCCTCCTGGACCCTACGAAGTTGTTGGCTGCCACAAAGAGTTTGTCCGAGCACAGTTTGGTGGCACCATAGAGATTGATCGGGTTGGCGGCCTTGTCCGTGGACAGGGCAATGACTTTTTCCACATCGTTGTACAGGGCTGCATGGATGACGTTTTCCGCGCCGGAGATGTTGGTCTTGATGCATTCGGTGGGGTTGTATTCGGCTGCCGGTACCTGTTTGAGAGCTGCGGCATGGATGACAAAATCAATGCCGTTCATGGCCATGGTGAGGCGCTCCTTGTCACGGACATCACCTATGAAGTAGCGCATGCAGCTCTGGTTGAACGTCTGGTTCATTTCAAACTGTTTGAGTTCGTCCCGGGAATAGATGACAATCCTCCTTGGTTTGAATCGCTCAAGGATCGTTGCGGTGAATTTTTTCCCAAAAGATCCGGTTCCGCCGGTGATGAGTATGGATTTGTTGTTTAACATGAAGGTCACCCTTTGCCTTTTGATTGTGAAGGTGTTGCCATGCTTATCTTCCCGTGAAAAAGGGTTTTACGGCACTGGTAAGCTGCCCGGTACACAGGTCTGATTCACTGACGCCGTCCTGGCTGTGGAGACTGTCCCTGGACGGCCAGAGGCTGGCGTGCCATCTCCCGAAAAAGGCAATGGCATGATCCGGGTTCAATTCCCTGTTTTCAGTTCCGAGCCGTGTCAGAACCAGATCCGGCAGATACATGGCCCTGTTATTTTGCCGGGTCAGCATTCCTGCCCTGAGGCACATATCCATGAATGCGTAGCCGCCGGTTTCAGGCTCAAAGCCCCCCAGCCGGAAAAAAAGATCCCTGTGGATGCAAAGAACATGGTCAAGCAGTTGAAACGGACGTTCTTTGAGCGCCGGGGAAAAATCCCTGTCAAGGGATTTGTAGGCTGATACCGGCGTGTGGTTTTCATCAACCACAACGCCTGCGTGGATTATGGTTCCCCGGCCGTCAAGAACCCTGGCGCCCAGAAGTGCATCCTCCCCGAATGAATCACGCCCTTTTTTCAGAGTGTAGAGCCAGTCCGCAGCCGGTGCAAGGTTTTTATGGAGAAAGATGAGATTTTTTCCCCCAGACACCCGGGCTGCCCTGGTCATCATTGCCGGCAGATTTTCTCCGGGCTCCTTGAGGATCAGAACCACATCCCCGCGCAGGGTTTCCAGGATCCGTGTAACAGCTTCGGGCAGCGGTTCGTTCTGGAGCAGGATTACCTCATAGCTTCCCTGGTTTTCCGATGCCAGGGCAATGGCTTCCAACTGTCTGAGGCAGATCCCGGGATCAATAGAAACAGGAAGGATGATGGACCATTCCATACCGGGAATGCCGTTTTGTTCCAGGGGGGGCGGGGAAGTCCTCCGGGAAGCCCGGACCAGGGCCTCGGCAATGCCCATGACCCTTGCAATGGCGTCCCCTGTGCCGGACAGCTCGTTATCCAGATAGGTTCTGATGGCTTTCGGGTCAACCATGGCTGTCATGTCCTGGTTCTCTGTCAAGGCCCTGGCAAGTGCTTCCGGCGTCATGGAAACGGCCACTTTTTTTTCCGTAAAGGAGTAGGGCAGGACATGGGCCACAGGAAGATCGAGCTGGACCAGGGGTTTTCCCATGTAAAGGGCTTCAAGGCCTGTCGTGGTCGGCTGGGTGAGAACGCACAGGTCACACAGGGCAATGAGGTTGTACACCGTTTCCTGACCATGAATAAAGACAATCCCCTGCCGGCAGACTTCTGGAATCTGGGTTGTCCATTGATCAATGGACAGACTCTGCATGACCGGATGAAATTTGATGAACAGGCGAATACCCCCGGATGTTGCCGCTGTCATGAGCGGCATCAGGGATGGGACGGACGGCAGGCCGGGGGGCAGCACAAGAAGAACGGCCACAGCGTCTGATACCTTGTAGAATCTCCTCCTGGCCTCCCGGATGCCCTTTGCCTTCTGCCGCTGCAGTTCATCGGCCAGGTGGGTGTTCCCCACCGGGATGATGCGGGATTCCGGGGCTTCAAAG
>JAZDGN010000110.1:0-52583 GCA_043806875.1 Pseudomonadota bacterium
ACTGATATGTGGCGGCAAAGGAGACTGGCGGTCTGCAATACCCCAGGATGCAAAAGAAAATTCCAATAGCAATCCCATGAATGAGCCTGGTCATCAAATCCCTCCTGCCTGATGAACATCAATGTCATTTCGGGTAATTCCATTACCGATATTGTTATAGAAAGAAACATAACTTTAAGTCCCATTTAATTCATAAATTAATTGATTAACAAATGTGTCTATTTGATTGTTTATTATACCAGCAATAACTAATTTACAATCATTTATTTGTGTCTATCAGAAAAATGTTAGACGTTTTCAAAATGCTTTATACCATACAATGATGTCTATGATGCGAACGGATTTGTTCGTTGATAACATGGCAATCCGGGAAGGGCAGAAAAGCTATATGGCCATAGCGTGCAGAAAAAGCAACTGGATCTCGGTGGGGTAGATAAGATAAAGGATAACAAATGAGGGGCTGAATCCAGGGCAGGAGCGAAACAGGCACCGGTTCCGGATTCTGATCTGGATTCAGGTTCCGGAACCGGTTGGAAAAAATCCGATTATCTTGACCCGAATGAAGCTTCGGGCATATCCACCACCGAGGTATCACCATCCATGATGGCATCCATTTTTCCCAGGGCAGAGGGCAGAAGGGTGTTGATGAAAAATTCCGCTGTCCTGACCTGGCCGAGGTAATAGGCCACATCTTTGTTGGACCCGGCCTTGGCCGCGATCTGCCCGGCATCCGATGTTCCGGCCTTTTTAACGAGCAGGGGACAGGCCACTGCGGCACGCCACAGCAGCATCCAGGCCATGGCCACATCACCGGTGACCTCCAGGTAGGGATGGGCAAAGGCGTAGGCATTCATGACGTCCCCGGCATTGACCCTGCCGATGAGCACGCCGGCCGTTGTCTCAAGCTTCCGGGCAGCGGCCTCCACCTTGGCGGTAATGGCTTCCAGGCCTTGAACGCCCTTGGCCAGGGTGATCACCGCGTTAATTTCTCCCATGAAGTCCTTGAATAGCTTTCCGCCTTTCATGCCCATCTTCCTGCCCAGCAGATCCATGGCCTGGATCCCGTTGGTTCCTTCATAGATCATGTATATCCTGGAATCGCGCATGAGCTGTTCCACCGGGAATTCCTTGATGTATCCGTAGCCCCCGAATACCTGGACTCCGTGACTGCAGACCTCAAGGGCCCTGTCAGTGACATAACCCTTGACCAGGGGGGTGAGGAACTCAATCATGCCCTGGTATTTTTCCCTGTCTCCTGCATTGTCCGTTGTGGCTACCAGGTCTGCGCACTTTCCGTTAAAATAGATCAGACTCCTCATCCCCTCAACCCAGGCCTTCATATTGAGGAGCTGACGGCGGACATCAGGATGCTGAATAATGGTGACGCTCTTGGCCCCGGGCTTTTTTCCTTCAAGCAGATGCTTTCCCTGAACCCGTGTCCGGGCGTAATCCAGAGCATGCATGTAGGATGCCGTGGATACGGAAAACCCCTGGAGCCCCACAAACGCCCTGGCCTCGTTCATCATCCTGAACATGTTGGGCATACCCTGGTTGATCTCACCGAGCAGAGTGCCGATACAGGGTCCTTTCTCTCCCAGGGACAGGGTACAGGTGGCATTGCCATGCAGACCCATTTTCTCTTCGATCCCGGTGCAGATCACGTTGTTGAATTCCCCCAGGGTCCCGTCATTATTGACATGGTATTTGGGCACAAGGAACAGGGATATTCCCCGTGTTCCCTCGGGAGAGCCTTCGATGCGGGCCAGTACAGGATGGATGATGTTGTCAGCCAGGTCGTGCTCGCCAGCGGAAATGAAGATTTTAGTTCCCGTTATGGAATAGGTGCCATCCGGGTTCAGGACAGCCGATGTGGTCAGTGCCCCCACGTCCGACCCTGCTTCGGGTTCTGTGAGGAGCATGGTCCCTCCCCAATGGCCGGAGAACATTTTTTTCATGTACAGCCGTTTCTGTTCAGGGGTTCCGAATTCCTCCACCAGCTTTGCAGCCCCGTGGGTCATGCCGCTGTAGAGCATGAACGACGGGTTGGCGCCGATGAGATACTCGCTGGCGGCCAGACCGACCATTTTCGGCATTCCCTGTCCGCCGACTTCCGGATCGTCACACATGGCCAGCCATTCGCCGTCTTTATACAGTTCCCAGGCCCGTTTGAAACACTCCGGAACCTTGACCGTATTGTTTTCAAAAACACACCCTTCCTCGTCTCCGGGTTTCTGGGTGGGCAGGATTTCCTTTACAGCCAGATTCCTCGCTTCGGAAACGATAAGATCCACCGTCTTTTTGTTGAACTCGGCGAACAGGTCATGATCAACCAAGCCAAGCTGTTCATGAAGAACAAAATCAATGTCTCTCCGGTCTGAAATTAACTGTGCCATAATAAAACTATTCCCCTTTTCGAAATTATTTCACCTTCGGCCCATGCGTTTATAAACCCTGTTTGATATCACCAACAATCTTCCTAAAATATTAAACTGCGCTTGTCAACATGGGAAAAATATAATTGACAACCATTTTTTTTTCTGATTAGCTCCCAGATTACGATCAGTCTTCGGTACTCCGTCTTTTTTCAACTCTCTTCCCGGGACTTTGCCATGATTATCGGACTTGATGTAGGGGGCACCCACACGGACGCTGTTCTTCTGAGCAGGGACGGGATAGTCAGGGACGTCAAGGTTCCCACGGATACATTGGATCTATTCAGCACGGTTCTCAAGACCCTGACAGCCCTTCTTGACGGGATCGACTCAACCCGGATCAAACGGATTGTCCTGAGCACAACCCTGACCACCAACGCCGTGGTACAAAAAAAAGTTGCGCCCGTTGGCATTATCGTTTCTTCGGGCCCAGGGATAGATCCCGAGGAATACAGGACAGGTGAACACTACCATACCGTATCCGGGTCCATCGACCACCGGGGACGGGAACGTTCACCCGTCAACCCCCGGGAAATCGTCGACATCGCAATCGGGTTCAGGGAGTCCGGAATCCGCACCGTTGGTGTCATAGGCAAGTTCTCCCCCCGCAACCCGTCCCATGAGCTGATTATCCGGGACCTGGTTCAGCCTTATTGCGATACCATCTTCATGGGCCACCAGGTATCGAGCAACCTGAATTTCCCACGGCGCATCACAACGGTCAACCTGGATGCCGCCGTGTACACCATGCACAGGGATTTCTTCAACGCAGTCCGGTCCTCCCTCAAGCAGAAGGGACTGAACGCCCCCATCCAGATACTCAAAGCGGACGGGGGAACAATGAGTCTTGAAGCCTCCATGATCTCCCCGGGCCAGACCATTCTTTCCGGGCCGGCGGCCAGCGTCATGGGTGCCATCCCCTACGCGCCCGACAACATGGATGCCCTGGTGCTGGACATCGGAGGAACAACAACCGATATTGCCGTTCTTGTGAACAGATCACCGCTCCTGGAACCGGTGGGTATCAAGCGGGGAATTTACAAAAGCCTTATCCGATCCCTTCAGACCGTGTCCAAGGGGATCGGCGGAGACAGCAACATCCGGGTGGAAAACGGTCACCTTGCCATCGGGCCGGAGCGCAAGGGTCCTGCCCTGGCTTTTGGCGGCCCGCTTCCGACTCCGACAGATGCCTTGATCGCACTCGGTCTCATGGATATGGGAAATAAAACCAGAGCCCAGGAAGGCATCCAGGATCTGGCAAACCAGCTGGGAATGTCCGTTGTGGATGCAGCCAGGCTCATTGTAACCCGGACCTGCACCATTATCCTGGACCATGCCCGGGACCTGATACGGACCATTAATGAGAAACCAGTGTATACGGTTCATGAATTCCTGGAAGGATACACCACCAATCCCAGGAAAATCATGCTCCTGGGAGGACCGGCCCCTTATCTGGCCGGGGAACTCCAGATCCAGTCCGGAATCGAAACCGTCACCATTCCTGCCTTCGGTGTTGCCAATGCCATCGGAGCCGCCCTGGCCCGGACCACCTGCGAAGTATCCCTGTTTGCAGATACGGAACAGGGATTTGCCATCTCCCCGGAAGAGGATTTCAGTGAACCGGTTTCCAGGAACTATTCCGAAGATGATGCGGTTGAATCCACTTACAACCTTCTGTATGAAAAAGCTGTCAAGTCGGGATCAGACCCGGAGAACCTGGAAGTTGAGGTTATTGAATTCCAGAAATTCAACATTGTCCGGGGATTTTCGGCCAAGGGCAAGATATTTCGGATCAAAATGCAGGTCAAACCAGGACTGATCCAGGGGTATGATGCTGTTTGGCAAAAGGCATCGCTCTGGGATATTCAAGGAGGATCCCATGCTCCAAGCAGGTAGGAAAACAGGCCTGGTATTCTTCCCGGCATTTGACTGGGCCATAGATCCCACCCACCCGGAAAGGGAGGAGAGGCTTTTGTACACCCAGGACCAGGTCCTGGAAGAAGGCGTCTTTGACATTGACGGGATAGAAGAGTACAAGCCTGACCTGGCCACAGCCCAGGATATAAGGAGGGTGCACTTCTGTGTGCCCGACGAGGCCACCATTACGACCGAATCCCACCTGATCAGCGCCGGTGGTGCCATGGCCATTGCCAGGGCAGTCATGAACCGGGAAATTAAAAACGGCTTTGCCCTGGTACGCCCTCCCGGTCACCATGCCATGCGCATCGCCCACGGCGGCAGGGGATTCTGTCACATCAACATGGAAGCCATCATGGTGGAGTATATCCGGCAGCACCATGGCGTGAAAAAAGTGGCCATCGTGGATACGGACTGCCACCACGGCGACGGGACCAATGATATTTACTGGCATGACCCGGACACATTGTTCATCTCCATCCACCAGGACGGCCGGACCCTGTATCCTGGAACCGGATACCCCACTGATCTGGGCGGCCCCAATGCCCGGGGCACAAACCTGAACATCCCCCTGCCTCCGGGAACCTCCACAGAAGGATACCTGTATGTCCTGAACAACGCAATTCTCCCTGCCATTGAACAGTTCAAACCCGATATTGTCGTCAATTCGGCAGGCCAGGACAATCATTACACTGACCCCTTGACCAACATGAAATTTTCAGCCCAGGGCTATGCCGAACTCACACGCCTCCTGAGGCCCGACATTGCGGTCCTGGAAGGCGGATACGCCATCGAAGGTGCCCTCCCCTACGTCAACCTGGGAATTATCCTGGCCATGGCGGACATTGACTTCTCCAGGGTGGTCGAACCTGACTATGATCCGGAGCGGCTGAAACAGGCCTCCCATGTTACCGACAAAATCAAACGGACAGTGGATGTTATCAATACCTACTGGAACCAGCGTACCGAACTGAGGGAGAAATCCGGATCCCATGGAGAAATCCAGGACCGGCACAGGGAAATTTATTACGACACCGACAACATCATGGAACGTCAGAAAGAGAAGATCAGGATCTGCAGGGACTGCGCCGGTGCCCTGGTCATCGACTCCAGGTCAAGCAACAATCCCCCGATACTGGCCATCCACATCCCCATGAACGCATGCCGCGATTGCATTGAGATGGGATACTCCCGGTTTGAAACCGCTGACATGGACAGATTTCACAAGGCTTTTCTCCAGGACCGAACCACGGACACCTACCTCATCAAGGAACGTTGACCCTTGAAGCCGGACCCTCTGACATTTCTCAGCAAAAGGGCTGCGGTAATCCGTGCTGTGCGGGCATTTTTCGACTCCAGGGGATACCTGGAGGTAGAGACGCCCATCCGGATTCCTGCCGTTGCACCGGAAGCTCACATCGATTGCTTTGAATCCGAGACCTGGTTTCTCCAAACCTCTCCGGAACTGTGCATGAAACGGCTGATGGCATCCGGCTGTGACAGAATCTTCCAGATATGTAAATGTTTCCGCAAAGATGAACGGGGGCCCAGACACCTCCTGGAACTCACCATGCTGGAATGGTACACCCGGGGAGGGACCTACCTGGATCTCATGGACCAGTGCCGGGATCTCATCCGCCATATTGCCACACAAACCGGATTTACAGACAAACTCGTGTATGGCGGGGAAACCATTTTTCTTTCCGACCCATGGCAGGACCTGACTGTAGAACAGGCCTTTCGAAATTACTCGGACACATCCATGGATGCAGCCCTTGCGACCGACCGGTTTGACGAAATCATCAGCTTTGAGATCGAACCCCGCCTGGGAAGGCCGCACCCATCCTTTCTCAGGGACTACCCTGCCCGGATGGCGGCCCTGTCCAGACTCAAACCCGGGAACAAAAGCCTGGCCGAGCGTTTCGAACTCTATATTGCAGGGATAGAACTGGCCAACGGCTTTACGGAACTCACAGACCCTGTTGAGCAGAGGTGCAGGTTCGGGACGGAACTGGCCATCCGTGAAAAGGCTGGAAAACCCGTACTCCCCATGCCGGAAAAATTCCTGGAAGCCCTCGAATCCATGCCTCCCACAGCCGGCATCGCCCTGGGCATGGACAGGCTGGTAATGCTGTTCGCAGATGCCCCATCCATCGACCACATCGTCGCTTTTACCCCCGAAGATCTGTAACCACAGTAACTATAACACAATCTACCCAGAGGCATAACAATTATTTCCAGAAAGTATTACTTTAAATTCATATAAAAGCTGATTTTAGTATTCAATAATCCCTACAATACTTCCTAAAAACCTTAGAACAACTAAGAAGAATATCTCAATAAGTTTTTTTCAATTTCCATCACCCCCTGTCACACTTTTTGCAAAAAGGAGAACCAATCAAAAAAACAACCATTTGGGAAAAGGACTGTTATGAGGAATTCATTCATCAAATCATTCATCATGCTCTGCTCATTCAACCGGATCGAACCGGGCCTGAACCATCCTGTCAGCGTCGTACACTTTCCCCTTGAAACACCGGGGCGCAATGAACAAAAGCATCTTGGCCATAGTTCGGCACTGGTCCAATTGTATTTATCCAATTTTTACGATGTGGATCCCTGCGACCTTACCTACCTTACCAACGATGCTTTTGCACCTCCCCCAACGGAGCAGACATCCGGTTTTTGCCAGACCAGGCTTTCACTGGCCAGCGGTACAGGGTGCATACCGTACCCGGGTGAAAACTGCTCCTTTCCCCCTGCCCCCGGACATGCCGGGAAAACCCACCGGGGCAGTGTGCCGGATTCCTTGGATTTCGGTACAGGCCCCGACCGGGGGAACAACCGCTGTTCTGCGGCGACTTTCCGGATTAGAGGCAGACACACCCTGACGCAAACAAAGAAAAATTCAAACCGGGCTTTCATGGTCAAGGGAAAACTTTCAACCTGGCACTGATCTTCATGCCTTCGGCCCAAGGCTTCGGTTGGAAGTGGTCCGCCTGGCAGTTCTCAGGTGGAATGGTTATATCCGACAAGCGGCGGCTATACTCTATGAATATCCGAAGCCTTGCATGATGGACATGAGAAGGGCCGTCCTGTGCCTGGCGCTTCCTCCCACTGGTGCTTACAGGACAGACACTCGAATATCCTCGGGTTCATCACCATTTCATAATGTCCGCCCTCAACATTGATGGCTTTCCCGTTAATGATGGCATCGGCCACTGTTTTTCTCGCGTTCCGGAGAATCCTGCCGAAAGTTGCCCTGGAAACCCCCATCTCCTGTCCGCCCTGCTCATGGGAAAGGCCCTGGAGATCGGCAAGCCGGATTGCTTCGCGCTCATCAACGGTGAGACAGACCTCAAGGAGATCGAACATGGGGATCCCCCTGGGTTTAAAATAGCTCACATCCGGTTTGTACCCCACTTTTCTGTTTATTACCGGTCTAACCATAATCGATTTCCAGCCAGCAACATATATATTCCAAAATAAGGGAGGGGATTCTCCCTGTAAGAAAATCCCCTCCCGTCATTAATCAACTACACGAAATCTGGCATGAACCAGCCTACATTTTAGTTCCTGCCGCATGGCTCTGGAGCTTGACTTCAACTTTCTCTGTAAGACCTGCATAATATTTTCTCAGGATCACAAGAACTTCCTCACGGCCAAAGTGATCAACAACCTCTGTCCCTTCGGACAAGGCTTTTCTCAGCTTGGTACCGGAGAGGATAACGCGGTCTTCTTTGGTGTGGGGGCAGGTTCTCATGGAGGCCATACCGTCGCACTTGAAGCAATAGAAGGTCCAGTCAATCTTCAGCGGGGCGCACAGAAGGGCTTTTCCAGGCTCTTTCGGGGTCGGGATTTGGTCAAAGATTTCCTGGGCCTCGAACAGGGTGTAGAAATCGCCGACGCCTGCGTGGTCACGGCCGATGATCATCTTGTTAACACCGTAGTTCTGACGGAACGTTGCATGGAGAAGGGCCTCTCTGGGGCCTGCATAACGCATGTCAAGGGGATAACCGGCCTGAACAACATGCTGGGGAACAAAGTAGCCTTTGACCAGGGTATCAATACATTCAACGCGGACATCGGCTGGAATATCACCGGGTTTCAGGGCACCGATGAGGGAGTGGATCAGAACGCCGTCACAAACTTCGATGGCGATCTTGCACAGATGCTCATGGGATCTGTGCATGGGGTTTCTCAGCTGCATGGAAGCAACATTGGCCCAGCCTCTTTCGTCAAAAATAGCGCGGGTCTGTGCAGGAGTCAGGTAAACCCCTTTGAATTTTGTGGGGAATTCACCTTCGGACAGGACTTTTACAGGACCGGCAAGGCAGATCTCTTTTCTTGCCATAACCATCTGTACGCCCGGGTGATCTTTCATGGCTATTGTCCAGAACTTGGCATCTGAAGACTCATCTCCATGGCCCTTGTAAACTTTCTCACATTCCCATTTCTTGTCATCTTCGGTCATGGCGAATTTTTCGGTGATCTTCATGGTGGCAAACATCTCACCATTTCTCTCAAGGGCAATCTCATCACCGACTTTGATACCGTCTGCCTCTGCCTTGGCAGCATCCAGCATTACAGGAACGGGCCAGAAGGTACCATCTGCAAGAAGGTACTTTTCACAAACACCTTTCCAGTCAGCACGGGTCATGAAACCATTGAGAGGGCTGAAACCGCCGATTCCCAGCATGATCAGATCACCTTTTACCTGGGAGCTGATCTGGATCTTTTTCAGTCCTGCTGCCCTTTTCTTTTCTGCTTCCAGCGCTGCGCCTTCGAGTTTGCAGCAAACCAGTCCCTTACCACCATGGGGTGCAACTAATTTAGACATTTACCGTAATCTCCTTATTAATAGTAACCAGTAATGACCTACCAACTAAATAAATGTTTGTACCAAACATTTATACAAATTCTTCTAAAAATCTTATACCAATTAATCGTGAATGGCAGTTTTGTCAAGAATAATTATCGGTCGACTCCCAGTATCCTGCCGATTTCCGCCATGGAATCGCTGTAAAATTGAGCCTTGAGGGAGTTATTCCTGAAGGCAACAAAAACAACCTCCGCCCTGCCGGCTGCAATTGCATCGTATTCCGAGTCTCCGATGAACAGAAGCTCGCCTGAGCTTAACCCGTAATGGTCCAGAATTTTCAACAGCTGGTCCGGTGACGGTTTCGGGTTCTCAACATCCGCTGCAGTCACCACCATGTCAAAGTCATCCTTCAGGTTGTGCTCCTCCAGTACCGCGGGCATGGTATTGGTCCGGTTGGTGGCCACTGCCCGGATTGTTCCGCTTTCTTTCAGCTGCCTGAGAAGCTCTCGCAGTCCGGGTTCCATGATCATATAGGGGATGAACTCATTGTATCCGACCCGCCCCATGAACTGGTACACCGGCTTCAGGGAGTCCATCTCCGGAAACAGGTATTCCAGAGCCCCCTTGACCGTCAGCATATGGACATTGACAAACTGCTCTTCTGTCAGGGGCGGTTTCCCGAAATACGCCAGCACCCTGTTGTAATAAATCCTGTTTGCATCTGCCGTGTCGAACATGACACCATCACAGTCAAATACAACCGCTTTTATCCTGCCTCCAAATCCCTTCAGAAGCATCCCTTCCTGCCCTGTCCTTCCTTTTCCCATATCTGCTTCACCCATGGGATATCAGTTCGCTTTCACTGGTTGACCATTGTCTTCGGACTGTTTTTCAGCGTCTTTGGTAATATTGCCGAATACCCGGAGTTGAATTTCTTTTTGAATTTCAGAGTCGGTTTTCAGAAAAATAACTTCATAATAGCGGCCAAGTTCCTTCCTGATATTGGAAACCGTGACTTTCCAGCCTTTCTGACTCTGATTTACGGGTTCAATAGTCACGGAAATATTTCCCTCGGTCTGAAGGGAATGACCGATGATGTTAAAATCATACTTTTCCGAAGGTGTGACCATGACTTCTGCTCCAATGGTCTGCTCAGGTGTTCCGGTCAGGCGAACAACCTGGGGTGACAATGTTGCAAACACCTCAACCTCCCCTGAGATTTTCAAGGTGATGCTGGCGTTTTTCGGGTCATTGGTCATGACAACGATCTGTTTTTCAAGGGTCCGGCCACCATAACCCAGAGTATTTACCTTTATCTGTATCTTTCCTTCCCCACCCGGGGGAATTTCCCTGTCATAGGCAGCGGCTGTGCAGCCTCAGCCAGTTTTTACATTATCAATACGGAGGGTGGCATCCCCTTTATTGCGGATGACATAATCGTGGGTGACAGCAGTTCCTTCCGGCGCAGGATCGAACCTGTATTCACCCCCGGGTACCGATGCCATAGGGCCTTCGGGATCCTTAGCCCATCCCTGGAAACTTGTCAGCAGGAACACAGAGGCAACAGCAAAAACAATCATGATGTGTTTCATAACGATCCAACCCTTTTCCTTTACTGTAACAGAGTCTTTGGCTTTCATGGCAACCCATGACCCCGTACATGTTAAACCCTGTCCCTGATTTGTCAAGGACGAATACATCCCCTGTCAAAGGGGCTTCCCTGGAGCGGACCTGATGGTCCCCTTAACCTGCAACTTCGGTACATCAGGTCTCCATCCATAAAAAGCAATTTACAGCCTCGCATAGCTCCCCCACACCATTTTGAGCCAGAGGACGGCCGTCCACGGACCGGACCGGAACCGCACCCATGAGGGAGTTTGTCAGGATCACCCTTCCCCCGGTTAACAGATCTCCGGGTTCCAGAGGCCGGGCTTCAACCCGGTATCCTGAACGGCCCAGAAAACCGATGACTGCCTTTTGCGTCACCCCAGGCAGAACATGCGCGGACTCGGGCAGGATCACCAAGGATTCACGAATGCAGAGGATATTGCAGGCATTGGTTTCCGATACGGTTCCGTCGGGGTTCAGGATCAGTGCCTCATCTGCTTTCCTGTTGCATGCATACTGACCGGCAAGGTGATAAAATAAATAGTTCAACGTCTTGAAATCGGCCAGGGGTGTTTGACGGGCAAAGGGGTAGGTTACAAGGTCCGCGCCTTTTTTCCCCTGGCTGAAAATCCGGTGCTCATAGGATCTGGCAAAGGCTGCCAGGAAAACAGAGCCTGGACCGGACCGTGCGTTTCCAAGGCAAGCCATAATCTTCACGGCGGCAATCCCCCTGGAGAGCCCATTGATCTCAACCAACTGTTTGATGACATGGAACCAGGTCACATCCGGGGGCTCCAGGCCGAAAAGGCTTTCCCAGGCCACAGTGAACCGGTCCAGGTGTTCCTTAAGAAAGCAGGGGTTCCCCGCCATTACCCGGATGGTTTCAAATAAACCCGCGCCATATTGAAATCCGGGACAGTCGGCCGGGACCCGGGCCTGGTCCCGGGGGACCAACCTGCCGTTGATCCAGGCATGCTGGAGTGGTTTTCCGGTCTTGTTGCCATCCCTGCCAAGGATATCCAGAAAGGTTTTCCCCTTGTGCAAGGTTTCCTGGTACTCGGATTCAGGGTCCGAGTCAAAAACGATTCCGCCTCCCACGGAAAAACCGATGGTGCCATTGACCACCGTGGCCGTACGTATGGCAATGGACAGATCCATGGTGTCATGGAAACTCAGGTACCCTATGGAACCGGTATAGACATGGCGCGACAGGGTTTCAATCTCGTCAATGATTTCCATGGACCTGATTTTAGGACACCCTGTTATGGAACCGCCGGGGAAAGTGGCCCGAATGAGATCCATGCTGACGGCATCCCCTGGCAGACGGGCGTCAACCACGGATACCAGGTGAAAGACATTGTCATAGGGCTCGATCCGCTTATGTTCCCGGACCGATACCGAGCCGCCCTCGGCAACCCGGCCCAGATCATTGCGCATGAGATCCACGATCATGGACAGTTCCGCATCATCCTTGGGACTAGCCGACAGGGTTGCCGCCAGGGATGCATCCTCGTCAGGAGTCTTGCCCCGCCGGATAGTCCCCTTGATGGGTCTGGTTTCCACCCTGCGGCCGTCCTGTTTGATAAAACGTTCGGGAGAGGTTGAAACCACCTGGTGATCTCCGGCATGGATATAGGCAAAAAACGGAGCCGGATTCTGGGCGAACAGGTCCAGGAACAAGGCGTAGGGGTCCCCGTCGAATCCTGCCTCGAACCGCTGGGAAAGATTGACCTGATAGATATCGCCGGCCCTGATATACTCGATGATCCGCCGGACAGCCGCCATGTACTCCGGTTTTGTGAAATTCGACCGGAAACCAAGACTGTCAACTCTGTAAGGTGCAGGACTGCCAGCTCCCCGCAAAGCCGGACCCGAACCGAGCCGTTCCATGAAGGTGTCCCGCACGGAAATCATATCCAGCAGAGGGCTCTCCGGCGACTGGCCATGATAAAGCTCCGGTACGGTCAACGTGGTCCGTTTTTCTATCCGGTCGTGGACAAGGATGGATGATGGGGCACACAGAAAAAGGTCCGGCAGGTACTGGCAGGCGCAGGTACTGGGCAACCGTTCAATCCGGTTTTTCAGGTCATAGGACAAATAACCCAGCAGGCCCGCGCTCAGCGGCCCACCATCCTCCTGGGAATGGGGCATCCTGCACTGTTCAAGAATAAGCTTGACAACATCCAGAGGGTCTGCCGACAGGCTATATTGCCGGCCCAGGAGATCCACCCGGATACGATCGCCCCTGGACGTAAGGGTAAGCCATGGATCAACCCCAAGGATATGATACCGGGCACAGTCAAGGCGGGTTCCGCTGAGCAGCACAACAGTACCGGGGAATGCTGCAAACGGGGCAGCCGCACTTTCAAAGGTTCCCGGAAGGACAACGGGTTCCCTCAAAACGCCCCGGACAGCAGGTAGCCCTGATATAAGGGCATCCATGCTGATAGGCTCAAGGCTCATACTTATCTCAGAAAAGGATTCAGACGCCGTTCCTGGCCGATGGTCGTCTCCGGACCGTGCCCCGGATACACAACAGTTGCGTCATCGAAACAAAGGAGCCGGTTCTTGATGCTGGAGATGAGGGTATCATAGCTGCCGCCCGGGAAATCGGTCCTTCCGATGGACCCTGCAAACAGGGTATCCCCCACAAAAACAGATCCGTCCGTGTGCAGGCAGATACCTCCCCTGGAATGACCGGGCGTGTGGATAACTGTCAGGGTGTGGTTCCCGAAGGTGACCGTATCCCCGTCACCCAGATTCCGGTCCGGGGCCGGAGAATTTTCTGCACGCAGGCCGAAACTTGCGGCAGACCGTGACAATTCTTCCAGCATGGGCTGATCATCGGCATGGATCATGAGTTCGGCACCGGTAACCTCTTTCATCCTCTTATTGGCCCCCACATGGTCAAAATGACCGTGGGTATTGATAATAGCCTTCACTTTGAGCCCGAGTTTGGCAAGGGCAGTCAGGATTCTGTCTGCTTCGTCGCCGGGATCGATCACAACGGCCTGTTTGGTTGTCTCACATCCCAGGATGTAGCAGTTGGCCATGATTGGACCGACCTCAAGTCTTTTAATGATCAAAACAGCCTCCTTGTTGGGTTGAAATGCTTCAGGGATCATTCCAAAGGTTCAGCAAGACGGACACGGTCCAGAACACCGTTGATAAACGCCCCGGAATCCCGTGTCCCGTATTTTTTCCCGATCTCAACAGCCTCATTGATGGTTACACTGGCAGGAATATCCGGACAGTATTTCAGCTCAAAGACAGCAATGCGCATGATATTGCGGTCCACCACAGGCATCCGGGTCAAACGCCAGTTCCTGGAGTAGGTATTGAGCAGCCCGTCGATTTCTGCGGCATGATCGGCCACCCCCTGGACAAGCTCGTTGAAAAACCCCGAAACTGATTCCTTGGTGTCCTCGGCCAGGTTCTCCCGGAATTGGGACATCATCTCATGGGGGTCGCCCTTTTCCATATCAAAATAGAACAGGGCCTGAAGGGCAAGTTCCCTTGCCAGCCTGCGATCGCCCATGGTTACTGTGCCTTGCCCATAATACCTGCCATGAGGTTGGCCATTTCAATGGCTGCCATGGCAGAATCAAATCCCTTGTTCCCTGCCTTGGTACCCGCCCGTTCAATGGCCTGCTCAATGGTATCGGTGGTCAGGACCCCGAAAAGCACGGGAAGCCCGAACTCCAGGCTCACAGAAGCGATGCCCTTGGACACTTCGGCGCACACATAATCGTAATGGGATGTGGCACCCCGAATAACCGCACCCAGGCAGATAATGGCATCAAACTGTTTGGAAGCAGCCATCTTCTGGGCTGCAAGGGGAATTTCAAAGGCGCCCGGAACCTTGACCAGGGTCACATCGTCCTGGGCTGCTCCGCTTCGCTGAAGTGCGTCCAATGCACCTCCCACCAGCTTTTCAGTGATAAAATCGTTGAAACGGGCAGCAATGATCCCAAACCGTTTGCCTTCAGCCTTGAGACTCCCTTCAATCAATCGTGGCATCATGAAAAATCCTTTCAGCATTTATTGAGAAGATGACCCATCTTCAACTGTTTGCATTTCAGATACCCCTTATTGTGCTTGTTAGGCTCAACTTCAATGGGAATCTGCTCCACGATGGTCAGTCCGTACCCCTCAAGGCCGACCATCTTTTTGGGATTATTGGTCAGCAGCCTCATCCGTTTGACCCCCAGGTCTGCAAGAATCTGGGCCCCGATACCGTAATCTCGCATATCAGCATCAAATCCCAGCTGCAGGTTGGCCTCCACGGTATCACATCCTGCCCGCTGGAGTTCATAGGCCTTGAGCTTGTTCACCAGTCCGATCCCCCGACCTTCCTGGCGAAGGTACAGGATAACGCCGCACCCTTCCTTGTTCATTATGGCCATTGCCCGGTGCAGCTGATCGCCGCAGTCACACCTGAGGGACCCGAAAATGTCTCCGGTCATGCATTCGGAGTGGACCCGGACCAGGATAGCTTTATCCGGATCGATTTCACCTTTGACCATGGCGATGTGTGTCAGGTTGTCCAGGTCGTTCTCATAGGCGATGATCCGGAAATCCCCCCCGTGAAGTGTGGGGATAACGGTCTGGGCCGCGATCCTCACAAAGGATTCTGTTCGCAGACGGTACTCCACCAGGGCGGCTATGGTACAGATCCCGATGTTGTACTCCTGGCTGAACTTTTCCAGGGAGGGCATGCGGGCCATGGTGCCGTCGTCATCCATGATTTCACAGATAACCCCGGCCGGCTTCAGGCCGGCGAGCCTGGCCAGATCCACGGACCCTTCGGTCTGTCCCACCCTGACCATGACCCCACCGTCCTTGGCCCTCAGGGGGAAAATATGTCCGGGCCGGACCAGGTCTTCGGCTTTGGCATTGTCGGCCACGGCCGTCAGAATGGTGGTTGCCCGATCCGCTGCAGAAATACCCGTTGTCACACCGCGCTTTGCTTCGATGGAAACAGTGAACCCGGTCTCAAACTGGGATGTGTTTTTCTTTACCATCATGGGCAGCCCCAGGGTGTCGGCCATTTCCCCGGTCATGGAAAGACAGATAAGTCCCCGCCCGTATTTGGCCATGAAGTTGAGGGCTTCCGGGGTGACTGCCTGGGCGGCCATGGTCAGGTCCCCTTCGTTTTCACGGTCTTCATCATCCACCAGTATGACCATCCGGCCGGCTCTGATGTCCTCGATGGCCTGCTCAATTGATATATGCGGCATTGCCTTTTTGTCTCACTCCTTATAAAAATCCGTTCTGTGCCAGAAGAGCCATGCTGACGCCCCCTTTTCCGGCATTGTCACTGCTGTCAGTCCCATGGCCCCTTGCCAGAAACCGTCTTACATACTTGCCGATCATGTCGGTTTCAATATTTACCGCATCTCCCGTTCCCTTGATTCCGATGGTTGTGATGGAGGCGGTATGGGGAATGACGCTGACCTCGAAATCCTTGTCTGAACACCGGTTAATGGTAAGGCTGATTCCGTCGATTGCAACCGATCCTTTTTCGATCATGTCCATTGCCAGAATTTTGTCCACTTCAATGGTCACGATAACGGCATTGCTTTTTTTTTCTCTGGCAACGATGATACCGGTCCCGTCAATGTGACCGGACACCAGATGGCCGTCAAGCCTGTCGGACAGTCTCATGGCCCGTTCAATGTTCACCCTGGCCCCGGGACCGAGACGGCTGAAGGTTGTCCTGGCAATGGTCTCAGGAGCCATATCCACCTGAAACAGACGCTGCTTTACGCTTACGGCTGTCAGGCAGGCTCCGTTGACTGCGATGGAATCCCCGATTCTTGTACCTGAAAGATCAATATCGGTTTCCAGGGAAAGGCGCCTTCCTTCCCCCTGGGGCTGAATGTTTCTGAGCGTTCCCATCCCTTCAATGATTCCGGTAAACATGACCTTTTCCTATTTCAGATATCCCTGTATCATGATGTCGTCTTCGAACCGGTGAACAGTTACACGCCTGAGTCCCATGGCATCTTTCATGAATTCGGGCCCCTGTCCCCGGCACAGGGGTATTCCGTCATCCCCGCCAAGAAATTTGGGCGCAATGAAACAGCAGACCTTGTTCACCAGGGCCGCCTTGAGGACAGAATGCACGACCCTGCTCCCCCCTTCAATCATGAGGCTCATGACCCCCATACCGCCCAGGAGGGTCACAAGGACATCAAGATCAAGAAGCCCCTCTTTTTCAGGGATAATGGCGACCTTGGCTCCAAGGGCTTCGAGTCTTGCACGCTTGTCCCCGGAAGAGGCGTCTGAAGTGGCAATGAGTGTCCCGGCAGTGGAGGACTGGGTCAGTACCCTGGCTGTCTCGTCAATGGTCAGACGGGGGTCCAGGATCACCCTGAGAGGATCACGGGTTTCTTTACCCGGGATCCGGGCCGTTAAAGAAGGGTTGTCCGTCCTAAGGGTTCCGGCACCCACCAGGATGGCATCTGCCCCATGACGCATGGCATGGACATGGGCCCGTGACGCGGGCGAGGTGATCCATTTGGAATCTCCGCCTCTGGTGGCAATGCGTCCGTCCAGGGTTGATGCGGTCTTGAGGATTACAAAAGGCTTTCTTCCGTTATTGACATACCATGAAAAATCCTCGATCAGGGTTTCGGCCTCATCCCTGCACACATAGGTTTCAACAACGATGCCATGTGCCCGGAGCTCCTGGATTCCGCCACCTGCCACAAAGGGATTGGGGTCTTGGGTACCGACGACAACCCGGCGTATGCCGGCAGCAATAATCTTACGGGTGCAAGGCGGTGTTTTCCCGAAATGGTTGCACGGCTCCAGAGTAACATAAAGATCGCTGCCCCTGGCCAGATCTCCGGCATCATCAATGGCCTCCACCTCGGCATGGGCTTGTCCCGCAGCCCTGTGCCAGCCCCTTCCCACAATGGCATGGTCGCGGACTACCACCGCACCCACCATGGGATTGGGCGATGTAAAGCCCCTGCCCTGTTCTGCCAGGGCAATGGCCTGAATCATGTAGTCGGAGTCATTCATCGGCCGGTTCGGAGTCAGGGGGTTCAAAATTTTTCCGCCCCTGGGGAATAAGACTTTTGAGTTCCTGGATGAAATCGTCCACATCCTTGAACTCCCTGTAAACAGAGGCAAACCTCACATAGGCCACATCATCCAGGGCCTGAAGCTGCTTCATGATCTTCTCACCCACGACCTTGGAGGAAATTTCCTTGTGGTTGACCTCCCGGAAGTCTCGTTCAACGGAATCGACAATATCTTCAAGTTGTTCAACACTGATGGCCCTTTTTTCACAGGCCTTCTTGATTCCGTTCAGAATTTTCGTGCGGTTGAACTCTTCCCTGCGTCCGTCCTTTTTCACCACCACCACCGGCAACTCTTCCACCTTTTCATAGGTGGTGAACCGCCTCATGCAGTTCTGGCATTCACGCCTCCGCCGGATGGCAAACTCGTTCCGGCTCAGACGGGAATCCATGACTCTGCTGCTCAGCGACCCGCAATATGGACATTTCATATCAGGACCTCATGCCGTTAACTGTATCAGGGCGACACCGGCATCCCTGAACATGGTTTCAGACATGGTATCATTATACCCATCCCTGAAAATAACCTGCTTGATGCCGGCGTTGATGATCATTTTGGCACAGATGGAACAGGGCTGATTTGTGCAGTAGAGGATGGCACCCTGGACCGAAATTCCGTGACAGGCAGCCTGGATAATGGCATTCTGTTCGGCATGGACACCCCGGCACAGTTCGTGTTTTTCACCGGAAGGGACCTTCATCTGCTGCCGGAGACAACCGGTGACGTCACAGTGTGCCACCCCTGAGGGTGCACCGTTGTAACCGCTGCACAGGATCCGCTTGTCCTTTACCAGAACGGCGCCCACCTGCCGTCTTATACAGGTTGCCCGAGTTGACACCAGTTCTGCGATACCCATGAAATACTCGTCCCAGGAAGGCCGGGGCCCGGTACGATCACCCATGGATTTCATCCTTGCCGTAAAGGGGAAATTCCAGGCACAGATCCCTGACCCGTTTCAGTACGTCATGCGGCGTTGCAACCTTGTCAAGGACATCACCGATACAGTCCGCAACAACTCTCATCTGCCGGGGTCCCAAACCCCGGGAAGTAACAAGGGGAGTGCCGATGCGTACCCCGCTGGTAACTGCGGGTCCCTGGGGATCATTGGGAACCGAATTCTTGTTCACTGTGATCCCGGCCTGGCCCAGCATGGCTTCTGCATCCTTGCCGGAAATATTCCTGTTTATCAGATTAACCAGCATCAGATGGTTGTCCGTGCCCCCGGTGACCAGGCGGAAGCCGCGGCCCAACAGGGCCTGGGCCAGGGCTGCGGCATTGGCGACGACCTGCTGCTGGTAACCGGCAAAGGTGCCGGATAGGGCCTCCTTGAAGGCTACGGCTTTTGCGGCGATGATGTGCATCATGGGGCCGCCCTGGATTCCGGGAAAGATCTGGCTGTTAATTTTGGCAGCATGCCTGGCCGAACACAGGATCAGTCCACCCCTGGGACCCCGCAGGGTCTTATGGGTCGTGCTTGTCACGATATCGGCCCAGGGAACGGGCGACGGGTGGACACCGCCGGCCACAAGACCTGCAACATGTGCCATATCAACCATAAAGATAGCCCCGTTGGCAGCCGCAATCTCGGAAAATCCCTTGAAATCGATAATTCTGGGATAGGCGCTGGCACCGGCAACAATCATTCTGGGCTTGTGCTTTGCAGCAAGGTCAGCCACTTCGTTGAGGTCGATCATCTCCGTTTCCCGGGACAGGCCGTAATGAGCAAAATTGAACAGCCTCCCGGAAAAGCTCACGCTGCTCCCATGGGTCAGGTGTCCTCCATGGGAGAGACTCATGGCCAGGACTGTGTCACCGGGCTGGAGCAGGGCAAAATAGGCGGCCATATTGGCCTGGGAACCGGAATGGGGCTGAACATTGGCGTGGTCGGCCTTGAACAGGGCCTTGGCCCGTTCAATGGCCAGAGACTCGGCCTTATCCACATTGACACACCCACCGTAATAACGTTTGGACGGATATCCTTCGGCATACTTGTTGGTCAGCACAGATCCCTGGGCAGCCATGACAGCCCTGCTTGCCCTGTTCTCCGAGGCAATCAGTTCCAGGCCCTGTTCCTGGCGCTGCCTCTCCTCTTCGATGATCCGAAAAATTTCAGCATCAACAGTGCTTAAACAGGTGGTTTCCACTCCATTCTCCTTTATTTCTGAGCTAGTTCCTGTCAATACTCAGAATCCGGTCCAGGTGCCTGCCTCCTTCAAAAGGCGTTTCCAGCCATGTCCTGACCAGCTCAAAGGCCAGGATGTCCCCAAGGATACGGCCACCCAGGACCAGTATATTGGAATCGTTGTGCTGCCGGCTCATGCGCACTGAAAAAATATCGCTGCACAGAGCCGCCCTTACCCCGGGAAACCGGTTGGCAACCATGGACATACCCAATCCGGTACCGCACAACAGGATGCCACGGGGATAACGCCCTTCTGATACAGCTTTAGCCACCTGCTTCCCGATATCCGCATAATTGACGGAATCTTCATTGAACGTGCCTGCATCGGTTATCTCAATTCCGTAGCCGGCAATCTTCAGCCGGATCTTCTCCTTGAGCTGGAACGCTGCATGATCGCTGCCAATGATAATTGCTTTGTCTTTGTCCATGGGCTTTTCCGTATGGTCAATCAGGATCGCTTCAGGATGTAGTCAATGGCATCCTGAACAGTGATCAGTTTTTCGGCGTCCTCATCATCGATATCAATATCAAATGCTTCTTCAATGGACATCACCAGTTCAACAAGAGAGAGTGAATCGGCCCCCAGATCATCGACCAGGGACGCCTCCGGAACAACATCATCGATATCCACATCATTGAGTTTCTCTGCAATAATTTTTCTAACCTTTGTCTCAACAGTCATAGCCAGGACCGCCTCCTTGGTTCATTACCACACATCCCTCCAGACCTTCCAGGCCTGAACAGATGAAAGGCCCAATTCTGCCGCTGCACCTGCATGGCCTCTGCCCCGGCAGATCCCGGGCGGTAACACTGCCACCTCCATGAAGACATGTCTTCCGGGTGCCGGTAAGATATACAGGTTGTTCGTCAGTCACTATTCAGTCTTATCCTGGGAACTGGTATTCCGGCCCCGGTATACACCGCATGACGGACAGGCTGCATGGGGAAGCTTTGCTTCCTGACATTCCGGGCACGTTGTCACTGTGGGTACGCCAACATTCTGGTGTGTACGCCGTTTCCTGCCCCTGCTTTTTGACATTCTGCGCTTTGGTACTGCCATTTCTATTTCTCCTAACTACTTAATTTGTTTCACTATATATTACCACAATGGTTTTGCCAATAAACACAAATAATTAAATTAATTGTGGGAACTTGTCAAGAAAATAATACTGGTCCCATGATACTGCTTGCTCAAACACCGGGTCTGTGATAGGTAAAGTCCCCAAAAAAACAGATGAATTCAGGCAAACATATTCCGATGGCCGGGTGGCAAAAAATTCTGCAGACCTGAAGGCGTCGTGAACACTGCACTTGTTAAACGGAGACACCATGGATACAATCATCACCCGATTTCCCCCCAGCCCCACCGGCTACCTCCATATCGGAGGCGCACGGACAGCCCTGTTCAACTGGCTCTATGCCCGGAAAACCAATGGCCGGTTTGTACTGAGAATAGAAGATACGGACGAGGCCCGATCAACCCAGGCGTCGGTCGATGCCATTTTCGAATCTTTGGAATGGCTCGGCATCAACTGGGATGAAGGGCCCTATTTCCAGACCCAGCGGTATGACATCTACAGGCAGTACATCCGGCAGTTGGTTGACTCCGGCCATGCCTATCACTGTTCCTGCACCCCGGAACAGGTTGAGGCCATGCGCGAAGAGGCCAGGGCAGCCGGAAAAAAACCCATGTACAACGGCAAATGCCGTGAACTGGGGCTGACCGGAGGGCCGGGCACTGTTGTGCGCCTCAAGACCCCTTTGATGGGAACAACTGTCGTGGATGATGTGGTCAAGGGAGCCACCGCTTTCCAGAACGCCGAGATGGATGACTTCATCATCCAGCGCAGCGACGGCTCTCCAACCTACAATCTGGCCGTGGTTGTGGATGATATCACCATGGGAATAAACACCATAATCCGCGGTGACGACCATCTGATCAACACGCCGAAACAGATTCTCCTGTACAAGGCATTCGGGGCGCCCCTGCCCCTGTTCGCCCATGTTCCCATGGTTCTGGGATCGGACAAGGCCAGGCTCAGCAAGCGTCACGGTGCCATGTCCGTGGGGGAATACAAGACCATGGGTTTTCTCCCGGACGCCATGCTCAACTACCTGGTGAGGCTGGGATGGTCATTCGGCGACCAGGAGTTCTTTACCCGGGAAGATCTCGTTGACAAGTTTTCCCTGGAAAACATCGGCAAGTCACCCTCCATGTTTGACATGGACAAGCTCAGCCACCTCAATGCCAAGCATATCCAGGCAAAAACACCGGCAGAGCTCATCCCCCACCTTATGGAATTCCTCAGGGACAGGGGGGTAGAGCCCAAGGATATGGACCAGCTCAAGCTCGTGATCGCAACCCTCCAGCCCCGAAGCAGGACCCTGGTGGAAATGGCCGACAGCGCCCTTTTCTACTTCAGGGACAAACTGGTCTATGATCCGGCCGCCACCGCTAAATTCCTTGTTCCCGACACCCTGAGCCTTCTCAAACAATTACGGGCTCTCATGGCAGCCCTGACGGTTTTTGACGAACCGTCCCTGGAGAGCTGTTTCAAGACAGTTATGGAAACAACCGGGCTGAAGTTCGGAAAAATCGCCCAGCCCGTGCGCGTAGCCCTGACCGGAACAACGGTGAGCCCCGGCATCTTTGAAATGATCCTTGCCCTGGGTAGGGATAGCACTCTGGGCAGGATAGATGCAGCCATCGCTCTCATAGAGTCCGGCCCGGCCTGACCCCTGACTTTACTACCCCCGGCAGGCAGGAGATGAAACCCGGGTGCTGCTGTTTCGGAATTTAAAAGCCGGTGGACAACCATATCAGGATGTCATACTATAATTAAATCCGATTCCATTTTTACCCAGGAGAGCACCAATGAAAACCATGTCTTCTTCCGATTTCCGGGAATACCGGCGTAAAACCCGTGAAACAGAGTATGTCCTCATCGATGTCCGCCAGCCCGGGGAATACACAAGGGTCCACATCCCGGGAGCCCAGCTTATCCCCCTGGGAGAACTGGAGGAAAAAATAGACGAACTGCCGGACAAGGACCTGATCTTTTATTGCAGGAGCGGTGCCAGATCCAGGGTTGCAGCACTGAATGCAGAATACTTCAACACACCGGGCCGGACCATCATCAATCTGGAAGGCGGAATGCTGGCGTGGGACGGTGAACGGCTCAAAGGGTTTCCGGACATGGCTGCCCTGAATATGGATCTGGGCAGGGAACAGATACTCATGTCGGCCATGGACCTGGAAAAGGGTGCCCACAGGTTTTATTCCCATGTAATGGAACAATACCCGGGCCTGGACCTGAATTCAATATTGGCGGGTGTCCGGGACGGGGAAATGGCCCATGCCAGACTTATTTACTCACACCTGAAAGCCATGAACCCCGGAGTCCAGTCCTTTGAAGATATCTACAGCCGCCTCAAGGGTGACATTCTGGAGGGTGGACAGCCCCTGGACGCCTGTATTGCAGAAATGGGGCAGGACACCCGGAAAATTGACATCCTGGAAATCGGCATTCTCATGGAATACCAGGCCTACGACATGTACAGGAACATTGCCGACACCGGGGATGACAAGCAGGTTACCGAAGCCTTCTTTTCCCTTTCCCAGGCGGAGAAACATCACATGGACATCCTGATCAAGGCCATTGATGCGCAGTAAATCCATTGTCCCGAAACTTTCTGCCAAACCGGCTTTTGAATAACAGGCTGATCAAACAGTTTCACCAGTAAGAGGTTCATTATGGATTTGTTCAAAGCTGCCCTGTCCCGCCTCCTGGCCCTGGTCCTGGTTCTGTCATCCCTGACAGGGTGCCAGAGTACTGACCACCGCCCTTCCCTGTCCCTGGATACCCTGTTCCATCTGACCCTGGTTCACATGAACGACACCCATTCCTACCTGGAGGCGTCCCATGACCAGAAACTGACCCTGGCAGGCACCGTGGTGTACACGGACCTGGGAAGCTACCCGAGGCTGATTGCAAAAATAAGGGAAGCCTCAAAAAACAATGACCAGACCCTGGTTCTCCATGCCGGGGACTCCATCCAGGGTACCCTGTACTTTTCCCGGTACAATGGTGATGCGGACATGGACCTCCTGAACCTCATGGGGCTGGATGCCATGGTTTTGGGTAATCATGAATTTGACAAGGGACCGGCATTTCTCGGGCAATTTCTGGGAAAGGCAAGGTTTCCCGTACTCTCGGCCAATGTTGAAGCCCGCAGCGTTCCTGACCTGGCAGGCAAATTTCAGCCCTATATCATTAAATCAATTCATGGGCAGCAGGTCGCGGTTATCGGGGTGACAACCCCTGCCACCCGGTTCATATCAAATCCCGGAAATCAGGTACAGTTCAATGACCTGCCAAGCACTGTGACATCCTGGGTCCATCAGATGGAAGCCATGGGAATCAACAAGATCATGGTGCTTTCCCACCAGGGATATGACGAGGACAAAGCCCTTGCAGCTTCCGTGGATGGTATAGACGTCATTGTCGGAGGCCACTCCCATACCCTGCTCGGCGGGGAATCAATCTTATCCCTGGGGCTGGGCACCCCGGTGGCAGGTCCCTATCCAACTCCGGTGACAGGCCCGGACGGCGGAACCTGTTATGTTGTCCAGGCCGGGAGTCATGGCCTTGGACTGGGAATCCTGGACATGGTTTTTGATGACCGGGGCGTGATCAGGAACATTTCAGGCAACCCGGTTCTGCTCACCGGAGACCGGTTCAGACAAAAGGATCCCCAAGGTAATCTCACGGAGGTGGATGAAGGTGTCCGGAAAGAAATCCTGACCGCCATTGACGGCAACCCGGGTGTGGAAGCCATAACGGAAGATCCCGAAGCCCTTGCCGTGCTTGAAAAATACCGCCCCGGAATCCGGGAGATAAAAAGCAGGCAGATCGCTCTGGTTCCCCAGGACCTTCGCCATTCCCGCATTCCCCCGGAACTTTTTTCGGAAGAAACAGGCAAACCGGACCAGGGCAGCGATATTGTGCCCCTGGTTTGCAGGTCCATGCTCTGGAAAATGCGGCAGCTCGGATACCGGGTTGACCTGGCCCTGGTGAACACCGGGGGAATCAGGAGGGCCATCCCGGCCGGACACATGACCCTGGGCGACATCCTGGAAGTCATGCCCTTTAACAACACACTGGTGGTTATGGAATTAACGGGCCGGGAGCTGTACGGGGTTTTGCAGGACGCCGTTGACCGGGCATCCAGGGGCAACACCGGTGCATTCCCGGGGCTTGCCGGAGCACGGATGATCTTCAGGAGCCGGGAGGCAGGGGCCGCTCCCATACTGGAGAGTCTTGAGATCATGGACAACCGCCAGGAAGGCAAGCCCCTGGACCTGTCAGAAACCTATACCCTTGTCACCAGCAGTTACCTGTCCGGCGGCGGGGACTATTACACCCGTTTGGAAAATTTTCGGGGCAAACGCTATGATACGGGGTTCGTGGACTCCCAGGTATTCATGGAGTACGCCGGGACCCTTTCGGAGCTGGTCCGGCCTTCCGGGACCTGGCTCATGGTTCTCCCCCTGAACTAATAACTTATGGACCAGTACTTTCCAAGCCAATCACTGTGCGGCACGGACGGTAAGCACATAATGAATAGAAAAATAGTGTCTGGATTCCAGAGGCATAATGGGGCGGCCGGACTATCCCCCCACCAGGCTCAGACCTTATGCTTGCCGTACAGAACACCCGCATAACCCACGAAACTGGTTCCCGGCGACATGTCGTAGCTGGTGGCGTAGGCAACTTCCACACTGGTGTCAGAACCCATTTTTACGGCCGCTGCCGTGGCCGCGGCCGCTGCGCCGGGGCAGCAGAGATTATGGTTTGCAAGCCCCTGGCTGACAATACTGTCAACACCCCTGGCCAGCAGGGCATCCACCGCCATCCTGTCATTGTGCCGGGTGACCCAGTCCAGGGCCTTGGATCCCTGCCCCATGGGTGTAAACCCGAAATTGGAACCGTAGTGGGTCAGGTCCGTTGATCCCACAACAACAATGGATATCCCCAGTTCCCTGGCAGCATCCACAACAACTTCGCCCATGGCCCTTGCCTTGGACGCGTCTGCGGGAACGCCTGCAGTCACAATGGCGGCATCAGGGAAAAAGTACTTTACAAAAGGGAGCTGGATTTCCAGGGTGTTCTCGTCTGGAAAATCACCGGGTGTAAGGGCGCTGGCGCCGGTCCTTCCTGCCAGGGCCGAGGCCAGTGATTCATTGACCGGAAGATCCCCCAGGGGCGTTGCCAGCCCGCCCCGGGTAAGGACACAGGGCCGGGAATGTGTAAGCATATGCATCCCGAACAGGACCACGGTGTCGACTCCGGCTGTCAGGGACGCCCAGACCCTGCAGGCAATGGAACCGGAAAAGTACCAGCCGGCATGGGGAACGACCCCCCCTGTAAACATTTTGTCCCCGGGTGCTGTGTACCCGGATAGGAATGTCCTGATCTCTTCCTTTATTTTCCCGGGAGAGTCAGGATACCAGGTCCCGGCCAATGACATGTGTTTACGTTCCATGGGTACCTCCTTCATCCTTTTCAGGTTTTATGAAATAACCATGCGCTCAGGTCACCTGTACCCTTCCTGCCAGAGACATGCAGGAGGCATGGCATATCCAGGCACAAGCCACAGCCGTGCACCCGTCGATCAGGACAAACGCTTTTCAGCCACCCTGGTTTTAATCCACTGAATCCAGGGATCAAACCCCTCCAGGGTCTTTGCTGAAATCCTGAAAACCGGCAGGGTCGGGTGGACGGTCTGCATATTATCGACGGCCTCGTCGGCATTGAAATCCAGGTAGGGAAGCAGGTCGATCTTGTTCAGCAGGGCCACATCTGCGACCCGGAACATGAGAGGGTATTTCAGGGGTTTGTCTTCGCCTTCGGTGACACTGAGGACCACTGCCCTTGCGTCCTCGCCGATATCGAATTCGGCAGGGCAGACCAGGTTGCCGATGTTCTCAATGATCAGCAGATCCAGATTGTCCAGGTCCATTTCCCTTGCCACCTTGTCAATGAGGTGCACAGCCAGGTGGCAGTCTCCCCCGAACTCATCGGTATTGATCTGGACAACGGCAGCCCCGGTCTTTTCCAGCCTTACGGCGTCGTTGCGGGTGCAGATATCACCCACGATCACTCCGGTCCTGATCTCCGGCATGATACGCTCCAGGGTCCTGCACAGGGTTTCGGTTTTCCCGGAACCCGGCGAGCTCATGACATTCAGGACAAACACACCTTTTTCACTGAAATACTGACGGGTTCTTTCAGCCATGGTCTGGTTGACTTCAAGAACTTTTTTCTGAATCGAAATTTCCATTGTTGGTCTCTGCCTTTTCTGACAACCTGTTATCCGGGCCGTGAATTTCAATCCGGCCCGGACTGTTGGTCAAAATGAACAATTTTCCATGAAAAGCGCCGTGCTTCACGCCAAGGCCCGGAGCCTTATTCCGCCAGTTCCAGGGAAGTGATTTCCAGTTCCCGCCCTGACACCAGATCAACGGCACTGTCCTGGCACCCGGGACACCGGAATACCGGTCCGTCCACTTCCCATTCATGGCGGCACTCCCTGCACCTGAGCCTGACCGGCACATCCTCAATGACCAGGGCTGCCCCCTCCAGGGGGGTATCCTTGGCAATGATCTCAAAACAGAAGGTCAGGCTGTCCTTGACAACAGCGGCAAGCTTCCCGATCCTCAGATTCAGCCGCACAACCCGGGGATTTTTCACATCCCCGGGTATGGCTGCCAAAGCAATATCAGCCATCTGCTGGGCCACGCCCATCTCGTGCATACCCTGCCCCCTGCTATAGTTTGTCCATGACCCGTTTGAACCCGGGTATGGACCTGATAATGGTATCATCCTCCACACAGAATGCCAGCCTGAAATGCCCTGGTCCCCCGAAACCCGACCCGGGAACGGCAAGGATCATCTCTTCCTGGAGCATTCTGACAAAACGCACGTCATCCTCAATGGGAGATTGGGGGAACAGGTAAAAGGCACCCGGCGGCGTTATAAACCGGTAGCCTGCACTTAGGAGTCCCTCACAGAACAGATCGCGCTTGCGTTTGTAGAGACTGATGTCAACCCTGGCTCCCTGGATCAGGGGAAGAATCCGCTGCATGAGCGCCGGTGCGTTGACAAACCCCAGAATCCTGTTGGTCAGGGCCATGGCGGCAATCAATTTTACCCGGTGCTCGGCCCTGGGATTCACGGCAAGGTAACCGATGCGCTCCCCGGGAAGGGAGAGGTCCTTGGAGTGTGATGTGGCGACAATGGCTTCTGCATAGCAGGAAAATACCGGCGGAACCTCGGTGCCATCAAACACGATTTTACGGTAAGGCTCGTCGGAGACCAGGTAGATGGTGTGCCCCAGCGTCCGGCTTTTTTTCTCCAGGAGTTTTCCCAGGGCCATCAGGCTTTCCCGGGAGTAGATCTGTCCGGTTGGATTGTTGGGCGAGTTGATGAGAACAATTTTGGTCTTGTCCCCGATGGCCTGTTCCATGGCTTCCAGATCAAGTGTGAAATCCTCTTTTGTGGGAACGGTCTTGAGCTCGCCCCCATGGTTGCTGGCGTAAAAGGTGTACTCCACAAAAAACGGCCTCGGAACCAGCACTTCCTGACCCGGGTCCAGGAGGGCTTTCAGGATGACGTTAAGGCCGCCGGCAGCCCCACAGGTGATGACGATATCATCAGCTGTCACGGCAGCATCCTGTTCTACGGCCATGGTCCGTGCAATGGCCTCCCTGACAAACGGGTACCCGGTATTGGGCATATACCCGTGGACCCAGGGATCGGTCTGGGCTGCAACGGTCTCCAGAGCCTTTTGAAAGGCTTCCGGCGGACTCAGGTTGGGATTGCCGAGGCTGAAGTCAAACACATTTTGGGCCCCGTGCTGGGCCTTGAGCCGTCCGCCCTCTTCAAACATCTTGCGTATCCAGGACGATTTGGAAAGGGTCTGTTCGATGGTTGTTGCTATGGTCATAGGTCTTCTCCCCTTGTTGAATAAAACGCCCTTTTAAAGGCCTTGAACTGCCCCAGACGGATGGCTTGCCGCATCCTGTCCATGAGGTTCAGGTAATAATGAAGGTTGTGAATGGTGTTCAGGCGGTAGGACAACAGCTCCCGGGTTTTGTACAGGTGCTTGAGATAGGCCCGGGAATAGTGCCTGCAGGTGTAACAGGAACACCCAAAATCAATGGGCTGCGAATCCTGGGTATACTGGGCATTGGCGATGTTCAGGGTTCCCCTGGACGTGAACAGCTGGCCGTTCCTGGCATTTCGTGACGGCATAACACAGTCGAACATGTCAGCCCCCATGTCCACCAGCTCAACCAGGTCCTCGGGTGTACCCACCCCCATGATATACCGGGGCTTGTCCGACGGAAGGAGGGGCAGGGTATGATCAGCCATGGCCAGCATCTGGTCCTTGGGTTCACCCACACTGAGTCCGCCTATGGCGTATCCCGGGAAATCCAGGGCAACCAATTCTTGGGCGGACCGGGTCCTGAGATCCTGGAACATCCCGCCCTGGACAATACCGAACAGCGACCGGGGAGAGCCTTGCTCCATCCAGCGGCTTTTTCCCCGGCCGGCCCACAGGGTTGTTTTTTCCAGGGCATCCATAACCTGTTTTCTTTCAGCGGGATAACCGATGCACCAGTCCAGGGACATCATGATATCCGACCCCAGCACCCCCTGGATTTCTACAGCTTTTTCAGGGGTAAATTCATGACGGGATCCGTCGATGTGGGACTGGAAAGAAACCCCTTCCTCGCTGAACCGGGCAAGTTTGGCCAATGAAAAGAACTGAAACCCCCCTGAGTCGGTCAGGATCGGCCTGTTCCAGTTCATGAACCGGTGAAGTCCTCCCATGGCCTCCATGACCTCGCACCCGGGTCTCAGGTACAGGTGATAGGTATTGCCCAGGATTATCTGGGCACCGCAAGCAATAAGCTCCTCCACGGAAACCGACTTCACTGTTCCCAGGGTTCCCACGGGCATGAAAATAGGGGTCTGGATGGTCCCGTGGTCGGTCTCAAGTTTGCCCGTACGGGCACGGCCCTCCGGGGACTTATCAAGGACTGTAAACTTAAGCATATTCTCCTAATCAATCAGCATGGCATCGCCATAGCTGTAAAACCGGTACTCACCGGCTATGGCCTCCTGGTAGGCCGAAAAAACAGCCTCCCGTCCTGCAAAGGCTGAAATCAGCATCAGGAGCGTGGATTCAGGAAGATGAAAATTGGTTATCATGGCATCAACACTCTTGAACCGGTATCCCGGATAGATGAACAGATCGCAGTAACCGCTCAAAGGCCGGAGGCGCCCCCCATCATCCGAGGCATACTCCAGGGTCCGCACACTGGTTGTTCCAACGGCAATGACCCTGCGCCCCTCGTCTTTTGCCCTGTTGACGGCATCAGCCGTGGCGTCCGGCACCTCAAAGTACTCCGAATGGATCTGGTGGTCCCGGATATCATCCACCCGCACCGGAACAAAGGTGCCATATCCCACATGAAGCGTCAGCCTGGCGAACTCGATGCCCCGGCTCTCCAGGCGCCCCATCAGGGCTTCCGTGAAATGGAGGCCTGCCGTAGGAGCTGCCACAGCCCCTTCCTTAGCTGCATACACTGTCTGATACTGCCGAGCATCTTCGGCCGAGGTTCCGGTTTCACGGCGGATGTAAGGCGGCAGCGGTATGTCACCACAGGCCTTGAGGGCCTCCAGGATGGGGATATGGCTGAAAAACCGTACTCCGAAAACCCCCTGACCTGCGGTTTCAACCCTGGCCCGCAGGGTATTGCCCAGCATAATCAGGGTTCCAGGCTTTGGACTTTTGGACGCCCGGATCAGGCAATCACACTGGAAGTATCCCTTATCCCTGAGTGACGCCACCCCTGACGGGTAATCCAGAATAAAAACCTCCACTCTGCCTCCGGTTTCCTTGTTACCCTTGAGACGCGCCGGGACAACCCGGGTGGTGTTGATAACCAGGAGATCCCCCGGGTTCAGGAGGGATTCAATGTCCCGGAACCGGTGATGGCTGATGATTCCCGACCGCCGCGCCAGCCTGAGCATTCTGGACTCATCCCGTGTTCCCTGGGGGGACTGGGCTATCCTGTCTTCGGGCAGATCATATCTGTAATCGGACAAGGAGTACATCAGAGCAGGTGACTTCCGATATAGGCCAGGCCAAGCCCCAGAACCATCATTGCCCCGCCGATCCGTCTCAGGGTTTCATCGGGAAGATTCAGCATGAAATGGAGCATGGCTTTCATCCTGTCCGGGAAGACAAAATAGGGAAGTCCTTCAACAATCAGAACCATCCCCATGACACTTAAAAAAAACGCCATTATCGGATTATCCTTATCCATTGCCGTTTATGGACGGACCATTCCAGGTTCCGCCGATATGGGTGCAACAATACACTATTATGGGCTGCCTGACAAGGAGCATTCCCCTGCCCTGGATAACATGAAGAAACCTATTGATAAATCGGATCATCAAGGGTATAAGATGGTTGTGCCATGGGCTTAAAACCCATTGAAATAGAAATAATTCTCCACAACAACAGGAACCATTGACCAATGATGTTTGAACCTGTCATAGGACTGGAAGTACATGCCCAGCTGAAAACCGACACAAAAATATTCTGCTCCTGCTCCACCCGGTTCGGTTCCCCCCCCAACGCCAATACCTGCCCGGTATGCACCGGAATGCCGGGTGTTCTGCCGGTTCTAAACAAAAAGGCTGTCACCTTTGCCATCCGAAGCGCCCTTGCAACCAACTGCACTGTGGCCTATGAGAGCCGGTTCGACAGGAAAAACTATTTTTATCCCGATCTCCCCAAGGGATACCAGATTTCCCAGTATGCGGCTCCCATAGCCGAACACGGGCACCTGACCATAGATCTGGATGACGGGACCTCAACCACCATCGGTATCACCCGGATTCACATGGAAGAAGACGCCGGCAAACTTCTCCATGACCCCGACCGTCCCCAGAGCATGGTGGATCTGAACCGGACAGGCGTTCCCCTGGTTGAAATCGTCAGCGAGCCGGATCTGAGATCCCCCAGGGAGGCCGGCGCCTATCTGCGGAAACTCCACGCCATTCTCAAATACATCGATGTCTGTGACGGGAACATGGAAGAGGGGAGCTTCCGGTGTGACGCCAACATCTCCCTGCGGCCCCGCGGTCAGGAAGCCTTCGGCACCCGCACCGAACTGAAAAACCTCAACTCCTTCAAACATGTGGAAAAAGCCATTGCCTATGAGATCGAGCGCCAGACCCATGTCCTGGAAAGCGGGGACAAGGTACTCCAGGAGACCCGGCTCTGGGATCCCTCAAAAAGCAGAACCGTCTCCATGCGGAGCAAGGAAGAGGCCCATGATTACAGATACTTTCCAGAGCCGGATCTGGTGCCCCTGATCGTTGACAAGGCCTGGATCCAGGAGGTCCGGGAGAGCCTTCCTGAGCTTCCCGATCAAAAGAAGGAGCGTTTCATCTCCCAGTATACCCTGTCTGCCATTGATGCGGCCGTCCTGACCTCATCCAGGGAACTTGCCGATTACTTCGAGGAAACTGCCCGGGATCTGGATGACAAGAAACAGGCGGCCAACTGGATCATGGGGCCGGTCCTGGGCCTGCTCAACACCCGGAGTGTCGTAATTGACGATTCACCTGTAAAAGCACGGTCCCTGGCAGAACTCCTGAAGCTCCTGGAAAAAAGCACCATCAATGCAACTGTGGCAAAAACCGTTTTTGACGAAATGATAAATTCAGATGAAACACCCGGCAGCATTGTCCGCAGGCTTGGTCTGGAACTGGTATCCGACCACTCGGAACTTGAGGGAATCGTTTCCCGTGTCATAGAGAACAATCCCCAGGAGCGGGATGCATACAGAAACGGAAAAACAAAGCTGTTCAGCTTTTTCATGGGACAGATCATGAAAGAGACCCGTGGCAAAGCTGACCCCAAGGTTGTTACAGAGCTGCTCAATACAAAACTTTAACCATTGGAGCAAGATGTTGAAATTCCCGTTACCCATCCCTACCCGAAAATGGTTTATGGCCCTGAGTGTTGTCCTGCTGAACCTGACCCTCTTTTTTGGGGTTGCCCTTGCCGATATCCAGAAGGTGGTGATTCTTCCCTTTTCCATACACGCCAAAAATGAATCCGACCTGGAATACCTAAAACCAGGCATCCGTCAGATGCTGGCAACCCGGCTCACCTGGAAAGACCGCGTGGTTATCGCCGACATGCCTGGCACAGCAAAGCACCTCATTGATACCCAGGATTCCCGGGGCCCCGGACTGGCATCCAAAATCGGCACCCTTGCCGGTGCGGACTGGGTTGTCTCCGGGAGCATCACCGAGTTTGCCGGATCTTTCAGCTTGGACACCGCTGTGCTTGACCCTAGGACCAATACTGTTAGAACCTTTTTCGGACAGGCATCCAGCATTGACGCTATCATTCCCGAGGTGAACCTCCTGGCGGCCAGAATCAGCCAGGACCTTTTCGGGCGGAAATCCATCGACATCCAGCAGCCCCAGGAAACCAGGCCAGCCCTGGAACCTGAGGCAGATGCACGCAGGGTAAACCCGGAAACCCTGCTGCCCCGGAAATACTGGGTCAAGAAAAAATCTTCCAAACCTTTCTGGAAGATCTGGGGCAAAGGGGATGATGACGGACAGGAGATCATGGGAGACAAAAGCATTCCAAAGAGCAAAAAGCCTTTCTGGAAATTCTGGGGCAAAGACACTGAATCCGATGATGATCAGGCCATTGAAGACAATTCCACCGAAGATACTGCCGAGGATACCACCACCCGGACATCCAAAAAGCCTTTCTGGAAAATCTGGGGATCCGACGACTCCCAGGACAAGGGTGTAGAGGAGATTCCCGAACCTGTGGGTGAAACCAAAAAGCCCTGGTGGAAAGTCTGGTAATCACTTTTTACGTGTCATTATGACGTGCAAGGAACCGACTGATCCCTCCTGGAAATCCTTCCAGGGGGGATTTTAATTTGAAACCCGATCGGCCTGACCTGGGCTGGCCTGAACTGTAATCGGATATCCCTTATCTTTCTGGGATACCGCCTGAAAATCCCCCAATCCAGCTTATCACGCATCCGCTTTCAAAATTTGTTGTCGATAGGTATCACTATAATTATCACCACGGGCTTTGCACGCCAATACAAAGATCTTGATACCAAAAGAAAACCCCTGGACAATGACTTCCGTCATTGTCCAGGGGTCTATGTTTCATCGGTTTTCCCACGGATCCCCTGGTTTCAGGCCCCCGGAGGATTGAACAGTTACGCTTTTTTAGAAGGTCAGCTTAATCTGATTGTACAGGGCATACACATCGGTTTTGATGTTGGTGTTCAGCTTGCCGTCTTTTCTGTACTTCCAGTAATCACCGCCGTCAAGGTAGGCACCAATGGCCGTATAAACCAGGTTCTCGGTAATTTTCCAGGTAAAGGTCAGATCGCACTCAACGCCCTGATCATCGTCATAAAATTCGCCCGGTTCGTTGTTGGGAACAGCATCTGCTTTGGATGCGGCAGCAATAAGGCCCAGGGAGATCTTGTCGTTCACGGCATAATCAACACCGCCGTAGAACATCTGGTAACCGTCTATCATACAGGTTGATGCAGTCACGGAGCCGGAGCCCACATGGTTGCCGATACCGTTGCCCAGGGTGGTGTTCATGCCATGGGTATCGCTGTTCAGGATAAATACTTTGGCCCACTCAACACCGGGCTGGAGATAACCGAAAGAGGTAATCTCATCTTTTCCGAAATCAGCGGACTGGGCATTTTCATAATCGGCATCGCCGCTGGCAAAGGCATAACCTGCCTGAAAGGTGAAGGGGCCCATGTCATAGGTACCTTCCACGTTGTAAGTAAGGGCCTTTACATCACGGTCAGGGTTCTTTCCAAGGGTTTTCTTCTCATACTCTACGGCTCCCCATACGTAATCCAGCTCGGCAGATATCCCGAAATCCCCGAATTTTCCCGCAAAGTAGGGAGACAGCAGGAAGAGTCGAGCTGACATGGTGGAACCACGGGTAAAAAGGACGTTCATGGGATCATCTTTGGCACCGCCCATTGCAGCCGGGAGTCCAAGAGCGGGATTGTAACCGCCTGTTGAAAGTCCTGCAGCATAGCCGCCGATATAGGTGGCAAGGGAGTTTCCGGGATTATTGGCCAGGTCTTTGGCATAAACGTCGTTAAAAGCCTTCACGGCAAAGGCCTGCCCCAAATCCTGGGCGGTGTTATAATTGTAGAAAGCTGAGAGCAGCCCAGCGCTGTAAGTCTGGGTTTTGAAAACACCGCCAAGATAATACTTGTCGTTGTCCTCATCGCTGAGTGCGGTACCTTTATCATATTCTGAGAATTTCTCGTTTATTGCCAGGAGATACAGCTTTCCGCCAGCCATATCAAGGGGAGCAACCCATTTAATACGGTCTGCATCGATTTCATCATCGGCAAAATCAGTACCCCAGCAGCCGCCGAGCATGCGGCCGACCTGGAACATGCCGATGGAACTCTTGTAGGTCAAATATGCACGGTCAAAATCGATGTTTGCCTGGTCGGATTTGCTTGCAACAGCAGAATCGGTTGTTCCCCAGACCGTTTCGAGAGCGTCGAACCGGGTGGTCAGGGACAGGCTGTCGGTAACGTTGAAATCGGTGGACATGCGAAGACGCATCTGGCGGTAGTCACTGGTGAGGTCCTTCTCCAGCATCCCCTCGTTGGAATTGATGAGCCCTTCAACGTAGAATTCGCCTTTGAACTCCACTTCAAGAGCGTGAACCGGCAGTACCATTCCTGACAGCAGGCAAAGTACGGCAGCAAACAAAAGCACCCTTTTCATCTTTTTCTCCTTTTTAAAAAAGATTATTTCACCCAAGCGGCCTGCTGCCCCAAAGACACTTCACCGGAAGCATCCCTCCTTTTAAGAACCGCAGACTGCTATGCACTCCGAAACAACGATGCAGCTTCTCCTTTTAATCACACTGTGCCAATGGAACCATAGTGTATGGATTACACACGTGCTCACAGCTTTGTCAAGCGTTTTTAACCAGAAACATTGTTTTTTTGTTAAAATTTTTCAACCACGATAACGCTGTACGTGGACTTGAAGAATCTCCCCGAATCGGCAACGTTGATATAGAAAAGCTCCGGCCTCTTGTCTCCGTCAACATCCTCCAGGCCCCAATCCCCGATGTACCCGCTGACTTCGGTGCTGTCCCAGTGGGTTACAATCCCTGCTGTGTTCCATGACATGGCGGTTATATGGCCTGAGGTGAATTTCCTGAACCGTGCCAGAAGGCCCTTGGACAGATCCTTGTTGTCCACTGTCAGTATCTGGGGACGAATCCCCGGAGCAACGGTATTGAGGATGATCCTGCTGTTGATGTACTTGCGGTCCGTGGAAGAAGACTCCTTTCCCGAATCCTCTCCGCCTAGGAAAATGGCGGTTGATCCAAAGGATGACTGGCTGGTCCACACGGTTTCTCCCCCGGTATCCAGGAGTTTCAGATACCCGTCCTTGTTGATCTTGAGGGTCTGGTCAGAGCCTGTTCCCATGACATCACCCAGAGTAAAACTGAAGATATCCGGATCACCGGCAAGGGCCGCAGGGCCCGTGGGAGCGTAGTCCGATCCATCCCATGCAAGGCTCATAACCCCCCCGCTGAAAACATCGGCGTACCCGCTCTTCTGACCAAAAAGCCTCTTTTCACCATGAACCCGGACCGTGCGATAGTACCAGTCCGTATCCCTGAGCAGGATATGGAGACCATTATCGGACCACTCTGCCACAAAGGATTTCAGATCCCCTTTCCGGCCCACGGACGTAACAAATATTTCAGCCCGTCCATTGCCGTTGATGTCAGCCACATCCACACTCTTGAAGGTATTGTAGCGGGCACCCTTAAACACGGCCCGCGTAGCCAGATTCTGGCCGTCAAACCCGAGAATGGTAAGGGTGTGTTCATCGATGACTGCAATTTCAGTGCGTCCGTCACCATTGATATCCCCGGCGCTGATACCGCAGAATTCGGTCTGGAACAGCCTGCTTCTGAATACAGGCCTGGGCTGCCCCTGAAGCCCGGGAAGAGGAGCCTCCCCGACGGCTGCGGGCAGTTGGGCTGACGACGGCGCCTGAACTGCAGGCAGGGATCCCCCTGCAGAACCTGTTGCGGCATTCCAGGGGACCTGACCAACTGCCCCCGTGCCGGGCTGCGGAGCCATACCGGACCCAGATGAAGGCTCAAGAGGAATGGGAATGCCCAGCAGATAATTTTTGATTTTACCGGCAATGCTGTCAGCATGGGCGAGAACGTCTTCCATGCGTGTACCGGTTTCATGGAAATAGATGGATGACAGGCCCTTCCGAAGGTCCAGGACCTCGGCATCTGTACTGATCTGCGTTCCGACCTGGGTTATGGTACCTTTCACAATACAGTTGATGCCTGCAAGTCCCGTGTTGCCGGCAGGGATCTGGGCGCCGGACGGTGATAGGGTAATGCCCGATTCCAGGAAAGACTCCAACCTGCACAGGACAGTAACCCCTCCCGCATCCCCGACCCTGGAACAGATCATCCGGGCGACCCCTTTACCGAGAAATGCAAGATCATCCTGGGCAAGGACTTCGAAAGGAAAAACAGCCACAGAGATAGTTTTTTCAGCATATGCAGCCGGCACTGCAGACAATAAAAGCATCAGAAAACAAAAAAAACCACGAAAACGCACACCCAAGGTCCTGCTCAATGGTAAAACTCCTTTCTGTGAGATGATCGGTTTTCCTTAATTGCCGCCAGCCTTGGGCAACATGTATTTCTTTCAAGGCCCTGGTTTGCCGCCATACCCTGAATCATCATTGCATCGCGCTTTAGGGCCGACCCAAGACTGGCCGGAAATCCATGGCAACGGATCTTCCGTTATCGTGTAATAGATCTATACAATTCCTGGTCAAAAGGAAAGAAATAATTGACCTAAAGGTGAAAATCTCTGGCCTGAAAGCCAGCCGTCTTACTAGTCCAGGCAGATGATGCTATAGGGATGTGATGATAGATGATGCCGCATGCAGGTGCTGTTCAAAAAAAAGGCCGACAGCTTTACAGCTGCCGGCCCAATCGAACCTAGACGGTTTTTTTACATCAAGGCAGTATTAGAAATTCATCTGCCATTTTGCGCCGAAGTATGTGGTCTTACCTTCGTCTGCGCCAGCTGCAGTGTCTTTCAGGTCCACAACGCCGATCTCAGGAACTACAAAAACTCCCGGGGCCAGGGTGATGGAGGCATTGAGATAATAGGTAGCTGCATCATCTTCTTTGGAGCCAGAAACATCAAGCTCATGCTGGATTGCGCCGTAACCGGCTTCGATGGTCACTGTGTCAGATACTTTGAAACCGGCTACCAACAGGTAACCCAGGGTATCCATGTCAACAATGTCATTTTTTACTGCATCGTAGCCAAGGCTGCTGTTGCCAAGACCGGAAAGGCCATAGGCTTTGCCGTTCTGTGCCATGTAAACATTGGCTTTAACAAAAGCTGCACCAAAATCAGCACCGCCGCCAACACCAACCAGGTAAGAATTGATGTCAACACTGGCAACTTCATATGTCTGGTAACCACCGTATATATCAACAAAGAAGTTGTCCATTTTCAGCTGGTAAGAAGCTTCGAGTTTCGGGAGGGTGATATCCTGATCGCCAGTAAGGCCGGCAGGGGTAGATGTGTTCGGTCTTACAAAGGCAATTTTAAGGGTGCCGAAGGTCAGCTGGAGCATGGGAATGCGGCCGATATAAGCCTGGCCACAGTTCAGCAGGTCGTTATCCTGTCCGTAAACCTGGTTTGAATAGAACATTGAGGAAGCAGGAGTATAGGTCTGACCGGCAAGAAGTTTGCCAGCGCCGAAATTCCATTCCCCATAAAGTTTTCTGAGGTTGACGCCAGTGCCGTATTCAAAAGCACCAACCATGGTGTCACTTACTTTTACAGTTGCGCCGATACGGGAGTTGCCCTGGACATCCCAGGTGGTGTCCCTGTCATCTTTTACGCCAGTCTTTTCCACATTGTCAGACCAGGTCTGCATACGTGCACTTCCGTAGAAGTTCCACTCTGCTGCAGCTGCAGTCAGAGCAAATGATGCTACCAATGCAAAAGCAGCAGCAAGAATTATCAATTTTTTCATCTTTTCCAATCTCCTAAATCTTTTTCCCATTAATGGTTACCGTCTAAGGTCCATATTCAAAACTGCGGCTGTCCTTCTCCTTATAAAAAGACATCACAGATTTTGATGAGTCAGTACACTTACAATAAAAAACAGACAAAAAGTCAATACTTTTTTTTAAGTCTTCAAAAAAATTACTCCAGGGCATACCGGATGATAGAGCTTTCGGGTGTTGTCCACGTCAGTCCTTTCCCCTTGGTAATGACGGAAACAATCAGTTCCTTCTTGCCGTCATTATTGATGTCTGCAACCGCAAAATCCCCGATCTGGCCAGTTACCTGGGCCGTTCGGAGAACCGGGGAAAGCCCCAGGCCATCCCAGGACAGTATTTCCATATTGCCCTTCTCATAATGCCTGAACTGGAGCAGAAGTCCCCCGGCAATCTCATGATTGTTGATACTGATGACCTCGGGCTGATTATCACCGGTCACATTCTGAACCAGGAGCCGGGACTGGAAATAAGTCCGAAGACCACCACTTGCGTCGGAATCTTTGCTGGGCTGGTGAAAATACAGCTGTCCGCCCCCGAAACGGTCACTGCTCTTCCACTGCGTCTTGCCGCTGGTCCCGGACATGACCAGGCTCCCGGATTCATTAAGAAATACGTAATCTGACTGACCATTCCCAAGCAGGTCACCGGCGGCCATTCCCATGATGGATGCACCCCTTGGCATGGGCAGCGCTTGTCCCGGGACGTAATTGTTGTTTTTCCAGGCCATCTCAAAAATATCACCGGCATAGGGCGACAACCCCTGTTCCTGGCCCAGGAGCCGCATAGCACCGTTTGGACCGGTAATGATTCTGAAATAATAGGACCCGTTCCTGACCACTTCCGAGTAGCTGGAACCTGAAAATTCAAAAACAGACGACTCAACGACAGTCCTCAGAATGCTCAATGCTGAAACAAAGATTTCAGGCACCCCGTTCCCGTTGATATCCCCGACGTCAATGCCCACAATCCTCTTAGCGCTGCCCATGGACAGATTTTTGGTCATGGTCAGACGACCGTCGCTCCATTTGAAGATCAGGATGTCAGTATCTGTTGCACCGACAACCTCAACAATGCCATCGTTATCGACATCCCCTGCAGCCAGACAGTTCAGGGTCCCATTCACATCGGCAAGTCTGGTAAATGATTTGGTACCCTGCTCTTTTTTCAAACTGATGAACGCTGAACCCGGCACCCTTTCAGACCGTTCACCCCCGACTTCCTGCATTGGGGAACGTGATGGTTCCTGCGCGGCTGTTGTGGCAGGAGCAGTGTACTGGTTCCGCCCGAAAACCCTGGCATTGATCTCGGTGGCAAATTCATTGACCTGGGGAATAACACTTCCGAGTCCTGTGCCCTGGCGGGAAAAGGTCACCGTGGGCTTGACGCCGGTCACGTTGACCATGCTGGCGTCAAGGCTCGAATTGTCTCCGAGCAGGGTGAAACTCCCGAAAAGGACATAATCTGCTTTCAGGTTCGCCCCGATGATCCTGGCCTTGGTTTCATCCAGGGCTCCGGCAGCTGAAAAGGATTTTTTTGCTTTATTAAGGACAGAGGACACCATATCCGGGTTCAGAACCTCAACCCGGTCTGCCTGGGTGATCCGGGAAGAGAGCATATCCAGGATGCCATTCTGCAGAAAGGAAAGGTCCTGCTGGCTGTTCATGGAAAACGGGATTATCGCGACTTTCTCACTATCACCGCCAGATGCCGGATTCCCAGAGACCATGAGAAGCATCATGGCGATCCATGCACCGATCCGTAGCGTATTTTGTATTCTTCCTGTCTTCAACGGTCTGACTCCTTATAGTTCTTGATATCATTGCCCTAATCGGGCCGATCATATATCAGGCACCACCATTAAACAAGCCTTTTAAACAGTTTTTCTATCTGGGTCCTGGTCCAGAGAACCCGGGTGGGACGGCCATGGGGACAGTGCCCGGGATTCTCACAATTCTCCAGGTCCCGGACCAGAGCAGCCATTTCCCGTATTTCCAGGGATTGGTTACCGCGTATGGAGGAATGACAGGCCATGAGAGTCAAGGCCGTATCCAGCCAGGCCTGGGTTTCATCCCCGGTCTTTGGGCTGACATCCGATTCCAGAATTGTTTCCACCATGTCATGGAGCAACCGGGAAACAGCCTTCCCATCGATCAGGGCAGGCACGGCCTTGATGAGAAAGGTTGTCTCCCCAAACGCTTCCAGATCAAACCCAAGTTCAAAAAGTTCAGGTACCAGGGTCTGCATGAGGGCAGCCTCCCTGAAACTGAGTTCCAGGGTTTCCGGCACCAGGAGATGCTGGGACGGAGGCCTGAAAGCCCCTGCCCTTTTCTTGAGCTTTTCATAGGCAATGCGCTCATGGGCTGCATGCTGATCAATGAGCAGGATACCCTCGGGGCTTTCGGCCAGGATATAGGTCCCCAGAACCTGGCCAATAACCCGGATCCCGGATAAATCGACAGACCTTCCCAGGGGAGACCCGGGGATCGCTTTGGCCGGCGGCCGTGAATTACCTGCCGCCGCCTTCCCGGGTTGGACTGCCTCACCGGGTTGGGGTGCCCCATCGGGCTCAAGCGTCTCCCCATGTTCAAGTGTATCCCCATGTTCAAGCGTATCCCCGGGTTCAAAAGTCTCCCCGGGTGTCAAAGGCCTGCCCCACTGAAATCGGGACTCACGGACCTGGAAGTCAGTCTCTCCGGATCCGGCATCCACGGTTCGAAATGCCGCCCTGGAAACCTTCCCTGTCCGCATTGATTCCGGACGCTCCGGTTTGGGGATTTGGGCACCCCTGAAAAACAGGTCCGGAGAGGATTCATGTGTATGGGCAGGAACATCAGGCACTGGCTTTTCGAACAGATCCGTATCGTGAACCCGGGCAGCCATGACCCCAGGACTGGAGTCCACGACCGGCAGGACTGGAGCCGCAGGAGGCCCTGCCCCTTGACGGATAGACTGATCCCTGGTCAGGGCGTCCCTGACTGCTGCGGCAACCCTGGCATAAACCCGGCCCTGCTCGGCAAACCTGACCTGGAGCTTGGCCGGATGAACATTCACATCCACCTGGTCGTGGGGCAGGGTTAGGAACAGGACGGCCAGGGGGAACCTGCCCTTCATGATCCTGCCGGAATACCCCTTGAACAGGGCTGCGACCAGGCCCCGGTCCTGGATCATGCGCCTGTTGACAAACAGGTGGATCTTCTGGGGAGTTGCCCGTGTGAATCCCGGAACCGATACATAACCCTCCACCCGCAGCAAACCGTCATCCAGGGCAACCGGGATGAGCTGGTCGGAAGCATCCCTGCCCAGGACGTCGGCAACCCTGTCAAGGCTGTTATCGGATGCATAGTACTGCCTGACCACCCGGGTGTTGTGAACCAGTTTGAACTGGATGTCCGGGCTGCACAGGGCCATGCCGGCGAACACATCGGCAATGTGACCCATTTCCGTGTCTTCGGATTTCAGAAACTTGCGGCGGGCAGGGGTATTGAAGTACAGGTGCCGCACATCAACCATGGTTCCGGGAGGAGCGCCGGCATCGGACACCTCCAGGACCTTTCCGCCCTTGATCCGGATCCGGGTCGCCACATCCGAGGTCCGCTCCCGGGTGGTAAGGGTAAATTCACAGACCGAAGCGATGGACGGGAGCGCCTCACCCCGGAAGCCAAAGGTGCTTATGGAGAAAAGGTCGGCATCGGAATAGATCTTGCTGGTAGCATACCGCTCGATGCACAGGATGGCATTGTCCCTGGACATGCCGTCACCGTTGTCGGAGATACAGATCCTCTCGCGCCCGCCCCGGACGACGTCAGCCGTAACCTGCGTGGCGTTGGCATCCAGGGCGTTTTCAACCAGTTCCTTGACAACGGATACTGGTCTGTCCACCACCTCGCCGGCAGCGATCTTGTTGGAAAGGATTTCGGGCAGGATTCTGATCTCGGCCATGGGATCAGTCCTTTTCCCGGGACTCCTTGATAAACCGGAGCAGAAACTCAGCCTCCTCCGGGCTCAGATTGAACCGCATTCCGGCTTCATCCACCAGGGAGACAATGTTCTTTCCCGGTTTTTCCCGGCGTTCTTCTGAAATCCACTTCACAGCCTTACGCATCGATTCGCCCTTGGGCTGAATGGTTCCCATACTCGGACCTCCTTTGTATCTGGATCACAGAGCCGGCAGGCCTGCGTTCAGGTTGCAGTTCTGTTCAAACCCGTACCCTGCCTGAATCAGGACCGGCTCGTTGAACCGGTCCGCCATGATCTGGAGCCCGATGGGCAGGCCTCTGGATGACATGGCGCAGGGAACTGAAAGACCCGGGATCCCCGCCATGTTTGCAGACAGGGTGTAAATGTCGGACAGGTACATGGTCAGGGGGTCGTCCACGTTCTCTCCGATCCTGAAGGCCGGGGTCGGGGCAACAGGTGACAGGATGATATCACACTGGGAAAAGGCGGCCTTGAAATCGGCCATGATCAAAGACCTTACCCTGGAGGCACGGCCGTAATACTCATCGTAATACCCTGCTGACAGGGCATAGGTCCCCATGAGAATACGCCGCTGGACTTCTTCCCCAAACCCTTTGGACCGGGTTTTCCTGTACATTTCCATGAGATCACCTGCCGATCGGTCCCTGAATCCGTACTTGACCCCGTCGTAACGGGCCAGGTTGGAACTTGCCTCTGACGGAGCCAGAACATAGTAGGCGGCAACGGCATAATCGGTCCTGGGCAGGGAGATATCCACCATGGTCACTCCCAGGTTTTCAAGCAGCTCGACCCCACGGGTGAATCCCTGTTCCACATCCGGGTCCAGCCCTTTCTGGGACAGGAACTCCCTGGGAATTCCCGCACGGATGCCCTTAAGGCCTTCGCGGTCAAACCGGGAGATGGCGGTCGTAAAATCCGGAACCGGAACAGTGGCCGATGTGGAATCTTGGGCATCAAAGCCTGCGATCACATTCATCATCAGTGCCGCATCTGTGACGGTCCGGGTTATGGGTCCGATCTGGTCCAGGGATGACGCGTAGGCGACCAGCCCGAACCGGGAAACCCGGCCGTAGGTGGGCTTGAGCCCGACAACGCCGCAGTGGGAAGCCGGCTGGCGTATGGATCCTCCGGTGTCGCTGCCAAGGGCGGCCACACACATCCGGGCTGCAACGGCGGCAGCCGAACCGCCGCTGGACCCTCCGGGCACATGGTCACGATTCCAGGGATTCCGGGTCACATGGAATCCTGAATTCTCGGTTGAGGATCCCATGGCAAACTCATCCATGTTTGTTTTCCCCAGGATCACGGCCCCTGCTTCCCGGAGGCGGGAGACCACGACAGCATCATATTCGGGCACAAAATTTTCCAGGATTCTGGACCCGCATGTGGTTCTCAGACCCCGTGTGCACAGCAGATCCTTCAGGGCCAGGGGCACTCCCAGGAGCGGTGTGGACTCTGAATTTGCAATGCGCCGATCCGCTTCTCTTGCAGCTTCCAGGGCTCCGGCATCATCAACCGTGATAAATGCGCCCAGATCCCCATCCAGGGTTCTGATACGCTTCAGATAAGCCTCAACCAGCTCAACGGACGTGGCTTCCCGCCTGTCCAGCAGATCCCGGGTCTGGCTGATGGTCATTTCATAGTATTCCATGGTGCATCACTCCTTTAACCCACAACCCTGGGGACAGTATAAAAATCATCATCTCGCTGCGGTGCATTAGCCAGGGTCACATCCGGCCCGGGCGACGGTTTGACAATATCCTCCCGGAAGACATTCTGCTGCATGGCCGCTCCTGAAGCCAGGGGCACTCCGTCAATATCAACGTTCTTCAGGATATCAATATAGTGCAGGATACGGTTCATCTGTTCCGCAAACCGTGAAACGGAAGCATCGTCCACGTCCAATCGGGCAAGATTTGCAATGGCTTCCACATCGTGTTGTGTGATTTTCATGATCAGTCCTTTTGTATTATCAATGCTTTAATGCCTTGGGTCTCCAGTTTTCTTTTAACGCCCTGGGCCTCGTCCATGGTTGCAAAGGAACCTGTCCTGACCCTGAACCAGATTTCATCTCCCACCGTACCCAGGGTTTTATAGGCCGGATAGCCCTTGGTTTCAAGGTTCTGAATCACTTTCACGGCATCTTCGAGATCCTTGAACGATGCCACCTGGATTGTATAGCGGCCGGCTTGCGGTTCTTCAGGTTCAGGTTGCTTCAATTCCGGAGGCGGTTGCTTTTTGAGGGCCTCGCTTGGCTCAACAACCGGTGCCATTTTGGCCTGGGTGGTATTGGCATCGTCCCTGGGCAGGATCTCATCCGGAGATTGGGAGCCCTGGCCTTCGGACCGTGACGGTTTCTTCAGGACCTCATAAAAAACCAGATCCGGCTTGACAGCCTCCGGTTTTCCATCCGTGTACTCTTTTGCCATGGTTTTCAGCTGTTCCTGGAATGCCTTGGTATCAAAGGATACCGGAGCTGTACCCCTGCCGACCAGAACACCCAGAAAAAACATCCATGCGGATATCAGAAAAACAATGCCATATTTCGTGTACCCCATGGAAGACAACATGTCACATCCTTTCCGGTGCAGATACCCCCAGAAGCGAAAGTCCGTTGCGGATGACCTTCTTTACCCCTGAAACAAGGCACAGCCTTCCGCAGGTCAGATCCATGTCCTGGGTGATAACCTTGTGCCTGTTATAATAGGCATGGAACAGGGCCGCAAGGCTCATGAGATAGGTAAAAATCCCGTGGGGATGCAGGGTTCTGGCACAGCGCTCCACGACTTCCGGAAAAGCACCGAGCACCTTGAGGAGTTTCAGCTCCTCCGGCTCGATCAGCCGTGAGACCTGTGAAATCCACGATGATTCATCCCCGGATATACCACCCTCTTCCCTGGCCTTCATGAGAATGCCATGAATCCTTGCATGGACATACTGGACGTAATAAACCGGATTTTCACTGGTCTGCTTTTTTGCCACCTCAAGATCAAAATCCAGTCCGCTCTCGTAACTCCGGCTCAGGAACAGGAACCTTGCAGCATCCTTGCCCACTTCATCCACAATATCCTTGAGGGTGACGAATTCTCCTGACCGGGTCGACATGGCAACCGGCTGCCCGTTCCTCAAGAGCGCTACCAGCTGGATCAGGATGACGTCGAACTGGCTGCTGCTCCTCCCGGAAGCCTCAATGGATGCATTGATCCGTTTGATATATCCATGGTGGTCCGCACCCCAGACATCGATGACGCGGTCAAAACCCCGGTCGAACTTCTCCATATGGTAGGCGATATCAGAAGCAAAATAGGTCGTCAGGCCGTTGTTCCTGACCACTACCCTGTCCTTTTCATCTCCGTATTTCTCGGTCCTGAACCATAGGGCGCCGTCTTTTTCATAGATAACGTCCTGTTTTTGGTATGCCTGAATGACCTTGTCAAGCGTCCCGTTCTCATAAAGGCTCTGCTCGCTGAACCAGCGGTCAAAGGTGACCCCGAAATCGGCCAGATCGGTCCTTATCCCATCGAGAATCTCATTGGCGGCAAAAGTTGCGCAGACAGCGACCGCTTCGGATTCCGGCATACCCAGGAGTTCATCGCCCCGGGCCCCATTGAGGCGCCGGGCAATATCCAGGATATAATCGCCCTGGTAGCAGTCCTGAGGAAAATCCACCTCGCGCCCCCGGGCCTGGTTGAGTCTCAGCCATACGGAAAGGCCAAGGGTCCGGATCTGGCGGCCCGAGTCGTTGATATAGTATTCCTTCTGAACATCATAACCGCTGAAGGCAAGGATATTCCCCACAGAGTCACCCACAGCAGCCCCGCGTCCATGTCCCACGTGCAGAGGTCCGGTCGGATTTGCGCTGACAAACTCAACCTGGACCCGTGCCCCCTTGCCCAGGTCCGAGGATCCGTAACGCTGATCCTTGCGGTGAACCTCTTCAAGCAGCCCCTGCCATGCCCTGTCCTTGAGGAAGAAATTGATAAACCCCGGCCCTGCAATCTCGATCTTCTCGATCACACCGGCCGTGTCCTTCATGGAGTCTACCAGGGCCTGGGCGATCTTTCTCGGGGCCATTTTCTGGGTGCCTGCAGCAACCATGGCCGCATTGGTTGAAAAATCACCGTGGGAGTCGAATTTGGGGATTTCGATCTCCATATCCGGCAATGTGGCCAGGGGCAACAGTCCGCTGTCAAATGCCCTCCTGGCGCCCTGGACAATGATGGTTTTCAGTAGTTCTTTCATTATGGTTTCTAATTCTCAAGTTCGGAATCATCGTCCGGTAAGTATCTCAGTGTGTCGTCATCGGAATCTATCTCCTTGATATCATCCTCAGTCAGATCCTCCACACTGTCCTTGAGCAGGTCATCAATCTCCAGGCCCACATCTTCTTCATCTTCCTCTTCCTCGTCAAGCCTGAATCCCACAGAAGACATGGAATCCGTATCCTGGTAGTCCACAACCAGACGGTCCCCTTCTCCCTGGGCCATGAACTCTTTCAGGGATTCAAAAAGGCGTACTGCCAGGTCCAGCGGCGGGAAAAGATTCCGGCGTCTCAGTTTCTCTATAAAAATATCCCGGCCCGATCCCAGGGCTGTTTTTATCTCTTCCAGGGGATACTCTTCCTTGTGAACATCAACAAAAGTTCCCGGATCTGTTTCGCCGGACTCTGATAATGATAGAATTCCCCGGCTCCTGTCTATCTCAAACGTAAATTTCTGTTTCATAACCCTTCTCCCTTATATTATGGGGGGACGCCCCCGCACAACAGACTATAAAGCTTCTAAGTATAGTTCAATTCCAGAATCTGTCAATAATAAGATCATGTTTAAAAATTGTGATTTGACTATTGACCTGAAAAATCCAAGGTGGTATATAACCACGATCAATTTTGGAGGAGTGGCCGAGTGGTTGAAGGCGGCGGTCTTGAAAACCGTTGAGTGTCAAAGCTCCGTGGGTTCGAATCCTACCTCCTCCGCCATTGACTGTGCGGAGAAATGGCCGAGCGGCTGAAGGCACTCGCCTGCTAAGCGAGTGTGGGGGTAAAACTCCACCTAGGGTTCGAATCCCTATTTCTCCGCCATGTTTCAAAGACTTAGACGGATTGGGCGATACTGCTTAATCCGTTTTTTTTATTGGCGTGGGTTGAACTTCTTTTTTTTGTGAGTTTTCAAGGACGCTGGCGGCCGTTTTTCCGGTTGCCCGGATACTCCGCAGATAAATGTCCGTGGTCGTTGCCCGTTTGTGCCTGAGCTGCCTCTGAATATCCACCAGAGACAGCTTTGAATCTGACAAAAGAGCAGTTGCGAAATGCCGGATGGAATGAAATCCAAACGGCTTAACATCAGCCTCATTACAAAGCCGTGGCATGATGAGCTGGCTGGTAGGTGTGGGCATTTCATGGATAAATATATCGAAAATCTGGAGGCACAATATGGGTAAACTGGACATCATCGTAGGCATGCTGGGTGCCCTGAACAAATTGGCCGCTGCCAAGGCTGATGATGGCAAGGTGGACGCCGGCGAGGTTGTGGAGATCGTCCTGTCAGTTGCCGGGGCAGCTTTGGGGGTGGACGGGGGGAAGCTGACAGCCTGGATCAAAGCGACTGAGGATTTGATCGGCGATGGGGTTTTAAGTAAACGAATCGGGCTTTTAAAGGATTGATATTTTCCTCCAAATGGCTACAGCTATGGTCCTCGCTTTGAATAAGCAACCATATGGTTTTCCAGCTTTGGTTTTCATAAAAATAGCTTTCGAAATATCATTTGCATTGCTCATTTCCTTCATGTAGAGTCTTAGCCTGCAAGCGTGTTGAAAATCAATGATACATTTTGAATTGCTGTTTTTTTGGAAAAATTAAGGCTCATAAAAAAATCTCTATCACGATCAATATCACATAGTGAAAAATACCGTTAAAATCAAAATGATAGAATTTCGGAAAGAGTTATGTTCGGTTTTTCTGCGCTATTATGGCCCAGCGGCCTATCTCCGTTTCGACATTCAGCAAGAGGTATAAAATGAGTGGGATTTCGATTTGTGAAAAAAATGAAAGAAAGCCTCAGGGATTAGAGTCATCAGATTTGGAGTGCAAGCAAGCAGAAGCCGGGCTTGGGAGCAAAGAAGAACGTTTTCGTGTGATTCTTGAAAATATGGATTATTGGATATGGGAAGTCGACTCTAAAGGACGATATACAGATTGCTCAAAGAGTGTTGAAAAGATTCTTGGTTACTTTCCCCAGGAACTGATAGGGAAGACACCATTTGACCTGATGGATCCCCATGAAACTGAAAGAGTTAAAGAAGTGTTTACCAGAATTGTTTCCGAAAAAAAACCAATTAAAGATCTGGAGAACTGGAACATCCACAAGGATGGACGACGGGTGTGCTTTCTGACTAATGGCGTGCCGATCATGGATGCAAATGGAGAGTTGCGTGGATATCGCGGTGTTGACCGTGATATTACCGAACGTAAGCGGGCAGAGGAGGCGTTGCGGGAGAGTGAGAGGACATATAAAAATGTTTTCAACAACGCCTATGTAGGATTGTTTCGTTCAAGGCTATCCGATGGTAGAATCGTGATGGCTAATAAACGAATGGCCGAAATTTTTGGATATAAAACTATCGATGACTGCATAAATAATTATGTTGCAATTGAACATTATGTATATCCAGAAATGAGAGACGAACTGATTATACCCTTAACAAGGGACGGCGCAATTGATAAATTCGAAGCCCCAATTAGAAAAGATGATGGTTCTATAGTATGGGTTCAATTTTCAGGTTCGCTATCTTCAGAAGATGGTTGCTTTGAAGGGATTGCAATAGATATCACTGAGCATAAGCGGACTCAAAAAGCTTTGCTGGAAAGCCATGAGACGTTCTCCAAGGCTTTCCAGACTTCACCTTATGCCATCACTATAACGCGTGCTGAAAATGGCAAATTAATCGAGGTTAACAATACATTCACTTCGATGAGTGGGTTCTCACGGGAAGAAGCATTGGCAAGCTCGTCAATAGGATTGAATCTATGGGCTGATGAAGGGGATAGGCAGCAGGTGGTGGACGATCTTCGTGCTGGCCGTGCAGTAGTAAGCCGGGAATATCAATTCCGGACAAAGAGTGGTAAAGTCATTATAGGTTTGTTTTCGGCCCAGGTACTCCAGTTGGCCCAAGGACAATACATTCTGTCCAGCATAAACGACATCACCAAGCGCAAGCAAACTGAAGACCGATTGAGTGTGGCCTACAATGCGTTGGACTCATCAATCAACGGGATTGTCATAACTAACCGTGAGGGAAAGATCAATTATGCAAACCCGGCATTCCTCCGAATGTTCGGATATACAGACAGAAATCAAATCAAAGACAAACAAGCGGACGAGGTTTTTCCCTCCCAACTGATAGAAAAAATTTCGGATTTAGAAGAGATTATTGATAAATCAAAAAATCAACCTGAAGAGTTTAGCACAAAGCGTAAAGATGGCACAGTATTCCATGTTGAAGTCGCTTCCTCAATGGTTATTGATCGAAATGGACACAATGCGGGATGGATGGCGTCGTTTGTCGACATCACCAAACGCAAGGATTTGAATACGCAGCTGATACAAGCCCAGAGGATGGAGTCCGTGGGGCGCCTGGCAAGCGGGGTTGCTCATGATTACAATAATGTGCTCAGCGTGATCATGGGTTTCACCCAACTGGCTATGGGTGAGAAAGGCTTGACTGAATCACTGCGAGCTGATCTAGAAGAAATTTTAAAAGCAACAAACCGTGCAGCGGGCATTACCCGGCAATTATTAGCTTTTGCCCGCAAGCAGATCATTGCTCCGATGGTGCTTGACCTGAACAAGAGTGTGGAAAGCATGATCAAAATGATCCGACGTCTCATTGGCGAGGACATCAATTTTGAGTGGTCACCGGGGTCGATGCTGTGGAGTATTAAGATGGACCCATCCCAAATCGATCAGATCTTGGCGAATCTGTGTGTCAATGCCAGGGACGCAATCACAGGAGTCGGTAAGATCACCATCGAGACGAAGATGATGATTTTTGACTCAGCCTATTGTGCTGATCACCATGGTTTTATTCCGGGCGAGTTTGTCATGCTGGCCGTAAGCGACAATGGTTGCGGCATGGATAAGGAGATAGTGGACAATGTTTTCGAACCATTTTTTACCACAAAGGATAAGGATAAAGGCACCGGACTCGGATTGTCAATGGTATACGGCATCGTCAAACAAAACAACGGGTTCATAAACGTCTACAGTGAGCCTGGCATAGGGACAACCATCAGGATCTACCTGCCCCGACATGAGGGGGAGGCTGTTACTATCCAGGATAAAAACTCAGAGAAAATTTGTCTCGGCTGTGGTGAAACGATTTTAGTTGTGGAGGATGACCGTTCAATTCTGAAACTTGCCCGAAGAATCCTTGATGAATTGGGGTACATCGTGTTGACCGCAAACAGTCCAAAAGAAGCAATTAAGCTGTTTAAGGAACACGCAGGAAAAATTCACCTGCTTTTGACGGACGTTATCATGCCCGAAATGAACGGACTTGAACTGGCAAATAGTCTGGAATCACTTTGTCCTGGCCTCAAGCGCGTCTTCATGTCCGGATACACGAGCAATGCCATTGCCCACCATGGCGTTCTTGACGAAGGGGTGCACTTCATTCAGAAGCCATTCTTTAAAGAAGATCTGGCAAAAACAATCAGAAAAGCGATGGACGAGTAAAAAAAGCTGATCTGAGGATTAGTATCCAATATTAAACTGGCTGTGAGCCATGATTTTCAAGGATATTCTTTGAAAGCTTGCCCTTGAGGATATGAACTGTTTCTGCTTGATCACCGAAAGGATCAGGCCCTGGTGATGAGCACTACGTATTCACAGTCGACGCAGTGTTTGGTCCATTTGGACCCTGGCCAACTCACCTTAGAAGCTACCGCTACATGAAGCAGAAACATTCTCTCTGCAATTCCGTTCAGAATGATTTGCCGGTTTGAGAGCAGGCTGGTGGTCCGATGAGGAGCTGGCCATTCTATGATTGCCCTGTCTGATATCGAATGGCACCGGAAAACTTATGTGGAAAAGCGACGGGAAGCTGCTCTATAAGCAGTTCCTTGGCTTAGCTGAAGCAGTTGCTGACTTTTCAAACGAGGCCAATATGGCTGATTTTGGGAGCCATTGTCTAACTGTTCAGGAGAATGAATTGAAAGCAGCCCTCTTTAATCCTCTAACCCCCGCCGTCTCTTCATGTAAACCAGACTGGCCACAGCCAGTACCA
>JAZDGN010000111.1:0-4895 GCA_043806875.1 Pseudomonadota bacterium
ATCTTCCAGCACCCGGTGCGACCATCGACAGCAGTAACTACAAACAGTACTCCCAACTTTTTCCCGAGGAGTGGGCCCAGGCTTTTGAGACCGGTTTTGACGGTCTTTTGCCCAAGTTCAGGATGACCGTGGCTGAAACAAAAAGCTATCCCCAGCCAAAGCAGTTCCTGGAGTATTCGGCCAAAAACAAGGGTAAGTATTCCATGGACACCAACGGAAACATTACGCCGGTCTATGACCGCGAGGGCCTGCCTTTCCCGGATCTCAAGGCCGGGGACGCAGATTTCGTCACCAAACTCATGTGGAACTATGACTCCAAGTACTGGTGTGACGAAGCCCTGGACACCGGTATGGGGGGGTCCTTTGAAAAAAGGAGGGGAGAGGAAGTCCGCTTCAACACCGCCACCTCCTTCTGGCTTTTCTTCACCAACCGCATGGTTCTTGATCCCAAGCCGGACCTGCCGAACCCCCTGGGGCTCTACAAGGTTCTGCTCTTCCACTACCTGAAGCCGCCCAGCATCAAGAACACCATCACCCTAAGCTACCGTTACATCGACCAGAGCAAACAGGATGACACTTACCTCTACCTGCCCAGCATGCGCCGGGTCATCCGGGCCGAGGCGGGACAGAGGTCGACACCTATCCTGGGATCCACCCAGGCCCTCGACGACTTCGTCGCCTTTGACGGTCGAATTCCTGACTTCACCTATACCCTGGTCAGGGAGCAGAAGGTGCTGGCGGTTGTCGACAGCCACATGACCCTGGAAATCGCCAATGCAGCTAAGAAGGCGAATGCCCAGGACCTGCCCGTGGACACCCTGGGGTATGAGGTGAGGGATATGTACGTCATAGACGTCGTACCCAAGGACTCCAAGTACCCCCAGAGCAGGAAACGGATCTGGGTGGATAAGGAGACCCTGTGGACCTATTACGCCGTGGCCTGGGACAGGGCCGGCAACGTCTGGAAGATCTGGCTCCAGGACACCAAGTCCTATCCCATGCCCCAAGGCCAGCAGAGCGTCTACACCAACGGCATGATCGGGTGTGACCTCCAGTTCGGCATGGCGACCCTGTATGTCCCTGACAATAAAATCAATTCGAGCAATTTCACCTACAACGACGTAACCCCCCAGGCACTCCTCAAACGGGCGAGGTAACCCTGGGGCATTGACCGGTCTCCCCGCATTTTGCGCGGGGAGACCCAGGACCACTGAGACCCGACAGAAGGGGAAACTGCCATGAAAAGCCTGATCGTCCATTACTCCCAGACGGGCAACACAGCCAAGGTCGCCGGGGCCATACAGCGGGGGATTGCCGCGGAAGCCGGCCGGTGTGACCTGAAGACCGTGGCCGAAGCCGATCCCAGGGATATCTCTAATTTTGATCTCATCGGCATCGGAAGTCCGGTCTGGTGCGGCGCCGAAACCCCTAACGTCAGGCGTTTCATCGAGGCCCTGCCCGACCAGAAGGGGAGGCACGTCTTCTGCTTCAACACTCACGGGGTGATGCCGGAACAGTTTTTTCCAACGGTTGTCCGCCGCCTCATGGGGCGTGGCTTTACGGTCATCGGCACGGGGGACTGGTTCGGGGATGTCCATTTCCAGATGGCCCCCAGCCCCTACTTCACCCATGGCCACCCGGACGACATCGACCTCAAGGAAGCCGAAGATTTCGGCCGGGATATGGCCGAAAAGAGTCGGCGGATCTCAGCCGGTGAGACCGGCCTGATACCGGCTGTGCCGGAACGGGTCCTTACGCCCCAGCTGCTGGCCCTGACCGAGTTCTACCGGTCCGGCCACAACCCCCACGGCTACATGACCTATGACAAAAGCAAGTGTAACTATCCCAAATGCCGGCTCTGCATGGACAACTGTCTCATGGGGTATATCGACCTGTCCGCAGAGCCCCGGCGGTACGGGTCCCAAGGCATGGCCTGTGACATGTGGATGGGATGCACCTTCTGTGAGATGATCTGCCCGACCGGAGCCATATCGTGCGACTGGGAAGCGTTCCAGAAGGATTTCAGGGAAAAGATCGGATGCGTTCTGGGCGGCAATCCCCTGGCAGAGGCCGCGGAAGCCTGTATCGCATCCAAGCGGCTGCGCCTTCATATCCCCAGGGAGGATGTCCGCTGGGATACGCCCCTGTGGAAAACCCATGCAAAACGGCCGCGCTATAAGATCTCCCGGCACAAGGGATAGAAGGGAAAATCATCATGGCGCTGAAAACCACCATATCCCTCTATTCCCTTGCCTGGAAATCCATGGTCTATTCCAGGGACCGCCTGCTCTATCCCATGAAGCAGGTGGATTTCGATCCCCATGGGGAGCGTAACTGTGGGAATCGGGGTACCTCCGGCTATGAACGGATCTCCTGGGACGAGGCGCTGAATATGGTGGCGGGTGAGATACAGCGGGTCAAACGGGACCATGGACCGGGCGCCGTCCTGAACAGCAGCGGCTCCCACCACATATGGGGGAACCTGGGCTATTCTCAGTGCCCGGCTCCGGTTCTTCAACAGCCTGGGCTTTACACCGGTGGTGCACAACCCGGACTCCTGGGAAGGCTGGTACTGGGGTGCCATGCATCACTGGGGCCACAGCATGCGGCTTGGTGCACAGGAAACCTACGGTACGGTGGAGGACTGCCTGAAACACTGCGAGATGGTGGTCTTCTGGTCCAGCGATCCGGAGTCGACCAGAGGGGTGTACGGCGCCTTCGAAGGTACGGTGCGGCGCCAGTGGCTCAAGGAACTGGGCATTCCCATGGTCCACATCGATCCCTGCTACAACCACACGGCTGCCCTGCCACGGGCAACGCCCTGGCCCTGGCCATCGCCTTTGTGTGGATCACCGAGGAACTCTACGACGATGAGAAAGTCAATCTGGGCGTTATCTTTTTAGCAAAGCCAAGCTGGTTACAGTGATGGGCTATTTGCATAAAGGACACTGATGGAATTCTCATAGAGATTCAGCAGGGTTGTTTTTCTGGACACTATCAAAGAAAGGAAACTTGGAATGGAAGCAACAATCTCACAGGATTCAATGGGCACCCATATCGCCTGGCAGCATGAAGGGGTCACTGCGAAAATGATCGACTGGTTCTGGAGCAACCTGGAGAAGGGCATCCTTCTGTGGCACCCGGATCAGCACGAGCCCCTTGAATGGGCCGTTGCGGTGAAACATGGAAACCCGATAGGCGCCGTTCATATCGCTCCCCAGACCTGGTCGGATGGAACGCGTCAACATCTGTATATCCGGTTCGAGGACCTGGCCCGTGTGCCGCCGGAGCTGAAAGATTATATCATTTATGAGCATTGCATTATCGCCGGCGGGCTGGGACTCGGACAGGAAAGCCTCAACAATGAAATACCGTTTTCATATCGGCTTCATCAATGGCAAAAGACGGACTACGGCATAGTCGGTAAATCATCGGCACTTCCCGGAATGAAAGCCGAAACCCCTGAACAGGCAATGATGTGGGCCAGGCACTGTATCGAAGAGATTGGAAACTGGGCGGTGTTTCTGCCCCAGCTGTACACGTTATATCGGGTGATAACGAATACCGATTACAATCCATTTGCGGACCTATCCCTTGAAGGGCGGGGCAGGGATGCACGATACAAATACATTCCATTGAAAACGGACAGGTAAAATGAAACAAACCCAAAGCGCCGGAGCAAAGGCCGGGGGATTCCGATCCCGGCCCACTTTTACGAGTATGAATCGAAAAGCGGCCCCCCCCCGTATCCGGTGGGCGATCCTTGTTGTTTCGGTTCTCAGTTTTATTTCGTTGAACATGAACATGGTTTCCTTTGCCCCTCTATTGGGCAAGATATCAGCAAGCCTCGGCGTGGACCAGGGCGCCGCAACACAGTTGATGAGCATTTTCGTCTTTTCCGGTGCACTTGCCCTGGTGGCGGGAGGGTTCCTATGTGACCGTTTCGGAATTACCGCACTGCTTATCATCGGTAACTGCTGCGGCTCGTTGCCGGCCTTGATGATGCCATGGTTCAATACCTATACAGCGGTTTTTGCCGCGCGCTTTTTCGAGGGACTGGCCGTCGGCTTATGCCTGTCGACCATGTCTCCCACGTTGGCGGTCTGGTTTCCGGAAAGGGAGAGGGGGCTCGTTGCGGGGCTTATGGGAACGGCCATTGCCATCGGCGGCGCCGCAGGAGCACTGCTCTCCCCGATGGTCTATACGGCTGCCGGAGAAAGCTGGCAGCTCATGTCCGCATGCCTGTCCAGTGTCGGCTGGCTGGCCATGACCCTGGGAATCATCGCACACCTGGTTTCACGGTCGATACCTCCGTACCAGGACCCTGCCGGCGGCAGGTCGGTTGATACCCAGGGTGCATTCAAGACCGCCCTGGCAAAACCCTTCACCTGGGTCGGCGTCGGCGTGACGTTTTTTGCCGCCTGGTGCATGCAGACCATCTACAATCTGACACCAGCCTACCTGGAGGCCGCGCCCGAGGGACTCGGATTAGGGCCCTCTCTGGCCGGGAAGCTGGGGGCCAGCATCGGTCTGGCCGGCATTGTCGCACCGATAATCGGGGGAATTCTTCAAGACAGGGTTTTCAAACACAATGCCAAACCGCTCATGTATGCCGGTTTCATCCTTTGCGGAATTTTCAGCTATACCCTTATTCTCCCACCGGTCTATGCCAACCCCGTTACCCTGACAGTGGCCATGGTTCTGGCAGGTGCCGGGTTTTCCATCGTTTATCCGGCAATCACGGTTTATGTGTCAAACGCTTACCCGGTGTCGATACTGGGTAAAATGCTTGGCCTGTGGATGGGAATCGGTGCATTCGGCGGAGCCCTGGGGCTTTTTGCCGGCGGTGTGTCCGTGGCCCGCTCCGGTAACTACCACATGGCCATTACCCTGAT
>JAZDGN010000112.1:0-117484 GCA_043806875.1 Pseudomonadota bacterium
GCCCTGTGGTGCATCGTTCCCGCAGTGGTTGTCATGGGTTTCTGGCTGGCTTTTGAGCCGAACCTGATCACCGATATGGTGGTTGCCGAGCTTCCCGAACAGGTCCGTGAGCTTCCCCCGGACCAGCTGAACGTGGTGGTCAATGATATAAAAAACCGGGTGAGTACAGGGGTTGTATGGAAATCCGATCCTGCCACGGAAACCGCCGCGGCAAAGTATGCCCGGTTGAGAACACTGAGCCGGGCGGCCCTGACCGTGATCGCCATCGGTATCGCGCTACTGGGTATCCTTCTGGGCCACCGGAGCATATCACCCGGGCTTCAGGCCAGAAACATCGTGGAAAAGCTCACCTGTTACGTTCTTATCCTGTGTTCGCCCATTGCCATTTTTACCACCATCGGTATTGTCCTGTCCGTGCTCTACGAGGCCATCCGGTTTTTCCAGATAATTCCTTTCCATGAATTTGTCACCGGGCTTTCCTGGAGCCCCCAGATGGCCATCAGGACGGATCAGGTCGGATCATCCGGGGCATTCGGGGCCGTGCCGGTGTTTGTGGGCACGCTCCTGATTTCAGCCATTGCCATGGCTGTGTCTGTCCCCATCGGGCTCATGTCCGCCATTTATCTGTCCGAGTACGCAGGCAAACGGTTCCGGGCAATGGCCAAGCCCCTGATGGAGATCCTGGCCGGTGTCCCCACCGTGGTTTACGGCTTTTTTGCAGCCCTTGTGGTTGCGCCCATGATCCGGGATACAGGGGCAATCATCGGATTGGACGTGTCCTCGGAAAGCGCCCTGGCCGCAGGCCTTGTCATGGGTGTCATGATCATCCCCTTTGTATCCTCCCTGTCCGACGATGTGATCAATGCCGTGCCCCAGGCCCTGCGGGACGGGGCCTACGGCCTGGGCTCCACCCAGTCGGAAACCATCCGAATGGTGGTCCTCCCGGCGGCCTTGCCCGGCATTGTGGGCGGCGTTCTCCTTGCCGTGTCCAGGGCCATCGGTGAAACCATGATCGTTGTCATGGCCGCCGGACTGTCCGCCAACCTCACCCTCAATCCCCTGAAAACCGTGACAACGGTCACGGTCCAGATCGTCACCCTCCTGGTTGGGGACCAGGAATTCGACAGTCCCAAGACCCTGGCCGCCTTTGCCCTGGGGCTTATGCTGTTTGTGGTGACCCTTATCCTCAACGTCATCGCCCTTTATGTTGTTCGAAAATACCGGGAGCAGTATGAATAAAGCAGCCTCAACAGTGCCTGAAACAGCGGTTAAAACCCATGCCACCATGGACATTGTCAACAAAGGACTGGCCAGGCGCCTCAGGGCGGAAAAGCGTTTCCGCATGATGGGTATTTCAGCCATTGTTGCCAGTCTCTTGTTTCTCTCACTTTTGTTTATCAGTATTGCAGGAAACGGCTACACTGCATTTCAACAGACCTTTATCCGGATTCCGTTCTATTTTGACCATGAGATCCTGGGCGACAAGGATCTGTCCACGGCCGATTATTCCTTTGTTGTGAAAAAGTCGGTTTATGCCATGTTTCCGGATGTAACTGATCGCCAGGATAGAAAGCAGCTTCTCTCTCTGGTCAGCACCGGGGCCGCTTTTCAGATTCGCACAATGGTCATGGAAAATCCGGGTCTTCTGGACAGGACCAAGGACGTCTGGGTGCCTGCCGATGACGATGTGGACATGCTCATGAAAGGGCACATGGACAGAAACGTACAGGCAGGGGAACGCCGGATCAGTGACAAGCAGCTCGGGTGGATAGATACCCTGGCAGCCCAGGGGCGGATAAAAAAACAGTTCAACTCGGCTTTTTTCCTGGCCGGAGACTCTCGGGAACCTGAACTGGCAGGGATACGCGGCGCCCTGTACGGGTCGGTTTTCACCCTGCTCGTTACCCTGGGGCTGTCCTTTCCCATTGGTGTGGCTGCTGCCGTGTACCTGGAAGAGTTTGCTCCCAGGAACCGGTGGACAGACATTGTCGAGGTGAACATCAACAACCTGGCGGCTGTTCCTTCGATCGTGTTCGGCCTTCTGGGCCTGGCCGTATTCCTGAACTTCTTCGGCATGCCCAGGTCTGCTCCCCTGGTGGGTGGTCTGGTTCTGACCCTCATGACACTGCCCACCATCATCATTGCCAGCCGGGCCTCCCTGAAGTCGGTGCCGCCGTCCATCCGGGAAGCGGCTCTGGGGATCGGTGCATCCAGGATGCAGATGGTGACCCACCATGTTCTGCCCATGGCTTTGCCGGGAATGCTCACCGGCACCATTATCGGAATGGCCCAGGCCCTGGGTGAAACAGCGCCGCTCCTCATGATCGGCATGGTGGCTTTTATTGTTGACATCCCCGGCGGATTTACGGATCCGGCAACGGTTCTGCCGGTACAGATTTTCCTTTGGGCAGACAGCCCTGAACGTGCGTTCCTGGAGAGGACCTCGGCAGCCATCATGGTGCTTGTTGGATTTCTCATCCTCATGAACGCCCTGGCCGTCATCCTGAGGAAGAAATTTGAGAGACGGTGGTAATCTGAGTCTTTCCAGTCTCTTGTTATTCATGTTCCAAAAAAAACAGGTGCGTTAACCACAAGCAAATCATTCAACCAGGAGGAAATGTTCCATGAAAAGCAAATTGGCCCTCATCCTTTCGCTGCTGATCGTTGTGACAGCAGCTCCGGCAGTAGCTGACTCCAGCAGGGATTACATCTCCATTGTGGGCTCATCCACAGTGTATCCCTTTGCCACGGTCGTTGCCGAACAGTTCGGCAAGACAACCCAGTTTAAAACCCCGAAAATAGAATCCACCGGGTCAGGCGGCGGGTTCAAGCTTTTCTGTGCCGGTGTTGGGGCCCAGCATCCCGACATCACCAATGCATCCCGAAGGATCAAGGCCTCCGAATGTAAAAAATGCGCTGAAAACGGCGTAACCGACATTGTGGAAATCAAAATCGGCTACGACGGCATTGCTATTGCCAATGCAAAAGTCAACGCGCCCCTTAAACTCACCCGCAAGGACCTGTTTTTAGCCCTTGCAGCCAAAGTGCCGGCCGGCAACGCCGGTGGCGCTGTCCAGCCCAATCCCTACAAAACCTGGAAAGATGTCAATGCCTCCCTGCCCGATATCAAGATCGAAGTGCTTGGTCCTCCTCCGACATCCGGAACCCGGGACGCTTTTCTTGAGCTGGTCATGGAAGAAGGAGCAAAAACCTTCTCCTGGATCAAGGATCTGGAGCACAAGGACAAAAACGGATATAAGGCCATCTGCCATACCATCCGGGAAGACGGCGCCTACATCGAAGCCGGCGAAAACGACAACCTGATCGTCCAGAAACTTGCTGCCAACCCCAATGCTTTCGGCATCTTCGGTTTCAGCTTCCTGGACCAGAACACCGATAAGATCCAGGGCTCTCTTATCGAAGGCGTTGCCCCGACCTTTGATGCCATTGCCAATGGCTCCTATCTGGTATCCCGTCCCCTGTTCTTTTATGTGAAAAAAGCCCATGCAGGTGTCACCCCTGGAATCACCGAATACCTGAATGAATTCACCAGTGAAAAAGCCTGGAGTGAAGACGGTTACCTGAGTGATAAAGGCATGATCCCCATGCCGGCAGCAGAGCGCAAGCAGTTTGCCGATGTTGCAAAAGCGCTGAAAACCATCTCCTGCGGAGATCTGTAACCCTTAACGCTCTCATCCTTGCACCAGGCCTTCCGGACGCCCAAGCCCGGCAGGCCTGGTTTTACAGATGTTGACACGGCCTTCCCCACGGGAGGCATCTGCAATTTTGACTAAAGGAACCACCAATGATGGAAGCCAGGCAGGCCGCGCAGGCATCAGGAAATCCCGATCTTGATGGAAAAAGAACACTTGTTGATCGAAATCACCGTGAAACCGTGGGAGAGATAACCGTCAAAAATCCCAGATTGACATGCCGGAATGTCAATGTCTATTACGGTGACAACCATGCCATCAAGAATGTGTCCCTGGATATTGCCAACAACGAGGTCATTGCCCTGATCGGGCCTTCTGGATGCGGGAAATCCACATTCCTCCGATGTTTGAACCGTATGAACGACACCATTGATGATTGCCGGGTTTCCGGCGAGATTCTTCTGGATGGCAGGAACATCTATGACAGGGATGTGGATGTGGTTCCCCTCAGGGCCCAGATAGGCATGGTTTTCCAGAAACCCAATCCCTTTCCCAAATCCATCTATGACAATATAGCCTATGGCCTGCGTATTCACGGCCTTGTCCAGACCCGGGCCGAGACCGATGAGCTGGTGGAACAGTCCCTGAAAAAGGCCGGACTCTGGATGGAGGTCAAAGACAGGCTTAACCAACCAGGGACGGGCCTTTCCGGCGGACAGCAGCAGCGGCTATGCATTGCGCGCACCATAGCCATCAATCCTGAAGTAATTCTCATGGACGAGCCCTGCTCAGCCCTGGACCCCATTGCTACCGCGACCATTGAAAACCTCATCGACGAGCTGCGCAGCCAGTATTCCATTGCCATTGTCACCCATTCCATGCAGCAGGCTTCCCGCGTCTCCCAGCGAACCGCCTATTTTCACCTGGGTGATCTGATCGAGATCGGGAGCACGGACCAGATATTCCTTCGCCCCCTTCACTCCCTGACCGAAGATTACATCACCGGGAGGTTCGGTTGATCAGCGCCACCTGACACAAGGGTTTAAACCATAGGACAGGAATCGGTACAATGGATCATTTGACAACAACAATCGGAGATATCGCCGAACCGGTTCATACGGTAACCAAGAATCTTCAGATCGCCGATCTTATGGAGCTTTTTAAGAAGAACGGACCCATAACAGCGGTGGTTGTCACGGATGCAGCCCGGATTGCCGGAATCGTGATGAACATCCATCTGGATAGGCTTCTCAGCCAGCGGTACGGTTTTTCCGTCTTCAGCCAGCGTCCTGTTTCCAATGTAATGGACCCGTCTCCCCTGATTGTCGATTACAGCGAAGCCGTTGGTGCTGTGGCCTCCATGGCCATGACAAGACAGGCCGACAAAATTTATGATCATATCGTTGTCACCCGCCATGGACGCCTTGCGGGGATCGTGCCTGTCCGGAAGATTCTCGATACCCTGGTTGCGTTTCACAAAAAATACACTGCAATGCTTGAACATGACAATCGGGCGCTGGAGAGGGAAATCAAGGAAAAAAAATCCGCCATTGATTCATTAAAAGCATCCAGACAAATGCTGCAGCTCGTCATTGATGCCATTCCCCATGCCATCTTCTGGAAGGACAGAAAAAGCCGTTATCTGGGGAGCAACAAAAAATTCGCAGGGGATGCCGGGTTCGCCGATCCCCAGGACGTCATCGGCCTTGATGATCTCATGCTGCCATGGGCCGGTCAGCAGGCATCGAGTTTTATGGAGTCCGACAACCAGGTCATGGAGAATGATAAGTCACTGCTCCATATCCGTGAATACCAGACCCTTGCCCATGGGCAGCAAAGAATTCTGGACAAGAACAAGCTGCCCCTTCATGGCATGGATGGCAGAGTGGTCGGGGTGCTGTGCTTTTACGAGGACATAACCGACAGGGTCAATGCAGATAAAGCCAGAAAAGACCTTGAAAAAAGTCTTGCCCGGGCCCAGAAAATGGAAGTCATCGGCCAGCTTGCCGGAGGCGTTGCCCACGACCTCAATAATATTCTGTCGGGCATTGTCGGTTACCCTGAACTTATTTTAATGGACCTCCCGGAAGGCAGCGCTTTAAAAAAACCCATTCAAACCATCAAGAATTCCGGGGAAAGGGCTGCGGCCATTGTCCAGGATCTGTTAACCCTGGCAAGACGGGGAGTGACAAGCGATGCGTCGGTCGATGTCAAAACAATGGTCCGGGAGTATCTTGAAAGCCCTGAAGCAAAAAAACTGGAGGCTGACCATCCCCATGTTACCATCATCAATGCCTCGGGCAGGGACCCGCTTTTCATCAGAGGCTCTTCGGTTCACCTGATGAAAACGCTCATGAATCTTGTCAATAACGCCATGGAGGCCATGGAGGGAACCGGTCGGATCATCATTTCCGCAAAAAAGCAGTATCTTGACAAACCCATCCAGGGCTATGATTCCGTCAGCACAGGCAATTATGTCCAGCTCTCAGTCCTGGATACCGGGAAGGGGATGTGCCAGAATGACCTGGACCGGATTTTCGAGCCTTTTTATACAAATAAAAAAATGGGCCGAAGCGGAACCGGATTGGGAATGTCGGTTGTATGGGGCACGGTCAAGGACCACAAAGGCTACATTGATATTCAATCGGAGCTCGGGAAAGGGACATGCGTCACCCTGTACTTTCCTCTGATCAAGATAAGGCAAAGCGCCATGGTCGCCCCTGCCCTTGTTCAGAACCCCATGGGCAAAGGAGAGACAATTGTCGTGGTGGATGATATCCTTGAGCAGCGGGACATGGCAGCGACCTATCTGAAACGGATGGGTTACAGGGTGATGACAATGGGCAGCGGGGAAGATGCCGTCAATTATCTGAGCACCCGCTCTGCAGACCTTCTGATCCTGGATATGATCATGGCGCCGGGTATGGACGGCCTTGAAACATTTAAAAGAATCCTTGAGCTGCACCCGACCCAGAAAGCCATCATTGCCAGTGGATTCTCTGAAACGGACCGTGTCAGGGAGGCCCTGCGTCTCGGCGCAGGATTCTACCTGAAAAAACCGTATCTGCTGCAAGACCTTGGCCGGACAGTAAAGGAGGAACTTGAGAAATCCGGGAAAACGAGGCGTCTCCATTTGACGGGCTGATGCAGGCTTCAAGGCATTGTGAGAACTGCGAGTGCTGTTTTAAGTCATGCCGGCAGTCAGGTCGCTGTCCTGCCGGCTAACGGATTCCGGTGCTGCCGGTATAAAGGAGCCCCCTGCCGATCGGCATGGGGTTCCCCTGGAATCGGTCATCTACAGAAGCCGGAGAAAGATCGGGCTATCGGTTTCATTTCACGGACCCGGGCACCAAAGCATGGGTGTGAGATCCGTGTGAGCCTTTAAAAAAGATTGCGTGATCTATTTCTTGAAAATGGTTTTGAAATCCGGTTGGTTGGCAAGGTAATTGATCACCCAGTTTTTGATCATGTCCCGGATTTTGCGGACCTGCTCAAGTTTTTCGGCCCCGTTCCCTTCAACTGCCGCAGGGTCGGGGAAAGGCCAGTGCCACCGCTTGGTAATACCCGGGAAAACCGGGCATTTTGATTCGGTGTCATCACATACTGTAATGACATGATCGTAAAGCTTGCCGTTTTTATAGAGCTGAAAAACGCCCTGGGGTTTTTTCCGGGACAGGTCAATACCAACTTCATCCATGACCTGGACCACAAGGGGGTTGACTTCCCTGGCCGGGTCCAGGCCTGCGCTGTCGACCTCGAACCGATCACCGTGAAGGTTTCTGAGAAAGGCCTCGGCACTCTGGCTGCGGCCGCTGTTGTGCTGGCAGATTAAAAGAACTTTTATTTTTGATTCCATGGGAATCTCCTGTTTGAACCAGAGCGGGTGTTCTGTGCGTTTTTTAATTATTTTTGCACTCTTCTATTTGCCAATGAGTGCTCCATATCTGAGCGGTACCATGACAGATCTGTGTTAGAAACAAATAAGAACCGTGTTAGGCTTTCAAAAGGGTGCCGGGTAAAACGGGTTTTTTTTGTCCTGTCCAGAAAAATTCCTGGACACCCCTTCTTTTGGATTCACCAACAGCTAATCCTGACTTAATTCAATTCTAACGGATACCCTGTAGTCAAAGAGTATATGGAATGCCCGGATCAACCCCGTTATCCGTGATTGGAATCAACCCTGCTGCTCAGGGCAGATCCATGGACGGCAGCAAACTCAAACCAGATTGCATTAAACCAGTTTTTTCAAGGAGAGACCATGAACCGCGCTCAAAAGTTGTTCGGTGTATTGACTGTGACCGCCCTGATGACCCTTTTTTGTCAGTCATTTGTCATGGCTGGCGACCTCACCGTGTACACGGCCCTGGAAGACGACGAACTGGCCGTGTATGTCCCTGCTTTTCAGCAGGCCCACCCTGACATCAAATTGAACATCGTCCGGGATTCAACCGGGATCATCACGGCCAAACTGCTGGCCGAGAAAGACAATCCCGTGGCTGATGTGGTCTGGGGAACAGCCGCCACCAGCCTGCTCATCTGCGATGACCTGGGCATGCTCACCGGATACAATCCCAAGGGTGTCGAGAAGGTGAAAAAAAATATGAAAGATAATGCAGGCAATCCTGCCCATTGGGTAGGCATCAAAGCCTGGGTAACCGGGATCGTCGGCAACACCATCGAGATGGAAAAGGCGGGGATAGCCATGCCCCTCTCCTATGCCGACCTTTTAAAGCCCCAATACCGGGGCAAGCTGGTCATGCCCAATCCCGCATCCTCAGGAACGGGATTTCTGACCGTTTCAGCCATCCTTCAGCTCATGGGTGAGGAGAAAGGATGGAACTACCTGGATCAGCTGGATAAAAATATTGCCATGTATACCCATTCCGGTTCCAAACCGGCCAAAATGGCCGGCAAGGGGGAATTTCCCATCGGCATCTCCTTTGCCTACCGCGGATTCAAGCAGCGCAGCAACGGTGAACCCGTTGTTGTCGCTTTTCCCAGGGAGGGCTCCGGTTACGATGTGGAGGCCAACGCCCTTGTCAAAAAACCACGTATAGCAGCCGATGCCAGGACTTTTCTGGACTGGGCCATCAGCGACCAGGCCATGGCCATGTATGCCAAGGTCTACCCCATCGTGGCAACCAATATCAAAGTTGATGCCCCCGAGGGTTGGCCGGCAGATCCCATGTCCGTGCTGATCAAAAACGACCTGCAATGGGCTGCCAAAAACCGGACAACAATTCTGGCCGAATGGACAAAACGGTATGATCAGAAGAGCGAGCCGAAAAAATAGGCCTTTTCCTGTAGCATTGATCTGAGACCAGACTGCCGGTGACCCTAGGATGAAAGGCGCACCGGCAGATCCATTTATCCTTAGCCGGCTTTGCCTGGAGGATTTTTATGGTTGTGGACAGTAAAACAATTACCCCGGATATTTTTCTGGAAGTCAGGGACGTCACCAAGACCTTTGGTCAGTTCATTGCCCTGGACCATGTGAGCATGGCGGTCCACAAAGGTGAGTTTGTTTCAATCCTGGGTCCCAGCGGGTGCGGAAAAACGACGCTTTTGCGGGTCATTGCAGGACTTGAGCACCAGAATGCGGGATCGATCTGGCTGGATGGCCGGGATGTAACCCGGGAACCGGTGGCAAGACGGAAACTTGGAATCGTATTCCAGTCCTATGCCCTGTTTCCCAACATCACTGTTCTTGGCAATGTCATTTACGGCATCCCCAAAGCCGGGCTCTCCAATGCCCGGCGCAGGGAGCGGGGTATGGCGGTGCTGGATCTGGTGGGGCTCACCGATCAGGCCCTGAAGTACCCTGCCCAGCTGTCAGGGGGCCAGCAGCAACGGGTGGCCCTGGCCCGCGCCCTGGCACCGGAGCCGTCCCTGCTGCTCCTTGACGAACCGCTGTCAGCCCTGGATGCCCGGGTAAGGGTCTATCTGCGAAAGGAGATCCGCCGTATTCAGGAGACCCTTGGCGTGACAACGATCATGGTGACCCACGATCAGGAAGAAGCCCTGACCATGGCTGACCGTGTCATGGTGATCAAGGACGGACGCCTCATGCAGTTTGCATCACCCCAGACCCTGTATAAATCGCCTGACAACGAATTTGTGGCCTCCTTTATCGGATCCATGAATTTTCTGACGGATTGCCGTTTCAGCCATGCCAATGCCCTTTCCTTTGGCCAGTATACCTTAAATACCCTGCCCGGAAAACTGACCGGTCATCCGGGTCACCCGGTAACTGTTGCCGTACGTTCCGAGGACATCCGGATTCTCCGGAACAAGCATCACACGACCAATAACATCATCAATGCCCGGATCAACGATATTGAATTCCGGGGTGCCCTGTACCGGATCTACCTGCAGGTTCTGCACCACTCGGGCGAAGTCTCCGGCCAGACCCTGGAAATGGATCTCCAGTCCGAGACCGTGGAGGGAATGGAACTTGAAGGAAGCATGGAACTTCCCCTTCATCTGCCTCCTGACAAGCTTCTGGTCTTTGCAGACTGATGGCCTGGAACCTTAAATCTGCACGGATCGTTGGCCACGGCGAGGCGTCCCCTGCCAATGACGGCACGGCCGCACCGGCACTGCGCCTGGACCCGGGGCTTTACAGGCGGCGTGTTACCCCGAAACCCAGTTCCGAAGACCGGGTACGCCTGTTTCTCATCGCCATGGCCTGTCTGTGGCTCATTGTGGGCGTGGTTCTTCCCCTGTTTGAGGTGATCGGCCGCGCAACCCACGTTGAGCTGCCTGTCAGGATCGAGGATCCCCCGGAATCGGAAAAGCCGGGCCATGACTTCCGGGGGCAGATTTCCATTGCAGGCCGCAGTGTGCTTTTGATGATGGAAGGCACTGCCAGAACGATTTATGTGGACAACAAAAAGGTGCCCGTTATCCTGGACAGGGCCGACCGGGAAGGGATAAGTGTTGCCCTTGAAGGCGAAACCATCCGGGAGGTCGTGTGCCGGCGTGTGAAACCCGGTTCCACCATCCGGCGCGACCTGGCCGTTGAACCCATAACCGTGACGCGCGGCACGGGCCAGGGCTGGACCGTGGATGGAAAACCATTGCCGTCGGGCGATACGGTGATGGTCATCAAGCGCTATATCGGACTGGTCAATTTTTTTGATTATTTTGCTGACCCGGGCATGACCGTGGCCCTGTGGAACTCCATCCGCGTCGCTGTTTCAAGTACAGTCATTGCCGTGTTCCTGGCCTTTGCCTATGCCTTGGGCATCCATCACACCCGGATACCGGGCAAGGCGTTTTTCAAGGTGGTGGCCATGCTGCCCCTGTTTGCCCCGACCATGCTCTATGGCCTGTCCCTGGTCTACCTGTTTGGCAACAAGGGGATCATCACCAGCGGATTTTTCGGCCGTCTCCCATTTCTGTCCCTGGATATCGGCCTGTACGGATTTACGGGTATTGTCATTGCAGAGATCGTTTTCACATTTCCTCCGGCGTTCATGATACTCCTGGTGGCCCTGTCCAACACCGATGCAAGGCTGCATGAAGCTGCTGACAGCCTGGGCGCCGGAAAAGTGCGCACCTTTTTCACGGTGACCATCCCGAGCATCAAATATGGGCTTCTCAGCGCGGTTTTCGTCTGCTTCACCCTCTCCTTCACCGATTTCGGGGCGCCCAAGGTTGTGGGAGGCCAGTTCAACATTCTTGCCGTGGATATCTACAAGCAGGTCATCGGGCAGCAGAACTTCGGCATGGGTGCCACGGTAAGCATTATCCTCCTGGTCCCCACTCTCCTGGCCTTCATGGCGGACCGGTTTGTGCAGCGCAGGGCCGTTGTGGCGGTCACGGCACGCAGCGTTCCTCTGACCCCGAAACCGGGCCCTGTCAGGGACATGGTCCTTTTTACCGTCTGCACCGGGATAGCCGGCTTTATCCTGGCCATGATGTTTACGGCCGGGGTTGCATCCCTGGTAAAAATCTGGCCCTATTCCTTCACAAATCCCGAGATCTATCCCCGGACATGGACCCTGTCCCACTACGGATTTCACGGCGTGGGCGGCGGGGGATACCGGGCTTTCTGGAACAGTGTGAGTATCGCCGCCTTAACCTCGGTGTGCGGTACCGTGATCACCTTTTCCAGCGCCTACCTCATTGAAAAAACCAAGGGCATGGCCTGGCTCAGGAAAGGCGCCTATTTTCTCTCCATCATTCCCCTGGCCCTGCCGGGTCTGGTCATCGGCATTGCCTACATCTTTTTTTTCAACAATCCCAGACTGGTTATCCCCTTCACTCCTGTGGGAATCTTGAATCCCTTCAGCGCCCTTTACGGCACAGCAGCCATCCTGGTGATCTGCAACATTGTCCATTTCTACACGGTCAGTTTTCTTACGGCCACCACGGCCCTTCGACAGCTTGACAAAGAATTCGAGGCGGTTTCGGAATCCATGGCAGTACCCTTTTACACCACATCCCTCAGGGTGTCGGTGCCGGTCTGCTTTCCGGCCATCCTTGAAGTTGCAGCCTATTATTTTGTCAGCGCCATGGCTACGGTTTCAGCGGTGATTTTCCTTTACAGCAGCGATCTTCCCCTGGCGGCCGTAGCCGTCGTCAACATGGACGATGCCGGGGACACGGCGCCGGCAGCGGCCATGTGCATGCTGATTGTATTGACCAACATCGTGATCCGCACCCTTATGGAGGCCGGCACCGCCCTGTTTAAACGAAAAACCCAGGCCTGGCGGCAAAAAAGCGCCTGACGCCGTAAAAGTTCCCGGCCGCGGATCTGAACCCCACGCAGGTTAAGGCCGGCAGAAACCATCAACCATAGATGACAAGATCTTAGAGAGACCCAATCATGACCGATACGCTCAGCAACAAGGATTTATCCGCATTGGGGGAGGTTGACCTGTCCGAGGGGGACTCCAACCTGTCGCCCGGGCGGCGCCGCTGGCACCTGGAACACCTGGATACTGAAACCCTGGACCTCCTGGATGCCGACGCCAGGTATTTTTTCCACCAGAGCCTGTCCACACCCTGCCTGAATGTGCTCACGTCCTGCAGTGGAAGCCGCCTTGAAGACATCCAGGGCCGGCAGTACCTGGATTTCCACGGCAACAGCGCCCACCAGGTGGGATTCGGCCACCCTGAGGTTATCAAAGCCATAAAAGAGCAGCTGGACACCCTGTCCTTCTGTACCCGGCGCTATACCAACATCCCGGCCATCCGTCTGGCTGAAAAACTGGCACAGATCGCTCCGGGCAACCTGGACAGGGTGCTCTTTGCCCCGGGCGGCACAACGGCTGTGGGCATGGCGCTCAAACTGGCCCGGGTGGCCACCGGCCGGTTCAAGACCCTTTCCATGTGGGATGCCTTTCACGGCGCCTCACTGGACGCCATTTCCATCAGCGGCGAGGCCATGTTCAGGACCGGCATGGGGCCCCTGCTGCCCGGATGCGAGCACGTCCCCCCGGCGGATCCTTACAACTGTATCTTCGATCCCGGCGGAAACTGCTGCACCTGCGGCCTGAAATGCGCCCGTTATGTGGAGTATGTACTGGAAAAGGAAGGGGATGTGGGAGCAATTATCGCCGAACCCATGAGAAACACGGCCGTTAATCCGCCGCCGCCCGGTTACTGGCAGGCCATCCGCACTGCCTGCGACCGGCACGGTACCCTTCTGATCTTTGATGAGACCGCGGTCTGCCTGGGCCGTACCGGCAGAATGTTTGCCTGCCAGAACTTTGATGTGGTCCCGGATATCCTGACCCTGGGAAAGGGGCTGGGCGGGGGCGTCATTCCCTTTGCCGCCATGATCGCCCGGTCCGATCTGGATGTTGCTCCAGAAAAATCTCTGGGTCACTACACCCACGAGAAAAACCCCGTGGCCTGCGCTGCGGGACTGGCAGCCATCCGGGTCATTGAAACCGAGAACCTTCCGGCCAGGGCACGTCGGCTTGGCGACCATGCACTGGCCCGTCTGAATTCCATTAAGGCCCGTCATCCCTTGGTGGGTGATGCCCGGGGCCTGGGCCTGTTCCTCGGCCTCGAGCTGGTCAGGGATCGCGTAACCCGGGAGCCTGCCCGTGCCGAAGCCGACCGGGTCATGTATGCCTGCCTGGAAAGGGGCCTCAGCTTCAAGACAGCCCAGGGCAATCTGCTGACCCTGTCACCGCCGTTGACCATTACCGAGCACGATCTCGACCTGGCACTGGATATCCTGGAAGAATCCATCGGTGCTGTTGAAAAGAACCTGGATCGAGCTCTCCCAAAACCTTACCTGAAACAGGAGTGATCTAATTATGGGTGCATTTGTTCGTAACCTTCCCTATTGCGGGCAGGTCCAGGCCGTTGTCCTGGACTGGGCCGGTACGGCCGTGGATTTTGGATCCGTTGGTCCCCTGGCTGTTTTTGTTGATGTTTTCAAGGCCCATGGCGTGGCTGTGACCATTGCCGAGGCCCGTCAGTTCATGGGCCTGATGAAAAAGGATCACATCCGGGCCATGTGCCGTCTGGAATCGGTAACCGTGAAGTGGAAGGCCGCCCACGGCCGTGAGCCCGATGAAAATGACGTGGAAATCATGTATTCAGAGATGGAAAAACAGATGCTGGCGGTTATCGCGCGCCATGCCGAGCCCATACCCGGACTTCTGGATACGGTTACTGCCCTGCGCGGCATGGGTATTAAAATCGGATCCAGCACCGGTTACACAGGCAGCATGATGGCCATCCTGACCCAAGAGGCTGCCCAAAAAGGGTATGCCCCGGATGCCATGGTGTGCAGCACCGATGTGCCCGCAGGCCGCCCTTTCCCGTACATGTGCTATGAGAACGCCGTTAAACTCGGGGTCTATCCCATGGAAGCCATGGTCAAGATCGGGGACACTATCAGCGACATCCAGGAAGGGCTGAACGCCGGCATGTGGACCATCGGCCTTACCCTGTCCGGTAATGAGCTGGGGCTTACCCGAAAAGAGGTTGAGGCCCTGGATCCCGGGGATTTAAAAGCCCGTCTGGAAACCATAGAGCAGCGTTATCGTCTTGCGGGAGCCCATTTTACGGCCAGAGGCATATGGGAGTGCCTGCCTGTTATCCACACCATCAACGGGTTTCTGTCCCGGGGAGAGTTGCCCCTTTTCATGGAAAAACGTCCGGCCCAGGATAACCCCTATCTCCTTTTAACACCGGGGCCCCTCAGCACCACAGCCAGTGTCAAACAGGTTATGCTCAGGGACTGGTGCACCTGGGATGAGGATTACAACCGCATTGTCCAGGATATCCGTTACCGCCTGGTCAGCCTGGCTACCCGGTCCGGGGGATATACATCTGTGCTCATGCAGGGCAGCGGCACCTTCAGTGTGGAAGCCGCCATCACCACGGCCCTGCCCCATGACGGGAAGCTCCTGGTCCTGGCCAACGGGGCTTACGGCCGCAGGATGGCCAGGATCGCCGACCGGTACAGGATCGACCACACGGTCCTGGACTCGGGAGAAGTCCTGCCCCCTGACCTGATTGAATTGGACAGGGTTCTGAAACTGGATAGGGCCATCACCCATGTCGCCGTGGTTCACTGTGAAACCACCACCGGTATGCTCAACCCCGTCCAGGCCATCGGAGAGGTTGTCAAAGCCCATGGCAGGATCTATATGGTGGATGCCATGAGCAGCTTTGGCGGCATCCCCATGGACATGGCCGAGATAGGGGCGGATTTTCTCATATCCAGTGCCAACAAGTGTATCCAGGGCGTACCGGGCTTCGGGTTTGTGATCGCCAGGACCGAGGTGCTGGCCGGGTGCCGGGACCAGGCACGCACTTTCAGCCTTGATCTGTTTGACCAGTGGGAAACCATGGAAAACCATGGCGGAAAATGGCGCTTTACGTCGCCCACCCATACGGTACGGGCCTTTGCCCAGGCATTGAAAGAACTTGCTGCCGAGGGCGGTGTTGTCAGACGGAATCAGCGTTATACAGCCAGCCATGACACCCTGGTTGAGGGCATGGGCCGCCTGGGTTTTGTTTCCCTTTTGCCCCGGGAATACCGATCACCCATCATTACGGCATTTCTGGATCCTGAATCACCGGATTATGAGTTCAGACGTTTTTACTCCCTGCTCAAGGACAGGGGGTTTGTCATCTATCCCGGTAAAGTTACGGAACAGGATACTTTCCGCATAGGAACCATCGGCGATGTCCGCTCCGGGCACATCAGCGCCCTTCTGGAGGCTGTGAAGGATTCCATGTTCTGGAACAGGGCCTGATCGCCCCATGTATTTTCCGGCCCAGGCTGACCAGGGGAAACAGTGCAATCACAAAGAGAAGGATCCAGGCCTGGGCTGGAAAATCCCGCCTTCCAGCCCAGGCTGCATACAGGTAGGGAGCCGCGCTGGATACCAGGGTGAGCAGGCACCATGCGGCCATGACCCTGAAGCGCCGGAGCCTGCCGGTAAGGGATGCTAGCAGGTGGCTCCAGCCAAGGATATAGGTGGGGACCGTAACCATGTCCAGGCACAGGAACGTCCACGGGTTGATGCTGAAGGTCTCCATAACCCGGCGGGCTGCCAGAAATTTTATGATAACATACACCCAGAGGATGAGCATTGCCCTGATTCTGGATTTTCGGGAGAAGTTCAGTTCCACAGTTTTTCCCTTTGGCTGTGCGCTCTGGAGGTCATTCTCAGCCGGCCGGCTGCCGGGTCTTGAACTGGACGACAACCCGCTGAAGCTCCTGGGACATTTGTGTCAGCGTGCCGATCTGCTGTTCAATGAGGCGGGTGTCGTTAAAAGTCTTGACAGATGCTGTTTTTACGGCAGTTACATTCTGCAGGGTTTGCCGGGTCTGGTCAAAGGAATCGGCTGCATTCCCCACAATTTTTCTGGCAACGGTTGACAGGTGCTCAAGCTTTTTTGACACATCCTTCCCAAAGCCAATGGTGTTGGCCAGTGTAGTGGATACGGTTTCGGCGAAAAGTGAGGTTTCGGAGGTGCTTTTTGCTATCTCGTTTGTGATTGCAGTCTGTTCTTCAACAGATGTGGCTATGGAGCTCATGATGTCGTGGGTTTCGTTGATGGTTTTTGAAATGGAAACAATACTGTTTATGGCCATGTCTGTATTGGCCTGCATGGTCTCGATTTTCTCCTGGATGGTCGCTGTTGCCCTTGACGTTCTTTTGGAGAGTTCCTTGACTTCCTTGGCCACAACTGAAAACCCTCTGCCTGCTTCACCGGCGCCTGCCGCTTCAATGGCTGCGTTCAGAGACAGCAGATGGGTCTGGTCGGCAATTCCCTTGATCAAGGCTACTATTTCATGGATCTCTCCGGCTGATGATCTGAGGTCCCTGATTATTGTTGTACTGCTTTGTGCCTGTTGAGTAGCGGCAAGACTGACCTGGGATCCTCTGCTGGTATTTTTGGTTATTTCGTTAAAGGAAGCGTTCATCTCTTCTATGGATGCTGCAACAGATGCCACGGCAACCGAGACATCACGGGCGGAATTGCCTATGAAATCCATTGCTCCCGTGACTTCCAGGGATGATTGGGTGACGTTTGTTACCATCTTGTTTGCGGTTTCGGCGGACTCGGCCATGATTTCAATCTGTTTTACCGTCAACCCGGTTGAAACCTCGGCCTCTGTTGCCATGTCGTTCATGTGGGAGGCTTTTTCCCTGAGCGTGCCCGATACCTGGGACAGCTCTCTGGTGGTGCGGTTCAGTTTATCCATCTGGGCCTGCAGCTGAACGATGATGTGGCTCAGCTTCAGGACAAAACTGTTAAACCAGTGGGCCAGTTCACCCAGTTCATCCTTTGAATGAATCACCAGATCCTGGGTGAGATCACCGTCCCCCCTGGCGATCCCCTGGAGGCCCCGGATGATCCCCTTTAAAGGTCTGGTGATGATGAAACGGGTCAGATGCAGAATAACCATGATATTGGCCAGGATAGTCAGAAAACCGATAAGAACGGTAAAAATCTGTTTCTTTTTCCTTGCTGCGCTTACAGCTGTTTGAGTTTTCCCTATCAGTTCAAGTTTGCTCAGCATCTCTGTTCTGCTGAGTTCGGCAGACAGCAGATCCTCCGCGATGTCGGCCCGGATGGTCTGGAGACTGTTTCTCATGGACTGGGGCGTCAGTCCCTGGGCCATCATGTTCATGATGGTATAGGTCATGGTCTCAACGTCACTGGAAGGAGAATGGCTCTTGACTTTAATCCGGTGAATACCTTCGGCATACCCGTTGTCATTGTTCACGATGCCTCTGGAAATGATGACGCAGCCTTCGCCTTCCTGGATGATGAATTTTCCATTGGCAAGATCCCGCCGGTCATCCCTTGAAAACTGATCTTTGAAATTTTGTCGTCCGGATAAGGTTTCCTGGCTGAGTATGGTCTGGGATTGTTTCAGCCAGTTCATTACCTGTTCGCCGGTATCTGTTTCCAGGAGTTCAGGCAATGAAAGCAGTCTTTTCTGCAACGTGGTAACCGACTCCCGCAGATGCATGTTCAGGCCCTTTTGAATATCAAGCAGATTTTCGGTTCTTTCACTCAGCTGTTTGTCCCAGTGATGTATGGAGGATAGAAGAAGCAGGATACAGATGTTGGAGGCCAGGGCAACGCCAAAAACAAATTTTACCCCGATCTTCGCTTTTCTTGTAAAGGACAAAAGGGGTTCGCCCTTACCGGGACCCCTGGAAATTGTGACTGCCGGTGCCTGGTTTGAACCCATAAACGCGTGTATCATGAAATGCCTTGTCTGCCTGTAATGGTTAGTCTGATTGTTTTTTCAAGGGATCTGTTATTGTTGTCTTTGTGTCCAGGGGCATTCCCATGGTCATTCTCAAGGTTAATAAGGATGGTTTCAATCCCTGAGAGAGGACCTTCATCATGGATTGCCCTGTCAGCACAGACATCCAGGTTGCTTCATATGGATAGTGTCCCTAAGACTGCACCCTACTTCCTGAATGTTAATTTAAGATTAAAAGGGGATTTTGGTTCCATTACGCCACGGGTTTGATGAACGATCTGTCCTGTCCGGGTGTTCCCTTGGCATCCTGTTTCAGCCTGGAAGGCAGTAATTATTATTTAATTTTGCGGTAATCATATTCTAATTCATAAATGGTACTTTCCCTCTCAAATTACCGGCGGACACTTCCCATGATCGGGGTACGCCGCAAAACCAACGAGGGAGAAAAGCCATGTATTGTGAAACCCAGGAACCGTATACCCCGTCCGACACCGAGCTTTATATGAACGACAGGCAGCTGGCATATTTCAGACATCGACTCCTGGAGCAGAAGGAAGAGCTCAAGGCTGCCATCGCCCAGTCCCGTACCCGGCTCCAGAACATCAAGTCCGAATCATCGGATTCATTGGATTTGAGCTCCACGGAAACCAAGATCACCATGGCGCTCAGTGAGTTGGGCCGGTGTCAGAAAAAACTCTGGCTTGTCCGGCAGGCCCTTGAGCGGATTGATGAAGGAACTTTCGGTTATTGTCTGCTCACCGGCAGTGAAATTGGAATAAAGCGGTTGAATGCACTGCCCTGTGCCACCTTGTCAGTCGTTGCCCAGGAAATGCTGGAAACCACTCCCCAGCAGTCGCACTATCCGGAGTCCAGGTTCGCCTTTTCCAACCGGTACAGCCTGGCGGGTGAATAGATGGAAACCGCACTGGACACTTTCGGGAACGGTTCAGAGGTTGTCCTGGATCATCAGGAGATCGTGACCAGGGCCATTCAGGTTCTTGGTATTGATATGCAGTCCCTGGAAACCCTGGCCGCACAGCTTCCCTTTTCTTCGGCCGACACGACCTGCGGCCTTGAAAATGAATTCCAGGCCGTGGTGATGGGAGAAAAGGACAGGGTTGACCTGCCCATGGTCATAAGCCGCTCAGCCTGTTTCCGGAACGCCGGCAGAAGCCGCTCTGGACAGGACAGTATGTCCCATCACTGCCAGGCCTTTGAGCGTTATCTGAACAACAACGAAACCCGTGTCTGGGAAAACAGCTGGGTCCGTTTTGACCGCGACCGCCTGAATCTCCACGGATACCAGGTTCTGGACAGCGACCTGAGAAAAGACAAATCCAATCCTTTTTCCGGGTACAGGGAGGACCGGCATCAGTTTCTGTTCAACGAGAACGGCTGTGACCGGATCCGGGTGCCTGTAAGCTATCTCATGAAACTGGCTCTGGCCGATGCAGCAGGAACACCCGGAACCCATCACCGCATCCGGAGCACTGCAAAAATCATGATGGAGTCCTATGTGAGCGACAATTCGTCACCCGAGGTTCTTTCCTTTTACCCGTCATCCATGACCCGGTCCGGATGGCAGCATCTGAAGCCTGTCCGGGAGACAGCCGCCCGGTTCCTCTTCACCCAGCTCCTGGTGGCCTATGGCAATAAAAAGTTCGGTCTGGAGGAATCGGGCCAGACTGCCATGGTTTATTTTTCCTCCCATACCCCCCAGCGGCTGAAACAGTTCAATTACGGCATCCCTGACGCCCTGTACCGGGAACTGTTCATGAGCCCCTGCCTTTCGGGATGGGACAGGGGAGAAGATAAGTTCGCCTATATGCATCAATGCCACCGGGTTCTGTCACGCAGCCGCATGAACGGGATTCTGAAGCTCAAGGATGCTGGGATTGTCACCTCCAACCTTATTTTGCTGCCCAATATCTCCGACGCCAGCCTCGCCAACAACGGCACCCATGTCAGTCTGGGGAGCCGGAAACTGACGCGGCTTCTGATAGATCCGGCCTCCGGATTCACGTCCCGGGATGAAAAGTACCTGGGGGATCTGGTCATCAAGATCGCCGAGCACTTCCTCCCCCTGTTTGTGGGCACCTACAGTGCAGCGCCTTTTCGCCTTGATTTCCAGGATTTCCACCCGGAAAAGGTCCTGGGGTTTTTGCCCCATGAACTTGCACCCCGGCATCTCCGGCACCTGTGGCGGCTCTGGAAGAAAAAGGCGGGGCTGAAGATTTTGAACCGGCCCATAACACCCTTTGGACCGGAAAAGGTCGACCGGTTCATCAGCCGCCTGTTTTTTCTCAAGGGAGATCTGGTAACGGATTTCCGTCTCCTGGATTATTTCGCGGCCCTTCCCTGTACCGAGGAAAATTCACCCCTGAACGGCAGGCTGGACAATGAAAAACTCCTGGCCGCCGATCTCCAGGAGATGGGGATGTTTGACAAGCGCATGCCCATGTATATGCTCATGCGCATGAGAAAAGCTTCGGTCCATGGGTTTTCAGGTTTTGAGGGACGCTATTACAGCACCTTTGACAGCCTGCTGACCGATCTGGGACAGGCCATCCAGATCCAGCAGCTTATCCTGTGTCTGGCCTACAAACTGATTTTTCAGTTCAAGGTAACCCATGACCATATCCCGGACGCCCCCCTGGCCGAAAGCCAGCGGCGCCAGATATTCTTCGGGTCGGCCATGGGCCTGGATCACATCATCCTTGAAAAGGACGCTTCCTACAGATTCCTGGACGACATTGTCTCAACCATTCCATCTCTCCGGAAAGTGCTCCTTTCCTGGAAATCCGGGGCAAGCGTCAAGGTATCCATCCGGGACTACCGCATGGCCCTGGTGAAATTTCTTGAGGACCAGGCAGGGGACATTGTCCTGGAATCGGGCATGCAGAGCGTTCTCAAGGATCTGATGCTGCGCATCGCCCATCCGGGACACAGGGGAGTCCTGGGGAAAATGACCCGGGCTGTCCTGGGGCAGACCGGAAGGAAAACGCCGTTCAGCCTCAGTGCCGAATCCTTTAATCTGGCCATGGAATCCCATTACCGGAATGATCTCAGGAAAAAGCATATGGCTGAAGGGTTTGAGGTCCTTATGGACAACTGCCAGCGTCTGGACCTGTGGGCAGGGTTCCGGGACCCGGATTCGGGTGAGGCCCTGGCCGGAATCCTCACGAAGGGTTCCGCCCAAGAGTTCCTGGTTGAACACAAGGACGGGATACTGGATGAAACCGCCGCTGTCCCTGTCCTGGAAAAGGCGATTCAGCTGATGATCCTCAGCACTTCAATGGAAATGAGCAATGGGTGATACAAGCGTGCATCAGTACATCGACAGGGAAACGGGACAGGTCATGACTGAGCCTCTGTTCAGGAACGGATGTGTGAGGTTTCTCTACTCAAGCCTGCGGGAGAACGCAAGGTGGTGTTTCAATCTTTTGACCTCCTCACGGTCCACAGCCCTCTTGGGATACATGAATTTCGATCATTCCTTTAACGGCCGAAAGGACAGGGTGGAAGCCTTTCTCAGGGAAATGGGAATCAACGGCAGCGACTGTGTGGACCGGGTTGACACGTTTGAGACCGTACGGCAGGTCTTTGAACGAAAAATACGGTTCTGGGATGTCCGGCCCATGTCCCGGGAGCCGTGGGATATCGTGTCGCCCTGTGACGCCAGGGTGCTGGTGGGCTCCATGAACACCCTGGATTCCCTGTTCATAAAGGGAAAGTATTTCACCTATCCCGAGCTTCTGGGCAATGACAGACAATCCTGGTCAGAGGAATTCTCGGAGGCGGATTTTGCCGTTTTCAGACTGACCCCTGATCAGTATCACTACAACCATGTGCCGGTGTCCGGAACTGTTGCAGATATCTATGAGGTCAACGGCAGGTTCCACTCGTGCAATCCCGGTGCGGTTATCCGGGAGGTCACGCCCTATTCCAAGAACCAGCGGGTGGTCACTGTCATTGACACGGATGTGGACTCCGGAACCGGAGTCGGTCTTGTGGCCATGATCGAGGTGACGGCCATGATGATCGGGCGGGTGGATCAGTGCTACAGTGATCATGGCTATGATTCCCCCATGCCTGTGACGCCCGGAATGACCCTGAAAAAAGGGCAGCCCAAAAGCCTGTTCCGGCCGGGAAGCTCCACCGTGATTCTTCTGTTCCAGAAAAACCGCACAGCCTTTTGTCCCGATATCGTGGATAACATGTTTCGTCACGATGCCCAGAGCCTGTTTGCCCGGGGATTCAAAAGGCCCATCGTGGAAACGGGTGTCCGGGTAAGGGAAACCCTGGGCCAGCGCACCCAGCGTATCAGGGCCCGTGATGCCATGGATGACGGTTTGGCCGCACCCGGCAATTTGGGTTCCATGAACAGGTCCGGTCTGGATGGCCGGGCCAGTCAGCCGGATTGCTACTGATCACAAACTATAATAATGGGAATCAAAGATGAACGACCTTTTTGTTGTTGTACTCGGTGTCATACTCGCAGGAATGATGATCTGGGGGTTCCGGTTCCTGCCCGAAGAACGGTGGCAGATGCTTGCGGCAATCCCGTTGAGGAAACATGAAAACGGTTCCTGGTCCGGCCTTAACCTTACCTTTTACGGTATGCTTTCCGCCGTGGCCTATGCTGCAGCCCTTGCCATTCTGATTCTCCTGATGGGTTCGAGCGGAATTGAACTGCCCCTGCTGTGTCTTCCAACAATTCCGGTTCTATTGGTGGCTGTTCCATCGGCAAAGATCCTGGCACGGATCATTGAAAAGAAAAAGGGCACCTTTACCGTGGGAGGTGCTTCATTCGCAGCCATCCTGGTCATCCCGTGGATCGCTGCGGGGATAAACACACTGTTTGATCAGCACCTGGATGTTATGGTCTTTCTGGCTGCATTTTCCATTGCCTACACCTTTGGTGAGGCCTTGGGCAGACTTGCCTGCATCAGTTTCGGCTGCTGTTACGGCAAGCCCCTGGATGAATGCGGCAGGATCACGAACATTATTTTCAGCCGGTTTAACTTTGTGTTTATTGGAAAGACCAAAAAAATCGCCTATGCTTCAGGTATGGACGGCAGAAAAATGATTCCCATCCAGGCTGTGACCTCCGTGCTCTATGCTGGTGCCGGCCTTGCGGGCACCGGTCTGTTTCTCCATGGGCATTTCAGGTCTGCCTTGATGATTACCATTGCCGTCACCCAGGTGTGGCGGGTCATTTCCGAGTTCTTCCGGGCGGACTTCAGGGGTACCTGGGGTTTTTCAGCCTATCAGATCATGGCCCTGATTTCAGTCTTTTATATGGCCGCTATCGTCATTGCGGCTCCCGCAAAAGAATCCATGGCGCTGCCCGACATTTCCATGGGCCTGTCAAGCCTCTGGCAGCCCGGGTCACTTCTAATGGTTCAGGGATTCTGGCTCATGGCCTTCCTCTATACCGGCAGAAGTGTTGTCACAGGCTCGTCCATCAGGTTCCACGTGATAAGCGAAATCATCTGACAGGATGACTTTTAGGAGTATACCCCCATTTTCCCCAAAGGCGCTCATAACCCGCTTTCAAATCCTCTTGAGCCGGTATGACCGGGGAGGCGGTCAGTTTCCGAAATTTCCCGGTTCAGTGTCTTTGGGTCTTTGCCATGTAGCGTTGCCCCAGGGAACCGTAAAAGACCGGGAGACCGGCATCTGGGGGTGGAGCGGCGTCAAAGACCAGGGACAGAAAATCCATGACGATCCTGAAGGTGGCACCCCACAACATCTCTTTTTTTCCCGTTGCTTCACGGTGCATGAAACAGGGGAAATCGATCCAGACCACTTGTTTTCCGGCTTTTCCAGGAAGTTCCATCCGGACCCGGTACAGGCCGTAGTTGGATGCCACCAGCAGGGATTCCAGGGGGATGGATACGATCCTTTCCACCTCCCAGTTGGGATAGAACCGGTCCTGGCCCGAAACCCAGCAGGCCATGGGGTGTATGATTCTCTTGAACAGGACCAGAGACTGGCTGGGCAGCCTGCCCAGGAACCGGACACAAAACGGGTTGAGCTTCATTTCTTCGAACCCTTCCCTGAGGGCGGTGGCATACAGCATGGACAGTTGAACCGCCTGTTTTGGACTGTTGCTTTTCAGGAGCCTCCATCCCGGCCAGGCAGCCAGGGGGGAGCCCGGTAGCCTGAGCAGCCTGGCCAGGGCCGCATCCGTTGCCGGGGAGATGCCGCCGCCGGGGCAGCAAAGGTCTCCCGGTTGAATAACACTCCTGGAGCGCTTGTTCAGGATCAGGCACGGAACGTTCCTGCTCCGGATTTTCTGAACGCCCAGAAGAAACAGGACCACAGATCCCTGGCCGTTGTCCCCATGCGGTGCAAAAAAGATGTCAGGATCAGCGGTCACGGTCTGGAGCCGGGTCATGATATGGGCTGTGAGCTGTGCTTCATCCAGGAGGATACGGTTCATGATCTGGTTCTTTCATCACAAGACGGCCGGGCTCCGGGAGGCCGGCCGGTTCATCGGTTAAGGAACAGGTTGCAATGGGAAAGGCTATATGAAAATTTCCCGGGATTGTAAAGCACTTATCAATGTGGTATAAATGCCGGATCAGAAAATCCCGGTCATGAAAGATTTTTTGGCAGGGCAGGACGCCTGTCTGGAAAGGATACCCCAATGAAGGTGAAACAGTTCAGATATTCGGCAGATAACCTGGGATACCTTGTGTACGGAGCCCGGAATGCAGTTGCCGTTGATGCCGGCGCCGTGGATGAGATGACGGCATTTGCGGAAACCAGCGGGTTGACGATCACGGTTGTCACCAATACCCACGCCCATTTTGACCATGTCAGCGGAAACCATAGAATGGTGGATGCCACCGGCGCCCAATTCCTGGATCCCGGCCATGTTCTTGCCGCAGGAGGGCTGGAAATAGACACCGGTGTGATCAAGGTGTTTCACACGCCGGGCCACACCGACGACAGCGTCACCTTCAAGGCCGGAGACAGTCTGATCACCGGGGATACCCTGTTCAACGGGACAGTGGGCAACTGCTTTTCAGGGGACATGAAAAGGTTCCTTGCCAGCCTGTCTTTTCTGCTGACTTTTCCTCCCGGAATCCGGATCTACGCAGGTCATGATTATGTCCGGGAATCCATGGCCTTTGCCAGGAGCCTGGAACCGGGAAATCCGGCCATCGACGCATTTCTTGCCGGCCATGATCCCTGGCATGTGGTATCGACCCTGGCTGAGGAAATCAAGGTCAACCCCTACCTCAGGTTCAATGATCCCGCCATGATCCGCCTTCTCAAACTCAGGGGTCTGCCCGTTGAATCCGAATATGACCGGTGGACATCCATCATGAGCCTGGGATAGGGGATGAATCCCCCCGGGTATTGACATGGCCCTTGACAGGCTGATATTCATCTTTATGATTGTACACATTGTGGAAAGAAAGGCGGGATACACCGGACCGGAGAAACCAATGGACCAGACCTGCCTGTTTTGAAAAGGAAAACGTCAATCAATGCATACCCATCCTGTTAACCCTGGTCTCGGTGGGACAGACACCGGTTTTGCCCTGGGCAGACAGGTTACCATCGACTATTATGACTGCCATCCTGACAGGCTCCTGGACCCGGACTACCTTGAAAAAGCCTTTGTGGGCGCTGCAAAGTTTAGCGGAGCAACCGTCATCGATTCTTCCTTTCACGCCTTTGCCCCCCAGGGCGTCAGCGGCGTGGTGACCATTGCCGAATCCCATTTCACCGTTCATGCATGGCCGGAACACAACTATGCTGCCGTGGATATATTCACCTGCGGGGACTCCATTGACATCGATGTGGCCATCGACTCCCTGAAACAGTCCCTGGATTCGGGAAAGGTCGTCATATCAACGGACAGGAACCGGGGGATCATACCCAATCTCTTTGAGGTCGAGCCGTCCGGCAGCTGTATGAAAAATCCGGGCCTTTACCCCATCTCCTGGAAAAAGGTCTACGAGGAGATCGAACCCTGGGGCGTTCTGGCATCCATTGACGTACATGGGTGCGATCCGGCCATTATCCGGGACATTCCTGCCACAACCCGGTTTGTCCATGACCTGTGCACCCGGCTGGGCATCGAAGGAAAAGAAAAGTGCCAGGTGGCAAGGATCGGTGAGGGGGAGAGTGCCGAAGGGTTCAGCATCACCCGGATCATCGGACCGTCGTTTATCTCAGGGCACTTTGTTACAGGTACGAACACGGCCTATATTGATATTTTCTGCTGTGACTACTATGAACCCCGCACCATGGCCGAGTTTGCCACAGCCTTTTTTAAAGGATCCAACTATAAGCTGCAGCTGGCCTTGAGGCGCTGAGAGCACGGCGCTTTTCGCCGCAGATCTCCCTGCCTTTGCAGCACAGCTTTATGGACACGCAAAGATGACAGACACGACAAGCAATTGGCCCGCCAAGGACGGATGGTTTTCCGAGCATTGCCCCATGTGGGCCGGCATGGCCCTGTCCGTAGCTGTCGACTCCCTGCTGGTGAGCCTGAAGAGTCCTTTTCAGCAGATCGACCTGTACCAGACCCGGACCCAGGGAAGGATGCTGGTCCTTGACGGTATTATTCAGCTCACCGAGGCCGACGAATTCGCCTACCATGAAATGCTCACCCATGTACCCATGTTCGCCCATCCCAACCCTGAGACCGTCCTGGTCATCGGCGGCGGGGACGGGGGGGTGCTAAGGGAACTGGGCAGGCATGACTGCGTCAAAACCATTGACTTCTGCGAGATCGACGCCGAGGTCATCCGGGTTGCCAGACAGTTCCTGCCAGGGACCGCCTGCGGATTCGAGGACCCCAGGGTGAACATCCATATCGCCGACGGCAGCAGGTTTGTAAGGGAGCGCCAGGGGTGTTATGACGTCATTATTGTGGATTCCTCGGATCCGGTGGGACCGGGCGATACCCTGTTTGAGAAGTCCTTTTACCTTGCCCTGAAGCAGGCTCTGAGACCCGGAGGCATGGTGGCCGCCCAGGGAGAGTCCTTTTTCATGCACCCCGAGTGGGCAGGCCGCATGGCCAGGATCACCCGGGAAGTCTTTGACATCCAGGCCTATTCCTACATGCTGGTCCCGTCCTATCCCGGGGGCAACCTGGGGGTATGCCTCGGGTCCCTGGGTCCTGATCCGGCGCTTCCCTCCAGGGCGGTCCCCGTGGATTTCCAGGAGAAACTCAGGTACTATACCCCGGACATTCACAAGGCATCCTTTGTTTTGCCCAGGTTTGCCGGGAAAATCATGGGGGATCTTTGATGACAGCCGTGGAATCCTTTGAGATCCGTCCGGTCAGATCTGCGTCCAGGGAGGACCTGATTCTGCTTTACACCGAGGCCGGATGGTGGGATGATGCCTGCCGGGCCAATCCCGGTTTTGTCCTTGATGTGGTTACCGAATCCGCCTGTTTTGTGGGCGCTTTTCAGGGAAATATCATGGTCGGCATGGGTAGGGCCCTTTCCGACCGGGTAAGTGATGCTTATATTCAGGACGTGGCTGTGCTCAGGGCCTTCCGGGGCCGGGGAATCGGGTCCCGGATCATCAAATGCCTGATCGCTGAATTGAAAAAGATAGGCGTGGACTGGATCGGGCTCATTGGAGAGCCCGGGACCGAACCGTTTTATGAAAAACTGGGATTCAAACCCATGACAGGGTATATCCCGTTAAAATATGAGGGTTGACAGATAGAATGGGATTGAATGCAAGGGCCTTGCCCGTCAGAGGAACCAGCCGGTTTCCGGAATTTAAATCCATTACCGTTGAAGACAAAACGGTTCTGGTGGACTACACCGACCAATTCAGCACCCTGGGGTGTGAGTACAGTTTTGCCAACCTGTACGCCTGGAACCATTTGTACCAGTTTTCCTGGTGCGTTCACAAAGAAAGGCTTCTGATTCACGACAACGGGAGCGACTATTTGCTCATGCCTGTGGGTGAACCCTTTGACCCCGATGAACTTGCCGACATATCCCGGGCCCTTCGGCAGATGGGAAAAAGCGGCAACATCGCCCTGGTACCCCAGGACTATGTGGATGGGAACCCGGGTCTGGGCAACGTCTACCAGATCACCTATGACCGGGATTTTGCCGATTACATCTATTGCGTTAGAAAGCTCTCGGAACTCAAGGGGTCAAAACTCCAGAAAAAAAAGAACCTGATATCCCAGTTCCACCGCCTGTATCCCCATGCCAGGGTGGAGATCATGAACCGGGATCTCAGGGAAAAGTCACTGAAACTCAACGAGAGGATCCTGAAAACCAACCGGGAGATCAACCTGACCATCCGCGAGGAACAGTCTGCCATTCGTGAAGCATTCCGGAACTTTGACGCCATCGGTATGGAAGGGCTGGTTGTATCCGTGGGGCAGGATCCGGTTGCCTTTTCTGTTTTCAGCCGCCTGAACCGGTTCATGTACGACGTCCATTTTGAAAAGTCGGATCTGGCCTTCAAGGGTGCGGCCCAGGTCATCAACCACGAGACCGCCCTGCATCTGTCCGAAAAGTGCGAGTACATCAACCGGGAGCAGGACCTGGGACTTGCGGGTCTCCGCCAGGCCAAGCTCTCCTACGAACCGGAACTGGTGGATGTCACGGCCATGCTCACTTTCCTGCCGGAGTCAGGTCAGGAGTGATTCTGTGGTCCATCCGTTGTAATGTCAGTATCCCGGAGCCATGGGAAAGCCCAGAGTAAAGGTGGCGCCCCTGCCCGGTCCCGGGTCCACATCAATGAATCCGTTGTGGGCCCTGACGATTTTGTTCACCAGGTACAGCCCAAGTCCTGTTCCGGTTTTCCGGGTGGTGAACCGCTCTTCAAAGATCCGTGGCAGGACGGATTCCGGGATACCGGGGCCGTTGTCCCGGATGGAGAAGAATACCTTTCCGTTCCTGCTCCAGACCCGGATGGCTATGAGCTGCGGCTCCTGAGCTTCAACGGCCTGACAGGCATTGGTGAACAGGTTCAGGATCACCCGCTTGATCTGGTACCCCTTGCACAGGATGGGGGGAATCCCGGGCTCAATCTCCTTGTGAATCTTGCCCTTGAACCTTCTGACGTACATGTCCAAGGGCTTTAACAGGGGTACAATGGACTGGGGCTTTTCCTTTTCGCCGATATCCTTGAGGTAGTCAGTGTACCCCTGGCAGATCCTGCGGCCAGTTCCCAGGTTTTCCATGGCCAGTTTCAGGTAGTGCTCAATGACGGCTTTCCCTTCCAGAGTATCCGGGAGCATGGGCCCAATCAGCTCCACGATCATGGCACCGGCCAGGACGTTGTTGAGGTCATGTGCCAGGCTGCAGGCCTGGATACCCAGCTCTGCCTTGTGTCCCAGAATTTCGGTCTGGTGCTGGAGAAGGGAGATGCTTGATCTGAGCTGGTCTTTCTGATGTTTGAGCTTCAGGTGGGTGGCCACTCTGGCTGCCACAATGGACGGACTGATGGGCTTGACGATGTAATCTACGGCACCCATGTCCAGGCCTTTTTTTTCGTCATCAATCTCGCTCATGATGGTGACGAAGATTACCGGTATGTCAGCGGTTTCCGGGCAGTTTTTCAGTTGTCTCAAAACCTCGTATCCGTCAACGTCAGGCATGATGATGTCCAGGAGGATCAGGTCCGGCGGATTCTGGTGAACGCTCTCCAGGGCTTCCCGGCCGCCGGATGCTGCCTGGATCTCATAATCGGATTCCAGAAGCTCGTTGAGGATGGTGATGTTGATGGGCTCGTCATCAATCACCAGTATGCGCTGCCGTGTTTCCATGGGCTGTCTCCTTAAAGGGTGCGGTTATTCCTCATTTGTATCTGCAAACTCCAGGGCAATGACCTTGAACGTATCGGTCAGCTCCAGAAACGCCTGGACAACATCCGGGTCAAAGTGGGTGCCCTTTCCCTGGCGGATGATGTCCACGGCTGTTTCGTGGGGAAAGGGAGGTTTGTAAACTCTGCGGCTGATCAGGGCGTCATACACATCGGCAACGGCCATGATGCGGCCTGACAGGGGAATGGCATCGCCTTTCAGTCCTCTCGGGTATCCGGAGCCGTCCCACCGCTCATGGTGGGTACGGGCGATGTCCCGGGCGTGGGACAGGAACGACCCGTGACTCTCCAGGCTCAGTTCCTGTTCCGCCCGGAGCAGGGCCTGGTATCCCAGTTCACTGTGGGTTTTCATGATGGTGAATTCAGCATCGGTCAGGGTGCCCGGTTTGAGAAGGATGGCGTCGGGAACACCCACCTTGCCAATATCGTGGAGGGGGGCGGATTTAAAATAAAGCTCAATGGTTGTCTTGTCCAGGCTCAGGGCATGGGTGGGGTGGGTTTCGGCCAGACGGGTGGCCAGGGCCTTGACATACTGCCGGGTGCGCAGGACGTGCATGCCTGTTTCCGTGTCCCGGGTTTCGGCCAGGGAAGCCAGGCTGTGGATGGTCACATCCTGGGCCAGGGCCAGCTCCCGGGTCCTCTCGGCCACCTTCATTTCCAGCATTTCATTTTGCATCTCCAGTTCCCGGGTGGCCAGAACCAGGGACAGGTGGGTCTTGACCCTGGCCAGGATCTCCAGGGGTTCAAAGGGCTTGGTCACATAGTCCACGGCGCCGGCCTGGAATCCGCGGGTTTTGTTCTGGACATCGGTGAGAGCCGTGAGAAAGATAATCGGTATCCTGCCCAGGACCGTGTCTGCCTTGAGCCTGAGGCAGACTTCATACCCGTCCATGTCAGGCATCATGATATCCAGCAGGATCAGGTCAGGCAGGTCCTGGGCTGCAACCTCCAGGGCCGTTGTCCCGTCCGTGGCTACCAGGACTTCGTAACTGTCACCCAGGGCCTCCACCAGGATGTCCAGGTTTGCTTCTGTGTCGTCGACGATGAGGATGCTGCATTGGGACAGATCTTTCATGGGTGTTAGATTCCAGGGGGTAAAAGGCTGTTTCTGATAATGGATGCCAATTCCAGGGCTTCCTTGAACCGGTAACGCCCGGTCAGGTTGCTCAGACGTGTGATGTCGGATGTCCGGCATTCCGGCCAGGAAAGGTTCAGGAGCCGCTCCATGCTCTCTTTGCAGGGCTTGGGTTTCCGAGTATTGAGCTGGGAGATCACATCATCCAGGGCGGCAAGCAGGTCCCGGGGCCCTGACGGTCCTTTGCTGTCTGTCGCCGGGGCCGGGGCCAGGGATCCCAGTATTTCCAGGGCCGGGATCAGGGTGTCCAGTTCACGGGCAAACCCGGCAAGGGCCTGGGGGTAATCGCCTTTCTTTTCATGGCGGATGGCTTCCTCCAGTTCGGCTGCTGCGGCGTTCAGGCCATGGGCGCCCAGATTGCCGGCCACTCCCTTGACCGAATGGGCCAGGATCAGGGCCTGGTCCACGCTGCCCTGGTCCAGCAGGCGGGTCAGGGTGCCGTGTGAGGATCTGTAGGTCTCCCTGAATGCCACGAGAAGTTTTCTGTAAAGGGCGCCATTGCCGCCCACTCGTATCAGGCCTTCGGACATGGCTACACCTTCCAGGGCCTGGGGCAGCATTGCTTCCGGGAGAGGCTGGGGGGCTGACTGTTTCACCGGTTCCACCCTGGGTGCCGTGGGTCCCGCAGGTTTTATCCACTGTTTCAGGGTGTCATACAGGTGATCGGGATCAATGGGTTTTGCCACATGGTCGTTCATGCCCGTATCCAGGGCGGTCTTGCGGTCGGTTGCCATGGCATTGGCGGTCATGGCGATAATGGGCAGATCATCGAACCGGGTGTCCTGGCGCAGGATACGGGTGGCTGTGTAGCCGTCCATGACCGGCATCTGGATATCCATGAGCACTGCGTCAAAAGTCTGGGTTCGGACCTTGTCCACGGCTTCCTGTCCGTCTTTGGCCACGGTGATGATGCAGCCGGCCTGATCCAGGAGTTCCCGGGCCACCTGCAGGTTGATGTCATTGTCTTCGACCAGTAGAATACGGGCTCCGTCCAGGGAGGTATCGAGGCGGCCTTTGCCATAGTTCCTGTCTGATGTCTCCGGGGCGGCCTGGGTTCCCCTGGCGGCCATGATGGCCTCCAGGAGCATGGACGGGCTGACCGGTTTGATCAGAAATCCGTCCAGTCCGATCTGCTCGGCCCGGTGGACGATATCTTCCCTGCCGTAGGCCGTGACCATGATGATGGTTGGAGGGTGCACCAGATTCGGATTGGTCTTGATTTTTTCCGAGGCGGCCAGGCCGTCCATGATGGGCATTTTCCAGTCCATGATCACCAGGTCAAAGACAGTTCCGGCATCGGCCTGCTCCACGGCCTCAATGCATGCCTTGCCGTCCGCGACCCCGTCTGCCTCAAAACCCATGGCAGCCAGCTGTTTTATCATGAGCATCCTGCTGGTGGCGTTGTCGTCGGCAACCAGGATCCTGAGGCCTTTGAGAGTACTGACCAGCGGCTTTTTTCTCAGGGAGGTGCCGATGCCGAGACTCACGGTAAAGAAAAATTCAGAGCCCACGCCCGGGGTGCTGTCCACCCAGATAGATCCGTTCATCATGGTTATCAGCCGTTTGCAGATGATCAGGCCCAGGCCCGTTCCCCCGTATTTCCGGGTTGTGGAGGCGTCAGCCTGGGTAAAGGCATGGAACAGCCGGGCCTGCTGTTCCCGTGTAAGGCCGATGCCCGTATCCCGGACCGAAAATTTCAGGACAGCCGTAGTTTGGGCCCTGGATTCCAGGGATGCGGAAATGACGATTTCCCCCTTTTTCGTAAATTTTACCGCATTGTTGGCCAGGTTGATCAGGATCTGACCCAGGCGCAGGGGATCCCCCACCAGGGCGTTGGGAAGTCTGGAATCGAAGTTGAACAGGAGTTCCAGGCCTTTTTCCTGGGTTTTCATGGCCAGGAGATTCACCAGGTTGTCGATCACGGAATCCAGCTCGAACTCAATGGATTCCATGTCCAGCTTCCCGGCTTCGATCTTGGAAAAATCCAGGATGTCGTTGATGATGCCCAGAAGGCTCTGGGAACTGGTCCGGATTTTTTCCAGGTAGTCCTTTTGCTTGGGTGTCATATCGGTTTTCATGGCCAGATGGCTCATGCCGATGATAGCGTTCATGGGAGTCCGGATCTCGTGGCTCATGTTGGCCAGGAAATCGCTTTTGGACCGGGTTGCCGCTTCTGCCTCCTTTTTGGCTTCTTCCAGGTCTTCGAGCATGTTGAGCATGGCCATGCGGGCCTTGCCCAGTTCATCAACACGGCTTTCAAGGGCCTTGGTTACCTCGTTGCGTTCCAGGAACGCAGTTTCAAGCTGGCTGGTCATGCTGTTGAATGCCTGGGAAAATTCCCCCATGAAATCCACCTTCTGGGAGAAGTCTCCCTGGGTGATCTGCTGGGTGACCCAGGTCAGATTTCTGAGGCTGGCCTGGAGGCTTTTCAGGGACTGGGCCAGGGCTGTTTCCCCCATGGGGGGCTGGTCGTGGAGATCCCCCCGGGACAGGGCAAAGATCAGGCGCGTGGCATCCGTATATTCGTCAACGAACCGGTTGATGTATCCCACGGCCAGGCGGACCTCATTGTCCGGATAATCCTCCGGGAGGGGTATGGAATCCGGGGTTCTTCCGCTGAGAAGCCCGAAAAAGGCAGCCGAGATCCGGTCCATGATGTCCATGTCAATGTCAGTCATGGGGCTTGGTGTCCTGGGGTACGGGGTTGACCGTGAACCGGCAGACCCGGGCTCCGGAACACCAGCAGTCTATCTCCCTGGCCGTGAATTCAATGCCGGTATGTTCAGAGAGCAGGCCTGCTATAAAGCCCTCATCATAGGTACAGATGGTTTCATTGCACATGGGAAGCCCTGAACAGTCCAGATCTTCTGATACGGTCATGGTAAAGGTCATGGTGTCGAGATCCGCCTTTTCAACCCTCAGGATGCCGATCTTCATCTCAACCAGGAGTTCCTGGACCTCCCTGACAAAGGCATTGAACGGATTGTCCCGGGTTAGCAGGGCCTTGCAGAACGCTCTTCCTGCCAATTCCCCAGCCTGGTAGTATACGGTATCGGCGGTCTTTACATCCAGGTTCCGGATAAGGACGTCCCTCATGGCGAACTGCATGAGCCGGTAGACACCAACATCCATGGATCTTCCCAGGTTCGGGCGGCCCATCTCGATGTTGCCGATCATGCTCCAGTCAAATTGCGATGTATTCCTTTCTTCCTTGAACATGGGTACCTCCTTCACCTGGGCTGTTTATTTTCTGCCTGGCAGTCTCCCGATCCGGAACATCCCGGGAGTTCTCCTGCAATCCGGGTCAACCGGTTTTACTGGACAATGGTGTACTTCTTTGGTTTTCCCATGTCTTCCAGCAACTGGTTGATCTCGGTTTTCAGCTGGATCATCTTTTCCTCCCGGCCCACCACCAGGCGGTTGAACCGCTCCAGTCCTTCCACATGCTGTGCTATTTCCTTTTCAGCCCGGACCCGGTCCGCGATGTCCCGGACTGTTCCCACGGCAAACCATTCGTTGTCCACCTGGAACGGGGATATGGAAACCTCCACGGGAAAGCGTTTTCCGTCCCTGTTCCGGGCCGTAACCTTCATCCTGGAACCAAAGACCACCCCTTTTCCGGTGCGGGCGAACTCCGCCATTCCCCGGCTGATGGTCTCCAGGTCTTCGGGCGGGGCTGCCAGATCGTGGTAGGGCCGTCCTATGGCCTCCTGGGCCGTGAATCCGAACAGGGTCTCGGCAGCGTCATTCCAGAACAGAACCCCTCCCCGGCTGTCCACCATGATGAGAGCGTCATCCACGGCCTTGCTCATGGCCATGATTTTACGCTCTGTTGTCAGGTACTCCAGTTCGGCCAGTTTCCGGCGGGTCACATCCAGGATCAGGCCGTTGTAGACCAGGCCTTCATCACCGGTTGAGTTTTTGGCTGCGATGCGGATCCACCGGGTCTCCTTCCCGTGGGTTGCCAGTTTTCCGGTGAAGTTGAGATCCTCCCCGCTCTGGCTGACCTGATTCAGGATTTCCTGGAATCTGGGGGCATCATCGGGGTGAAATTCCAGTGGTATCTGCCGTTTGACCAGGTCCTCAACAGTGATATTGAAATGGTCTTTCATGGCCGGACTGACATAGGTGAACAGGAGCTTTCCTCCCTCCAGGAGCTTTGCCTGGAAAATAGCGCCGGGAATGTTGGCTGCAATGCTCTGGAAACGCTCTTCGGTCCGCCGCCGTTCCGTCACATCCCTCAGGGATTCGATGGCACCGGTCAGGTTGCCCGAGTTGTCGTAAAGGGACCTGGCCGTGGCGCTCAGGTATATGCCGCCGGCCAGCAGGGAGTGAAAGGATTCTGATATCAGGTTTTCGCCGTGGGTGTTGATGGACAGGTACTCCCGGGCGATATCATCATCCCAGCGGTTGACCAGGTCGATGAGGATGGGCCTGCGTTTGCCGTAGAACGGCAGGGCATACTCGTAGTCTCCCTTTCCCAGGATGTTGGCGGCCCCGATACCGGTAAGGGTTTCCATGGCCCTGTTCCAGGCCACAACCGTTCCCTGGTTGTCGATGACCAGGGTCGGGTCAGGCAGAAAGTCGATGATGTCTCCCAGGCGCCTTTCAGTCTCTTTTCTCAGATCGTCGGCTTTCTGCCGCTCCATGATTTCCAGGTTGAGAATCCGGTTGAGTTTTGCAAGCTTTCGGTTCCAGAACAGAAAGACCCCGAAACACAGGGCACTGACAGCGGCCAGTTTCCAGATCAGGGAATAGTCCATGCCTTTCTGGTAGTTGACGTTCAGCCATTTCTGATTGATACGGCGGTGGTCCTGAACGTCCATGGATGCAATGGCCTTGTTGATCAGGGACAGTGCTTCCGGGTACCTGGGATCGACGCCTATCCTGTGTTCGAACCGGTAGTCGGTTTCTCCTGCGATTTTCAGGTTTTTCAGCCCCAGCCGCTGCAGGGCGTCGATGGTCACGGCCATGTGGCCCACAAAGGCATAAACCTGTCCCTTGGTGACCTGGAGCAGGGCCTGGTCCACATCATCAGCCTGGACCAGTTCGATCTCCGGATAATGCCCTGCCAGGTAATGGTAGCTGGTGTATCCCCGTCCCACAGACACCTTTTTCCCGCTGAGCTCCCGAGTGTCGCTGATGTAGCTGACATTGCCCTGGGTGACAATGACCAAGGGAAAGGTCAGAAACGGCTCGGACAGGAGAATTTCCCTTCCCACGGCATCATCCCTTCCCAGAGCCGGTATCATGTCCAGGGTTCCTTTGGCATATGCGTCCAGTACATCGGCCCAGGTTCTGCTTGGCCGGAATGTGAACTTCAGGCCTGAGCGCTGGGTGATCATGTCCAGGTAGTCGGCGATCATGCCCTCGAACCGTCCGTCCGTTACAATGGACAGGGGCTTCCAGTTGACCTCGCTGAACACAAGGGGGGGGTGGGATGAGACAAACTCCTGCTCTTCCCGGGTAAGCAGGACGCTTAAGTTCTCAGGAGCTGTTTTGACGGACCGGACGATCCAGGCCTTTTCCACCCGGTCCCTTTCGTCCTGGGATATGGCTTCCAGCCCGGCGTTGACCTGGTCGATGAGGCCGGAGTCGGACCTGGCTGCGGCCGCATAATAGGTCTGGGAATAGATGGGTTTTTTTTCGTCAGCAGTAAACACATTTGCCAGCCGGTTCTGGTTGAGCCAGTAAAACAGGCTCAGTCGGGTGGCGATAAAGACCTTGACTTCCCCTTTGCGGGCGGCGGCAAACAGGTCGCCGAAGCTGTCATACACGGCGATCTGGGCTGACGGAATCCTGGAACGGACCCAGGCTTCGGTATATCCGCCCTTCTGTATGCCCAGGATAAGTCCCTGGCAGTCCTGGATCCGGGTAATGGGTTTTATGCCCGGATGGGTAAAGATGAAGTAGTCCAGGGTGAGAATCGGTTCGGAAAAGGAAAAAAAGGCCTTTCGATCTTCGGTCTGGAAAAGTCCTGCATGGAGGTCTGCCTTGCCGTTTTTCACCATGTCCAGAGACTGGTCAAAATTGTCGGCCGGGATAAGCTGAATTTGAGTTCCGGTTTTTTCCGCCCAAAGCCGCCACAGATCCGGGAAGAGTCCCTGGGGGACTCCGGAGTCATCCATGAATTTCAGGGGGGCGACCCCGGGGTTGACAACTATGGTGAGGGGTCTGTTTCCGGCCCAGCACAGGCTGGATACGATCCATAAGGCAATACATAAACCGACACCTAAACGATACTGTCCCATTTCAGATCCTGCTGTTGGACGCAATGGCTGTGGCCATTTCCGGTGCCCGGGCGGTAAAGGATTTCCGCCCTTGACTTATTCGGATACCGGGTTGATTTAGTCGTGCCTGACGATAATTACGATACTTATTATTTCTTTATAATGGAGTTTAATGGAAAAAGCCATGGGGAAAGTCACTTTTTTATCTTGACATTCTATCACGAATAATTTTAAAATCGTGATACATCATAGACAGATGACCCGGGTCACACAACCGGAAAAATATCAATCACCGGGGAGGGTTCAGGAGGATACCATGGATGCTAAGGATGGATCGGTAATTCATCAGTCGGGAAAACAATCTGCCTTTTGTTTCAATCGTATGGAATTTGCCGGATCCCTTGGCGATCTGGGGACGATCCTGCCCCTGGCTGCCGGAATGATTCTGATCAACGGCCTCAATCCGCTGGGATTGTTCCTCGGGGTCGGGCTGTACTATATTTTGTCAGGCCTGTATTTCAAGGTCACGACACCGGTGGAGCCCATGAAGGTCATCGGGGCCTATGCCATTGCAACGGGGATTACCGCAAGCCAGATCCAGGCATCCAGTCTCTGGGTTTTCCTGTTTCTGCTGATCATCGGCGGAACCGGCATTATCACGCTCATCGGCCGGTATATCCCCAAGCCCGTTATCCGGGGGGTCCAATTGTCCACGGGTGTCCTTCTGGTTTCCCAGGGTGCCAAACTGATGCTGGGGACCTCAAAGTTCCAGGCCCTTCGCGGGATGGCAGAACCCTATCTTGGCATCCAGAGCCTGGGTCCGGTCCCCCTGGGCCTTGTTATCGGCACAGTGCTGGGGCTGTTGACCCTGGTCCTCCTGGACAACAAGCGTCTGCCCGCAGCCATTGTCATCGTGGGCACAGGTCTTTTGACAGGCATATGCATTGGAACAGGCGAGGGCCTGGACCGGATTCAGCCCGGTTTCTACCTGCCCAGGCTCCTGCCTTTCGGACTCCCGTCAGCTGGGGATTTTACCTTTGCCCTGCTGGTTCTGGTTCTGCCCCAGATTCCCATGACCATAGGCAATGCCGTTGTGGCCAATGGGGATCTGTCCATCCAGTATTTTCCTGCGGATGGACGCCGGGTAACTTACAAGGCCCTGTGTCTGAGCATGGCCCTGGGTAACCTGATGAGTTTCTGTCTGGGCGGAATGCCCATGTGCCACGGTGCCGGAGGGCTGGCCTCAAGGTATCGCTTCGGGGCCCGTACGGCAGGGTCCAACCTGATCATCGGGATCATTTTTATTGCGCTGGCCCTTTTTTTGGGTGAGCACATCATGGGTATTATCTACCTGCTGCCCATGTCGGCCCTCGGGATTCTCCTGATATTCGCGGGCGCCCAGCTCAGTTTTTCTCTCCTGGACATGAAAACACGCAAAGACCTGTTTGTGCCTATTCTTGTGCTTGGAATCACCCTGGCCTCGAATCTGGCCGCAGGATTTCTTACCGGTATTGCTGTGGCTTACATTCTGAAATCCGAAAAACTCACCGTGTGATTGCAGGTATTCTCCCGGACATTGCACCTGCATCGCCATAAAAGCAGTGTGAAATATCCGGTTCAGATGGGATAGACCGATTCCAGGGAAACCAGGAGACGCTCCAGATACCGGGATTTGAGTTGTCTGCTGGCCAGGACCTGCTTGAGGGGCGGCAGCTTCAGGATAACCCCAAGGACACCTGCCAGTGCCCGGTGACTCCATAAAACACGGTTGTCAAACAGGAGATCCTGGAGACAGCCCCGTTCAATGGCCATGATCACGGCCTTGTGCACACCGTTCAGGGGCGTGATGACCCGGGACTTCCGGGATGCCAGGGATATGGACCTGGCAGGACAGGCCCGGACGCACAGACCGCACCCCAGGCAGATATCCGGATTGAGCCTGGCTTTTTTTTGTTTCGGCTTTTCCGGCCTGTTGGCCGTGACCAGGGTCATGGCCATGACCGGGCAGACCTCCACGCACCGGGCGCAGCCGGTGCAGGTTGTTTCATCCAGGACCGGTATGAAATTGGTGGTGTGGACCGGGTTCATGATGGCAAACCGCTGGGCCGCCAGCATGGCTTCGCAGCAGCACCCGCAGCAGTTGCAGATGAAGTTGACCCTGTGACGGACATTCTCACCGAACTGTACCAGGTTGCTGTCATAAGCCTTCTTCAAAAGATCCATTCCCTCGGCCTTATCCACCTGCCGCGCAAATCCGTGCTTGATCAGGGAACGGGCCGTGGCGTTAAAGGTCATGCAGATGTCCTGGGGAGCTGTACAGGCCCTGTTCATGTGACTCATTTTGTGCCGGCAGTAGCACAGGCTGATTCCCATGTGGCTCGCGGTGGCGATGACCTGGGTTGCCCGTTCATAGTCCAGGACAAGGAGGGCGTTGTCATGGGACAGGGCAGGCTCATGGACAAAGGTCCTTCCCAGCTGGGTCTCACCCCTTGTGAACAGGTCTTTGATAAAATCCTCTTCCACGTTAAGGTATTGAAAGAAGAGTTCACTCAGGAGCTTCTGGTCTAGATCTCCCCTGACCCGCATCAGGGAAAACTCGAAAAAACCGGCCATGGGAGGCGGCAAAGCATACAGGGATTCCCCGTTGTGATCCATGTCCACCAGGATCGCCCTGCCGGAAAGATCGTCAAGGGTCTTCTGGGCCGATGCCAGAGTTGTTTTCCAGACACTGGCCGCTGTCCGGGCCGTAAAGGGTTTGATGGGAAGTTGTGCGACCAGCCCTGCTTCGGTTTCACTGAACAGCATTTTCAGGATGGCATGGAGCAGGTCCGAGGAAGGAGCGCCCTGGGGAAATCGGTTCAGCCGGTTCACCAGTTTTTCGTAGTTGGAATGGTTTACAGCGTGTGCCATTTTGCAGTCCTGTTGGGTTTCCTGGCCCTGTTGCCGGTGAATAAGTTTCAGCGGTTGGCGGTGGGGGGCCTGATTATGGACCACAATAATCGCATAGATTGATAAAAATCAACACTTTTTTCCCACGCTGCGATGGCACTATCCGGATGGTTCTCTGGTGCGGCCGGTCGGCAGATAAGGCTCTGCCGGGAAGGGCTGATGTCTGTCTCCAGCCGGCTGCGGTGCCCCGGCAATCGCGCAGGATCGTCTGGGCACCGTATATCTGTCCATGTCGGCGGCCTGAATGCGGGTTACCGCAAGCAGCCGGTCAATAGGATGCCGTGAGGGTCACATAGAAGTTTCTCCCTGGCATGGGATAGCCCTGGACATGTTCATAGCGCTGGTTGGACAGGTTGTTCACCCCGGTTTTCAGAGTCAGGGCACCTGTCTGGTAAAACGTGAAAAGCTGCTTGGATAAATATGCGTCCGCAGTTGTGAATCCAGCCTTTGATAGGGTGGTGTAGGTACCATGTTCATAGTCGGTGATATCCTGGTCGCTTTCGTGGGAAACGATGACTCCTGCGGAAAAGCCGTCCCGGTCGGAAACGGCCAGCCCCAGGGACAGGACCATGTCCGGCGTGTATTGCAGGTTCTCGTCCAGGTCCTTGTCCTTATACCGGGTCAGCCACACCAAGGAAGCGTGGGGCCTGATTTCCCAGGACGATCCGAAGAGCTCTCCGGCATTTACGGAAACCCGGGCTTCGATCCCCGATATTTCGGAGTCCCCGGTGTTTTTCCAGGTTCTGTCACCGTTGGTGAGAAAGGCCGCTTCGATCTTGTCCTTGAAATCTGTCATGAAACCGGTCACCTGGGCGAACAGAAAGCCCCAGGCAATATCGGCGCCTGCTTCCCAGGTAGCGCTGGTTTCGGGTTTGAGATCCGGGTTGCCAACGTAATGCAAACCGTAGTTGTTGTAGCCCGCAGCCATCTGGTCGGCCGAGGGCATGACAAAGGCCTCTCCGTAGGAGGCACGGAGCTTGACTATGTCGTTGACCTGCCATGCCACACCCAGGGATGGGGAAAGGTTGGAGTCGTCCTGCTCCGTCCCCTTGGGTTCGGTGACATCAAGCTTGTAGTAGTCCCAGCGCAGTCCTGCCGAAAGGATCAGTCGCCTGTCCATCCAGAAGGTTTTGCCCAGGACAAACAGGGCCGGGTTCTCGTAGGACATCTTCTGGGGAGTCCAGGTGGTTTCTATATCGTAACGGACCCAGTCGACACCGGTGCTCAGGGTAGCCCGGTCCATTTTCAGGGAGGCCTGGGCCTGGGCGCCCTGCTGGTCGGTTTTCATGCGGGTGGGGGAGTCCATGTCCCATCCGTCCGGGTTGCTGCCCAGGGGATCAAACCAGGTGTCCCGGTCGTCGGTTCTGAAATACCTGAGCTTCCAGGCCAGGGCCCGGGCCTGGCTTTCTCCGTCCCAGGTGAAATCAACGGAAGTGTTGTTGGAGGATTTCTGGTCATCCAGGTCCTGAATTGAAAAATATCCCGGATAGCCTTCACCTTCCATGTCAAAGGAGTTGACGCTTATTCCTACCCGGTTATGGGGGAAAACTTCGTAACCCAGGTTGAGGAACACCTCTTTTTTCTGATCATACCCGGTGTTGTGAAATACCGTGTCACCGCTTCCGGCAATGGTGTAGTCATCCATGGACTCGACGGATGCTGCTGCCGAAATGTCTACGGCACCGGTCTTGGCTGAAGCTCCGGCTTCGGTCCGGGTGAGCCCGAAAGATCCCAGGGTCTGACTCAGGTAAAACTTCGGGTCGCCCGCGCCCTGTTTCAGAATCACGTTGACCAGGCCGCCCACAGCTGCCGAACCGTACTGGACAGCGGCAGGTCCCCGGATGATTTCAATCCGGTCAATGCTCTGGGCCGGAATTTTGGCGGCATTGCCGGTCCCGGCCCGCCGTCCGTTGATCAGGATCAGGACTTTGCCCTCAAGGTCATTGCCCAGGGTTTCGGTTCTGAACCCACGGATGCTGATGGAGGTCAGGGTTCCCGGATATTTCCGGACATTGCCGATGCCGTTTTCAAACAACAGGTCTCCCAGATCCCTGGCTGCCGACAGGCTGATCTGTTCCTGTGTTATTGTGGTGATACTCTGGGTGGTTTCGGATTTTTTTTCCTGAATGCGCGATTCGGTGACCACCATGTCATCAACGACTGTGGACCCCGGTGTGGTTGCGCTTTCCGAAGCCTGTCCCTGAAGTCCTGATACCAGGACAACCAGGATTGCTGCGATACCTGCTAACGTGTGTTTCATGCTCAGCCCCTTTGTGTTAAGGTTGCGTCCGGGGCTGTAAACAAAAAGCCCCGAACCGATGATTAATCGATCCGGGGCGTCCCTTTTTGTCCTCGAGATCATGGTGTAGCATCCGTTTCCGTGGGATTATACTCCGTTGCAAGGCAGGTCTTCTGACTTTCGCTTCATCCTACTGACCGCGCCTTCCCACTCCGTTTTGGAGCAGTGGCCTGGTTTGCGGCGTTCGTCTGCGATTACAGCGGCGGGCCCGTCCCTGAGTTTCACAGGGTTCCCCATTAAGCATAAAAAAAGCACCTTGCACGACTGCTATTTAACCGGACCAGGGGACACTGTCAAGGAAAACCTGCAATTGAATTGCTATTATGGTTGGTTTCTGATAATGAATTTCCTATTATTAATTTTTCTTCAGGAGGATTGAATGATCAGATCAATAAAGGCCCTTGTTTTTGTCGCAGTACTAGGATTTCTCGTGGCAGGGGTCAATGCGCTTGCAGAAGATGCTCCGGCAAAAGCCCTGTCGGAACAGCAGAAAATCAGCTATGCCCTGGGGTATAATATCGGCAACAATCTGAAACGGGATTTTGCCGTTGATCAGGAGTCGTTTTTCCAGGGTGTCCGTGACAGCCAGGTCGGAAAAGCCACCCTTCTCACGGACCAGGAGATGCAGGATACCATGATGGCGTTTCAGCAGCAGATGAGGCAGAAGCAGAATGAGTCCCTGAAAGAGGCTGCCGTAAAAAACAAGGTTACAGGAACTGCCTTTTTAGATGAGAACAAGAAGAAGGAAGGGGTTGTTACCCTGCCCAGCGGACTCCAGTACAAGGTGATCAAAGAGGGCGAGGGTGCATCACCCAAAGCCTCGGACACGGTCAGCTGCCATTACCGGGGAACCACCATCGACGGTGTTGAGTTTGATTCATCCTACAAGCGCGGGGAACCGGCATCTTTCCAGGTCAACGGCGTCATCAAAGGGTGGACCGAGGCTCTTCAGCTCATGAAGACAGGGGCCAAGTGGATGCTGTTCATCCCGGCAGACCTAGCCTATGGAGACCGTGGGGCCGGCGGTGTGATCGCACCGGGATCAACCCTTGTTTTTGAAGTGGAGCTTCTGGGAATCGAAGGATAAGAGCAGCCGCCCGGATGGCGGAAAAGACCGGAAATAAAACGATTGGGGACAGGGACGCATGTATGTTCTTGGGATAGCAGGGAGTCCAAGAAAAAAGGGTAATACTGACTATCTTCTGTCGTTGTTCTTAAAACAGGCTGGGGCAGCCGGTTACGATACCGGGTTGCTGGAGCCGAATGTAAACAGGTACACACCGTGTATCGGGTGCGGATATTGCGAGAAGCATGGCGTCTGTTCCATCGACAATTCCCTCGAAACCGGTGTGTTTCCATTGCTGAGGCAGGCCGATATCATTGTCTTGGCCTCGCCGGTCTATTTCTACGGGATCCCGGCCTGGACCAAGGCCATGATCGACAGGTCCCAGACCCTGTGGTCGCGTAAGTACCGGTTCGGCTTAAAAGATCCCGGCCATGATTTCCGCAGGGGAGTGCTGCTGTGTTCCGGAGCCACCCACGGAAAGGACCTGTTTGACGGCATCCGTCTTACAGCACGGTATTTTTTTGATGCCGTGGGTGCCGGTTTCCAGGACGCCCTGTATTTTCGAGGCATGGACCGTAGCGGTGATCTCATGGCGCGCCAGGGAACCCAATCCGAGGTTGCCGCCTTTGCGGAAAGGATCTTTTCACCCTTTGGATCCAGGAAAAAAGTCATGTTCCTGTGCAGGGACGGTGCGGTGCTGGGGCCCATGGCCCATGCATTTGCCCGGAGCCTGGCCGGCGACAGGCTTGATGCGGTCTGGGCGGGGTGCGAGTCCGGTGGCAGCGTGAACCAGGCTGTTGTTGCCGCCATGGCGGAAAAGCACTTGGATCTATCCTTTATAAATTCCCGGCCTGCTGAGGCAGCTGTTGGCAAACAACCTCCCGATCTGGTGGTTACCCTGGGATGTGAAGCATCCCTGCCATGGCTGATAAGCCCATCGAGCGTGGAGCATTGGAACGTGGCGCAGCCGGCGGATGACAGCCTGGAAGAGATCCGCAGGGTGCGTGATGATCTGGAGCAGAAGGTCAGGGACATGATCAGCCGCGTCTGTTGACCATTTCAAGTGTTATCTGGGTGTGATCGTAAACCCAATGAAAAAGGAGCTGTCATGATTGCCTATGTTAAATCGAGCCTCAGGCTGAAGCTGTTGCTGACCCTGGTGGTTATTCTGACGCTGTCCTTCACCGGTCTGTCTTTATACATCGTTGCCAGGCAGACATCCCTGCTGGGGGATATGAGCACGCGTGTCGAGCAGGGATTAATGGAAGCCGGCAACAAATCCCAGGCTGATTTCCGCCAGATGGAGGAGAATGTCACCGGAATCCTGACCGTAATGAAAGAGACCGTGTCCTCCGACCTGTCCAAGGCAACGGAAACAGCCCTGTCCGAAGAGGAAGCCCGTCTGAAAAAGACCATGGAGAGGTTCCTTGAAACCAATGGCAACGCCCTGGTTTCTTTGTTGAACTCCGTGGCCCCTGGGCTCATCATGGGAGAGGCCCTTGACGACCTGGTCAAGTACAGCCGGGCGGCAGCCCAGACCAGTGAAATCGTGTACGCCCTGTTCCTGGACAAAAACGGTAAAACCCTGCCCGGTTACATCAACCTTGTGGATGACCGGATCATCGGCTACCTGAACAGCCCCGGAAATGAAGAGGACATTGCCAAGGTGATCGCACGGTCAAAACAGGATCCGGGCGTCCTGATCATTGAAAAGACCATCGAGTACTACGGTCTTCCCATCGGAACCACCCTGGTATGCCTGAGCAGGAAGGCCGTGGATGAAGAAATCAAGGCCCTGGGAGAGCGGTTTAAAAATTTGAAACAGAGCAATGAAGGCCGGGTGACCACCGCCCTGGACGGGGAGTCCTCCAAGGTTATGGCAGCCATAGGCAGCAACCTTGCGGGTGTTGGAAAAAGCAACGAGCAGTCCATCAGGGAAACCGCCAGCCTGCTCAGCACATCGGCAGCCCAGGTGAACACCAGCATAAAAACCATCATTGCCGGGGTGGGGACCGTGTGCAGTATTGTCATTCTCATCCTGATGGCTGTCTTTTTCAAGATCATGGTCATCAATCCCATCCGGACCATATCCGAAGGGCTCAAGGATACAGCCCAGGGCGAAGGGGACCTGACCAAGCGTCTGAAGTCAGACCGGACCGATGAAATCGGTATCCTGGCCGGTTGGTTTGATGCCTTTCTGGAGCGGCTGAACAACATCATCGTGGATATCCGGGAAAATGCCGAAACCGTTACCGCAGCATCGGGCGAGGTCCTTACCGTTGCCGAGGATATGGGCCAGGGGGCTGACGAGCTGTCATCCAGGTCCAACAGCGTTGCGGCAGCTGCTGAAGAGATGAGCGCCAACATGCATTCTGTTGCAGCAGCCAGTGAACAAGCCTCCATCAATGTGGGGGTTGTCTCCGATGCTGCCGTCCAGATGAAAGACACGCTCAATGAAGTGGCCATGAGCTGCGAAAAGGCCAGGAGCGTGGCAGACAGCGCTTCAGCCAAGGTGGCCTCGGCCACGGGCAAGGTTGGAGAGCTGGGTGAGGCTGCAAAGGAGATCAGCAAGGTAACGGAAGTAATCACGGAAATTGCCGAACAGACCAATCTCCTGGCTTTGAACGCCACCATCGAAGCTGCCAGGGCCGGCGAGGCCGGCAAGGGATTTGCCGTTGTGGCCAGTGAGATCAAGAGTCTGGCTGCCCAGACCGGCAAGGCGACCCTGGATATCCGTGAGAAGATCCAGGGAATACAGAATTCTACTGACGAGACCATCCGTGAGGTGGCAACCATTTCTGAAGTTATCGTTGATGTCAATGAGATTGTCTCAACCATTGCTGCGGCCATTGAAGAGCAGTCTGCGGCGGCCAGCCAGGTAGCTGAGAATATCGGGCAGGCCTCCCAGGGCATTGGCGAAGTAAACGAGAATGTTGCCCAGAGCTCCCAGGTCGCCTCGGAAATAGCCAAGGACATCACGGAAGTGAATGGTGTTGCCGGGAGCATGTTCAAGAGAAGCTCCCAGATGAAGGTCAGTGCCCAGGATCTCTCGGATCTGGCAAAGGTGCTCAGGGATATGATCAGTGTTTTCAAGGTTTCCCAGGAAAAGATCGGCGTGGGGGCCGCTGCCGGGAAAACCGTTGCCCAGGAGCCTGCCGGGGAGGTTCCGGATCTCATGACCTGGGGACCCAAGCTTGAAACAGGTCTCAAGGAGATCGACAGCCAGCACAGGAAACTGGTGGGCATGATCAACAGCCTGCATCGGGCCATGAAATTGAAGAAGGGGGCCAAAGAGTCGGGCAGAATCCTGGACGAACTTGCCCAGTATACGGTCTTCCATTTCGGTCATGAAGAAACCCTGTTCGATAAGCATGGATACCCGGACACCGGGGAACATAAAAAAATCCACAAGGCCCTGGTCAAACAGGTAACGGATTTTCAGTCCGGTTTCAACAAGGGACAGGCCACCCTGAGCATGGATCTCATGGATTTTCTCAAGGATTGGCTGAAAAACCATATCATGAAGACCGATATGGCCTATGTTCCGTTTTTCAAATCCAAGGGCATGTAATTATAACATCCTGCCGGTCTCAGCCGGGTCCCCAGTTGACATAGGGATTCAGGCTGAGGCTGGCATTATAATACCTGGGATCATGGGTAACCTCGTTGCCTGCCCAGTCCGGGATGTCAACCGCCTGGTCCGGGAAGTCCAGCTCTATTTCAGCCAGCACCAGGCCCTGGTTGTCTCCTGCGAACCGGTCCACAACCCATTCGGCTCCACGAAAATGGATAATATATCGAATTTTTTCAATGATAGGTCCGCTGCACAGGGTTGCCAGCATTTCCCGGGCGTCCCCGGCTGGTATGGGGTACTCGAATTCCAGCCGTGACGCTCCTGTTGTCCTGCCTTTGACGGTTATAAATCCCTGGCCGCCTGCCAGTCTCACCCGTACGGTGCAGTCCGGGGTGTTTTTCAGATACCCCTGTTTCATGTCTGTGCCGGTCATGCCCCGGGTTTGCCAGGTGCTGTCCCTGACCAGGAATTTGCGTTCTATTTCAATACCCATGATCTCCTTAGAGCCCCTGCTTCCCTGGGAAACCGGGGAGTGCCTGCGGTGATGATTGCAATGAAAAGATTCGAATCCATGATCTTATACCAGGACCTGCTCCATGACTTCATAAAAGAGAATTACCCCGGTTCTGTCAACACAAAAGAGTGGAATCCTTTGTATTCGGGTTGACAGGATGCCTGCCTGACCGGGCAGCGGGTGCATTTACGGATGGACACCGGCCATGGATAGTGGTATGGATGATAAGTACTTACAAAAAAGGGGGTTGCCCATGAAAGCGAATCTGCTGTTGGTGTTTGGTTTTTTCCTAACCTTCACTTCAGGAGCATGGGGGATGGAACGGTTCGATGTTTTGACCACCCAGGAAGTCAAGCAGATGCTGGACCAGCGCGAGGCCGGAACCCTTGATTTCCTTCTTGTCAACACCCTGGACGAAATGATCAGCAACGATTCGTCCATTCCAGGGTCTGTAAAGGTCCCATGGAGCAAGGTAAGCACCTTTGCCTATCGGCTCGGAACAGACAAAAACCGGCTCATCGTCACCTATTGTATGGGTTACCGGTGAGTATTCTCCTACAAGGTGGCGGTCGCCATCAAAGCCTTGGGATTCACCAATATTAAAATTTACAATGGCGGTCTCAAGGACTGGCAGAAATCAGGGTATCCCATTGACTCCATCCAGCCCCTGGGAGACCACCAGGGACGTTTCATATCCCCTGACGAGCTTTGGGCGAAACTCCAGGATGCAGAGGCAGAGTCCTGCCAGGATGCGAACGGCAATTCCCTGGTTACCATTGTGGATTACAGGACCGAGAATTTTATGGAAGATACGCAGATCCCGGTTGCCATTAAGACCCGTTGTCCTACGGTCCGCATGCTGCTCGACGATTTCATGATCCCTGTTGAGCGGGAAAAGATCCCTAGAAAAGGCCTGGTGGTCGTCGTGTCTGAAACCGGCAACCGGGACTGGGCAGCAATGAGTTACCTGGCCCGGTTCGGATATACCAACGTGATAGGCCTGGAGAACGGGATGCGGGGGTGGATCAAGGCGGATCTTCCCGTGGGCACATCCAGGTGACAGGGTGATGGCATGAAGCGACAGTCAATCAGGTTAAGGATCAATGTCCTGATATCATTTTTCTGCATTATTTTTGCGGCCATCTGTCTCCACCTGTATTTTGATGCCAGAGCGGATTCAGCAGAACAGGTCCTGAAAAGGATCTACGAGCTGGAAAAGGATTTTTCCGCCATTACCATTTCCGAGGAAGCAACCCTGAACAGCCTGACCGGGATGGATGCCATCGGCAGCCGGTATCTGGCTGTTGAAAAGTCCTGCACCGGGTGCCATGACGGCGCAGGCCAGATATTCAGCACCCGGTACACCATGGTAAAGGATTTCTACGACATCCGCAGGGCCTACCAGAAGAAACTGGCTGATGTCCGCAATACCCTGGTAGATCTCGTTGATTCAGTCAGTTATATCCATGAGCACCATATTGCCTACCTCAAGAATTTCCTGACTGCCCCGGGTCCGGAAAAAACAGGAGACCGGTCTCCCGGACTTTTCCGCCCGTCCAGGGACATCGCACCCGAAGCCGAGATCATCAGGGTCGCAGTCCAGGTTCAGAACAGCCTGGTCAACATCCTGAAGAGCTTTAATGATCTTCAGATCCAGGGGCCTCGAAACGAGATCAGGACCGGGTTTGAATCCCGTTTCGAGGTGTTCAGAACAGCAGTAACCGCCTTTGACGATTTTTCCCTGGATGCCCAGGATGGCATTCTTGTGGAGGAGCTTCTCCTGCAGGGAAAAAATTTCAACACGTCCTTTAATGAACTCCTGGAGGTTGACCGGCAGCGGGGGGCCAGGCAGCAGCAGCTGGACTTGAACCGGTCGGAAATCCTGGGCACTTTTAACGCCGTCGCCAGGACTCTGGAAAAAAAGAACCACGACCTCCGTCATAGAACAAACCTGTTCAAATCGTTCATTCTCCTGGCAGGCATGCTGCTTCTCATGTGGATTATTATTGACGGTACGAGAATCATCAACGAAATCAGGCGGACCGTGGACGAGACCCAGCGATTGCGGGAAGACCTGTCCTATACCATTACCATGGACAAAAGCAGCTTTTGGGAGTTCCAGGTCGTTCACCAGGCCATGAATTCCATGGCCGGAACCATCAATGCCCACGTGGCGGAACTTGAACGGTCCCGGGACCGCCTGGAAAAACGGGTCGTTGACCGGACACAGGATCTTGTGAAAACCAACCAGGAACTCCAGAATGAAATCAGCGAACGGCTCAGGGCTGAAAAAGAGCTTCTCAGCAGTCGGGAGCGCCTTTCCCTGGCCCTGGATGTCAGCGGCGGCCTGGTGTGGGAATGGAACCAGAAAACCGGGGTTCTTCACCTGGATGACGCCGTGGTCAGTGCCCTGGGTTTTTCGCCGGAAAGGGGACCCATCGGTATCCGGGACCTGGAAGCCATCCACGATCCGGGACAGTTTAATCAGATACGCCGGCAGAGCGCAGCCCTGATCAAGGGGAAAATCCCCCTGTACACCAACGAGCATAGGTTGCTTGACCTGGATGGAGACTGGCGGATTTTCCGGGTTTACGGAAAGGTCTTCAAGCGCGATGCCGAAGGCAGGACAGAATCCCTGCTGGGAACAGCCATTGACATTACAGACCAGAAACACATGGAGGAAAAGAGCCGGACCCTTGAGAAACGGCTCCAGCAATCCCAGAAAATGGAAGCCATCGGAACCCTGGCCGGCGGTATTGCCCATGATTTCAACAATATCCTGGGAGGGATACTGGGTTATACCCAGCTGGCCAAACGCGCGGTTCCGGAAGGGGACAAGGCCTCATCCTACCTGGACCAGATCCTGTCTGCCAGTAACCGGGCCAAGGACCTGATACAGCAGATTCTGACCTTCAGCAGAAAGAGTAATTCCGAAAAGGAGATCTGCAGCCTGGAGCACGTTGTCACCGAGGCCATGAAACTGCTGCGGGCATCCATCCCCGCCAACATCGAAATCAGGCAGAATATAGAGCCCGGCCAGGACAGCATATTGGCCAATCCGACCCAGATGCACCAGGTGGTGATGAACCTGTGCACCAATGCCTACCAGGCCATGGAAAAGGACGGTGGAATCCTGGAAGTCTCCCTGGCATCGGGCCGCAAAGGAAATGCCGAGGGCGATGACACGGACCTGCGAATTCCATCGCGGCACATGAAACTCACCGTGGCAGATACGGGTTGCGGAATGGATGCCGATACCATGACTCGGATTTTCGATCCCTATTTCACCACCAAAAAATCCGGCGAAGGCATCGGAATGGGACTTGCCACGGTCCATGGCATCATCAAGGAACACGGCGGCCATATCACTGTAGACAGTATCCCCGGCAGGGGAGCAACCTTTACTGTCTTTATCCCGTCAATGGAAAAAACCATGCAACCCTCACCACTGACAGCCGATGAACTCCCCTTTGGGACGGAAACCATCCTTGTGGTGGATGACGAGCCCATCCTGACCAATGTCATCAAAGCAAGCCTGGAGGATCTCGGGTACTCGGTCGTCTCTGTTACCGACTCCAGGGAGGCCCTGGTCCTGTTCAAGGAGAAACCAGGGGACTTTGCCATAGCCATTGTTGATTATATCATGCCCGGGATGAAGGGCGATCAACTGGCCCGGGAGATCCTGGCCGTCAGAAGGGATCTGCCGGTGATCCTGTGCACAGGGCTCAGGAATCCCCTGACAGACGAGGAGATTGCCGGTATCGGCATCCGGGAGATTATCCCCAAGCCCGTGGACATCAATGTGATGGCCTTGAAAGTACGCCAGATTCTCAACCAGGGTTGATGCCCGTGGACAAGTTTTACCTAGGCTCAGATATCCATGATAAACAGGGCTATCACTAACATTTTTATTGCGGTCATGGTAGCCGCCGTGACGCTCAGTTTCTGGGCTTTTATAAACCAGCCGGAGCAGGAGCCCCGGTGGCCGAAGATCGTACCGGGATTTTCATTTTCACCCATGCGTCTGGGGCACGACCCCATCAAGGGCATTCTGCCCACCGTGGAAGAGATTGAAGAGGATTTGAAACTTCTGGCCGGAACGTGCCACGCTGTGCGTACCTATTCCACGGAGGGAACCCAGGCGCAGATCCCTGCCCTGGCTGCCAAATACAAACTCAATGTCAATCTGGGAGCGTGGATCGGTGCTGACGAAGAACGTAACCGCCGGGAGCTGGAAACCGTAATCCGTCTGGCAGGGGAAAATAGAAACGTGGTCCGGGTGATCATCGGAAATGAGGCGGTTCTACGGGGCGATCTGCCCCTGGCCAAATTGCTGGAGTACCTGGACATTGCCCGGAAAAGGATCGACAGGCCGGTCAGCACGGCAGAACCCTGGCATGTTTGGATAAGGAACATCCAACTGGCAGACCACGTGGACTACATCGCTGCCCACATGCTGCCCTACTGGGAAGGTGTCAGCTGCGATATCGCAGTGGATTATGTGGTCAGTTGCACGGATACCCTGAAAAAAGCGTTTCCGAAAAAGCCCATTGTCCTGGCGGAAGTCGGATGGCCGAGCAACGGCAGGACCCGCCGCGGGGCTGTGGCTTCCGTATCCAATCAGGCCACCTTCCTGCGCCGGTTTATCGACCGCGCCAGCCGGGAAAGCTATATTTATTACATCATGGAAGCCTTTGATCAGCCCTGGAAAAAAACATCCGAGGGTGCTGTGGGAGCATACTGGGGGGTTTACAGTGTTGACCGTCAGCCGAAATTTCCATTGATCGAACCCATCGTGGGTATACCCAGCTGGCATAGGCTGGCAGGCATTTCAGTCATCGTTGCAGCCATCATGCTTTCGCTGCTGCTCCTTGACAGCAAGCGGCTCAAACGCCGGGGAAGGACTTTCCTGGCTGTCATGGCCTATGCAGTGGCCACCACCGCAGTCTGGATCGTTTACAGCTATACCCAGCAGTATCTGACCGTTTTAAGCATTACCATCGGCATTCTTCTTATCATCGGCATGATCGGGATGATCCTTATCCTGCTGGCCGAAGCCCATGAATGGGCCGAAGCGATCTGGGTCGGGAACCGCAGCCGGCAGTTCAGCACGCCTCCCGTTGCTGATGGGAGTCTTCCCCTTCCCATGGTTTCCGTACACCTGCCGTGCTACAACGAACCGCCGGAGATGGTTAAGCAGACGCTGAACGCCCTGGCTGAAATGGATTACCCCGACTTTGAGGTCATTGTTATCGACAACAATACAAAGGACCCGTCCGTATGGGAACCGGTGGCCGGCCACTGCCGGGAGCTTGGTCCCCGGTTCCGGTTTTTCCACCTGGATCCCCTTGCCGGCTACAAGGCCGGGGCCTTGAACTTTGCCCTGGCCCAAACCCACCAGGATGCTGCGGTGGTGGCGGTTATCGACAGTGATTACACTGTGGGCCGGGAATGGCTCAAGGATCTTGTGCCGGGATTTGAGAATCCGAAAACAGCAATCATGCAGGCACCCCAGGATTACCGTGATGCCGGAGACAGCGCGTTCAAAGCCATGTGCTACAGCGAATACAACGGCTTTTTCTTTATTGGAATGATCACCCGCAATGAGCGCAATGCCATTATCCAGCACGGAACCATGACCATGATCCGCCGAACGGTGCTCGATGAGGTGGGTGGATGGGCACAGTGGTGTATCACGGAGGATACCGAGCTGGGTTTGCGCATATTCGAGAAAGGGTACGAGGCTGTTTATGTGCCCCGTAGCTACGGGTGCGGACTCATGCCGGACAGCTTCCTGGATTATAAAAAACAGCGGTTCCGGTGGGCTTACGGGGCGGTTCAGATCATGAAACAGCATGCCAGGCATCTGTCAGGCCTTCCTGGAACCCTGACCCGTGGGCAGCGTTATCATTTCATTGCCGGGTGGCTGCCCTGGCTGGCTGATGGGTTCAACCTGATCTTCAACATGGCAGCCCTGATGTGGTCCACGGCAATGATCCTCTCACCCCAGAAGATCGATCCGCCGCTCATGATGTTTTCAGTCCTGCCACTGATCTTTTTCATATTCAAATTCGTCAAACTGTTCTATCTGTACCACACACTTGTCAGGGCTACGGTGGTTCAGACCCTTGGCGCCGCACTTGCCGGGCTGTCCCTTTCCCACACCATCGGCAAGGCCATCCTGTTCGGGATGTTCACCCGTCATGTACCTTTTTTCCGCACACCCAAACTATCCGGAACCCATGGGGTCCTCAAGGCCGTAGCCTCTGCCAGGGAGGAGTTTCTCATGATTGTGGCCCTGTGGCTGGCCAGTGGGTTTCTTCTCCGGCATAACCCGCAGGATTCCCCGGATATCCTGGCATGGGTCATTGTTCTGTTGATACAGTCCATTCCCTATGCAGCGGCCATGATCGTGTCTTTGACCAGTTCGTTTCCCAGCCTGCGGCTGGACTCGGTCAGCAGCGTGGGCCTGAAAGGGTTGCGGCTATAAGCGCCAAAGGTTTCCCGGCTAACGGATCTCCAGTATCCTGAGCACCTCGGCACACTGCTGAATAGCCCGCTCGTTCAGGGCCCTGGCCTTTTCCAGTGTCAGGGCCTTGAATTCCGGATCCCGGATGTCCGCCATGTTGATGAGAACGTTCTGGTATGCTCCCCAGATGCCGGTTTCCAGTGCCCTGGCGCCGACCTGGATATCGGAAGCCGATGCCGGGTTTCCGAATCTTGCCACCTCCTGCATGGCGTCCCAGGCCTGGTCTCCCAGCATCATGGTGGTAAGCGGCACGGTGATGGCGGTTTTGAGTCCGTCCTGCATGGCCTGGCTCCGGGCCTGCTCCTGTTCCCGGGTCTTTTTGGGCAGGCGAAGGGCAGTCATATATTCGCCAAAAGCTGTAGTGTCTGCATCGATCATGGGGATCAGTTTCCGGGTCAGGTCATGGAGTTTCGGGATGGCATGTCGCATGGGAATTTCAACGGCCTCGAACTTCCGGACGCCCTGGGTCAGCTTGGCCACCATGGAGCCCAAGCCTACCCCCATGGCGGCCATGACTGCGGAGGCGGACCCGCCGCCCGGAGCTGAAGAACGTGCGGCAATCTCCTGGATAAACCCGCGCAGGCTCATGCCGGCCAGGGGTTCTTCCAGGGGTTGGGCCACCCTGTATTCAATGATTTTATCAGCCGGCTTAAAGGGAGCCACCGAGTTGAGTCCCAGGCGTTCGATGGCCAGGCGGATCTTGTGCTCCTCCTGGTAGACAAAGAGATTTTCCTTTTCGATGTAATAGTCAGCGGCCATGAGCAGGGAGTCAAGGGGAACAATTCCAACGATCTCGGACCCGGCAACACCCACATTCAGGGCTTCGGCTTCGGCTTTCACGGCCTCGAACACTAGGTGGACGGGGGTCACGGTGTAATTGTTCAGGTTTACGGTTACCTGGGCCATGTTGTACTCGTTGACAAACCAGCCCATGCCCTTGATATCCCGGAGCTTTCCCGGTTCCTGTTCCCCCCGGCCGGCCTCCCTCAGATTCAGGGCGATGCGGTGGGCCTGGTTGGGGGTGCCCAGGATGTTCACGTTATAGGCGATGAGAAACATGCGGGCTCCGGTGGCCGTAGCCCCCCAGGACGGAACAAACTCGGTCGGTCCGAAATCGGGCTTCCAGGCAGGGTCCTTGAGTCTTTCTGCAAGGCCTTCGTACTCGCCATGGCGGATGTCGGGCAGGCTTTTTCTGTAGGCTCTGCTTGAGGCTTCCCCGTACAGGAAAAAGGGTACGTTCAGTTCTTCGGCAGCGCGCCGGGCAAAGGTTTTTGATATCCTTACGCAATCGTCCATGGTCACACCGGCCACCGGGATAAAGGGACAGACATCCATGGCTCCGAACCGGGGATGCTCGCCCCTGTGACGGGCCATGTCGATGCATTTTTTGGCAACCCTGGCCGAGGCCAGGGCGCCTTCGATCACTTCTTCCGGATCCCCCACAAAGGTGTAGACCGTCCTGTTGGTGGATTTTCCTGGATCCACATCCAGGAGGGTGCACCCCGGTGTGTTCCGGATGGCTTCGCTGATGGCGTTGATGGTGTCGGTGTTCCGGCCTTCGGAAAAGTTGGGCACACACTCTACTATTTTTTTCATGGATGATATCCTTTACGTGATGGAAACCATTATTTTTCCATTGGATTTTTAAGGACCTGGAAGGGTTCTGCCATCAGGTTACCCGTTGCGGTCTGTTGGTATTATGTCAACTATGCGACCTTTTCACCCCGTTTGTACACGCTCAATACCGGAGAAACCCCGGCGTGGTAGGCCAGGATGGCCGGGGAATCTCCGTCCAGGAGCAGGAAATCCGCCTGTTTGCCCGCATCCAGGCTTCCGGCAAACCCGGCTGCCCCGATGGCATAGGCTGCGTTCAAGGTGGCTCCGGTCAGGGCCTCTGCCGGGGTCAGTCCCATGTTCAGGACGCTGAGGCCCATGACAAAGGGCATGGATTCTGTAAAGCTTGAGCCTGGATTGCAGTCCGTGGCCAGGGCTACGGGCAGCCCCAGGTCCACCATGGTCCTTGCCCTGGCATAGGATTTCCTGAGACTGTAGGCCGTTGCGGGCAAAAGGGTGGCTACCACCCCGGCTGTCTTCATTTTCAGGAGGTTTTTTTCCCCTGCAGCCAGGAGATGATCTGCGGAAACGGCTGAGAGTTCAGCGGCAAGGCCTGCGCCGCCCATGTCATTGACCTCGTCGGCGTGAATTTTTACCCCCAGGCCCAGGGCTCGGGCAGCTTCAAGAATCCGCCGGGACTGGTCAATGGAAAACACCCCGGTTTCGCAGAACACGTCGCAGTACCGGGCAATGCCCTGGCCGGCGACAGCCGGCAGCATCTCACGGACAACCAGGTCCACAAAGGCGTCCGGGTTTTCCTTGAACGCTGTTGGAACCGCATGGGCACCCATGAAGGTGGGCACCACATCCATGGGGGTGGTGCGGGCAACACGGCGGATGACCCGGAGCATCTTGAGCTCGCCCGGGGTGTCCAGGCCATACCCGCTTTTGATCTCCACGGTGGTGGTTCCGAAACTCAGGGCTTTCATCACAGTTTTCCGGGTGGTTTCATGGAGAGTGTCTTCCGAGGTTTCGGCCACTGCCCTGACCGAGGAGAGAATTCCGCCGCCCCGCTCCAGGATCGTAAGGTAAGGCGTGCCCATGAGCCGCATTTCAAATTCCCTCTCCCTGAGTTGTGCAAAGCACATGTGGGTGTGGGGGTCAACAAACCCCGGGACCAGGCACAGCCCAAGGCAGTCGGTTTCCTGGTCGAATGTCAGGTTATGGCAGTTTTCCAGGATCTGGTCCCGGGGACCCACGGCCGTTATCAGACCGTTTTCCACAACCAGGGCTCCGGGATCAAAGCAGACCCCGGAGCCCTGGTCTTTTCCTGCCGCCGGGGACCCGGTGTCCCTGGGCGTGAAAATGCGGGCGTTGAAAAAGAGTTTGCGTATCATGGCAGTCATCCTTTTTTTCTGGAAAACAGGTCGGCAACGGCCCGCTGGACCTGGGCCAGATCAGCCATAAAGGGGATGGTGATCTGGTCGCTGTTGGTGTTGTCATGGTTGTAGGCTGCAGCCACTTCCATGGCATTGGGGTTCCCGGCCCAGTTCCTGCGGGCCACCCCGCCCATGACATCCCATGACATGGCGGAGGCGATGATGGCGTCCACCCGCTCGCTCCCGTCCAGGACAAGGCCGAACCCGCCGTTGATGGCCTTGCCGATGCCGGTTCCCCCGCCGTTGTGCAGTGCCACCAGGGACATGCCCCGGGCAGCGTTTCCGGCAAAGCAGTGGGTTGCCATGTCGGCGCACACGTTACTACCGTCCTTGATATTGGCGGTTTCCCGGAATGGGGAATCGGTTCCTCCGGGGTCGTGGTGGTCGCGGCCCAGCATGATGGGACCGACAAGGCCCTGGCGGACCATGTCGTTGAATTTCAGGGCAATGGCCACACGGCCTCCGGCATCCTGGTAAAGGATCCGGGCCTGGCTTCCCACCACCAGACGGTTGGCTTTGGCATCCCGGATCCAGATGTAGTTGTCCCGGTCTTCGGGCCTGCGGTCCGGGTTGATGCAGGACATGGCGGCCTGGTCTGTTTTGTCCAGATCGCCGGGGTCACCGCTCAGGCAGACCCACCGGAACGGACCGTATCCATAGTCAAATATGGGGCCCATGATATCCTCGAAATAGGAGGGGAACACAAACCCGTCCTTGGCATCAACCCCGTTCCTGGAAGCACGGGTTACGCCTGCATCGAACACGGCTTTCAGAAAGGCGTTACCGTAGTCAAAGAAAAAGGTTCCCTGCCCGGAGATGGCTTCGATGAGCTGGTAGTGGCGGGCAAGGCTTTTGTCCACCAGGGCCTTGAAGGCTTTCCTGTCACGGGCCAGGAGATGCGTCCTTTCCTCGAAAGTGATCCCCTGGGGACAGTACCCACCGTCGTAGACCACGTGGCAGGAGGTCTGGTCGGATAAAAGGTCGACCTTGACCCTGTTGGCCACCAGGTACTCCAGAAGGTCCACGATATTGCCGTGATAGGCAATGGAGGTGTTCTGCCGGTCCCTGACAGCGGCCATGGCCATGGCCACAACTTCGCCCAGATCATGGGAGACCTTGTCCACCCACCCCTGGCCGTGGCGGGTCCGGATCCTGGACAGGTCCACTTCGGCTGTGATGGATGCCGCACCGGCAATCTTGGCGGCCTTGGGCTGGGCGCCGCTCATGCCGCCCAGGCCCGAGGAGACAAAGAGCAGACCGGTCAGGTCTCCGGTGTCCGGAACCCCGCACATCTTTCTTCCGGCATTGAGCAGGGTGTTGTAGGTGCCGTGGACAATGCCCTGGGAGCCGATGTACATCCAGCCACCCGCCGTCATCTGGCCGTAGGATGAGACCCCCATCTGGGCTGCTATTTCCCAGTCATGGGGATTGTCGTAGAGCCCCACCATCAGTCCGTTGGTGATGATGACCCTGGGGTTGTCCGGGCTGGAGAGGAACAGGCCCAGGGGGTGGCCTGACTGCATGACCAGGGTCTGGTCCTCGGTCAATTGCTCCAGGTATTTTTTAATGAGCCGATACTGCATCCAGTTCTGGCATACGCTGCCGGTCTCGCCGTAGGTCACCAGTTCATAGGGATACAGGGCCACATCCACATCCAGGTTGTTGTCGATCATGAGCTGGAAGGTCCTTCCGGCAAGGCATCTGCCGGTATAGTCTCTGACCGGCCTGGCCTTGAGGGGCTCAGAGGGCATGAACCGGTACCCGTAGATCCGGCCCCGGGTTTCCAGCTCTTCCAGGAATTCCGGGATCAAGGCTGGGTGGAGGTGCACCGGAACAAGTCGCAGTGCGTTTTTCAGGGCGGTTTCGGTCTGGCTCCGGGTCAGGCGGAAACCCCGATTGGGTGCCCTGCGGACATCGCCCCTGAACTGGGGCATACCGGGGAGGTCATCGTCGAGCCGTATGGTCATGGACCGGGCAATCTGGGTGTTGTCAAGCATGGGGCAAGGGTCCTTTTTCCTGGGGTGATGGGCGGTTGAACGCCCATAACGGGTTGAGGATGTTGCGTTCTAACTTGTGTATACAAGTAAGAATTTTATAAAGCACTCCCCTGGGCGTTGTCAAGAAAATATTGGACAAACCCAAAGAAGTGTGGCAGATTCCTCCCTTGAAAAGCCTGCAGTCGGAGGATTTTTTTTCTTGCCGTACCGGATTCCCAGAGGGAAGCCATTGCCGGAAAGTGGCACCTCCGGCTGCATGGTTATACAACTTGACCCAGGAGCCCATGAAACACCAGACCCCCAAGAACGTCATGATCAAGGACCACCTGATCCACGGTATCACCTCCCGGCAGTTCCGGGACCGGCTGCCGTCGGAGAACATGCTGGCCGAGAAGTTCAACGTCAGCCGGATGACGGCCCGGAAGGCCGTGAGCGACCTGGAGGCCCAGGGCCTGGTGGAAAGGATCCAGGGCAAGGGTACCTTTGTCCGCAGGCCTGACTTTTCCATGGGATACTTTTCCATACAGCCGTCCCGGAAGCAGGCCGGGATGCTGGGTGTGGACTACTCGTCCAGGGTCCTGGAGCTGGTCATGCTCAACCAGCCTCCAAAAAAGGCGGCCAGGACCCTGGGGTATGACGGCCAGACCATACGGGCCAGGCGTATTCACTGCTTTGACGGCCGTGCTGTCAGGTATGAAATCCGGTATCTCCGGGGAGACCTGTGTGGCGGAATCCTGTGGGAAGACCTGGAAAAGGTTTCCATCCACGAGCTTCTGGTCACCAAGTATGAACTGCCCCTGTCCCGGGTCTGGCAGCGGATCAGGGCGGTTGCCCTGACAAAGGATATTGCTGGAATTTTCGGGGAAAGCGAGGGTTATCCTGCTTTTTACATCGAGCGGGTGACCTATACGGCCGACACCCCGGTTACCTATGTGGAATACTATATCCGGGGGGAAATGGCCTTTGAAGACACCTTTGCCCCGGGGGCCGGGGGGCCCCCCCAGGGATGAGTCCCGGGGACCCTATGGGATACCAAAAAGGAGTTTGAATGGAACGACACGTGAAGCACTCGCTCATTCTGTGGGACCGGCGGTCAGGCACTGCCCAGGATCTTGATCTCATCATGGAGGAGCCCCTGTCCATCCGGGTCCAGGGAAAACCCTATGCCGTTATCATGCGAACGCCCGGCGATGAGCGGGTCCACGTGGCCGGTTTTTGTTTTGCCGAAGGCATTGTGGACCGGCCGGATCAGATCGTGTCCCTGGCCCTGTGCGACGGATCGGACACCAACGTGGTCACCGTGACCCTGTCCCCGGACCGGAGGGCGTCCATTGCCGAAATCCTGGACCGCCGGGAATATATCAGCCAGACCAGCTGCGGCATCTGCGGCAAGGCCCTGGTCTCGGACCTGACCCAGGCCATCACGCCGGTGGGCAACCAGGACCTTAAGCTGGATGCGGCCAAAGTCCTGGAACGCATGGATGAAATGAGCCTGCACCAGCCCCTTAGAAACCGGACCCGGGCTGCCCATACGGCCCTTATTTTCAACCAGGACCTTAACCTGGTATCCTCGGCCGAGGATGTGGGCCGTCACAATGCCCTGGACAAGGCCATCGGCACCCTGTTCCTGGAAAATCGCCTGGACGAGGCATTCCTGCTCATCATGTCCTCACGCCTGAGCTACGAACTCATCCAGAAGGCTTCCCGGGCCAGGATTCCCGTGGTTGCCGCCATCTCCCGGCCCACGGCCCTGGCCGTCAACCTGGCCGCCAGCCTTGGCATGACCCTGGCCAGCAAAGCCAAGGGCGTAGGGCTGTTCGTCTACTCTTATCCCGAGCGCCTGGGGATTGCCGGGGGCCCTGCAGCTTAGACGCTTCAGACAAGCAGGCTCTTTATATTGCCATGACTTTCCTATTAAAAAACAGGCAATTTCCTGCCTGAGGCCGTGCACACCCTCAGGATTACCCTGGTTCCCTGTCCGGGTCTGGAATGGATTTCAACATCACCGCCGAAACGTTTCATTCGCTCGGAGAGACTGTACAACCCGAAACCCTGTTTATCCTTCTGTTTGGCAAGGCTGCTTACGTCAAAACCTGCGCCTGCATCTTCAACCCGGATGTAAAGCTGGTCGTTATCTCCCCACAGCTCCACGTCGGCTTCTTTTGTTCCCGAGTGCTTGATGACATTCAGGATCAGTTCGCTGGTTGCCCTGTATACGGCAACTTTCATGACTGAATCCATGATGACAGGGTGTGTGAAACGGTTGGTGTAGGCGATCCAGGCCCGGTATCTTTTATTGGTTTCCTCCATCAGGCAACCCAGGGCCGTGCCGATGTCAAAGCTGTGCAGAACCGGCGGGCTTAGGTCAAAAATCATGGAACGTAATTCCTTAAGGGACTGTTCCAGGAAGGTCTGGACAGTCCCGAGGTCCTGAAGTCCGGGTCCGGGTTTGTTTTCCCGCAGGGTTTTTATCTTTGAGACACACATGCCAAGGGTCTGTATGACGCTGTCATGCAGGTCCGAGGCAATCCCGCTTTTCTGGGATTCCTCCAGGCACAGGAGATGCTCGTTAAGCCGCCTGAGTTCCTCGTTGGATTCGAGACACCTGTTCTCCAGGTGTTTGCGGTCGGTAATATCAATGACAATGCCCCTGTGGCCGCACATGCGGCCGTCACTGATAATGGAACTTGTGTTAAACAGTGCAGGGAAGGTGGATCCGTCTTTCCTGAGTGCCTTGTATTCAATGGTTCCTGAGGTTCCATTTTTCAGCCGTTTTGCCATGTTGAGGGTTGACCGCTGCCGGTCCTCCGGGGCTATGAAATCAAGGCCGTTCAATCCTTTTTGCAGATCTTCATCGGAGTAGCCGAACAGTTGAAATGCGCGCTGGTTGGCGAAAACGATCCCAAGGTTTTCATCGGTTTCAAATACGGCTTCGGGCAGCATTTCAGCCAGTTCCCGGAAGCGTTTCTCACTCTCCAGCAATTGCTTTTCGGCCTGCTTGCGCCTGGAGATGTCATTCGCCGTTGCCCGGAATTCAAGAATCCTGCCGGCCCGGTCCCTTACTGCATCAACGGAAAGATTGATCCAGATGTCACGGTTATCCCGCGTTCTGAGCCTGGCTTCACTGCTCCTGATATCATGGTTGCCCTGTTCCGTTTCCCATGAAATATCGAGAAACCTGGGGATGTCGTTCCTGTCGGAAAACAGGCTTGCGGCACTTCTGCCAACCAGGTCCTCCGGGTCGTATCCCAGCAGGTTCCGGCCCATGTTGTTGCAGTTCAGGATGGTGCCATCACGGGAGATGGTAAAAAAGGCAACCGGCGCATTCTCGTATAGGTCACGGAATTTTCTTTCATTTTCGGCGAGTTCACTGGAAGCCTTCCGGAGGTGTTTTTCTTTTCCAAGGAGCAGCTCAGCCGCGGATGTCGAGTTGAGTTTCCTGAGCGAATCGAGGGACGCCGATTCCACGAGGCTGATGAGAATATCCAGGCGAAGCGTCAGCTCGGTTTCATTCACAAAACCTGTTTTGTCGTTTTCCAACAGGGTCTCACCCACGGTGTTCAGAACCAGGATGCCGTAGTTGGGAATGGTGATGGATATATAGTTGCGGGCGTCAAAGTGTTTGACGATTTCGGTATCAAGCTTGATCCTTTCTTCGGGCATGGTGACACAGGTGCCATTGTAACAGTAAAAGGGAATATCCACATACCGGCAGCCCTCGGCTCCTGTCAGGTGCTCCTGGATGTCAGGGCAGATAAAAACGCTGATTCCTTTCCTGTAGTAGTCGTCGGCGTTCCTGAGAATATAGGCGATGATCCCTTCATTGTCCTGTTTGTCCGGTCCGGTGCCCTGTTTGTAGAAATAAACGGGACTCAGCTTCTTGGCCCGGACAATGGCTGTGCCGAAAAACCGGAGGACAAGGCCCCTGAATCCATTGCCGTACAGGCAGTCGATGTGGCCCTGGTCCCATGAGGCAGCAGGCAGAAATCTGGTTCCGGTTCCGTTGGTTCCGAACAAAATTCCCACCTGCCTGGCGTTGAGCAGGTCAAGGGAAATTTTCAGCAGTCTTTTAACCGGATTTCCGGTTTTAAAGAGGTTCAGATCCGTTCCCTGGATGTCTTTCTTGATCATTATCTTGCCTGAAAAAGCGGTGTTGTTGATGATGGCGTTGGAGATAGCTGTATCAGATAAGGGGGGCAGAACACAAGTATGTTCATGCCGGATTCTTATTTTGAGGCTCTGCCATTTCCTGGATCCGGGAAGCCATAGTCTCCCCGGCCCGTGCGATGGCAGTGACTTTCTGCTCCTGCAGCATAAGGGCAGAACTCACCAGGGAAACAGTATGCTTGGGGTGGTCTCTAATAATTTCTTGACTTGAGAGCGGATTCTTTTTAATCTCATGGAAAAAGCTTTGATCCTTTTGAACTCGGAAGCCGGTGAAATCCATAACAGCTTTGGATGCCAGGCCATTGAGGAGAGAATAGAGAAACCATGAAAATATTAATTATCGATGATACAAAACTGTCCAGGTCCATGCTCCTGAAGCGGCTGCCTGAGAAAATAAAGGAAGGCTCTTCTGTTTTTCAAGGTGTGAACGGCCAGGAGGCCGTGGACCTCTACAAAGGACTTAACCCTGACATCGTGTTTCTGGATCTCACCATGCCGGTTATGGACGGATACGAGGCACTCACCCGGATCAAGGAGTATGATAAGCACGCCATTGTTTACATTGTTACGGCAGATATCCAGGCCAAATCAAAGGAAAGGGTACTTGCTGCAGGAGCAACTGGGATTGAAACCAAGCCCATTGAAGAAAAACGGCTGGCTGAGATTTTTGCTTCCCTGAAAAAGGATTGACCCCATGATAAACCAAGAACTCAAGGAGGTCCTGGGCGAACTGATCAATATTTCCTTCGGTTCTGCCACGGCAATCATTGCGGACCTGTTTGATAATTTTGCAACCCTCCATGTGCCTGATATCACAGTAATCCCAATCAATCAGATAGAGACGATGGTCATGGAAGGCATGGACTACGGGAGCGTCTACATCACCACCCAGCAGTTCAAAGGGGCCTTTGAAGGAGAGATTGTCTTTGCCATTGATTCACAGAGCGCCCGGAACATGCAGGTTCTCATCTGTGAGGCAGAGGACTTTACAGCCGATGATATTTCAGATGAAAACGAAATCCAGCAGAGCATTCTGGAGATTGCCAATATCCTTGGGTCTTCGTGCATCGGCAAGTTGGCGGAACTCCTGGAATCGGATGTGACCTTTGCTCCGCCAGCCATTGAATTCACCCAGCAGCTCTTGACCGGGCTCGACCGCACCCGGTACACCCGGATTATCATCATCAGTACGGTCCTTGAATTCCAGGAAACACAGATTTTTGGGAAACTGTTTATCATGTTCAACAACGAGATGTACGCCTGGCTGGAAAAATCCCTTGAAGCGTTCCTGGAAAACATGTAGCGGCCATGGAAACAGCCATTCTCGATATCATTGAAAACGGTATCCTCATTATCAACAAGGACCTTGATATCCTGTTCTGGAACAGGTGGATGGCTATCCAGACGGGAATATCCGCCGGCAAGGCCCAGGGCAGCCGCCTTGACCAGCTGTTCCCGGACACGGCCTTCAGTCTGCTGAAGCGCAAAATTCGAATCGCACTGAAGATCAACTCTTCCACCTTTACCAACTCCTCGGTGGAGAAGTACGTAATCCCCATTGAACTCAAGAGAATCACCAAATCGGTTTTCAGGCGCATGCGCCAGGACGTTGTGATAACGCCTCTCAACGCCACTGACGTGAGTGTCATCATCTACGATGCCACCCCGCTTCTTGAGGCCAGGACCATCATTGACGAACAGCTCAAGCTGGTGGAGAAACAGGCAAGAACCGACGGCCTGACCCAGATCTACAACAAGAACATGTTCAATGAGCTCCTGTCCATGGAGGTAAAAAAGGCGGACCGCCACGATCACATTTTTTCCCTGATAGTGTTTGACATCGATAATTTCAAGAGGGTCAACGACACCCATGGCCACCTTGCCGGCGACCATGTGCTCAGGGAGCTGTCCGCCTTGGCCTCCCGGGTGGTTAGGGAAAGTGATATTCTGGCCCGGTGGGGCGGAGAGGAATTCTGTATCCTGCTTCCTGAAACCGGCCTGAGAGGTGCCGCCGTTGTGGCAGACAAGGTGCGCCAGGCCATTGAAGTCCATGATTTCGGCGCTCCAGGTCACCAGCACTGCAGCTTCGGTGTCGCCCAGTACCCCATCGGAGTTCCCGAGAACACCCTGATCGCCTGCGCGGACAGAGCCCTTTACCACGCAAAGCTAAACGGCAAGAACCAGGTGGCGGTCTTTGATATGGACACCACGGTCACCTGGTATCCTGCACCTGATGCCTGAGGCAGGTTTGTTCATGGAAACCTGAATGTCCCCATCAAATATGGGGTGCCCCTCATGAAGAACAAGGAAGCCATCGTCAACGTTTCTTCTGTAAACGCGGTGAGTCCCGGACCCATGCAGGGGGTGTATCCGGCCACCAAAGCAGCCCTTGTCAATATGACCAAGACGCTGTCACGGGAACTCGTGGCTGCGACCCGGAAGAGATTGCAGGCGCCGTACTCTACCTGGTATCGGATGCTGCTTCTGTTCCCAATACAGGCCATGGATCTCCTGGGCCGCAAACTGGGCATGGACAAGGGCCTGGTCTTTAAGAGCCTTCTGGATGATATGGAAGCCACCGTCGCATCTGTCAGAGAAGTGCCCCTGCTGGCACCTATGGCAGAGATCCTCCACGGATCGGTCTCGGCCCTTGGAAAGACAGCCATGGGTATGGGTGGAGCTGCCATGTCCGAGAAATATGCTTCTGCCTTTGCCCATGCCCTCCCATTCCTGGAGGTGATCGGCGATGTAACTGTCGGATGGCTGCACCTTTGGCGTGCCAGGAAGGCATCCCAATCTCTTGAAAAAGACCTGTCCAGGAAAGACCGGGCGTTCTAGGAAGGCATTGTTACTTCAGCACGGTTCTACATGGAGACTGTACTGCCGGTAACCTTGGGCAAAATGAAATCCATCCAGGGGCTCTCCGATGCCTGCCTGGCCATGGATGACGCTGCGTTCGGATAAGAAGCGACCAATAAGAGCCATAAAGCCGGTTTTGACATGGACAGGGGAAACCCGGGCGTCAAGACCGGCCGTGGTTTTTGATGGTTATTCCCAGTCGGGTCTGAAACGAACATCTGGGCAAGGTCAAGGGGGAAATGCTTTTTCAGGTAGATGAAGGTTGCATAAAGAGATTCTTCAATGTGTCAATGGATTGTTCAGCAATGAACATGGTTTGGACCATCTTTGAGAAGAACGCTAACTCATTGTTCCTGGTACCATTTTTGAACCTATGCTGGGGCCTCTGTCTGTAGGGATGGCCCTCGCGTCAACTGGAATGGCAGGATTTTTGTCGATTCGCTGGAATACCTTTGAAATTTTTATGGACACTCTTTTTGTTATTTAACAAACGGACATCCTGTAGTATACACCAGAGAGACAGCGTCCTAAGCCGAGATCAGATCTAACCCAGGGATGGTCCTGTTGATTCCGTTCGGTTAAACAGGCAGCAGCGTTTCTGCCGGGAATGTTGCCTCTCCTGTTCATCGACGAAATTCTTCCCAAGGATGACCGTTCCGGATTTGTGATACTCCCGGACAATCGCCTGTCGCCCGTGGAGTATTACGGCACACTGCCTGAGGTAAGGAGCGCTTTATGAAATCAACCACTGAAGCCCTGAAGGATCTGTTCTTAACAGGAGATTCCATAACCGGAAATGAACTGACCCAATTCTTCGATCAGGTTCATGTCCCGGATGAAACCGGATGGCGGGCCCTGTTCAGATTCGTGTTTGATCCGCCCCCTGGTTTCGGGCCATCACCGGAAGAAGCATTCAGCAGGGGAGCGCTAAGGCCGGTGGTTCAAAAAGCACTGGAAATAATCGACGCCAGCGATTATTCCGAAGCGTCGGTACATGCGCTTATCAAGGAATTTAACAGCATCTGTGTCGGACTGTCCCAAAGGAAATTCAAGGAAGCGCTTTTTGAAATTGCCATCTTGACAGATGCATTAAAATCCACCTGTCTTACCCATCAGACAGGCCTTAAAAATCTTGAACAAAGAACCCTGGAAAACGTTCTGTCTATTGATGGTGACCCGGAAGAGGTGGTTGAGCGGATAAAAAGGGATTTCCAGATTCTGGGCAAGGCATTCCAGACAGATATGGCTAAGCTCGACTCCATCAGCCATACCGATTATCTCACCGGGCTCAATAACCGGCGTTTTTTTGACAAACAGCTTGCCGTTGAAACCAATGAAGCAAGAAGCAGCAAGAACCCCTTGAACCTCATCATGATTGATATCGATGATTTTAAAAAGTTCAACGACGCCTATGGGCATGTGGTAGGAGACCAGGCATTAAAAGCCGTTGCCCTGAAAATACGCACTGTCAGCGATACCTTTGCCGGACAATGGGGGGGCGTGTTTTACTCAGCCAGGTACGGGGGTGAAGAGTTCTGCGTTATCCTGCCGGGTATCGACCTGACCCGGGCAAATGAAATGGCTACGGCCATCAAAGATACAATCGGCAGCTACCATTTCGTAATCAGGGACGCCCAGGGCGTTATTTCGGACAGGAACATCTGTCTGACCGTCAGCATAGGGCTTTCCCAGTTTAAAAATTCCCGGGAGACAGCCGGGATTGAAGAGTTGGTGACAGATGCGGACAAGGCCATGTACGCTGCAAAAAAAGCGGGAAAGAACTGCGTCCGTATTTCACGCTGATAACAGGTGTTCTCCATCCATATTTTTTCAATCTGCAGTATGAAACCCAGAAATATCTGGTGGGCCAGCTGGAAGGGGCCATCAGGGCAGACCAGGGGCAGGTGGACAACGCCATGCTCCAGCTGAACTACGCCGGCATCAGGGAGCCCATTGACGGCAGGGCGGGCCTGCGCCTGGTGGATCCTGGAAATAGGGTCCGCGCCTCGGACACCTACATTTCTGCCCAGGGATCTTCCCTCACCGTCTCTCTGATCGCCGTACTCATCCCGCTCCTGTTCATGGGGGATGTGGTGGGCCGCCTGTTCAGGGAATTTGCCATTACCCTGGGTGTCACCATTCTCATTTCAGCGGTTGTTTCCCTTACCCTGACACCCATGCTGATGTTTCGGACGTGGTCGGCTATACCAGCGCGGGCGGGGGCGGTTCCACCACGAACACCGCGCGGATGTTCATTTCCCTCAAGCCCTTTGCCGAACGCAGGACCACCGTTCAGCAGATCATAGCCCGGCTGCGCAAGGAGCTTGTCAGGGTGCCCGGGTCGCCCGCGTTTCTCCATCCGGTCCAGTTCTGACGGTTTGAATCAAAAAATAAGATTGCTGCAAAAGGTTGTGAGGAGAGCTGATAAGACTTTCCTTTTTCCACCATACCGGGTATGAAACAAAATTTCACATTCGGAAATTTAAAAACCGGAAAGGATTGAAGACGTCGGCATGAAAAAATTGAAGCGGATCATCTATACAAAACCCTTTATTGTTCTTGCCTATTACCTGATCCGGTTTTACAGCCTGACCTTCAGCCTGAAGATTGAAAACGAAGCTGCCTGGAAGAATCTCCTGAAACAGGGCAGGCCTGTTCTCTTGTGCACCTGGCACCAGCAGTTTTTTTCAGCCATCCGCCATTTCAAGACCTATGCCCGGTTAAATCCGGGTCTCATGATCAGCCGGAGTAAGGACGGAGAGCTGATTGCCGGTGTTGCCAACAGAACGGGATGGCACACCCCCCGGGGATCTTCCTCCAGGGGCGGCAAAGAGGCTCTGGCATCAATGATAGCCCATATCAGAACCCATGGGTTCGGAGCCCATATACTGGATGGTCCCACCGGTCCCATGGGAAAGGTCAAACCCGGAATCATCAGGATGGCCCATGAAACCCAGGCCCTTATCGTACCTTTTCATGTGTCAGCTGACAGGGCCTGGTTTTTCAATTCCTGGGACAGGTTCATGCTTCCCCGCCCCTTTTCCCGGGTCACCATTCATTTTGGCATGCCCATGGCGCTGGATGCCGCAACATCACAAACCGAATTTGAACAGCAGCGTCGAGACCTGGAGATGAAGATGCTTCCAGCCCTGTTTTTCAGAGCTGGAAGCATCAAAAATCCCGTCTCTGAAGGTCCGGTTCCATAACTGTCACGCACACACCTGGTATGGTTGCAGATCTTGATGGCATCCCCTTGGGGACGCCGCCGGTGAAGACATTTTCCACAGTCTTCGCAGACAGGTCATCTAAACGATAGGATAGACCCGGCAGCTCGGACTGGGTGGCCATCCGGTTAAGGCCGGGTTATACGCCGCAGCCCCTGAGCCTGCCCACGGATTTTTCCACGGCGTTGATGATCTCCCCGCTCCTGAGAACCTTTACCATGGTGTTGATGTCCCGGTACAGCTCCCGGTCCCGGTCCATGTAAGGTACATGCCTGCGGATGACCTCGTAGGCTGCCCGGGTGCCCAGCCCTCCATTGAGGGGCCTGTTTTCCGTGACCAGATCATAGGCCTGGGCAGCACAGAGCAGCTCGATGGCCACCACGTTTTCCACGTTGTCCAGGATCTCCCGGGTCTGGCGGATGGCGATGGTACCCATGCTGACATGGTCCTCCTTGTTGGCCGAGGTGGGGATGGAGTCCACGCAGGCCGGGTGGGCCAGGACCTTGTTTTCGGAAACCAGGGCTGCGGCCGCATACTGGCCGAGCATGAATCCGGAGTTGAGGCCGCCGTTGTGGATCAGGAAGGCCGGCAGGTCGCTGAGCTGGGGGTTGACCAACCGCTCGATGCGGCGTTCTGAGACGCTGCCCAGTTCCGCCAGCCCCATGGACAGGTAGTCGGCGGCCATGGCCACGGGCTGTCCGTGAAAGTTGCCGCCCAGCCGGACTTCACCGGTATCCGCAAAGATCAGGGGGTTGGTGGTGGTGGCGTTGATTTCGATGTCAATGACCTTCATGGCGTGGACCACCGCGTCCTTGCTGGCCCCGTGAATCTGGGGCGAGCAGCGCAGGGTGTAAGCGTCCTGGACCCTGGCGCATCCCTGGTGGGAGGCGATGAGTTCACTGTCTGCAGTCAGGCGCAGCATGTTGTCGGCGGTTGCGATCTGGCCGGGATGGGGTCTTACCTGGTGGATCCTGGGGTCGAATTCGGAGTTGCTGCCCATGAGAACTTCCAGGGTCATGGCGCAGGCAATGTCGCTGGTCTTTGACAGGCGGATGGCATCATGGACCACCAGGACACCGATGGCGGTCATGACCTGGGTCCCGTTGATCAGGGCCAGCCCTTCCCCGGCTCCCAGGTGCAGGGGCGCAAGACCGACGCGTTTCAGGGCTTCGGCTCCGGAAAGGAGCTGCCCCTGGTACCAGGCCTCTCCCCTGCCGATGAGGACAAGTCCCATGTGGGAGGTGGGTGCCAGGTCTCCGCTGGACCCCACGGAGCCCTTTTCCGGAATCACGGGCGTCACCCCTTTGTTGAGCAGGGTGACAAGGTGGTTCAGGGTTTCCATGCGGCACCCGGAATACCCCAGGCACAGATCATGGACCCTGAGGGCCATGATGGCCCGGACGACCTCTTCTGGCAGGGGGTTGCCGATCCCGGCCGCATGGCTCATGAGGATGTTCTCCTGGAGCTGGCTTGTGTCGGCCCTGGAAATGGTCACGTTGCACATGGCCCCGAACCCGGTGGTGATGCCGTAGATCACCTTTTTTTCATCCACCCATTGGTCGATGAGGGCCCGGGCCGCTTCAACCCTTTTTTCCCCTTCACCGGAAAATGCCGAAACGGCCTTGTCCCTGGACACGGCAACCAGGTCGTCCCGGGTAATGGTCTTATGGTCGAGATATACTGTTTTCATGGAAGAATCCCCCTGCTGTGTATCTGTCCGAAGATGGGTCCGGCCCCGGTTGTGTGTTAGAATTCTTACATGTATATACAACCTGGCTTTTCAAAGTCAAGGGTTTTGTTGGGCCTGGCCGGTGTCAGCGCTTCCTGACGGTTTTCACTGCGTCCGCGATACGCCGGGCCGCTTCCATGAGCACGGGTCTGGGGCAGGCGATGTTGATCCTCTCGAACCCGGCCCCTTCGGGCCCGAAGATGTATCCTTCATCCAGGACCACCCGGGCGGTGTTGAGCATGAGGTCTCTCAGGGCCAGGGGTTCCAGATTCAGGGCCCGGCAGTCGAACCAGACCAGGTAGGTTCCCTGGGGGGCGATGATGGGGATAAAGGGAATCTCCCTGCTGAAAAAGCCGGTCAATGCCTCCAGGTTTCCGTCCAGGTAGGTCAGCAGCCTGTCCAGCCAGGCATCGCCATGGGTGTAGGCGGCTTTGCAGGCTTCAATGCCGAAGGGGTTGAGGCGTCCCATGGCGCTGGCTGCCATTTCATCGGCAAAGGCCTTCCGTATGCCGGGGTCCTGGATGATGATGTTGGATGCCTGGAGACCGGCCAGGTTAAAGGTCTTGCTCGGGGCGGTGCAGATCACGGCATTGCCGGCAAAGTCATGGCCCAGGGCGGCAAAGGGTGTGAAGGTGGTGCGGTTGAACAGGAGGTCGCAGTGGATCTCATCGGAGATGACCCGGACATTGTTTTTCAGGCAGATCTCCCCGAATGCCCGGAGTTCATCCGGGGTCCAGACCCTGCCCACCGGATTGTGGGGGCTGCAAAGGATGGCCAGGGTCAGGTCCGGGTCAGCTGTTTTTTTCTCAAGATCGTCCAGGTCCATGACATATCGGCCGTCCTTCAGGACCAGGGAGTTGGACACCAGATGACGCTGGTTTTTTTGTATGGCGCTGAAAAACGGGTAGTATACCGGCTGCTGGACCAGGACTTTCTGTCCGGGAGCGGTCAGGGCCCGGACCAGTACATGGAGGGCCGGGACAACGCCGGGTGCGGTGACGATCCAGCCCGGGTCCGGTGCCCAGCCGTGGCGGCGCTCCATCCAGGCGCATACGGCATCGAAGTAGTCGGTCCCGGCCATGGTATACCCGAAGATCGGGTGGTCCGCTCTTTTTTTCAGGGCTGCCACCACGTGTTCCGGACAGGCCAGGTCCATGTCGGCCACCCACATGGGCAGCATCCGGTCTTTTCCGAAATAGGCGTCGGTCCGGACCCATTTCCCGGGGTCGTCCCTGTCCTGGCGTATCTCCCATTTAACGGAGCCGGTGTTTTTCCGGCTGATTTCATTATCAAAGGAACGGGTCATGCTATCCTCCATCAAGTCCTGATACCGGTTTTGAGCTGCCGGGCATGGGCCGGATTCTTCAAGACTCCCGGTAAAGGGCCAGGAGGCCTGAGCGTGCCAGCTTTTTTATCCCAAAGGGAGACAGTCTTTCAAGGAGGGTGTCGATGGCGCCTTCCTTGCCCACAGCTTCCAGGGTAACCTGTTCCGTGCCGATATCAATCACTTTTCCGTGGAAATCTTCGATGATGTCCAGAATTTCAACTCGGTGTTCCGGTGTGGCATCGACGCAGACCAGAGCCAGTTCCCGCTTCAGGGTTTCCTCACCTGTCATGTCCCTGAGCTTGATGACATTGGTAAGGCGCTGGATCTGTTTCATGCATTGTTCCAGCTGGGGCGGTTCGGCCCAGGTGGTTATGGTGATGCGCGAGAGTTCAGGATCTGCCGTGGGCGCACCGCAGATGGTTTCGATGTTGTATCCGCGTCCGGCAAACAGACCTGTGACCCGGGCTGTGACCCCTGGTTCGTTTTCCACCAGCATGGTCAGGACATATTTTTTTTTCTCCATGGGATCATCCTCTTGGCTTCATGGTGTCGGCTTGAAAAGCTGTCCCTGTTATAAGCGGTTCCGGGGTCCCGGGTCAAGCCTGGTGTTGCAGTGCCCTCACGGAAATGACTCATTAACGGAGGGATTCATCAAAAGATGGACCAGATCATGCGGCTGCCCACAATGTACAGGAGAACGGCAAAGGTCCGTTTGAGCTTGTCCACCGGCAGGCTGTGGGCCAGTTTTGCACCCAGGGGCGCCGTGCACACGCTGGCTGCAACAATACCGCCCAGGGCTGTCAGGTTGATGAAGCCGATGGTGTAAGGGGGCATGCCCTGGGAGCTGAGGCCGCTGGTGATATACCCCAGGGTTCCGGCCAGGGCAATGGGAAACCCGATGGCGGCAGATGTGCCTATGGCACTGTGCACAAGGGTGTTGTGCCAGACCAGGAAAGGGACGGACAGGGTCCCGCCCCCGATACCGACAAGGCTGGAAAATATGCCGATAACAGATCCGGCCCCGAACATCCCCGGTGTTCCCGGCAGTTCCCGGGAGGCTTTGGGCTTGAAACCCAGGAGCATCTGGGTAGCCACATACAGGAGAAATACACCGAAAAACCCTTTGAGGAAATTGGTGGACAGCTGGGCCGCGATCCAGGCTCCGGCAAAGGTTCCGGCCAGGATGCCCGGGGTGATACGGAAAACCACCGGCCAGAGAACTGCTCCGCGGCCATGGTGGGCCTTGAGACTGGACACGGAGGTGAACAGGATGCTGGCCAGGGAGGTTCCCAGGGCCATGTGAAGGATATGCTCATGGGGGAATCCCAGGGATCCGAAAGCAAAGGTGAGTATGGGAACGATGACAAGGCCTCCGCCTATTCCCAGGAGGCCTGCCAGGACACCGGCAATGGCACCGCCTGCAAGATAGATGATCATGAACGACATGAAGGGTTTTCCTTTTTTTTGGTTGTGGTTTCAATTTCTGTCATATGCTGGTGCATCAGATCGGAAGCTGCCCGCATGTCCCTGGATTTCAGGGCAGCTGTGATTTTTTTGTGGGTCTCTAAGGATAACCGGGTTCTCTCCCGGGTCTGAAGTTCCTTTGAGCGGCTTTCCGACAGAATGCCGCTGATTTTCTCATAAACCGTAAGCAGCACACAATTGCCAGTGGCCCTGACCAGGCAGCGGTGAAACAGCTCATCCAGCTCGGTTGCATCCTTTCCGGCTTCAACCGATTTTTCCTGCTGCCGGACAATATCCTCCAGGGTCTGAACCGCCGCATCGGATATCCGTGAGGCTGCAAGAGCCGCAATCTGGGGTTCCAGCATTTTCCTGAGTTCAAACACCTCCTTGAGCCTGAGCCGGTTCTGCTTCCGGTCCTGGAACAGGGTAGAGGCCAGGCGCTGGTTGGCATCCGTCGCCACAAAGGTGCCAGCCCCGGGCCGGGATTCCACAATCCCTTTTTCAGCCAGGGTCCGGATGGCTTCCCTTACGGTATTGCGGGAAGCCTGGAAAATCTCGGCCAGCCGCCGCTCCGGGGGGAGTCTGTCCATGGGCCTGTAGTCCCCTGATTGAATTTTTTCTGTCAGCTGTGCTGCAATGCTGCAATAACTGGTCTTGTTCATTGGGTTGTTTCTCCAAAAATGAATTGGCCCAACCAATATTAAAATATTGAATTTATGTCAATAGAAATTTTTAGGATCTCGATCAAATTTTTCAGTATTTACAGTTATCGCAGAGAACGGTGCCTATCTATTGGCATTAAATTGGTCATACCAGTTAGCGTGATGGTTCGTGGTGTATCCCTGCCCGCAAACCTTTGGGCCAAGGCGTTCATGTGCCGGAATGGAGGACCGGGATAAAAATATACTTTGAAAATATCTTGAAAACAACGACGGATGGTTTATGGTACCAGTCATGATATATAAGAAATCAACACTAGGAATCCTGATTTTCTGGTTTATGACACTGGCTGTTTTCGGTGTTTTCGGGCCCGGGGTCCCAGGCAGCCGGGCTGAAGACAAGCTGACGCTGGTCAGCTCGGTCATGTGTGAGTCTGTTTCCAATTTTCTGCCGGTGTATCCGGCGGTTGTGTTTACTATTTCCCAGGGTGAAATTTTCTGTTATACGGCCTTTGACCCGGTTCCGGAGCAGATCCATATTTATCACAAATGGTACAAGCGGGACACCCTGATTTCCAGCGCACGGCTCACCCTGAATCCCCCCAAGTGGTCTTCTGTGAGCAGCATGCAGCTCAGGGACGGGGACAAGGGTGCCTGGCGGGTGGAAATCGTTGATGCCAATAACATCCTCGTGAAAACCCTGCGCTTCAGCATTTCAGACTAGTTACCAGAGGATTTATGTCCATATTTTTCGGATTGGGATGGCGGGATGTTATTGATATTCTATTCAACAGTTATATCCTGTTTCGTCTGTATGTCCTGTTCCGCGGAACCAACGTGGTCAGGGTGCTCGGAGTCATGGGGGTGCTCTGGTTTTTAAAGCAGGGAGCCGTTTCCCTGGGGCTCATCATTACCAGCTGGGCAATCCAGGGAATCATTGCTGCCGCTGCCCTGATCATCATCATCATTTTCCGGAATGAAATTTCAAGCATTCTGCAGACCCGGACCCTGAAATCGTTTTTCTGGGGTATCCCGCGGCACCAGTTGAATACCCCGCTCAACATCATTGTGGACAGCGTTTATGAAATGGCCAGGAAAAAGATCGGGGGCCTGATTGTTCTCCCCCTGAAGCACGGCCTGACCACCGTTGTCCAGGGCGGTATCCCCTGGCAGGGGAAGCTGTCCCAGGAGATGCTGGTGAGCGTCTTCTGGCCGGACAATCCGGTTCATGACGGTGCTGTCATTATCCAGGGCAACCAGATCACCGATGTCAGCGTTATCCTTCCCCTGTCAAAACGGGAGGACCTGCCGTCCCATTTCGGCACCCGGCACCGGGCCGCCATGGGCCTTGCCGAACAGACCGATGCCCTGGTCCTGGTGGTTTCCGAAGAGCGGGGAAAGATTTCCCTGCTCAAGGAAAGCCGGATCTACGATATCAACGACAGGCGAGTGCTGGAAAAACTGCTTCTCGAGCATGCCGGTGACGATGGATCCCGGGGGTACTTTAACCGCGAGGTCCTGGAGTTGGCTGTGGTCGGCGTTATCAGTCTGGTCTGCATCACAGGGCTGTGGTTCGGCTTTTCCAAGGGCATGGAAACCCTGGCAACCGTTGATGTTCCGGTGGAGTTCATGAACCCTGACCAGAAAATGGAGATATTTTCCGCATCTGCCGGCAGCGTGAAGCTGGTCATCAGCGGCTCCAGACCCCTGATCAACGCAACCTCCACGGACCAGATCAAGATCAAGCTTGACCTGACCAAGGTTGTTCCCGGCACCAACCGGCTGACAATTTCCCGGGAAAATATCCTGCTTCCTCCAGGAATCCAGCTCAAGCAGATAACACCGTCCGTGCTGGATGTCACCGTGGATCTGCCGGTTCAGAAGCAGGTGCCGGTTCAGCCTGTGTGGACCGGCAGGCTGGGTCCGGGCCTGGTCATGACCGAGGCTGTTGCTGCTCCCCCTGTCGTGAAGATCGTTGGCGGCAGCCTTATCATGAAGGACATGTCCACGGTCTTTACCGAACCGATCCCCCTGGATTCCCTGAAGGAATCCGGTGAACTTACCGTGGGTCTGGATCTGGGCACATCCAATCTGAAGCTTGAATCAGGGAAAAAAAATCAGGTTACTATCAAGTACAGTCTGTCACGACGGTAGCGCCCCCCTGCTGTCAGCTGCAGGCCGCAGAGCCGTTTTTGGGGTGGATTCAAAGTAATGGTTGCCGCAAAGAAGTGGAAACCCTGGAGCGCAGGCCGATGGATCCTGAAGCGGATGGCCTGGATCTTTTTGGCGGGTATCTTTGTTACCGTCATCCAGGTCATGGTATTCAGGGTGTTCAACCCCCCGATTACCGTATCGACAATCTGGGATTATGCCTGGTCAATGGTTGAAAACGAGCCCTACCAGGTTCCTGCCTATAAATGGCGTGATCTTGCCGGTATTTCGCCCCATCTCAGGAGGGCGGTCCTGGCTTCGGAAGACCAGCGCTTCCTGGATCATGGCGGGTTCGACTTTACGGAACTTTCCATTGCCGTAAAGGATATCATGGAGGAGCACCGGGTCAGGGGTGCAAGCACCATTTCCATGCAGGCGGCCAGGTCCCTGTTCCTTGTCCCCAGCAGGAGCCTTGTGCGCAAGGCTGCCGAAGCCTGGTATACCCTGCTCATGGAACTGTTCTGGAACAAAAAGAGAATCCTTGAGATCTATTTGAACACCGTGGATTGGGGCACAGGGATCATGGGTGCCGAGGCTGCCGCTAACCGGTATTTCAACCGGAGTTCCCAGCACCTGACACGGGAGGAGTCGGCCCTTATGGCTGCCGTCCTGCCCAGTCCCCACCGGTGGTTGGCTAACCGTCCGGACCAGCACGTCCTGTTGCGGCAGAAACGGATCCTCAGGGACATGGAAAAGATGACGATCCCGTAAAAAGATCAGAACGGATAGGTACAGAGCCTTCCCTGGAAATTCTCAACCAGTGCACTGTCCCTGGAAAGGCTCTTGACGTAGTCGGGAACCAGGGGGATCTTGCCGTTCCCTCCGGGCAGATCGATCATGTACTGGGGAACGCACAGGCCTGAAAGATTGCCCCTGAGCTGTTTCATGATGGCCAGTCCCGTGTCCGGGGACGGCCTGAAATGCGCGGTTCCGGCAACCGGGTCCGGGTGGTGGAGGTAGTAGGGCTTTACACGCATGTGGACCAGGCGTTTCATGAGGGTTGCCATGGTCCTGGGATCATCGTTGACTCCCTTTAGAAGAACCGTCTGGCATCCCAGGGGAATACCGGCATCGGCCAGCATGCCGCAGGCTTTTTCAGCCTCGGGTGTCACTTCGTCCGGGTGGTTGAAGTGGGTGTTGATGTACAGGGGCCGGAAGGTTTTCAGGACCGACACCAGGTTTTCGGTGATGCGCATGGGAAGGGTACAGGGGACCCTGGTGTGGATACGGACCATGCCCACATGGGAAATGGCCTTCAACCGGTCCAGTATCAGGCCCAGCATGGGGGTTTCAAGGAGCAGGGGATCGCCGCCGGACAGGATGACATCATCAATTTCCGGGGTCTGGCGGATATACTCCATGCCCTGCTCGATCTCTGGCCATCGGCCTCCGAAATGGCGGTTCAAGTCCCCGACTTTGCGTTTGCGCATGCAGTAACGGCAGTACATGGCGCACTGGTTTGACACCAGGAAGATCACCCGGTCCGGATACCGGTGGATGATGGCCGAAACAGGCGACTGGTCCTCTTCTGACAGTGGGTCCGGTGCATTGGAAAGGTCTTTGAGTTCTTCCGGGTCTGCAACACACTGGCGCCACAGGGGATCCTTTTCTTTTTGAATCAAGGCCAGGTAATAGGGAGGGATCCGCATGGGATACCGGGCCAGAACCTTTTCCATGGCCTGTCTGTCAACGCTGAACCTCCCGGGGATCTGTCCCGGTCTGACGATGCTGTTCCTTAGCTGGTCTCTCCAGTCCTGATTCCCCTTTTGTATATCTGAAACAATGCCCGACAATGCTTATCTCCCCCCAAAAAATATAATCCGGGCCCGCAGTCCCGGTTCCATATCCCAGGAAAGGGTTATAAACGATTTTCGGAGAATTGAAAAGGGGCAGATACCAGAGCGGCTGTTTTGTTCCTGGGGCGGGCCCGGGGAAAACGGTGTCAATTCACGGGCAAAGGATGTGGACCAGTGGCTGGACGTGGCCCTGGGGGCCGACCTTGTGCTCCACAGTGCAACCAAGTACCTGGGCGGCCATGCCGATGCCCTGGTCGGCGTTGTGTGCGGGAAAAAGGAACTGGTCGACCGGGTGTACCATTACCGGGAGATCAATGGGGCCAGCCTGGACCCCATGTCCGCCTACCTGCTGCTCAGGGGAATGAAAACCCTGAAGCTGAGAATCGATCACCAGAATACCAGTGCCATGACCATTGCCAGGTTCCTGGAATCCCATCCGGCAGTGGACCGGGTATTTTATCCAGGGCTTTTGTCCCACCCGGGCCATGACATTGCCAGGCGCCAGATGCGGGGTTTCGGCGGCATGCTCAGTTTCATGCTCAAAGACAACACCTTTGACGCCCTTCGCCTGTTCCTGCCCCGCCTGCGTTATGCCCATGCCGCAGCAAATCTGGGTGCCGTGGAGACCATTGTCGGGCCGCCATCCACCACCAGTCACGTGGAGTGCACCAGTGAAGAGCGTCGGGCCATGGGGATCCCGGAGAGCCTGATCCGCTATTCAACCGGCATTGAGGATACCCAGGACCTGATCATGGATCTGGACCAGGCCCTGGCCGGAGTTTGAACCTGGCGATGGTTCTATAAGCTGCCCTCTATGGCCTTTGCCCGTTTTCCCGGATCCGGATGGCTTGCAAGGATGCCGTGTTTTCCGGAGCCGGATCAGGTTCGTGTACTGCGGCCGTCAATGGCTGGAAGGGGAATGCCCAGCCTGTCTATTTTCCTGAACAGGGTGCTTTTGTGGATGCCCAGGTCCCGGGCCGATGCCTTGCGGTTGTAATTGTTCTTTTTCAGGGTCGACAGGATGAGCTGGATCTCGGCGGATTTCACCGGATCATCCCGGAAGGACAGAGCCATGTCAGGGCGGGTTTCCCGTGCCAGGAAGCCTGGTAGGTGTTCCGGACGGATATGGCCTTCCGGGCAGAGAACAAAGGCGTGTTCGATGATATTTTCCAGCTCCCGGATGTTGCCGGGAAAATCATGGGACATGATCATGGCCAGGGCCTGGTGTTCGACACCCGGAATGGATTTCCCCCGGATCCAGTTGAGCCGTTGTATGAAATGATCGATGAGCAGCGGGATGTCTTCCATGCGCTGCTTCAGGGTCGGCAGCCTGAGCCGGACAACGTTGATTCGGTAAAACAGATCCTGGCGGAACTCATCCCGGCCGACCAGGGTGGTCAGGTCCCTGTTGGAGGCCGCAATCACCCTGACATCGGCAGTTTCCTTTTTGACAGCCCCCAACGGCTGGAACTCCCTCTCTTCCAGGACCCTGAGCAGCCTGGCCTGGAACGCCGGACTGGTATCACCGATTTCATCCAGGAACAGGGTGCCTCCCCGGGCCAGGGCAAAGAGTCCCGGCTTGTCCTTGACCGCATTGGTAAAGGCTCCGGCCTTGTAACCGAACAGTTCAGATTCCAGGAGGGTGTCGGGAAGGGCTCCGCAATTGATGGCCGTGAAGGGGTTGTCACGCCTGGGGCTTAGGTTATGGATCGCCCTTGCCATGAGTTCTTTTCCGGTACCGGTTTCGCCTTCGATGAGCACGGTACTGTCGCTTTCCGACACCTGGGGAAGGATGGCGAAAAGTTTTCTCATGGAAGCACTGGCGCTGATGATGTCTCCCATGCGGTAGGAGCCGGAGATTTCCTTCCTGAGTTCCTCGACCAGGCTGTGGTCCCTGAAGGTCTCGACACCTCCGAGGATGGTGCCGTCACTGCCCTTTAGCAGGGCTGTGGAAACGGTGATGGGAATCTGTTTCCCGCTGCCGATGACGATGTGGGTTGCACTGTGGATAAAGGATCGGCCCTGTTTCATGGTTCTTTTCAGCGCGCATTCACCCTGGCACATGTTGGACCGGAAAACGCTCCAGCAGTGCCTGCCGATGGCCTGGTCCCGGGGAATTCCTGTAATTTCCTCGGCAGCGCGGTTAAAGGACATGATTTTCCATTCAAGATCCACGGTAAACACACCGTCGGATATGCTGTCCAGTATGATTTCAGTTGTTGTGGTGTTCAGGGGTTCCAAGACAGGATCCTTTTTCCGGTTTTATGTTTTCAAGAGAATCAGTTTTTCATACATGAGAATTTGAATCAAGCTGTTTTTGGTCACAGGTTCTTTTGCATGAATTCCTGATCCAATAAGAGATCCTGAAAGCTGGTCAAGAAAAAGGTATCGTTCAGAGTTGCATTGTTGCAACCCTATGCGACCCAAGTGCGATTCAATAAGCTGCATAAACGCGACTCAATCTGTGCTGCCGCGTTTACGGACCAGCCGTTAATCCCTTGAATATATGGCCTGTTCTGGCGGCCCCCGCCCTCCTGTGTTTTATGGCATGCATCGTGCTGTTTCCCCATGCGGTTTCCAGCCAGCCGGCAGGGTGCGGTCAGGGCTGCAATGATTAACCGATATTGAGGAGCAGAATTAAAAGGAGGCATTAATGACGGAGACGGTCATCAAGCTTAGCAAGAAAAAGCGGTCTACGTTTATGGATAAGGTCAAGGAGATACTCCCTGACGGCGGCAACCTGAATCTGTGTCTGACCTGTGGCGCCTGTTCATCCGGGTGTCCGGCCACAGGGCTTGACGGCATGGACCCGAGGAAATTCCTGCGCATGGCCGCCCTGGGCATGGACGAGGAGATTGCCCGGTCCGACTGGGCGTGGATGTGCACCATGTGCATGCGCTGCGTCCATGTCTGCCCCATGAAAATCGATATCCCCCAGCTGGTCTACAACGCCCGGGGGCTCCGTCCCAGGGAAGAGCGCCCCAAGGGGATCCTGGGTTCCTGCGACATGGCCCTGCGCAACGCCAGCTGCAGCGCCATGGGTACGGCCCCGGATGATTTCGTCTACGTGGTTGAGGATGTGCTTGCCGAATACCAGGAAAATCAGCCCGAGTTTGCGGATATGGAGGCGCCCATTGACAAGGAGGGGGCCGAGTTCTTCCTGAACCAGAACTCCAGGGAGCCGGTGACCGAGCCTGACGAGCTGGTTCCCCTGTGGAAGATCCTGCACCTGGCAGGCGCTGACTGGACCTATGGCAGCGAAGGCTGGGCCGGCGAAAATTACTGCATGTTCCTGGCCGATAACGCATCCTGGGAACAGGTGACCCGGACCACGGTCAACCAGGCCAACAAGCTGGGGTGCAAAACGTTTCTCAACACCGAGTGAGGCCACGTCACATTCTCAGTCCGGGCCGGACTGAAAAAATTCAACCTGGAGCACAATTTTGAGGTAAAATCCATCTACGAGTATTATGCCCGGTGGATCCGTGAAGGAAAACTCAAGGTAAGTTCCGACTGGAACAAGGACCTTAAAATCAAGTTTACGGTCCAGGATCCCTGCCAGATCGTGAGAAAGAGCTTTGGCGATCCTGTGGCCGATGACCTGAGGTTTGTGGTCAAGTCAGTGGTGGGCGAGGAGAATTTCGTCGATATGACGCCCAACCGCTCCAACAATTACTGCTGCGGCGGTGGCGGCGGCTTCCTCCAGTCGGGTTTCAAGGAGCAGCGCCTGGAGTACGGGCGGCTGAAGGACATGCAGATCAAGGCGACAGGTGCGGATTACTGCATCGCGGCATGCCACAACTGCCATGCCCAGATCCATGAACTCAGCGAGCATTACGGCGGCAATTATCCCGTAGTCCACCTGTGGACCCTGATCTGCCTTTCCCTGGGCGTCCTGGGTCCCAACGAGCGTGAGTACCTGGGTGATGACCTGAAAGACGTCAATGTTTTCCACCCGGAAACAGCCATGTAGTTCCCGGGCTTTTTGCCGGGACAGGCGATGCCTGCCTGGAAGCCGTGCTTGGACGGTTTCCGGGCAGGTGCCTGGCCGAAAACCGGGGAAAGGAAGCACCATGAACACACCGATAACACCCCTGGATCTGGAAAAGCGCTGGCAGGCGATGCTGTCGGCATCCGCCGCGGCCGTGAACCGGCATCCCCGGGTCTACCGGGAACTCCAGGCCCTGGTCCGCCAGGTCCTGTCCGGCCCCCTGGATGTGGACGCCTATTTCCCCACGGCCGAAACCCTGGTTGATCTTCTCTCCAGCCTTGATCCCCAGGGAGCGGGAACTATTTTTCACGCATTCAAGGAGCGCATGTCACCTTCTGACATCTGGCATGTGAGGCTCCTGCGGGTGGAATGCATGGATCTTCTGGATTATCTGGAGACCCTGAATGAATGGCGCCGGACCTCCCACGGCCTCCGGGTGCTGGAGCCGCCTCAGTCCAGCTCCATGAGCAGGGCGTCCGCCAGGTAAAGGCGTTCCGGGAAACTGTCCTTATCAAGCACCTGGGAGGCGAACATGCGGTTGATCACGGCCAGGGCCGTGTTCAGGGTTTCCAGGTCGATGATGGTCTGCCGGTCCAGATCCCGGAGCGGTATCCCTTTGAAATTCAGGGGACAGAAATCCACCACCCGCTCCCCGTCCCTGTCAACCAGCACCGGCATGCCGTGGGTCCGGCAGATGATGGGCCGGTGGCTGTACATCAGGCAGATCCCCTGGTCCAGGAGCGGGCAGGCGTCTTCTGACGCGGCCATGGCCCTGTCCATGATCCTGGTTTTTTCAGACTGGCCCAGGCTGTCCAGGGCAAGACGGATGGAAACCGCTTCGACCGGGAACAGGGACAGATGACGGCAGCAGGTGTCACACCCCTGCCTGCACACAACAGCAGAGCCATACCGCACTACGATCTCCCTGCAGAGCCGGTCCACCCTGGCGACCAGGGTCCGGTAGTTGTCCATACAGGTATCCAGCGAAATGTCTTCCATAAAAGATCTCCATCGGTTCCAGATCTCGGATCATCAAATAACGATCAGTATACCAGATACAGGCCCCGGTACAACCCGATTTTCCTTTCAGCCAATGGACCATGTAGTAAAAAACGATGGGACATGGGGTAAAAAAAGAGGCAGTGGTACTGCTGGTAATTGTCCTGGGTGTTTGATGACAACGGCCACAGGAAAGAGATGGACGGCCACGGTGATTTCACGGACACCAACATGGGTTATTATGTGGAATGCGGTTTGAGCGATGCCTTGACCGTTATGGGTTTCATGTCGTATAAGTGGATGGAGTCCGACGATGACACAAGGACCGCATCTTCGGTGATCAGGTGCAGTTCTTCAGGCGGGCGGAGGTCATCCGTTCTGATCTTTTCCCGGATATGCCCCTGATGGAGGATGTGGAACTGTCCATACGGCTGCGCTCCCTGGGCCGCCAGGTTTTTTTAAACCGCATGGCATCGGTTTCCGCCCGGCGATGGGAGAAGAGGGGATCGGGAAACGGTCTCCTGATTCTCAGACTCCTGATTCGCTACTTTCTCCGGCGTCCTTTCGGACAGCCGGAGCCCGCCCTTTTTTACCCTGCCTATTATGGGAAAAAAATAAGTTAATACTTCTTGGTTTTTTCCGGGTTTGATGCTATTTCTGATTTAAAAAGAAATCAGCAGACACAATGTTCCGGCTTATGCTCCGGGGATGAGCCGGTTCCATGGTTTTACCGCAAGGCAGCAGTGATTATTCCCGGATGTTTGAGCGGAAAAAATACACGGCATGTCCGAATGACCAGGTCAATCAACAGTGCCGGGGGTGTCCGGCAACAGAAAATTAAAACATAGGGAGGAATCAGGATGAAGCGATTGAAAGACAGTTGTTTTGCTCAGATCTTATCGATTTTCGCACTGGCGTTGTTCATCATGCCGGTCAACGCGGGTCTTGTCAATGCAGCGATGAGCCCCACCACAAAGGTGACCCACAAGCCCATCAGTTACTTTGTCCCGGGCAGCCGTATAACCCTGGAGACAACGGTCAAGGATGACAAGGGTATCAATACGGTACGGTGCTATTTCAAGGCCAAGGGCGAGGCAAATTATGTATTTGTGACCATGACCGGATCCGGCGGCGCTTACCAGGGAATTCTTCCTGCGCCCAGCAAGACAACCGAAGAGCTGGAATATCTCTTTCTTGTCGTGAACAATGAAAAGCAGATAGTAAAAACCCAGCCCTACATGGTTAAGAAAAAAGACACGGACAAGGTTCCTGCCTGGCAGTTCGGGGGACAGGGCAATATCACGGTCAGCACGGAACTGGCAAAGGCACCCGCAGAGCTGGCCGGGTTTACGGATTCCGTGGTTGTGGACGCTGTTGAATCAGCAGCCAGGTTCGGGGCCGTTGCCGGACTGTATAATGTTGCAACGTCGTCTTCCTCAGCAGCCGGTGCAGCCGGAACCTCTACGTCAGCGACAACAGCCACTGGAGCGACCATGGCTGGAACGGTAACAGCCGGCGCAGCGGGTATCTCTACTGCAGCCCTTATCGGGGCAGCTGCAGTGATCGGCGGTGGTGCGGCAGCTATCGGCAGCAGCGGCGGTGGTGGCGGCAGTCACGGCGAGGTGCTGACCGAAGGAACGATTGTCGGATACTGGAATATCACTGGCAGCAATGCAGCTGCCGGCAGCACGACAGCCGGCAATATCACTTTCAATGACAATGGTTCTTACACATATGTCCTCAATTCCACCTTTTCGGATGGATCAACCAATTCAAGCAGTGGTGGCGGACAATGGACATTGACCGGGACTAATCTGGATCTGACTTTTGATGCAGGCGCTGTTTACGATGGGACAGCCTCGGGTAACTCCAACTCATTTACAATGGTCAGCAGTAATGGCTGGACGTTGAATTTCACCAGGTAATTAAGTCATTTTTATCGAACGGCCCGGAAAACAATTTAACTGATTGTGTCCGGGTCGTTTTTTTTGGTGTAAGGCATTACAGAGCGGCAACCCAAGGGAGGCCTGTGCCGGAAGATTCGGGTTGCATTCTCCCTGTAATGCAAGTATGTAAATACCGATACTTTGATGCCAATCATGATTCGGATGATCACAGGTGAAATGCACAATGAAGGGATTGTACATCCTAATCTGTTGTGTGCTGGTAATGATCGGAGAGTGCTGCGGCTCTGAAGGGAATTCTTATCCCACTGACGGGGAACGACTGTCCATATCCCTTGAGGAAGCCATCAATATGGCCCTGGCCCGGAACAGGAGCCTCATTTCCCTGACTAACGCCCTGGAAAGCGACCAGTTGAACGTTGCCGTGGCCGAATCAGCCTTTGATCTCAAACTGACTCCATCCACAACCGCAGGGGTCTCTGACGGCGTGTCCAGTTTTTCAGCCGGTGTGGCCCTTAGCAAAGCCCTGTTTTCAGGACCTGTGGTATCGGTTGCGCCGGAGCTGGGCAGAAGCGATGAAGACTATAACGGCAGTGTTTCCCTGTCCATGACCATGCCCCTGTTCCGTGGACGGGGCGAGGACGTTAACCGGGCCTATGTCCGCGCATCGGAATTCTCCTTTCGGTCTGCCCAAAGAAGTTATTATGTTTCAGAGGTCAACACGGTTATCAGCACCGTATCCGCGGTGTATGACATCCTGCGCCTCAGGGATCTGGCCCAGCTGTACCGGAGGCAGATCAATACCATGACCTTTTATGCGGCGGCCTCGGAGATCAAGAAAAATGCCGGTCTGGCAACCCCCATGGATGTTTACAGAGCTGAAATCCGGCTCAAGGACATGGAGGACGGGCTCTCAGCGACCCTCCAGACCCTGGCGGACGGGGAAGAAAACCTGAAGCGGCTTCTGTCCCTGGATGCCCAAAAGACCTTGACCGTATCGGCCCCCAAACAGTACGAGCCCGTGGACATTGACCTTGACGGGGCTGTGGACAAGGCCATTGCCAACAGGATAGAAATGGACCAGGCCAAAGATACCCTGGAGGATGGAAATCGTCAGGCAGCCCTGGCCCGCCACAACCTCCTTCCCCAGCTGGACCTGCAGATGGGGTACCGCCGTTATGGCGAGGGTGAACGGGCCGGAAGCATGGCTGATTTTACGGAGGATCAGTGGACTATCAACCTGGCAAGCACCACCGATTTTTCAAGGACCGCCGAAAAGGCGGCATACCGCCAGAGCCTCATCCGGATCAGGAACGCTGAGCTGGATATGGCGTCCCAGCGCGATACCATCATCGCCCAGGTAAAGCAGGCCATGCAGGTCCTTGAAAAAAATACCCAGAGGATCCAGATCCGCAGGGAGCAGATCCAGCAGGCCCAGGGGAAGCTGGAGCTGTCCAAAATAAAGTACAAGCATGGGATGATGGATAATTTTGATGTCATTGAGGCGGAAACGGAGATTCAGCAGGCTGAAGTCAATCTCCTGGCTGTCCAGACCGACTATATTGTGGGACTGTATAAACTGCGGGCTGTGATGGGCACGCTCCTGGAAAGGACTTTCTGATGGCAGCATTGCGGCGATTCCGGACAGGTGCGGCATTGGTGGTCCTCCTGGCCCTGGCAGCGGTTTTGGTGTATGGCAGGTCCCAGGACAGCCGTGCCCGTGCCCGGGAAGTCCAGGTTGCGGAGGCCATGATCAGGGATTTTAATGTTCAGGTGACAACCATCGGAGTACTGGATACGGCCAGGTCCCATATGCTCAGCTCGGAGATCAAAAGCAACGACGGGAAAATCCTGTATATCGTTGATGACGGAACCCATGTAAAGGCCGGGGATCTCCTGGTCACCATTGATTCAGCACCCTTTGAGGAAAAGATCCAGACCCTGGAGGCAGACGTGACCGCCATCGAATCCGGGGTTAAAGCCAAGGAACAGGTCCTGGAGCTGGAAAAGAACTCGGTGGAAAAGAACATCTCCTCCGGGGAATTCGCCCTTACCGTTGCCCAGCTTGAGCTCAGGCGCCTGGTTGACGGTGAAGGGCCGCTGCAGATCAGCCAGTTCAGTGTTGAAGCCGCAAAGGCCAGACAGGAATATGAGAAATACCTCACCTACTGCAACGACCTGAAAGGACTGAGCCAAAAGGGCTTTTCCACCGAGGGAGAAGTCAGCCAGGTGGAGAGCATGCTGGGAGATCTCAAGGAGAAATGGGAATCGGCTGATAAAAAGCTTTCCATTTACACGGATCACGTGTTTCCGTCCCTGAAGCAGGCAGCCGAGGCAACGGTTGAAAAGGCTGAGATGGATATTCTCCAGGTCAAAAACGCAGGGATCTTTTCCATTGCCAAGGCGGTTGCAGACCTGGAAGAGAGCCGGGGGCGGCTTATGACCACCCGGGCCCAGCTGAAGCAGGCCCAAGACGAGCTATATCTGACCCGGATCAAGGCGCCCTCGGACGGTATCGCCATTCTTTTTGAAACGTACAGGGACGGTGAAAAACGCAAACCCAGGGTCGGTGACAGGGCGCTCAGGAATCAGCCGCTCCTGTACCTCCCGGATATCGCATCCATGATCGTCAAGACCCGGGTCCGTGAAGTGGACCTGCACAAGATTTCCCTGAACCAGAAGGCCATGGTCCGGGTGGACGCCTACCCGGATCTGGATCTGGAAGGCAGGGTCGATTTCATCGGGGCTCTGGCCGCAGAAATGAACGCTGACGGTATGGGCGGAAAATATTTCCAGCTCACGGTTGCCCTGACCCGGCAGGAAATGAGACTGCGGCCGGGAATGACAGCCCGGGTGACCATTGTTTCGGACCAGGTCCGCAATGCCCTGACCGTTCCGGTGAGTGCGGTGTTCCAGGATCATGACGGGTGGATCTGCTATCGCCGTCAGGGAAAGGCCTTCATGCCGGTCCCTGTGATTCCGGGCAGACAGAACCTGGATTTCATCGAGATCACATCGGGACTGAAAGCAGGTGATGAGGTAGCCCTGGTAAAACCCGAGGATTCAGCCCTGGTTCCATATTCGGGACAAAAGGGGTGACGGTGTGACCGGATCTCTTATTGAGCTTTGCGGTGTTTGCAAGGAGTATCCCATGGGAGATCGCCGCATCCCGGTGCTGAAAGGAATCGATCTCAGGGTTGAGCCTGGTGAATTCCTGGCTGTCATGGGGCCTTCCGGGTCCGGGAAATCAACGCTTCTCAACATTATCGGAACCCTGGACAGGCCTGATTCCGGTGATTACCGCTACCAGGGCCGGTCCATGCTCCACTGTTCGGATAAGGAACTGTCCGCGTTCCGGTCCGGGACAGTGGGGTTCGTGTTCCAGACATTCAACCTCATTTCCGGACTCACGGTTCTGGCCAATGTCCGGCTTCCCTTCCTGTACTCGGCATTAAGCCAGGCCGAGGGACTAAGACGTGCAGTCAGGGCCGTCGACCAGGTGGGCCTGTCCGGCCGGTCGGATCACAAGCCATCGGAGCTGTCCGGCGGTGAGATGCAACGGGCTGCCATTGCCAGGGCCATAGCCATCAACCCATCCCTGATCCTGGCCGATGAACCCACGGGCAATCTGGATTCGACCACCGGGATGGAAATTCTCGACCTTTTGAAAAACTTGAACAGTCAGGGGGTAACCCTACTGATGATCACCCACGATGCCTCGGTCGCCTCCCAGGCCCGGCGCCGTATCGTTTTAAAGGACGGAGCCATTGTTGGACAGGATTAATAAGATCATTGAACTTCTGGCCGTGGCCATGCAGGGAATCGTCCAGCACCGGCTCCGGTCCGGCCTGAGCATCCTCGGTATCATCTGCGGTGTCATGGCTGTTTTGACCATGATGTCCGTGGGCGAAGGGGCGAAACACGAACTCCTGAAACAGATAGAGCGCCTGGGTACCAACACCATCCACGTGCAGGAAAAAGCACTGACAGACTCCCAGAAAAAGGAAGCTTCGGCCAAACTCTCTCTGGGGCTGACCCAGGATGATGCACGCCGCCTCCTGGCAGCATGCGCCAGCATCAACGCCATTGCTTTGGTAAAAGAGATCCGGGCGGAAGTTATCGGGCTGCCCGCAGATGAGACGCCTCTGATCCTGGCGGTATCGCCAAGTTATGCAGCCATCATGGATCTTGTGATTTCCCAGGGACGGTTTATCCAGGATATGGATGTCCGTGAGCATAACATGGTGTGTGTGATCGGGGACAGGCTTGCACAGCGGTTAGGCAGGGGGGGGCTTTGGGGGGAGGGAATCCGGGTTGGCGGGCACCTGTTCAAGGTGATCGGAAGGATAAGGGGGGATGAACCAAAAACCGGGGAACCGGCAAAAACGATCATTGCAGTGCGGGACTACAGCGACCTGATCATAATTCCTTCGGGACTGGAATCTCTGTTCATGGGGGGGGAGGGAAATGACGGTCTTCCCGGGGGCAGCATCACCGAGATGATTGTCCAGGTAAGACTTTCCAGTGATGTGCTGAGTACCGGCAGCGCTGTCCGCCGGGTACTGGACACGGCCCATCACCAGGTTCCGGACTTTCAGGTCATCATCCCCCAGGCCCTGCTGGCCCAGGCCAGAAAGACCCAGGGGCTGTTCAACCTGGTCCTGGGAGCCATTGCCGGGGTGTCGCTCCTGGTCGGGGGTATCGGCATCATGAACATCATGCTGGCAACCGTTTCCGAAAGGACCCGGGAGATCGGTCTCAGGCGGGCCGTGGGAGCCACGCAGGGCCATATCGTTGGGCATTTCCTCATGGAGTCGGTGCTTCTGACCTTTACCGGCGGTGTTGTGGGTGTTGTCCTGGGGTGCGGGGTCTCCGTCGGGGTTTCAGCCATGGGTCAGTGGCAGACAAGGATTACCCTGTGGGCCATACTGGCCCCGGTGATCATGGCCGTTCTGGTAGGTGTATTCTTCGGCCTGTATCCGGCCGTCAAGGCGTCGCGCATGGACCCCATCAAGGCCCTGCGGTTTGAATGAACTCCGGGGAAAAAACCCCGGCTCCGGAAAGGGAGGTTATTTTGTTTCGCCCTGGATCTGGACAGCCTGGTCCAGGAGGTTGTCAACCTCCACGGTCACTTTCCCGGCAGGCAGGGTTTTGAGCATTTCCTGAACCAGCCAGGCGATCCTGTCGGACCTGGATGCCGATGAATGGGCCATGACGTTGAGCAGCATGTTGAACGGGTCAATGGCCCACTGGCGGTGGGCAGCCCGCCACTGTTCGCTGCTCCACAGCACAGTGCCGGTCTGGCAGTGGATCAGTTTCAGGGAACAGGAGACCACGACCGCATCGTAGACCCCCTTGTGGATATCTGCGGACTGGTCAACCTGGCCGAGCAGCACGGCATCGGCATTGAGTTTTTCCTGGAGCCGTTTCAGGCTGATGCCCTGGAGTTGTCCCGACGTCTGGATTCCCATCTCCTTCATGACCTCCCGGACTTTTTCAACGGATACCCGCCGATAGCCTTTGGCCTGGAGCTGCTCGTAAACCGTATTGTACAGAACGGTTTCAAGACCGGGCTCCAGGGAAAAATTGTCCATGGGCAGGACAGCGATGAAGTCAGGACAGAACTTGTTGTAGTCCGGAATAACATCCCAGAACTCCTGGTCCTGCTTGGTTGCAGCGGACAGGGGGTTTCCGGAGGGCCAGATAAAAGCCCAAAGGCAGCACAGGAGCAGCACCAGAGTCAACGGTGAGCACCATGGGCGCCTGCCCCGGGATAGGAGGGGTTTTACAGACCCGGCTTTAAGGGAAGGCCGGTCTGTTTCCATACAGTTTTCACATCTATTGTCAACCAACTAAGCACCATGGCATAACCCTGGAAAATGGAGGCCTACTTGAGAAGAACGCCGCTGCTGTTCTGTTTCTTGGGCGTGTCGCTTCCGCGTGAGTAACCGGTTCTGCCATAGGTGGAAACCAGTTCAAACAGGGCCTTGCCAATGGCCGTATCCAGAGCGTCATCGCCGGCGCTGCTGTTCCAGGATCCGATCTGGCCGCCTGAGTAGACCTGCCTGATGGTGTGTTCACCCTGGCCGGTGGCCAGGTATTCCCCGGTCTGGGCGCTCTGGAGCAGGAGGTCCACCCGTACCGTGGTGTCAATGACCTTTGCCTTGGACATGGCGCTGGTCTGGGCATAGGTGCTGATGTTGAACCGGGTGATGGACCCTGATATGAAATTTTCGCACAGCAGTATCCGGCGGGCCTTTTTCATTTTTTCCGGGCTTTTTACAATGTCAACCTGGCTCAGGGTGTCCCAGTCAAACAGGCGTTTCATTTCCTCCCACTCCACGACACGGAAATAACCGGTCCGAAGCAGGTGGGTGGACAGGAATTTGGAAGAAGTATCCCAGAGCCGGTCGGCCGAATAGGTGCTCTTGTTCTCAAACCCGGCGACAGCAACCAGATCCCTGCTGGCAGGGGGGGGCGGGATGAGGCTCCAGTCAACGGCCGCCGTCTGGTTCAGGGGTGGAAAGGCCGGAGACGACGGGTCGGGACCCTGTTCGGAAACGCATCCCGGAAGGATAAAGAGAACAAGGAAAAAGCAGATTATGAATCGTCTGTTGGGGTTTGGTTTCATGGGAATCGTCCTTTACTGTGTTTGGGTTCGCCTCTGGATGCTTGGTCCCATAGGACCGGATTCCAGTGTCATTTTCCAGGTTGCCGGGATTATTTGAGCCTGACCAGGGGGAGATCTGTACCTTCCATGCGGAAATACGGGTGCTGTTTGCCGTCGGTCAGCCTGGGAACCTGCCTGGCAACGGCCTGGAACATTTCATTCACGGAAATGTACCCGTTGCCGTCATAGTCGGCAGGGCCCTTCATGGCTTCAACCAGGGCATAGGTGAACACGCCGTGGCCTGAAAACTCCGGGTCAAGCTTGAACCGGTTGGATTCCAGGGACACCTCACCGGCCTTGGAAGCGGACAGTATATACAGGCCGCTGGCTTCACTGATGGATGCGGCGATATCCTCGGTTTCACCCCCGCCCCGCATACCGACCCTGAGGGCTCCGGAATGGCAGGTATCCATGGCAACGATGATCTTTTCCACGTTGCCGGCCATGATCTTGACCGATTCTTCGAAATCGGACATCCTCAGCCCCTTGGACAGGATGGTGTCAAACTCGGAATCCGACGGCATGAAATAGTAGGACCCGGACTGGGCATGCTTGGTACCGTGTCCTGCCATGAACAGGAACACAATGTCGTGGGGACCGGCTTTTCCCAGGTGGGTGGTGATGTTTTCGATAATGGAGTTCCGGGTGACCTCGTCGTTGACCAGGGTCTTGAAATGGACCTCTGAAAAGGATTTGCCGGCCTGGGCCTTGAAAAACTTTGCCAGTTCCAGGGCATCCTGGTCCGCATAGTTGAGGTTGATGGTCTTGCTGGTATAGTTGGAAACCCCGATGGCCAGTCCCCAGAGCACGGGCTTGACTGCCGGCAGGCCGGCAGCGGCCTGGGATGGCGCGGCGCCTCCTGCCTGGGTTTCTGTCCAGGCGCCTTCCCCACGGGCTATTTCCAGGGTTTTGCTGCTCATGTTCCCGAAGATGTCGGCCGCGTCGATCCGGATGGCGTTTGTCTTGTCAACCAGGGCAAGATCGTAATTGAAATGGCCGGTGTCCGAAACGGTGAGGTCCGTGCCATTGACTCTGACGAACAGGAGGTCATTGTCGTCTGTGACAATGCCTTCCACATGGGTGTTTGTCTCTTTGGGCTTCACGACCACCTGGAATCCCCGGGTTGCCTGGGGACTGAGCAGGACGATCTTGGGTGGCAGGGTATCCTGTTCCCGGTTTACGGCAATATCTTTGGATGCCATTTTGCCTTTGGTATTGACCGCCATGACCAGGAAGCGGTTTTCGCCGGGTTTTAGCGTTACCTGGTGAATGAAACGGCCCTGGGCGTCGTATCCGATTTTTTCTCCGTTGATCCTGAGATCCGCTATGCCCGATTCATCCGTGGCCATGCCCTCGATACTGAGCTTTTTTTCTTTGGCAACGGGTTGGAATCCCCGGGCAGGAGGCGGGTTGAGAATCATGATCTCCGGCCCTTTGTCCACCTTGGGAGGGGCTGCAGGTTCTGGCAGGGGGTCTGGTTTTTTCTGGGTTTCGGCAAGGGCAACCGTGGTTTCCGGTGCCGGCTTGGCTGCAGGCTTGGGTTCAGGTTTGGGTTTGGGGGCCAGGGACACTTTGTAGGCGCCCAGCTGTTTTGATTCTTTGTCCGACAATTCCAGGGGAATCTGATTGGCCAGGCGGTCTGCCATATCATCGGAAAGGGTTTCGTAGGTGGCATGGGCCGCAGCTTCTCCGGACCTGTTTGCGGTGCTGTAGGAGAGGCTGTCCAGGTCCAGGGTCTTTCCGCTGGCCGTGCTGACGATACGATAGGAAAATGTGGTGACAGCCTTGTTCAGCTTCATGTTGACCACATCTTCTTCATTGATGCTGGTTTTGGCCTTGGCACTAACGATGAACCCGGCGTTGTTCAGGGCCGCTGCCTTGCGCATGGCCGGGATGCTCCCGGTTCTGGCCTCTTCCAGATCCTGCCGGGAAAAGTCCTTTGCAGCGCTCAAGTCATCGGAGGTAATAACATCATACTGCTTTTTTATCAATCGCTTGGCCAGCAGCATTTCACTGCTTTTAATAAGGGCTGCGCTGGGCGTTCCGCCCTGCTCCTCCACAATAATGATCAGAACTTTTGTCTGGATAGCCCCGGTGCTGACGCCTGAAAACAGGATCAGCATGCCAAGGCAGGCTCCAATGACCCTCAGTGCTTTTAACATGGTACACCTCTCTATGTCTTGGGTAATCCTGGCAGAACTGCCTGTGTCCGCGGGATGCGCACCAGGGGGTTCAGTCAAGAATCGTATACATGACGCGCAGCTGCTGGATGGTCCGGTGTCTGAGCTTCGTGATCCCGTCCAGAATGTCACTTATCCCCTTGGGATCGCTCTGGCTGACGGACGGGAACGGGTTGGTCTCGCTGGGATCGCCGAACAGCTGAATGGGCGTGCTGGAAATCAGGGCAATGATGGTATCCTGCCCTGCCGGACCGGTTACATTGAAATCAAATCCCATGGAATCGTCGGGAATGGAGTACTCTTTGCCGGGCTGTATAAAGGCGCTGGCAGAAAAGTGATTGGGGAACATCTGGACCAGTTCTCCCTGGGTTGTATATCCCAGGATGACGGCGTAACAGGGTGAACCGGACTTGAAAGTGTAGCTGATGACATCACCGATGTGAAAGGTTTCCTTGTTGGTCCACAGGCTGAAGTCCGCTGGTGTCTGGTTTCCCAGGGCAGCGAATTCATCCAAAAGAGACCTGGAGCCTGCCGATGAACCGGGCCTTGCCGGGCCTTGCTGGGTCAGATCCGGAGAAACAGAGGCCATTCTCTGGGGTGTTGGGGAGGGTGCGGCCGGTGCAGGCGTGGACGGCGGGTATTGGGCCGGTTGCTGCACAGCCTGGGGCTGCTGCACCTGGAGAGGCGTGTAGGCCGGGGTCTGGGGCTGCGCAACCTGGGGAGGCGTGTAACCCGGAGTCTGTGGCTGCGCAGGCTGTGGTTGCTGCACCTGGGGGGCAGGTGTGGCAGTGGACGCTGGTACCGGTTGCTGGGGGATCGCGGCGGTCTGTGGCTGCGGCTGCGGGGTTGAAGATGGTGGCGGAACCGGTCGCTGCAGTGCAATACTTGGCTGTTCCTGTTTTGGCGGCTCCTGGGTAATTGCCGGATTTTTGGACCGCCCAGGGGTCATGACCAGAAAGGCCAGAACAATCAGGACGCCGGCAAGACAGGCCAGAAGGATCCGTTTTTTATTGGCCTGGTAAAAGGACGGAGCTGGTGATGGCCCGCCGGGTCCGGTAGCTGCACCGGTACCGGCAACGGTCCGGTCTGCAACCCGGGTCTGGAACCCTGCCGAGGAAGGCCCGCCTGCATGGGTTACATCGTCAAGGATGGTAGCGTCATTGTCAAGAATAGTAGCGTCATCATCAATGATAGTGGCATCATCGTCCACGGGTGGCCTGGTTTTTCCTTCCTTGAAATCGCGAAGGGCCTTTAATACATCGGCACCGTTCGCATAGCGCTTATCAGGTTCCTTTTCCAGGAGTTTCATGATAATGGCTCCCAGTTCCCGGGGAATGTCGGGCCGGGACACTTCCGGCCTGGGGGGAATTTCATGGGCCTGGGAATAGTAGATGGCAGTGCTGTTCTTGCCCTTGAACGGGTGGATCCCGGTCATCATTTCGTAGAACACCAGACCCAGGCTGTAGAGATCGCTCCGTGCATCCACGGCATCACCCCGGATCTGTTCTGGACTCATGTACCTGGGCGAACCCAGGACAGCGTTGGGAGCGGTCAGGTCGCTGTCACCCAGGTCCTTGGAAATACCGAAGTCGGCAATGACAGTCCTGTTATTGCCGTCGATCATGATGTTAGACGGTTTGATATCCCGGTGGATCACGTGGTGGGTATGGGCATGGTGCAGGGCTTCGGTGATTTCCATCATGAATGCCACAGCTTCGCTGACTTCCATAGGCCCCTGTTTCTGAATCCGTGCCTGCAGTGTTTCCCCTTCTATGAACGGCATGATGATGTAATCAAAATCATCGCTGGTTCCAAAGTCATAGATATCGATGATACCGGGATGATCCAGGCCGGCGGCCAGCTTGGCCTCCCGGTGGAACCTGGATTTGATCTGCTCGTTGGAGACCAGTTCCTGGTGGACGATTTTGATGGCAACTTTTTTTCCCAGGGCCTTGTGAATCCCCAGAAAGATCTTTCCCATGCCGCCGGACTGGATCAGGTCCCTGATCTCGTATTTTTCACCAAGAACCGATTGAATGCGGGATTGACTGTTGTCCATACCGTTCCTTTATTCAGATCTTTTGAAGCATTATTGAAGTTTATTCTTTGCGCGCTGGTAATAGGTGTTGCTTTCAACAGGGATGGCTTTCATGACCTGGCGCCATTTTTCTTCAGCCTTCTGGCGCTGGCCGATTCCCTCGTATACCAGTCCTTCCTGGTAAATCTGCCGTGCCAGTCCCTCCATCTCATCCACCGCCTGCTTCAAGAGTGTCTGGGTGTCCTTGTATCCGGGGTAAACTTTTTCAATCTTTTCGAACAATTCAGCGGCAGAGGGGTAATCCTTTTTCTGGAACTGGGCCACACCTTTTGCGTAGTCTCCCTGGACGCTGGTTTCCATGGCTGCTTTTACATGGGGGATGGCGCTTCGCACATGGGCGGCCTCCGGGGATTCAATGTTCATGGCCAGGACCTGTTCCCATTCTTCAAGGGCTTTACTGTAATTTTCCGCAGCGTAATAGTTCTGACCGGCGTCAAAGTGTTGTTTGAGCTCGTCAAACCGGGCTGACATCTTCTTTTTTTCTGCTTCCCTGGTTTTGCGCTTCTGGTCCAGAGCGTCTGAAATTTCCTTTTTCAGGGCAAGGACCGATGCATTGTCCGGTGCAAGAAATACGGCTTCCGAGATCATGGATTCTGCCCTCTCCAGCTCGGTGCTGCTGACGGCCTGGCGCACAGAGGAGAGGATTTCGTTTACCCTGGCCGCTTTTTCCTGCTCTTCCCTGGCTTTTGCCTGGCGCTGCTGTTCAAGCTCCATAAGCCGTTGACGAATATTGGCAATATAATCCTGGGCTGTCGCGTTCCCGGGATCCAGGGCCAGGACGCTCTGGAACCGTACCAGGGCTTCGTTATAATTTCCGGCATTGTACTGATCGGTACCGCTCTGGGTATAGGAGCCGATGCGGTGCCGGGTTTCCATATCCATCATGGACTCTGCTTTTTTTGCCTCTTCGGCCACAACTGCTTTTTCCGGTTCCGGCTTGTTTTTAGATGTCATCCCATTGACAATGATGATCAGGAGCATCAGGACAAAAACCCCGGCTGCAGCCGCAATGATTCTGCCCCGGGTCGATGCCAGGAAGCCTTTTTTTACCGGCTGCAGGGGGGGAAGGGAAGGCTGGCTGAAAGCGGGCGGAACACCGGAGAGGACCGTCTTGTCCAGGTCTGCCTCAGGTTCAAGCAGGACGGTTCTGTCCAGGTCCTGGGATGCCGGTTGCTCCCTGGTAGCCTCTTCCTGGGGCAGGATAATCTCCAGCCGGAAATCACCGATTTCCAGACGGTCCCCATTGGACAGAACACCCGTGTCGGTCCGGGTACCGTTCAGGCGGAATCCGTTCTGGCTTCCGTCGTCCTGGACAGTCCACCTGCCTCCTGAAAAAGACAGTTTGCAGTGGTTCCGGGAGATCCGCTTGCTTCTTAAAACCAGGTCGCAGGTTTCAGACCTTCCCACATGGACTACCGTATCAGGTGAATAGGTCTTCTCAAAAAAGGACTCGGCGGTTTCAAACACTCGGAGGGTTATCATCAGCTCATTTCCCCTGCAGTTCGTTCAGATACTTCAAGGCATCCATATAGATATCACTTGTCTTGTTCCTGGACAGCTGGAGCACGATCCTGAATTCATGGGCTGCTTCTTCATAGCGCATGTACTTGTAATGGAGCATGGCATTCTGGTAATGATCCCGGACCTCCTGCTCCAGCTCCTGTTCGGCCTTCAGGTACCAGACCCTGGCATCGGGATGGTCCGGATAGCTGTTGATGGCTTTGGCCCATTCTTCCAGAGCACGGGGCAGTTTGCCGGTTTCATAGAAAAACATGCCCTGGCGGAAATGCTGGTCTGCATTGCTCCTGTCTGCGTCGGATACCGGTATCATGCCGACCTGTCCAGGGGCGGCAGCAGCACCCGGGGCTGGAGGGCGTACCCCCACAAATGGTGTCTGCTGACCAACAGCCGGTCCCTTGCCCTGGGTTGTTGAGCCGGAATCTTTTTTGTTTTTGGGAGAACCCATGAAAAGCCACCCGAGGGCCACGGCTAGTGCAAGTGCCAGAACGAGAATTTTTTTGGATGGCTTCCGGGGTGAACCCGGGCTGGGAGATGCTTTGGATCCGGCAGCTTTTTCGACCAGGAACAGGCTTGCGCCAACCTGGAATTCATCCTTGGGTTTGAGCACGGCTGACTGGGTTGGAACCCTGTTTACAAGGATAGGGTTTGTCTGACTCAGGTTTTCAATGGTGATTTTCTTGGACTCTGATATCAGCCGGGCATGTTTCCGGGAAGCGGTCATGTCTGACTTGTCAACCTGGATGTCACACTCTTCAGCCCTGCCTACACTGTATTCCCTGCCCGGGACCAGGCTTATTTTCCGGCCCATGTCCGAGCCGTTCAATACGGTTAAACTATACACGGTTCTCCCTTTATGATTAAGGTTGGTCCTGTTTCACGGTTACGGTCAAGGTAACGTGGTTATCATGGCCTGCTGTTACGCGGGTCAGCTCATACTGCCGATTCTGGTGGGTAAACGTCGCAACGGCACCTTCCTGGGCATCCATGAGCTGGGAAGTGGCCTGGATAATTTCCGGATCAAAGGCTTCTATCAGGTGCATGTCCGGCCGGCAGTTCATTGCCCAGGGCATCTGGCAGATTGTATCGGATACGCGGGATACGGTAAAGCTGTCTTTGTCAATGATCAGCCACGGTTCCCGCAGACCATCGGTAGAGGCGTCCAGGCTCTGGCTGCCGCATTCAGGCTTTGGTACGCTTTTTTTATCCCCATGGCCCTGCCCTGTGCCGGTCATATCCTTCGCGGACGTCATGACGGCGGCCTGCTGTCCGGGTCCGGGTTCAGCCCGTCTCATGAGCAGGCGGTTGACGTTCTGAACCAGGGTTGACAGCTCCTGGTACGGCGCCTTGAACATCACCCGGCTCCTGTTCTCCTTGATGGCGATTTCAACCTCCTCGTTAACGGTCTTCAGGGGATTGAGAAACGCCCTGGTAATATACCATGTCAGGAACATGCTGATGCCAAACAAAACCATGAGCAGGACAACGACCGTGCCGCCAAGCCCGGCATCATTCTTTGCTGCCATCTGTTTATAGGCGTAACCGGTCACTGCGGCACCGATGATGGTGTTCTGGTACCCGATGGGATAAAAGATCAGCTTTTCCTGCTGCTGTCCGTCAGCCATGGTCAGCTGGCCGCTCTGGAAGGCTGCGGACAGTCCGTCCCAGTCGAAAAAATTTCCCTGGTTTTCATGGGGGGCGATAATCCGGCCATAGGCGTCAAGGACAAAGGCATAAATCACCCCGTCCTCCTGGCTTATAGGAGAGACTTTGACCCGGTTCTGCTGGCCGTCTTCCAGAAAGGGACGGTTCATTTCAGCCAGGTACCGTGTGAGCAGTATGCCGGTGCGCAGGAATTCCTGCCTGTGGAGTTCCGAAACCTGCTGCTTCATGGGCCTGAACCCGATGATGATGGTCATGACCATGACAAAGGTGATGAGAAGGAAAAGACTGATCTTTATATTGCCCACACTCAGTTGCCGGATGCGGCCGGCCAGGCCTTGCCTTACAGTCTTGTTTCCGGGGGTCTCCTCCCTATTCCCGACAGCTGCGTCCCTGATCGAAAAAGGACCGACGACCACCTCGAAATCATCGCTGAACCGGTGCTCCGTGATTCGATTCCCCTTGAAATAAATGCCGTTGGCACTGCCGTTATCCCTGATGCCGATACCCTGCCCGTCAATGGTCAGGGTGGCGTGGTTTTTTGAAACAGCAGAATCGGAAAGAACAATGGCCGAGGCCGGGCTCCGTCCCACGGTGTAGGTGCCGGCCTCCAGGTTCAGGGTCTTCTCGACCCTGTTGTCGCGCAGGATTTGGATAACGTGGCTCATAACCGATGTCCCTTTATTTGCCCAGGATGAACTGAATGACATAGGGGCCGAAAATAATGATGAAAATAATGGGGAAAATGAAGACCATCATGGGAAGCAGCAGTTTCTGGGAGGCCTGGGCTCCGAGTTTTTCAGCCTTCATGAAACGCTCGGACCGCATCCGCTCAGCCTGGGACCGAAGGACGCCCGCTATGCTTGATCCCATCTTATTCGCCTGGATCAGGGTGGAACACAGGGAGTCCAGTTCCATTAAGTCCACCCGTGATGCCATTATTTTCAGGGCCTCCTCGTTGGACCGTCCCAGCCTGATGTTTTTATCCATCAGGTAGAGTTCAACAACAAAGGGATCCTTATCCTGGCGGTAGATGTCGCAGATCTTCTGAACTGCAGCGTTAAAGGATAAGCCGGCCTCCACGGAAAGGGAGAGCATGTCCACGATGTCGGGCATGCTCAGGACAATGGCAGCCTGTCGGTTTTTTTTCTGCTCGTTGAGCCACAGGTAGGGATAACACAGTCCAACCACGGCAAGCATTATCCGGAGCAGAATGTTGTCAAAGAACACATTGCCCATGAATAGGAACAGCAGCATGGCGGCTATCTGGAAGCCGATGATGTCGTCCGGAACAATGTCGCTCTCCATCCCGGCAGTGATGATGTAGCGTTTTATCCTGTCCTTGTAGCGCGGCAGCGGCAGCCTCCGGATGATGGGCATAAGAATGCTGTAAAACGGTTTGAAGGTGAAGATCAGGCGGGATTGGCCGGAAGCCTCAACCTCATCCGTGTTCAGTTTGTCTGCAAGCCTGCCGTGTTTTGCCCTGGGAATGGCATAATAGGCGGCAAAGGCGGTTGCTGCAAGAAACAGGAGCAGGGAAGCGGGTTTTACAACGGTCATGTCCATGAAGGATCTCCAGAAACTCAGGTCTTGAGATGGTCGATGGGTGGTTCCCTTCCCGGGTTACGGGAAAGGACGGCCGGATCAGTTGTCCATGGTTACCCTGAGTACTTCTTCCAGGGTTGTGAGTCCGGCCTTCAGTTTTTTCAGGGCGGCATTTCTCAGGGTTGTCATCCCCTGCTCAACGGCCGCGGCCTTGAGCGCCCTGGCCGGCTTGTTGCCCAGAATCAGGTCCACGATGGCGTCCGTAACCTGGAACAGCTCGTAGATGCCTATTCTGCCGTTATACCCGGTTCCGGAACACTCAGGGCAGCCCACAGCCTGGTAGCAGGTGATGTTTTCCGGGTCCAGGTCCATGGCTTTCAGCAGGGTTGCTTCAGGTACGACCGGCCGCTTGCAGGACTCGCACAGGCGTCGCATGAGCCTCTGGGCAACCACGGTAATCTGGGCCGAGGCCACCAGATAGGCTGGGATATCCATGTTGATGAGCCTGTTGATGGCCCCTGCGGCATCGTTGGTATGCAGGGTGCTCAGCACCAGGTGGCCGGTCATGGCAGCTTTCAGTGCAATGTCTGCTGTTTCTCCGTCCCGGATTTCCCCCACCATGATGATATCGGGATCCTGGCGGAGGAATGAGCGAAGGGCCGCATTGAAGCTGAGGCCGGAATCGGCTGAGCAGCTGACCTGGGTGAGTCCGTTCAGCTTGTACTCCACCGGATCTTCTGCCGTTACAATATTGACGGAGCTGGTGTTCAGGGCATTGAGCACCGCGTACAGGGTGGTTGACTTCCCGCTGCCCGTGGGGCCGGTCACAAGGATAAGTCCTGTCGGGCTGTTGACGGCACCCTCAAACCGCCGGCTATCTTCGGGATCCATGCCCAAAGAATCCATGGACAGCTGCTTTTTGTCCCTTTCCAGGATACGCATGACCAGTTTTTCACCGTACAGGGACGGCAGGGACGACACGCGGATGTCAATGCTTCTGTTCCGGATCAGCCCGAAGTTGATGCTGCCGTCCTGGGGCTGGGAGGTGTCGAGCATGTTCATCCTGGAAAGCATCTTGAGCCTGGGGATAATGCCCTCCCTGAGGATGGACGGCCATATCCAGGCTGTCTGCATGACACCGTCCTTGCGGTACCGGATGCGCAGATCGCTTTCCCGGGGTTCGATGTGCAGATCGCTGGCTTTTTGCTGGACCAGGATGTTCATGAGATGCTGAACCAGGCGGATCAGGCCCGGGTCATTGACCATGGCCTTGTCATCCGTCTGGCTGGTTTTCAAAAGATTCAGGGATTTTATGGCCGCATCGACCAGAACTTCGACGCGCTCGTCCACGGGTTCCGGTACATCGGGCCTATCTTTGTAATAGGTCTCAACGGCCTTGCGGATGGCCGGTCCGTTGCAGCAGTAAGGCTTTATCCGTGAGCCGGTTACAGACTCAAGCCGTCTGATACACCTCTCATCCTGGGGCATTCCCATGACAACATGGACATATTCGTTTTCATGCCTGACCGGGAATACGTTCTCTTCACGGGCAACCCGTGGCGGCATCAGAAGACTGATATGGTCGATGAAAGCACGGTCAAAGGAGACATAGGTCGGGTCCAGGGCCTGGAAGCCTGTTACTTCTTCCAGAATGGCGTTGGCCTGGCCTGCATCGATGCGTCCATTTTCCAGAAGATAATCGGAAACAAGCTGGAGTCCCGGATCCGGAAAGGCTCCCAGGGGAATGCCCCGGATCTGGAAAGCCTTGAACAGCTTCTTGTTGAATTCAATGACGGTTTTACGGTGGTCATCTGTGCTGTTGTCGGTCATCGTGGCTGCCTGGGGTCAATAGTTGCTGATGTTGAGCTTGTAACCGTTTTTGAACAGGTAGGTGTAATCTGCGGAATATTCGGACCCCTTGAGTCCCAGCGCGTTTTTCAGAAACCACAGTTCCAGATCTTCGTTCCACTTGAGCCTGTCTTTCTCCTCAGGCGGAATGCCCTTGATGCGGTCTATTTCATTGCCGCTCTGGTAGAGAATCACCGTTGGGAGCATCTCCAGGTTGAACCGGGAAGGATCATCGTTGACCTGCCAGTGGAATTTGGCGAACTTGGCCTTTCCCGGATAGGTCTTGGCCAGCCATTCAATGCGCCGTTCCATGTCAAGGGACTGCCAGAAATCGGCGTTGTAGAACACAACAACAGCGGGCCCTGGCCAGGCAATGATTTCACTGGCATAGGTCTGGTGGTTCACGGTGATAACCGTGGGAGGGGGAGCCACCGGCTGGGGCTGGATGGTAACCTGGGGCGGCGGCGGGGCGCATGCTGAAATGATCATCCAGAATAAAAGACAACCGATACCGGGGATACGAAGTTTTTTCATGATGGAATCCTCGTGATTGGGTATTCAAAAAAGGGCCTGTTTCAGGCCGGGTTTCTCTCCTGTAAGATGACCTGACAGGAAGTGTTTGGGCCTTTTAATTCATATGGGTATAGGGATTCTTTTTGGTATAGGGGTTCTTCTTGGTATAGGGGTTTTTCATGGTATAGGGATTCTTTCTGGTATAGGGGTTTTTCATGGTATAGGGATTCTTCATGGTGTATGGATTTTTTCCGACCCTTGACAGCTGGGTTCCTGACGAAGATCCGGAGCTGGCGCCGGATCCCTGGGAACTCGATCCTGTTGCCCACGTATAGACGCCATAAACTTTTTCCAACCAGTCAACAACGCCTTTCCAGGCACCCAGGGTGGCCGCTATCTTATCCCAGGCATTTTTAAGGACCTTGCTGATGTCCTTGAGATCAGAGAGCTTTGTGCCAAGCAGGACCATGAGTTTTTCGATTTTGGTCATCAGCGCCCAGCTTCCGTCGATCAAAGCATCTTTGAAGTTCAGGTAGCCGCCTGCAATGATGCCGGCAATATCCAGGATGAGATTTGCATACCATCCCTGATTTTCAGTAAGCTTACCGTACTGTTTGGCCGTATCCACAATGCCCTTGGCAGCATCGACTCCCACGGCTGCGATGAGGGCGAGACATGCCGGGGCCGCCAAACCAACCGTTACAGCGGTGGCAGTGGCGCAGGCGATCCCTGAAAAAGCATATCCTGCGACTTTCCACCAGGAGACGTTTCCCAGGGAAAGCGTTTTGGCATCGTCTTTAAGAAGGAGGCTCTTGATGACATTAAAGCCAGTGTCATCGATGACCTGCTCAACCTTTTCGACGGTATCCAGAACGTTTCCGGCAGTGGTTCCGATTGTCCCGCCGTAGTCCCGGGCCGTTGACAGAGCCTGTTTGGTGGTCCCCAGCAGGCCGGGGTTGGTGGGCATGAGTACCACGCTTGCAAGACCTGGTACCTTTGCGCCGATATAGGGCCGGGTCAGAAGATGATCGGTTCCAGGTACCAGGCCGGCAAGATTGACCTTTTCCGGATCACCGATGCCCTTGACCACGACCATGCGGGATCCGATCTTGAACACGGCATTGACGCTGCCGTCCTTGAAGCTGAGATAGGGTGCGCTGTCCAGGCGGCGGCTGAGCTCGAACATGTTGCTGACCTGGCTGAAAAGGCCTGCATTCTCCACGGCATCTCTCGCATAGAAAGATTCAATGCCGGCCAGATCGTCCATCTGCCTGAGGGTATCGGCATAGGCGGATCCCATATCAGCCATTTCGGACCAGATGTTCTGGGTGGGCCAGCACTCCGCACACCCGGACACGCCAGGGGTTTTGCCCATCTGGCCCTTGGCCATGGACAGGACGGTGTCCAGCGTGGACAGCCGGGAGTCCAATTCCTCCCTGGCGCCCGCAAGAAAGTCGGAATAGGGGGTTGCAGGTTTTCCGGGATTTCCGGGCAGAAGCGCTTTCAGGGCTGAGGCTTTTTCCTTGAACAGCCCATGGCCCCGGGTGATGATGTTCTGGCCCAGGATTCTCAGCCGGTTTGCCAGGCTTGCTTCCGACGATGCGATGGTGTCCATGGCCGTGAGTTCCTGGGTCAGGGCGGCAATGGATGCATCCCTGGCCAGCCGGTTCTTTTCCAGGGCATCATAGGCGTTGAGCGAGTTGAGCTGATTCTGGTCCAGATTGGAGAAGAGTCCGTGGAGTTCAAGATCCATGGTGAACACTGTCTGGTCCAGATCTTTGACATAGGAGGCAAACAGGTCCAGCCTGCGGGTTACGGTAAAGGCTGTGGAAGAGGTCTCCTGACTGGCGACAATGGTCTCCGGATTGGAGAAATCCAGTTTTCCGGCCATGGTAATGACAGCTGCCAGATCCTGCTCCATTCTGTCCAGGGGATCGGTGACATTATCGATGATACCTTTGGCTTTGTCGGCAATCTCCTGTTTTCCCAGGGCATCCAGTGATAGTCGACTGGTCAGGGTCTGGACCAGCAATCCTTCCTGGAGAACTGATGTGCGGATATTGGACAAAAGCTCCCTGAGCCGGTTCCCATGGGCCAGTTTCTCCCTGGCGCTGACCAGGAAATTTTTGGCTATGTCCCGGTACTCTCCAGCCAGAGATTTGGTTTCCGGGGTTGCACCCAGAGTGTCTGGAACGTAAAGCGGGTTCTTAACGGCTTCTCCGGTTCTGTGGGACTCAAGCACCTGATCAATGTCACCGATGCGGCGGGTGAGCTCCTTGTCGATGGCATCCAGCAGGGAAGCGTGGTTCAGGTCATTGGCCGAACCGCTGGCTGTCAGCCTGGCATGCTGTTGCCTGAGTGTATTCTGGATGGCCTCAGTGCGGGTTTTATCTGTACTGAGTTCAGCGTCTACCGCCTCGTAATACCGGGATTCGCCCTCCTGGTTTTCATCGTTGATGATATCAATCCTGTTGCTGACTTCAAAAGCCCTGGCAAGAATCCTGTCCAACTCGTCCAGGGAGTCCTTCAGGGGGCCTGTCACGGCTTTGGAAGTTCCGGAAGCCGGGACCAGGTAATTGGTCAGAACATTATTGGACAGCCCCATGATTTTGATCATCAAGGTGGCCTTCATGTCCCACAGCTGGTCCTGGAGGTCATACAGGGTTGCAAGGCCCCGGACCCTGTCCATGAAACCGGCCGGTACCAAACCACCCTGGTTGATTGTCCGCAGATCTGCCATTACGGTATCCTCTGCCCGGCGCTGGGCAGTCTGGAGCCTGGATTCCGCCGGGGCAGTTGTGTCCGTCAGGTAACGTCTGCCTGAATTGGCCTCTTTAAGGAGACTCGCCATGGCCTTATCCCGGATGTCCAGGGAGAACCAGCGATTGTCTTTTTTAAGGGCCTGGGTCAGCTCGTCAGAGGCATTGCGCAGGGCTTCCCGGAAGGGGATGGAATCAACAACGGATTGAACAAAATCAGTTATCAAACGTTGTTCATAATCGGGTACGTTTTTACTGAATACCGTATCCGGGGATCGGAATACCGGCTGTGCAGGTGAAGCTGTTTCTCCCTGGGCCCCGCAAAGCAGTACAGGGGGCACAAGGGTCTGGATCATGAAAAAGAAAAGAGTAAAACCAAGCAGTATTCTGTTTGTTTTCATCGGTATGATCTCCTTTCCATTGCACCTGCGGATTTTGTGAATCCGGAGTCTATGCTGAAGCCTGTAATCATTAAAAGCTGAGTTGGATAAGTCTGTCTGCCCCGTAAAAAGGAGTCTGCTCCACAGGAATTCCGTTCCCTGTCAGGCGGGCAATCTGGGGAAGATCCCTGAACCTGAGGATCGGCTTTTTCCATGCCTGTATCCCTGACAGGGCATCAAACAGGGTCAGGGTGACAGTGCCCTGGTCAAACACCAGAGTCCCTTTGAGGAGCGTTCCCTGTATGGCTTTCGACAGGTTCGCCATCAGGGTTGAAAGATCCGGGTCAGGGCGTTTGGCCTGCTCTCCGGTGGGGATATCGTACAGGCGGACACCCTGTCCGCCCATGGGATCCTTATCTTCACTCCGTGCTGAAAAATCAAAGCGGACCTGTCTGGTTTTCAGACAATCCGAAGAGCCCTGGATCCTCAGGAACCAGGTCCTGGGATTGATGGGTCTGAAAATGGAGGTTACCAGTCCTGTTCCCGGGATAATGCCGCCGATGTTCATGCTGAGGTTCTGGCTGTATTCCAGGGTTATCGGGCAGTGTTTCCCATTGACCGTGAGGGTTGCTGAAAGGGTATTTTTCCTGATGCCGGACAGGTCGGGACTAAAGAGCTGACTTGCACCCAGGAAGGTTGACAGACGCTGGGCAAAAACCCTGGATTTAACCGGTGAACGCAGCTCATAATGCTGGTAGAGTTTCACCCACAGGTAAATCACCCCGGCCATTACGGCAAAGAACAACCCAAGCCAGGCCAGGCCGGTAAAGGGCGACATCAGGGCCCCGATCCCTCCGGCCATGAGCAGGAACAGGGCGGAAAACATGTAAACCGGAAAGGATGAGCGGACGGCATCAAGGAGCGAAAGTCTGTCAAACTGCTGTTGAGACCGCTCAATAAAGCTCTGGGCATTAATCATTGAAATCCTTGGATGGTACCTTCAGATACAGGGATGGCGTGTCCTGGCCGGGACCTGCGACCTGCTTGCCGGTTGTGACATCAAAGTTCAGGACAGAGCAGCTGTCCGTGACTGTCAGGAGGGCATGGGAGAAAATAAAGGGGTCGGGCAGCTGGCCAGCCCAGGAGGTACTGGATTTTCCCGTAAGCAGGATATCGGCTTCAATCCCCAGCCATTCCATGAGGGTGCATCCCAGGAGCGCCATGTCCTTGCAGTCTCCCCAGCCCCGCGCCAGTGTTGTCATCGGCGGGTCCGGAACCAGGAGGTGATCAGTGGCAATGCGGGTTTCATAACGGATTTCACGTTTCAGGAAATCAAGCACGCCATAGACTTTTTCGTGTCTTGATCGGGCTGACAGTGCGGCAATCAGGCCGGGTACCCGGAGGTTTTCAATCCCGGGTCCGTAACGTTCGTTGTAAAGAGCCTGATAGCACCGGGCAATGGATTGCCAGGAGCGTGCAGTGGTGATTGCTATGTTCAGGTCCTGGACCTGGGCGGCAGACCATTGGAACCTATCGCCCATGCACTGGTTCTGGAATTTTCTTCCATCCTGTTCAACCCTTACCTGGTAGTATACTGCACCGGGGAAAGCAACTGCATAGTCTGCCTGCGCTCCCGGAACTGCCCGGTCAATGCTGAAATAGTCGGCAAGCAGGGCCTCGAATCCGTAAAAGACGGTTTTTGTCTGGAAGGTGATATCAATGGTGCTTCCAAGGGTCATCCTGTCTGCAGCATCATGGGCATCTGCTGCCGAGTAAAGGAAAACCGGGTTGCCGGGAGTTTGGAGACTGACCCGGAGAGTATCCGGCAGGGGATTTGCCGTCCGGATCTGTTCAAGAAAGGAGAGGTAGCCGTTCCTGTCACCGGGAGATTCGGTCTGAAACACATAACCATACCTGCCGTTTACGGTCCATTCCGGGGTTATGGTCAGGGTTTTGTGTTTGGATGTCAGTGTCATGCCCAAAGCAGAACAGGCGAACACTGACAGCGAAATAAGGGACACAAGAACCGGTATCAGGTTTTGGACACCCCGGATTCTGGATCTGCTAAACACTGACCTTTGTGGCTTTCACCATAAAGAAGATTCCCAGAGATTCCAAAAGGACCATCAGGGCTATGATCATCCAGCCCAGGGCCGTTGTGTACAGAAGGGAAAACGCTTCGGCGTTCATGGAGTTCATGACAAGGGCAAGCACCAGTGGAAGCACAGACAGTATCCAGGCCTGTGTTTCGCCTTCAGCGGTCATGCTCTTTATCTTTTTTTGAATGCGTTTGCGTTCCTGGATGGTTTTTGACAGGGATTCAAACCGCTCCGGCAGATTCCCCCCGGAAGACAGGAGAATCAGGACGGCGTTGACCATAATCTTGGTGTCTTTACCTGGCATCCGCACCGCGATGTGTGCAAAGGCTTCGTCGAGGCTCAATCCCAGGCGCTGCTCCCTCAGTATCAGTTCAAACTCTTGATTCAGGGGAACTTTCGCCTCTTTGCTTACCATTTCAACGGCCTGGACAAGGCTGAGGCCTGCCCGCAGGCTGTTGGCAACCATCATCAGGCCGTCTGACAGCTGCTCGTCGAATTTTGTCCTCCTCCGCCACTTGAGAAAAAGGATGGCGGGCTTGGGCAGTTTGTAGCCTAAGAACGCCATGAAAAAAGCTACAACAAGACGGATTTTCAGTTGTTCCATCAGGTTGTCTGACAAGTTGTAGATCCTGCCTTCGTCAAGGACGAATTTTTCCGATTCAATGGCCCGGCTTTCCTCAAAGGCCGCCTCTGTAAACCTGCCCACAGTGGTATACAGCAGGGCAAGGTTCTGATGGGCTTTCCCGTAATGGGGCAGAAGCCGCACAGCCTGTTGGAATTCCTTTTCAGCTCTGATGAAATTGTTCTGCCCCAGGTAGGCAACCCCCAGCTCGTTGTGGGCCAGGGGAGAAGGAAATTTTTGGATCGAATCAAGTACCAGGGAGGCTTCGACATACTGGCCTTTTGCATTGAGACGGACGCCTTTGTTAATGGTGATGCGCTGATCAACCTGGGATAGTTTCCCGGGCAGAAGAAATCCAATGATGCCGCCAACAAGGGTAAGTACAAGGAGCGCACGGAGGATCTGCTTCTCCTGTTTGACGATAAACATGTCATCCAGGGATGTGCGTATCCAGTCGACATAGCCTTGGGATTTGCCGTCTCCACCCTTGAAACGGCTTTTCAGCCAGGCATAGCAGCATCCCCAGAAAAGGACACCGATAACTGCGATAAGAATGAGTTTGGAGGTCACTTGTTGTTGTCCTTAGAATTATCCGTTGCTGGTCCAGAATACTTCCCGGGGGACATGGAGTCCCCGCTCGGCAAACCGGGTTACACATTTGGGCACATACCCGGTCGAGGTGAAGTTCCCCACCACTTTTCCGTCTTCCTCTCCACTTTGGCGGTAAATGAACACGTCTCCCATTGATATGTCTTCTCCCTCCATGTCCCCGACCTCCGCTATCTGGATGACCTTCCGGGTTCCGTCCTTGAAACGGCTGATCTGGACAATCAGGTCAATGGCTCCGACGATCTGTTCCTTGATGGCTTTGACCGGGAGTTCAAATCCGGAATACATGACAAGGGTCTCCAGGCGGGACAGGGCTTCCCGGCAGGAGTTGGAATGAACCGTGGTCAGGGAGCCGTCATGGCCAGTGTTCATGGCCTGGAGCATATCCAGGGATTCGGCCCCCCGGCACTCACCGACAACAATCCTGTCCGGCCTCATTCTCAGGGAGTTCTTGACCAGGTCCCGGATGGTGACAGCCCCCTTGCCTTCGATGTTTTCCGGCCGGCTTTCCAGGGTAACCACATGGGGCTGGCGCAGTTTCAGCTCTGCAGAATCTTCAATGGTAATAATGCGTTCATCTTCGGGAATGAAACTGGAAAGAATATTGAGCAGGGTTGTTTTTCCTGACCCGGTGCCGCCGGATATGAGAATATTCAGCTTGGCTATAACGGCTGAGCGAAGGAACTCGACCATCTGCTTGTTCAGGGTGCCGAATCGGACGAGATCATCGATAACGATCTTGTCTTCCGGGAACTTCCGGATGGTTAGGCAGGCACCCCTTACCGCCAGGGGGGGAATGATGGCATTAACCCGCGACCCGTCTTTGAGGCGGGCATCCACCATGGGGGTGCTGGTGTCCACTTTCCTGCCAAGGGGGCCGGTAATGCGTGTGATGATATTGATAAGATGCTGTTCAGAGAAAAATTTTTTGTCAACACGCGTCAGGCGGCCCTTGCGCTCAACATAGATATCATTCCAGGCGTTTACCATAATTTCCGATACGTTTTTATCGCTGAGTATGTCTTCCAGGGGGCCCAGGCCCAGTGACTCCTGGAGAACAGCCTTGACAATGTTTTCGCGCAGCTTCCTGTCCACGGAAGGAAAGTCCATATCAAGGATTTCCGAAATTTTACGGGATACAATATTGTGGAGTTCAGCCAGTTTTTCAGGATCAGCCCCGACTTCAGTATCCAGTTTCTTGAAATCGATTTCCTCCAGGAGTCGTTGATGGATTTTACGTTTCAGTGTATCGATATCCTGTTCAGGCGTATGTTTTGCGGTGGGCGGACCATCGACCCTGCGTGCCGGATTCCTGACAGACTGGACCAGGGTGTAGACAAGACGGTCCAGGGCCTGGGTTATCGGGTGCCGGGGAGATTTTTCAGGGTAGGTTCCCTGGCCCATGGACGACTCCATATCCGAGTCAGCCGGAATGGGGGTTATTTGGGGCACGCCCAGGGTATGACACAGGGCATCAAGGCTGGCGGAACTGTTTTTGTCCACGCGGTTGGCAACGACATGGAGCAGTTCCCTGGGAAAATTCCGGCTTTGAAAGAGTTTCAGGTCGTTGATGATGTGCTGAAGGGATAGAAAATCGGTCGTGGTGGGAAGAACAATGGCGTCGCTGGTGTCGAACAGGGTTTCGGCAATGATGTCGAAGGCTGTGCCTGCGTCGATCACAAGATAGGAGTAGGAAGCTTTCAGGCATGCCATGACCTGGGCCAGGGTGCGTGCATTCAACAGGGTATCATCAAGCGTTCGGAGGCCATCGGAAAGTGTCAGTACGGCGATTCCTGAAGGATGCTGGGTGGCATACCCCTTGAGCATGGAGGGGGTGAGCTTGTCTGCCATGGCCAGGAGGGTGTCAAGCCGCTTGATACCTTTGATGTTCAGAATAAAGCCGATACCGTTGCAGAACGGCCGGCCGAAATCCACCAGGAGCACAGATTCCTTGGTGTCCAGGTGAAGATCCACTGCCAGATTGGCTGCAAGAAAGGTTTTCCCGACGCCCCCCTTGGAACTGTAGACTGAGATGATGTGGCCGCTCATGACAGATTGCCTGCTTCCTTGAAAGGTTGGCGCCTGAACAGGGGTTCTGGTCCCAGGATGCTCAAGACCATGCTCTACTGTGCCTGCTGACGCAGCTGATCCAGTTCCTGCTGCTTGAAATCCCCCTCTATCTTTTTCTGGACTTCCTTGGTGTCCGGTGCTTTTCCATCCAGGACCCTGGGGGTGACAAAGATAATGACTTCCCGGCTGGATGTCTCGTTACGGGAACCCTTGTTGACCTGGACCAGTGCCTCGCCCCCTCCCGGAGGTGAACTGGAGGTTCCTGCCAGCTCCTTCTGGCCGACGAGGCCGCCAAGGGCAACACTGGACCCGCTGGGGACACTGATTACGGTATGCATGTTGGTGTTGCTGACAATGGGAGCCCCGCCGGGCCCGGTGCCGGTGACGGAACTGGACTCCACGTTGATGGTGCTCACGATGTTCTGATAGTAATCCAGGTCGGGTTTGAACTTAAGGGTCACCCCCACTTTTTTGTATTCAACGGACATGGTCCCGCCATCCTGGGCCACTGAAATGGGGAGTTCCGAGCCTGCGAAAAATTCTGCCTCGTCTCCGCTCTTGGTGATCAGCGTCTGCTGCATCAGGGATCGGCCCCTGCCGCTTTCATTTATTTTCCGCATTTTGGGCAAAAGGTTGGTAATCGTGCCGGTCAAAGATCCCATCAGGCTGGGACTCGACCCTGTTGCGCCGGAATAGGAGCCTCCTGCGCCCATGTTGCCGCCCGGATTCCAGTGGATCCCGAAATCACGCAGGGCGTCCTTTTCAACTTCCATGATATTCAGGGCCATCTCAATCAGGATCGCCTTGGGCGGAGGCGGAGGCGGGAGCTCCTCCTTGGGTTTGACCACCGGCTTTCTTACGGCAATGGCATTGACAATATCCGGGGCGTATGCTTCGGCCATTGTCTGGGCCCGTTTGGAATCCTCTTCACTGGTTACGGTGCCGGTCAGCATGAAGGTGTTTTTTGTGACCGTAACGTTGACGTTCTTCATTCCCTGGGATGCCAGAGATTTTTCGATTTCACCCTTGACGATCTCTTTCATGGTGGGACTGAATTCAACCAGGTTGACCACGTTGGGCATTCCCTCGATAATCCGGTTGATACGCTGCATGCTGTTGTGGGTGAAAACCTCACCTTCTACAAACACCCTGCTCCCCACAACCCGGACACGCACTCCTTCGATGTCCCGGGTGATTTCCTTCAGCTCGGCGGCCATCTGGTCGATGTCACCGCTCTTGACCACGACCTGGATTTCGATTTTCTGATCGCCGGGTCCCCAGACAAAAACATTGCTCTGGCCTGCCTTTTTCCCATTGATCAGGAGTTCCTGATCACCGGTTTTTACAGCTCCGCAGATGGTCGGATCTCCGATGGCCACCTTTTCTATGGGGAAAGCGGTTTTAACAACACTGCTTTCCCCGGCAGCGATGTCAACTCTGTCAGGTGAGGCCGCCCCAGTGGCCGATGCTGCAAGGAACAGTAAAAGAGCAGCAGTTACAGATACGATATGGGTCAGTGTGTGTTTCATGACACCGGTCTCCTTAGTATGGTTTGATTAGAACCTGGACATGGATTCAGATCCTCGGATTTCAACCCAGGCAGGCCTGGATCGTGGGACGACTGTCTTCTGGATTCCCAGGAGTTCCCTGTTGGACAGGGCCGGGGTGTTTTCGATGGTGCCGCTGTCCCAGGCAGACCTGAGTGAAGCGGACAGGGTTCCGATTTCCTGGGCCAGATTCAGCATCTGGACTTCCTTTGGTGTAAGGGAAAGGGTCAGAGTCTTGATCTGGCCGTTGTTTTTACTGCTGGATGTTGTTGTGGACAGGACATTGCCCTGGGATGCCTGTTTGACAGTGGCGGAACCGATGGCCTTTCTCTTGCTGGATGTCTGATTCACGGCAAGGACAAGAATGTTTTCCAGAATTGTTTTTGTGATCATCTCCTCAGAAATGCCTTCGCCCTGGCTGTTATAGGATCCCACCTCAACGGTCACCATCAGGTCAACCATGTCACCAGGCTGAATAAGGTCCCCCACTGCGGTCACTTCTGTCATGAAGATGGAAAAGGCCCGTTTCCCTGCCGGAACCTTGCTGGCTATTCCCTCGTCCTGGACGGTGCCGAACATGGTTTCCAGGATCTGGGTCCCGGCAAGTACCGGGACCGTGATATTCCGGTTCACAATCCTCTGGGGATCGTTGAAAGCACCCGGCTGAACATATTTCTGGGGCAATTTTTTGGTCTCAAACAGAGTTTCATCCATGCGGGTTCCTTCGGCGATGTCACGGGTAGCCACCAGAACCGGAATGGGCGTGACCATTTCCATCAGTTGTTTTTCACGGCCGTTGATGTAAACCATCAGCAATGTGGCTGCCGCTATGGCGACCACCAGCGATATCAGAAGAGCCCTTGTGTTAGACATGGTTTATCCCCAGTTTATTCGTTGATTTCCCGGTAGGGCTGCCCCAGGGTACGGTATAGGTTTTTCCCTGAACCCTGGTATGACCCTTCATAATAGTTGATTTCAAATTCCTGAAAGATGGCCGGTGTTTTAAAGACCTGCTTCATTTTTCCCGGCACATCCACAAAAATGGCTGTTTTAGCCTTTTTTTTATGGAAAACGCCGCCCGCATTGGCATACATGGACTGCCGCATACTGCTGCGGAGCGACTCCATCGCCCCCCCCTGGGCAGAGCTCACCTCGGATATGATGAACATGGCCAGCAGGACCATGCCCAGAAACGGCATCATCAGGGCCAGCTCCACAATCATCTGACCTTGTTGCCGCTGTTTCGAATACCGGGTGATGCGGGCCAGCAGGCTCAGAGGCCCTGAGTGTTTCCCGGCCATTGGATCATGGGCGGCTTCCTCTGATTTCGGGGGCCCGGTCCCGGAATCAGTTAATGAGGACAGCTTCATAGGATGGAACTCCTCCTGAAATATAGCCTCCGGCCGGTTTGGCCGTGGCCCTGGCCCTGAGTTCCGGCATGGGGCCGAAAATTTTCTTTCCAAAGAGAAAATCACGGACAGGCATGATGATTTCATAGTCCGCCTGGGTGATGGATTGTTTTTTCAGCTCAAACGGAACCCGGAAGGAATTCATCAGGGGAAGGATGCGTTTTGCGGGAAGGGTGATGCTGCCGTCATGGGATCCGATGAACCTTGGATCATCCGGGTTGAACCATTGCCGGGTGGGCACGGGCGGCTTCAGAGGGGAAGTTTCGTTCATGGTGTAGTACCAATAATAATATTGGTTTTTTTTAACTGTAAACGATGCCAGGGTGTCAATGGCGTGGCGGGGTATCAGACGGCATTCGGGCATGTTCATCAGCTTAACGTTCTGGGCAATCATATCCGATTTCAGGGCAAAGTCCTCGTTTGCCTTGGTCTGGTACCGGTAGATGAAGTCGAGCACGCCGGTAGCACCGTTGTAAAAGAAATTTTTTGCCCGTGTGGCTGCACCTGAGTTATACCAGGTTCCTCCCATGAGGATGCCCATGAGTTTTTCGCTTTCAATGGCCATATCCCTGTTCAGGTCCGCAATTTCGTTGAGCCCTGCGGCCTGGACGGCAGCAGCAGACAGGGCGCAGGCATCAACGGTTGCCTGGAGCCGGATTTTCTGGCAGAAAAGCTGGTTGATATTGATGATCATGACGAGCATCAGCATCAGGATGGGAAGCACCAGCGTAATCATGACGGTTATGGATCCGTCCTGGCCCGGGCGCCGGACATCCGATGGGGGAGTCGGCATCATCAGTTGTCTCCCCTGATTCTTTTCAGCAGTGCCTGCTCATCAAAGAGCGGTGACGAATGGGTCAGGATGTAATTCGGGTAGCCGTTTGTAAAAACCGGGCGCATGGGCTTGGGTATCAGAATCGGTTTTGACAGGTCAACCATCGGACTTTTACTGTCAAAAATGATGGAAGCCTCCAAGTCCATGGCATGTCCGGTTTTCCATGCCGGAATTTTTCCCCTGACATCAAATGTCCTGGCTGTGACAAAGCCTGTAAAGGCAAGCCTTCCGTGTTCCAGGATCAACTGGACGCACTGGGAGTAAATGGCGAAAAAGATAAACAGTGCAACCAGGGCCAGGGCAAATTCCACTGCGGCTGCCCCGCTTTGGCTGGTTACTGCCTTTTTTTTGATCGCTTTGCCGCTTACCACGGTAACTTCACCAATCCTTAGCGCTGTTGATCCGTCCTGATGGGAGAGGCAGATATCAGGGCTGCCTGTTATCAGCAACACAAATCCCTCCCATCGGCGACCGCCAAATATGCCACATACGGTCGCCGACAGATGGGCTGCTGAAGAACTGTTTAACGGGCGGTCAACACGGTTCTAACCGTGTTCCAGCAGAAGTTTGGTTGCTTCAGGCTGGCAGCCAATCCTGAAATGATCCGGGCGGCTTTCCCGAAAAGACACTTAAGGCGTCTTATTGCTGCTGAGCCAGTTTGTCAATTCACCGATGGCTTGTGTAAAGAAACCTTTCAGGGGGCCTTCCATGGTGTTGGCGGCAGCCACGACCATGGTCACAACAACCGCAATGATAAGGGCATATTCAACAGCCCCGGCACCCCTCTGGTTATTCCACTGCTCCAGAGCCTTTTGCCTGATGAGTTCACGTTTTCCAACGTAAAGCTCCAACAACCTGTTTCCTGTTTGTGTAAACATAATGTTCTCCTCCCCTGTTTTTACGCGTTACAGATACCCTGGTCATGCGGACCAGAATTTTTGCCCTTTTGCTCTTAACAATGTTCATATGTTCGGAAACGAAGCCACGATACCGGCGGCCCTATGGACAACGATTATAATGGCTCTTGTGAACAGTCGGACAACGCCTGTCATGAGGATTGTTGCCACAATAATGCACAGCGCATACTCCACGGCAATGGAGCCGGCGTCGCGTTTGATCCGGAACAGCTTCCCCATTGCGGAAAATTTCAAGGCCAGCTGTTTTGGAAAAGGGTTCACAGTGTTGTCATCTCCCCGTCAAACGGTCTGATGATCTGGAAGGTGATATTGTCCTTGCCGCCATTGGCACAGGCTTGCTTGAGAAGGATATCCCTTGCTTCGAAAATCGATGATTGCCTGAGCACGCTGCA
>JAZDGN010000113.1:0-54450 GCA_043806875.1 Pseudomonadota bacterium
CAGGCCATCATCAGGGGAACCAGGTCGTTCTTCAGGCGCATGAGGATGGGCTGGGTTTCCGGATCTCCCAGACGGGTGTTGAACTCCAGGACCTTGATCTGGTCGTTGTGGATCATGAGCCCTGCATAAAGGACACCGGTGAACGGGCACCCTTCCTTTTCCATGGCCCGGACAGCCGGAATCATGACCTCGTCCATGGCCCTTTTTCTCAGCATGAAATCCATGACGGGCGCCGGGGAATAGGCCCCCATACCTCCGGTATTGGGCCCCTGGTCATTGTCGAAAATCCGCTTGTGATCCTGGGAGGTGGGCATGGGAAGGACGGTTTTTCCATCGGTAAGGGCAATGAATGACGCTTCTTCACCCAGCAGGCATTCTTCTATCACCACAATGGATCCGGCTTCACCGAACGCTTTGCCGTTGATCATGGAATCCAGGGCTTCATAGGCTTCCTCCAGGGTCTGGCAGATGACAACACCCTTTCCAGCGGCCAGTCCGTCTGCCTTGACCACCAGGGGCGCCCCCATGGTTCTGGCATAGGCACGGGCCTTTTCCAGGTCCGTGAAGGTACGCCCCTTTGCCGTGGGGATACCGTATTTCACCATCAGGTCTTTGGCAAACGTCTTGCTTCCTTCAAGCCTGGCTGCAGCCTTGCTGGGCCCGAACACTTTCAGTCCCCTGGCCTTGAACACATCTGCGATGCCTGCGCACAGGGGGACTTCCGGTCCCACCACGGTCAGGTCGATGGCCGCTTCTACAGCGAACCTGACCAGGCCCTCCAGGTCATCCGCCGAAATGGGAACCGTCTCGGCGTACTGCTGGGTTCCGGCATTTCCCGGGGCGCAATAGAGTTTATCCACCAGGTCGCTCTGGGCAATTTTCCAGGTCAGAGCGTGTTCCCTTCCTCCGCTTCCCACAACTAGAATTTTCATTGTTCCTGTCTCTCTCCTCTGGTATTTATCGTTATTTTTCCATGGATAGTGCAATGAGTTTATCCAGAAACTCGGCGAAGGAATAGCCTGCAACTTTGGCGGCCTGGGGCATGAGACTGGTTGCCGTCATGCCGGGAATGGTGTTGGTCTCCAGGACATAAAGTCCTTTTTCCGAAAGGATCAGATCCGTTCTGCTGTATCCTCTCAGGAAAAGGGCTTTGTGGGCTGCCACGGCATACTCCTGAACCCTGGTTGCGGTCTGGGCATCGATGGGCGCAGGGCAGATTTCCTTGCTGGCGCCGGCAACATACTTGGCATGGTAGTCAAAAAACTCATGCCCCTCACCGGGAATGATCTCGATAACAGGCAAGGCCTCCAGGTCAGAGTTCCCGACAACGCCGCAGGTGAGCTCCCGGCCCTTGATGTACTCCTCGACGAGTACGGCATCATCGTGCTCAAAGGCCAGATCAACGGAAGGTTTGAGGCTTTCGGCCTTTTTCACTATGGTCATGCCGACGCTGGATCCCGCACAGGCCGGCTTGACAACCACGGGCAATCCCAGGCGGCTGATGCAGTCCTTGGGGTCAATGGTCTCTGTCCGGGAAAATGCAAGATAACGGGGGATCCGGATGCCTGCCTGCTCATAGAGTTTCTTGGATGTTATCTTGTTCATGGCAATGGCGCTTCCCAGCACACCTGCCCCCTGATAGGGAATATCCAAGAGATCAAGCAACCCCTGCACCGTTCCGTCCTCGCCATAGGGACCGTGGAGAATCAGCAGGGCGGCATCGATGTTTTCGGCATCTTCCACAAGCTGCTTGAGATCGGTTGCAGGATCGTATTTCACGATCTCATACTTGTCCTTGTTCAGGGCTTCATACACCTGGTATCCGCCGTTCAGGGAGACTTCCCGCTCAGACGAAATGCCGCCGGACAGCAGTGCCAGCCTAATCTTGTCCATGAACACCTCCTTTGCTATTCATAAAGAATTTTCTGTTTTGCCACATCAAACTCTTCCTTGGTGATCAGGTCACTTTCATAAAGGGAGGCCAGTTCCCGGATCCGGCGCTCGATGGCAGCATCGGAATTTTCCAGGCGCAGGAGACCGCCCTCAGGCCGCCCCCTCTCATCGTAACCGATAACTGGCAGGGATTCGGGCTTCCCGTCAATGGTGAATGAGGCAAGACCTCCCAGAAGGCGGATTTCGATCCGGCGGTCCCTGAATTCAGGGAAGGAGAGCATCTCGCGCATGTCCGAGCTGCTCTTTTTCATCCGCATGTAGAAAATCCAGAACAGCAGCAGGATAAGAACCGCAAGACCTGACATGATCCAGGGAAGGTAGTGGTAGACACCCCTGAACAGGACCACGGTGATTCCGGTACCGGCCAGGAGAAAAACATGGAGAAGAATTACAAAATATGCCGCAAAGAGACTTTTGAAAATCCCTTCCTTATCTCGCTTTTTAAACTTCATAACATCCTTTTTACGATACGTTCTCTATAGATTTCCCGCTGCAGAGAACTCTCTGAACCGCCCCGCAGGCTGGTGAGTTTTGTAAACAGGTAGTTCAGCCGTTTCTGGATACGCCGCCGGTCAGGGGAGTCATACTCTACAGCAGCCAGGAGAGTTTCTGTTTCATGGATCTGCTTTCTTACCTCGACCTCGGGCGGGAGGAACCCTGCGTTTTTAAGGATCTTATAGGCCAGGCGCATGTCTTCGGGGATATCCGCATCTTCGAACGTCAGGGGCTTACCCTGGCCGGGGAGGTTTTCCAACTCACCCTGTTCCTGGGCCTTTCTGATTCTTTCTTCAACAATGGCCTCAAATCCAGGAATCATCTCAACGTGTTCTCCTTGAAACGTGCAGTCGTTGTGATCTTGTCAGACGTTCCCAAACAGCTGCAAGAGAAGAGCATCATCAATCAAAGGTTTCCGGACAGCACTGTCATGTGGCAAGAACCGATCATGGCACATACTATAAAAAACCCCCGTAATTTGCAAGAATTAATCCGTACTGAACCATACCCCTGCGCCCCGCTGATTTAAACATCAGGGCACAAAGGCGGTCACTGTTTGAGAATGAGAAAGTACATATTCCCGGCATGGTTCATGTGACCTGCGCCGAATTCGGCATAAGCGTCGTTGCCGTAGAACAGGTCCGCTCTCCCGGCGCCCCGGATTGCCCCCCCGGTATCCTGGTTCATGACAAATCCCGAAAAGTGCTCCCAGGAATCCGGCTCCTTCAAGTCCTGACGCACCGGGACCTGGGTTTCAATAAAACACAGGCAGGCTCTGGGGAAGAGGGTCCTGTCCGTAGCGATTGACCGCATGGGAGTGATCTCCACGCCCAGGCTGCCATAGGGCCCACCCTGCTCTATTTTGAAAAACACGTAGCTTGGGTTGGTATTGAAAACTTCCTCCGCCCGCTCTGGATTGTTGTCCAGCCATCTTCGTATGGCCTGCATGGACATTTCCTCCTTGGGAATTTCACCGGCATCAATCAGGTACCGTCCGATGGACCGGTAGGGGTGGCCGTTCTTTGTATGGTAGTGGACCCGCATGGACCCGCCCTGTTTCAGGATAACCTGGCCGGACCCCTGGATCTCCAGGAAAAACCGGTCTGTCCTGTCATTGAGCCAGACCAGGGGATCGGCCTGGAAGCTGGTATGGGCATTGATCTCCTTGCGTGAATAGTAGGGAACTACCTCGTTTTTCTCATTGACCCGGGCCATGATGGTGGCTTCACCCGCAAACTTATCCGAAAAACGCGAGAGATCCAGGGTCAGAAGGTCCCTGGGCTGGGATAACAACGGATAGCGGTACTCGTCATCCGGGGTAAGGCTGCCGTACACAGTGGGCTCATAATAACCGGTGAACATCACCTCGTGATTCTCTCCGGCTCCCACTGCCTCATACACATCATACCGGTCCCTTACAAACCTGTCCAGGTCACTGTTCGAAGGGCCTGTTTCAAGAAAGGCCAGGAGCGTTTCCAGGGACCGTTGCACATGGAGGGTATTCACGGTATCACCATCAAACCGGAAAGACCGGTTCCCGGGTACGCGGGAAAGATATAGCAGACTCTGGCGGATGGCCCGTTTGAAGTCTTCCCGGTCGCCGGTATCCTGGAACCCGGGATACCGGGACGCAGCAAGTTTTCTCAGGGATGTTTCTGCCGTAACCGGCGGTTCGGGTTTTGGTGCACATCCGGACATGCCGATGACCAGGCCGGCAAGAAAGACAAACAAAAAATTTCTTAAACAGCGCATGATTGGGATACTCAGTTCTGGGGGGTAAATGAACGGGAATTGGTTTCAGCCGGCTCCATCCCGGGGATACCGGAATCTGATCCTCCGGCCGCACCCAGGGAGGCCAGCTTCCTGGCAGACACCATGACACGGTTTTCCAGGGAGCCGATGGTTTTGTTATAGGTGGCGGCGCATCTTTCAATGTCGCGGCCCAGATGGTTCATCATCTCTGCCACGGAAGCCAGGCGCTGGAAAAGCTCTGTACCCAACTGGCAGATGACTTCTGCGTTTTCAGCGCTTTTTTCCTGGCGCCAGCCGTAGGCTACGGCCTTGAGAAGGGAAATCAGGGTGGTGGGTGTTGCAACAACCACACCTTTTTCAATGGCAGCTTCAATAAGATCAGGCTTGTGGGCCAGTGCCGCGCTGAAGTAATTCTCTCCAGGGATGAACAGCACCACAAACTCCGGTGTGGGTTGGAACCGCTCCCAGTATTTTTTCGAAGACAGGGCAGCGATGTGGGTCTGGACCTGACGGGCGTGATTTTCAAGGAGTTCCCTTCTCTCCTGGGGCGTTCCGGCCTCCAGGGAGTCCAGGTAGGCAGCCAGGGGAACCTTGGAATCCACGATGATGTTCCGGCCCCCGGGAAGATGCACCACCATATCCGGCCTGAGAAGTCCCTTGCCCGATCCGCTGACGGCCTGCTCCGTAAAATCGCACTGGTCCACCATTCCTGCCAGTTCTGCAACCCGCCTCAGGGTCAGTTCACCCCAGCGTCCCCGGACATGGGGCACCCGCAGGGCCTTGACCAGGTTGCCGGTCTCCTTCTGGAGGCTCTGCTGTCCCCGGGCCATCTCCATGAGATGGGCACCCAGGGCTCCAAAGGCCTTTTCCCGCTCCCGCTCCATGAGGCCGAGCCTGGTTTCATAGGTCTCCAGGGCCTGGCGCACCGGATCGACACTGCGGATAATTTCATCACCCTTGATGTCGAGATTCTTTTTGGCGTCATTCACATAGGCGGCAAAGAACCGGTCTGCAAGGTCGAGGAACTGGCTTGAATTGGCTTGAAGTGCCTGGGCCGAAAGATTTTTCATCTCCTTCTCAAAACGCAGGAACCCCAGGCGGTTGATGACAAGGAAAACGATCATGCCAAGGACGAATCCTGCGCCGAGCCAGGCAAGATTTTCAGGACCCGGAATAGCGAGCTGCCACATAGGTTCCGCTCTTGCCCCCGGATTTGCTCTTGAGATGGATGTCGGAAATCACCATACCCTTGTCATAGGACTTGCACATGTCGTAGATGGTCAGGGCCGCTACGGACACTGCGGTCAGGGCCTCCATCTCCACACCCGTCCGCCCGGTCAGGGAGGCTTCAGCCTCAATCATTACGGAAGGGCTTGTCTCGTCCGGGAAAAAATCCACCCGTACATGGGTGAGGTTCAAGGGATGGCACATGGGGATGAGATCGGCTGTCCGCTTAGCAGCCATCACCCCTGCGATACGGGCGGTCCCCAGGACGTTGCCCTTGCTGACACTCTGGTCCAGTATCCGCGCCAGGGTCGCAGGTTTCATGTCCACCCGTCCAGCGGCAACGGCTACGCGCCGGGTTTCGTCCTTGTCCGACACGTCCACCATGCGTACACGGCCTTGGCTGTCAAGGTGCGTAAAATCTGTCATGGATTGCTCCTTTATCTGAAAAACTGCTCCTTGGATGTTGCTTCGGATTTTACCCGGTTCAGGGTTTCAGTCAGGGTTTCGATAACCGTCTCCCGGATATCCCCGGCAACAACGATGAACATGACATCATCCCCCACCTTGAGATCGGTATTTTCCTTGATATCCACGAGTACTTCCAGAATCCCGGGTTTTGTTTTCTGCCGGGAGATAATTTCATTAAGTTTCCCATGGTCCACCCGGACCCGGAGCCCGGTTACGGGTTTTCCGTCCCGGCTGGCCTGACGGACAACGCCGTTGTGGCAAAGAATCATGCCAACCTTCCCGAAATCGGGACGGGACTTTATGCTCTGTATCATGGCCTGTAAATCCATGCTGTTCTCCTGCTGTGTTACTGTTGTTCCCGGCTGGCCATCTGCCTGGCGGTTTCAAGATCTTCCGGTGTGTTTATGTTGAAAAAGGACGTCATCCCTGGATCTATCCGGCGGACCACATCCAGGGGAATGGTATCAACCCTGTTTTTCCTGAAAAACCGCTTGATCATGTAGATTCCGGCCTCCAGATTCTTTTCGATGAGCGGCAGGCACTCCCTGGAATACGCTGCAAACAGGGGTTCAAGTCCGCCTTCCGTCTCGGGGATCACCACATCGATACCCGGCCGTATGCAAGACAGGATGTGTCTTGCCAGATCCTCCTTGAGAAACGGGGTATCGCAGGCAGAGACAAAACACCAGGGGGTGTCGGCATAAAAAAGGCCTGCATGGAGTCCGGCCATGGAGCACCGTGACGGGTCTATATCCGAAACGATCAGGGCATCCCACTCGACAAAGTCACCAGGATCATTGGCCACCACGATAACCCGGTCGAACAGGGATGTGAACATCCCGTAAATGCAGTCCATCACCCTCCGGCCCTGGATTTCATGGAAGGTCTTCTTGATCCCGGGCAGCCTGATGTTCCTGCCGCCGGCCAGAATAACCCCTGTACAGTTCTGGTTCATGGCTCCCCATTCCATTGTGTTCGATACATCCCGGAGAGCCTGACACGATCCATTGTCAAGAGCCCGCCATCTGAGTGTTTTTATATTATCTCAATCTTAAAATCAAGGTGTTGCCCAGGTTTAAAAAAGATGATAACAGATGGGAAGCAGAAAAAGCCCTTTATTAACGGTCCAGATTCTGCCGGGCAAGGACCGGGACTTGGTCACAGACGAGGAATGAAACGCCATGAACAAACAGCGCACTGTTTTAACACCCGAGGATATCGAAAGAGCCCTCACCCGCATGGCCTATGAAATCATCGAGGCCCATAAGGGCGTCAAGGACATTGCCCTGGCCGGCATCCTGAAACGCGGCGACTCCATTGCAAAACGGCTCCAGGAAAAAATCCATGCCATCGAGGGTGTCAAGATCCCTGTCGGTGCCATGGACATCAACCTGTACCGCGATGACTGGACCCGGATCAGCCATCATCCCATTGTCAGGCCGTCCAAAATCGCCTACTCGGTGGATGACAAAACCATCATCCTGGTGGATGACGTCCTGTTCACGGGCCGAACCATCCGGGCAGCCATGGACGCCATCATGGATTTCGGAAGGCCCTCCCGCATCGAGCTTGCGGTCCTGGTTGACCGGGGACACCGGGAGCTTCCCATCCAGGCCGATTACAGGGGGATATCCCTTGCCACCCTTCACAGCGACATGGTCAATGTCTGCCTCACCGAACATGATGGATTGGACGGTGTTTTCATCGAACAGGAACTTTAACCCATGAGTACATCGCTTCACAAGAAAGACGCCCCGAAAAACATCCGGGTGGCTGTTGTATCCGTATCAACCACCCGGACTCTGGCCGATGACGCCAGCGGCATTTGGATCAAACAGCAGGCAAAAAAGGAAGGCCACGAAGTGGTCCTCCACCAGGTTGTCAATGATGACATCAAGGCCATCCATGCCCTGATAGAAGAACTGGTCTACAAGGTCGAACCCCATGCCATCCTCATGACCGGAGGGACCGGCGTGAGCCCCAGGGATGTGACAATCGAGGCTGTTTCCCCCCTGTTCCATAAACACCTCACGGCTTTCGGCCCCCTGTTTGCCCAGCTCAGCTTCGAGGAAATCGATTCGGCAGCCATCATGTCCAGGGCTGCGGCCGGCATTATCAACAATGTCATCATCTTCTGCATGCCGGGCAGTCTCAAGGCCTGCAAGCTGGCCTGCAACGCATTGATCTTCCCCGAGCTCGGCCACCTTGTCAAACACGTTTCCGAGTCCCCCCTTGACCCGAGAACCCCAGGAAACCACCTGCAACTGACCTGAAGGAAACTCCCGTGAACCCAATTGACACCTTTATCCGTGACTGGGAAGACAACGATTCCCGGACCAGAAAAGCCTTTATCGAGATCCTGAACCACCTCCTGTCCCTGGACAATACCTCCCTTGATTTCAAGGAAAGACCCGGGGTCAGCTACTCCCTGCGTCCCAGGCATGCAAACCAGAAAGAGCGCACCCTGTTTGCCATGGCAGATGTCATTGACGACGATCCGGACGGACGCTGGCTGTCTGTCTGTTTTTACGGAGACATGATCACCGATCCCGATGAGGCCGGAGATCTCGTACCCCAGGGACTCATGGGGGATGACGGCCACTGTTTTGATCTGTACGAATACGATGAACAGGCAGTCGCCTATATCAAGGACAGGCTTACCCAGGCCCATCAGGCTGCAGCCGAAGGCTCGATCTGATTACCGGCGGTCTCCCCTGAGTTCCAGCACGCGCCTGCGCAGGTCTTCTGCTGACACCGCATCGGGCGCCACAGGTTCGCCTGCATGGATCTCCACCCTGGACCAGAACCGTCCGGGAAGCCGGTTCAGGGCACGTCCGCCCTGGTGGCTGAAAAAGCTGCCCCACATGCCACGCAGGGCCATGGGAATCACCGGCACCGGGTTCCGTTTGATGATGGTCTCAATACCGGTTTTGAACCCATCGATCTCGCCGTCCGTAGTCAGCTTGCCCTCGGGAAAGATGCACACGATCTCACCGTCCTCCAGGGCTCGGGAGATATCCTCAAAGGCCTGGAGGTAGACTGTTTCATTGTCCTTCCGGGAATTGATGGGTATGGCCTTACCGGTCCTGAAGATGAAATTGAGCACCGGGATCCTGAAAATCCCCTCGAACATCACGAACCGGATGGGACGCCGGCAGGCCCCGCCGAGAATGAGGCCGTCCATGTAGCTGACATGGTTGCACACGATCACGGCCGGTCCCTCATCGGGTATCCGGTCCAGATTGATGTGGCGCACACGGTATAGGGTGTGGGTGATGATCCAGATAAGAAAGCGCATGACAAATTCCGGGACCACCGTATAAATGTAACCGGCCACCACCACGTTCATGATGGCTATCACCAGCAGGAACTCGGGTATAGACAGGTGCAGCAGGCCGAGCAGCACAACCCCGGCCAGGGTGGACCCCACCATGAAAAGGGCGTTGAGGATATTGTTGGCCGCAATGACCCTGGCCCTGTGGCCGGGCTCTGTTTTCATCTGGACAAAGGCGAACAGCGGTACAATATAAAACCCGCCGAACACCCCGATCAGGACCAGGTCAGCTAGGACCCTGAGACTTCCGGGTGCGGCCAGGAACTCACCCACCCCCATGAGGTGGTCCACGGCAGATGCGGTATGGGCAAAGAACAGGTCAATGCCGAAAAGGCTCAGGCCGACGGAGCCCAGGGGGACCAGGCCAAGTTCGACCTTGCGGCCGCTCATGGTTTCGCACAGGAGGGACCCCACGCCGATGCCTGCCGAAAACAGGGTGAGCAGCAGGGTGTACACATCCTGGGTACCCCGGAGAACCTCACGGGTATAGTTGGGAAGCTGGGTCAGGTAGGCCATTCCCAGGAACCAGAACCAGGATATGGCCATGATGGACAGGTATACCGAGTGGACCGTTCGAGCATATTCCACTGTTTTCCAGGTCTGGGTCAGGGGATTCCAGTTGATGGTCAGATCCGGGGACGGGGGTTCCGCCCAGGGGATTCTGAGGCTGGACAACCACCCCAGGACAGCCACACCGATGACGCCCAGACCTATGCACCAGGCAGGCAGGGTCACCGGATTGAGGATGTTGCCGGCTACCAGTCCCAGGAGGATGGCCACAAAAGTGCCCATCTCCACCATGGCGTTCCCGCCCACGATCTCGTCCTTTTTCAAATGGTCCGGGATGATGCTGTACTTGATGGGGCCGAAAAAGGCGGACTGGGTTCCCATAAGAAACAGAAGGACAATGAGGCAGACAATACTGCCTGCATAGAATGCCAGGGCCCCCAGGACCATGATGGCAATTTCAAGGAGTTTGATATTCCTGATCAGGACCGACTTTTCATACTTGTCCGCCATCTGTCCGGCAGTGGCAGAAAACAAAAAAAACGGCAGGATGAAAAGTCCTGCCGCAACGTTGATCATGATGCTGGAAGCCCCTGCCAGGCCGGACCCGGCACCATAGGCGATGAGGATCATCAGGCCGTTACGGAACACATTATCATTGAATGCCCCGAAAAACTGGGTCCAGAAAAACGGGGCGAACCTGCGGGTTGCCATCAGGCCGAACTGACTTTTCCCGGAAGACGAAGCCTTTGTTTCAGTTGCCATGTGCCTTTCCTTTCCACGGGTGCGCCGTCGGGCATCTGCACCATCGCGCTTCTCAGGCAGCGACACGCCGGTAGTCAGCCCTGCGGAGACGTCCAGGAGGGCCCGGCCGCATCCCTGGCCCGGGATATGGAACAGAGCTGCATTGATGTCAGGGAACTGACCGGGTGGTACTGCCGGCTTGTCTACGGCACCCTGGGTTCAATGGGCGCTGTCTAACGCCATACCGGACTGGGTCCCCGGACCGGAAAAAATATGTGCACGGAACTAAACCTTGAACCGGATATTGACGATATCCCCATCCTCAACCAGGTAATCCTTGCCCTGGACATACATCTTGCCGGCCTTTTTCAACTCAGCTTCGGTTCCGTATTCCATGAGTTCGTCGTACTTCATGACCTCGGACCTGATAAATCCACGCTGGAGATCCGAGTGGATGACACCGGCTGCGACCGGCGCCAGAGAATTTTTCCTGACCAGCCACTGCCGGACCTCATCCTCGCCCACGGTAAAGAAGGAGATGAGCCCCAGTCCTTTGAGACACAGCCGGGTCAGCATTCCGAGAGCTGTTTCTTCAATGCCCAGCGCCTCCAGAAATTCTGCCTTTTCTTCCTCGGAGTCCAGGAGATCGATCTCGGATTCGACCTTGGCAGACACCAGCATGGCCTCCATTTTGGATGCCTCGCACAAGGGGCGTACCGATTCCAGAATGGCCGTGTCGCTGAGCTGGTCTTCACCCACATTGAAAATAAGAATCATCTCCTTGCGGGTAATGAACGGATAGCTCCGGATCATCAGTTCCTCTTCCGGCGAGAGTTCCATGAGGCGCAGGGGCTTTTCCGACTCCAGGTGCTCCAGCATTTTCTTCATCAGCTCCAGCTCTTTGAGCTGGTCGTCATCCTTTTTCTTCTTGACCAGATCCTGGATCCGCTCAATACGTTTCTCTACAAAGATCTGGTCATGGATGAGCAGTTCCGAATTGACCATCTCGGCATCCCGCAAGGGATTGACCGAGCCTGCTGCGTGGTATACGGCCTCATCCTCAAAGGCCCGTATCACGTGGCAGATGGCGTCCATGTCGGCAATCTCCCTGAAAATCCCCCCCTTGGCAATGGATTCGGGTTCCATGCGGGGCAGGAGCACCAGATCTATCCTTGCCCGGACCTCTTTTTTGGGGGAATACATGGCCACCAGCCGGTCAAACCGGGCATCCAGGATATCCGCCGTACCGGGAACCGCCTTGGGGCTTCCTGCCTGCTCCCTGAGAGTGCTGCCTGTGAGAATCTGGAACAGGGTTTTCTTTCCTGTCTGGGGCAAACCAATGACGCCTACTTTCATATCCTGTAAATCCTTTTTCCAATGGGTTTTTTCCACAGCATAAAATAGGATATTATATCAGATTATCCTGCAATGACAATCCCAATGATGGGCAAGGCTTCCTTTGCAAAAACCCCGGAATGGGGAGCCTTTTTTGCGTACCTTACCAGAAATAAAAATTTGACTGGATGAGCCGCATGTGATTTCATAGCCCCCTGGCAACGCCTGTCAGAGCAGGCGGGGCGTCCGCACCTGGCGGACACCATGGCAAAGAATCTGAGAACCCTGTGAAGACCCTGTGAATTCCGACGGAGACCTTATAGTGACATCCTTTAAATACCGCCCCCCCCTGCTGATGGAAAACGGCCATGTACAGACCATATTTCCGGTTCTGTTCCGGAGAGTCGACCCCGGCTTCTATTTCCGGGAGCGCATTGAAACAGATGATAAAGACTTTCTCGACCTGGACTGGGCCCTGGCCGGCAGCGACCGGCTGGCTATCCTGTCCCACGGACTTGAAGGCGACTCCCACAGGGCCTACATGGCCGGGATGGCCAGGACACTCAAAGCCGGGGGATGGGACGCCCTGGCCTGGAACTACAGATCCTGCAGCGGTGAACCCAACAGGCTGCTGCGCTTTTACCACAACGGGGCCACCGACGACCTTGCCAGGGTCATCACCCATGCGAAAAACACGGGCCGGTACCAAAAGATCTGCCTGATAGGGTTCAGCCTGGGCGGCAACCTGACCCTGGTATACCTGGGCCGGGACAGGGTTGATCCTCTGGTCAAAAATGCCGTTGCCTTTTCGGTTCCCTGCGATCTGAAAGGCAGCTCCATGATGCTTGAAAAACCCGGAAACCGGATCTACATGAAACGGTTCCTGGTAACCCTGCACCGGAAAATCCGGGAAAAAATGGTCCTGATGCCTGGTCAGGTTGATGATGCCGGATTTTCATCGATCCGGACCTTCCGGGATTTCGACAACCGGTACACGGCGCCCATCCACGGATTCCAGGATGCCGAAGATTACTGGAAACAATGCAGCAGTCTCCAGTTCATCCGGTCCATCCCGGTCCCGACCCTGATAGTCAACGCCATGAACGATCCGTTCCTGTCAGAATCTTGCTTCCCGATCAGGGAAGCCGGGGCCAATCCCAACGTGTTTCTCGAAACGCCCCTTTCCGGAGGGCACGTGGGATTCATTGAATTCAATGCCCGCAACACCTATTGGTCTGAAAAGCGGGCTCTTTGGTTTCTGTCGGACACAACCGGCCTTTGACCCATCAGATGGAACGGTGACAGAAGAATCTTGATGAATTTGCCATTTGAGAATGATCATGAACAGACTATATTGAAATCTTTTATGACCGATTCCCGATCCCGAGGCGTGCCATTTTTTCATAGAGTGTTTTCCTGGAAATTCCTAGCTTGACAGCGGTGTGGCTTTTATTCCCGCCACACTTCATCAGCGTCTCCTGGATCAGTTCCTTCTCCATATCCTGGATACGGATACCGTTGTCAGGCAGATCAAAAAAGGGATGTCCGGGTTTACCGGCCAACCGCCCAGCATCGGTGACACAGACGTCCGGGAGGTCCTCGAGACCGAGTTTCGTTTTCTTTGACAGAATTACAGCCCTTGCAATACAGTTTTTCAACTCGCGGATATTTCCGGGCCAGTCAAAGCCCGCAAGGGCTTTCATGACTTCCGGTTCGACTCCATGAATCGCTTTTCCATACTTCATTGCATATCGCCTGATAAAATGGTGAACCAGCAGGTAGATGTCTTCTTTGCGGTCCCTGAGGGGAGGGAGATGGATACTGATGACCTCGATCCGGTACAAGAGATCCCTCAGGAAATTTTTTTTCCTGATCTCTTCCCTCAGGTCCAGGTTTGTTGCGGCAATGATCCGGGCATTGACGGAGCGGGTTTCGACGCTGCCGACCGGCTCAAAAGTCATTTCCTGGAGGAACCGGAGCAATTTCGCCTGAAGCCTCACGCTCATCTGCCCGATCTCGTCCAGAAACAGCGTGCTGTTGTCTGCCATCTCCAGACGGCCTTTTCGATAGGAGTCTGCTCCGGTGAACGCGCCTTTAACATGACCAAAAAGCTCTGCTTCCAGGAGGTTCTCAGACAATGCAGCTGAGTTGATGCAGACCATCTGTTCATTCCGTCTGCGGCTTTCAAGGTGAAGCGACCGGGCCAGCAGTTCCTTGCCCGTTCCGGTCTCACCGCAGATAAGCACGGAAACATCGGTCGGCCCAACGGTTCGGACCATCTCGAAAATTCCCCTCATCCCGGGTGTGTTCCCGATGATGCCATGGAAGACCTCCCCATCCTGGAACTGCTCTTTCAGGGAATCCAGCTCCACGGATGTTTCCCTCTCCCGGATGACCCGTTCAAGAACGATGGACAACTCTTCATAGTCCAGCGGTTTGATAAGGTAATCGGTCACGCCGCATTTAACCGCCTGTACAGCGGACTTGACCGTACCATAGGCTGTCATGATGATAAATGGTGGCGGTTTGTGTTTTTCATTCATCTTGCGGAATAATTCCAGGCCGTCCATTTTCGGCATTTTCAGGTCTGAAAGCACTGCGTCGATGTATACGCTGCTGTTGAATATTTCCAGAGCTTCTCCGGCTCCTGCTGCAGGCAGAATCATATACCCCTCGTCCCTGAGGATAGCGGTCAGAACCTTCAGGCTGTTTGCCTGGTCATCTACAATCAGTAAGGTTTTCATGGTAGCCTGTCCTTATTCCGGATTAAATCTGCCGGTTCAGCGGCCATTCAATGATAACGGACGTGCCGATACCAACCTGGCTGTCGACATGAATCTGTCCCTGGTGATTTTCCACAATTCCGAGGGTGAGCGGCAGACCAAGTCCGGTTCCGCCCTCCTTGGTGCTGAAAAACGGATCAAAGATGTTCTGGAGAAAGTCCGCCTGAATCCCTGATCCGTTGTCCTGGACCGTCAACCGGAACCAGGGTACAGCGTCGGGAAACCCCGATTTTTTGAACATGCGGGTTGTGAACGAAATATCTCCCCCGTCGGGAAGCGCGTCCATGGCGTTGATGATGATATTGACCAGGACCTGTTCGATCTGGTGTGCGTCGAGCAGCATTTCAGGCAGTTCCTCTTCCAGGCGGTTGTGGAACCGGATGTTGCCCTGTCTGGCCCGCTCTTCAAACAGCTGCTGTGAATAGAGAATCAGCCGGTTTATGTTCACGGGAGCCGGTTTTGGCCGAGATTGCCTGGCAAAATGGAGAAAATCGGTAACAAACATGTTCAGCCTGTCGATCTCCTCAAAGATCAAACCGGTATATTCCTTTACCAGAGGATCATCTGCCCGCCGCCGTTGAAGATAAACGATGGCTCCTTTCATGGCATTGAGGGGATTTCTTATCTCGTGGGCGACACCTGCGGAGATCTTCCCCAGAGAGATCAGTTTTTCAGATCGTACCAGTTCGTTCTGGATATGGGCCAGATTCCTGACCATCTGATTGAAGGCCCGGGTCAGGTCCCCGAGTTCGTCGGACGACTGGACGGGAATTTCATGGCTCAGATCACCGCCGGCAATCTGCTTTGTGGCGTCAACAAGGGTGCGGACCGGCTTGAGAAGAAAATAGGTCAGGGCCATGACACCGGCCATGGCAAAAACAAGGGTGATCAGGACCGCCTTTATGACCTGGGCACGAATGGCCAGGGCATCCTTTTTTAAAACGGCAACCGGTACTGTTACAGCCAGGGACCAGTTCATCATGGGAATCGGTGCAAAGGCCGCGACCTTTTCTTCAGACTCAAAGGTGTAGATCCTCCATCCGGTGTCGCCGGTCATCATGTCCTGGACCGTTTCCCTGAGGTTCTGGGTCGGATAGCTCCCCAGATCAAAATGAAACAGTTCGAACCTGGGGTGGGCAATCAACCGTCCTGATCCATCAACCAGGAACGCGTACCCTTTTTCTTCAACCGTTATGCTGTTGACTTTCCGGAGAATCTTGTTGTAATCCAGATCGATCACCACAATGCCTGCAAATTCCCCGAGCCCGCTGAATATGGCCTTTGACCAGTAGATCACGTGATCACCGTCAGGGGCTGAAGTGACAATTTCCGAAACAAGGATGTCATCCTTGCCCGCATTGCGGGTCTCCAGAAAAAAGGGCTGTGCGCTCTGGTCGCTCAGATTACCGACGGTTTGATTCCGCCTCACCTTGATCAGCTCCTGCCCGTTGCGGTCGATATAGCGGATCTGGAAATAATAGTCCGTCCGCCCTATGAAATCCCGGAAAAGCCTGACAATGCTGTCATGGTGGAACTCTGCTTCCGTGTAAAGCCTGAATTCCCTCGCATTGTAATAATCCTCCATCAGGGACAGCCTTGCAATCGTCTGGAGGTCCAGGCGACAATAATAAAAAATATCATTGATGCCTTCTGCCGTGGCCTTGACCTGAACCATCTGTTCGTGACGGACCAGGCGGTCCACCCGTGCGACCGAAGCCTGGAAGGAAAAATACCCCACAATGGCTATGGGCAGACAGATCAAAGGAAGGATCATGGTCAGGATCTTCAGAGATATCGAGAATCTAAGCTGCATACCGGATGTCATAAGTAAGATGACCCGATTCTGTCAATAAAAATAAATATTACCTGAATCCTGCAAGCCGGATTCCCCGGACGCCTGCTTGATAATCAGAAAAAGTAATGATAAGAAAGAAGTCATCTGCCGGAAGGCTTCATTCTGGATCCAAGAAACCATGGTATCTGCAAACTGGAAGATCAAAGCTCAAAAGCTCGTCCTGTCAGGGATCGTCTGGATTTTTCTTGTCTGCCCTTTATCTTTAAGTGCAAAAGAACAGGAGATCATCCTTGGCGCGGCAACATCGCTGACCTATCTGGAGGGCAGGGAAAGCCTGAACGCAGCCGCCATGGCAGTGGAAGAAATCAACGCCAGGGGGGGAGTCACTGTCGGAGGGAAGGCACTGCGGTTTCGCATCGAATCGGCGGATCTCAGGGACGCGGAGCCCGGGGACCCGGTGACGCTTGCGGTAAGCCGCTTTGAATCCTTTATCCGGGAAAAAAAGATACAGGCAGTCATCATCGGGCCATACCGGTCTGAAGTTCTCCTCCCGTGCCTGGACATCATTGCCGCCCACAGGATACCTTTGCTCGGCACCATTGCCATGACACCCGCATCCGAAAAGAAAACGCTGCAGGATCCGAAATACAGATACGCCTTCCGCATAGGCCTGAATTCAAGTTATCTGGTGGAATATCTCATCCGAACCATGAAATTTCTCAACCAGGGTTACGGCTTTCGAAATCTCAGTGTCATGATCCAGGATGTGGCCTGGACCCGCACAACGGCATCCCTGGTTCTCAGGCTCTATGTCGACCGCTCCGATTGGAGGATGCTCGGCATGAAAACCTATCCAACCGGAAACGCCGACTTTATGGATGAGCTGGTTCAGGCCGGAAAAGACAAAGCCCAGGTCATCCTCGCCCTTTTTGACATGCCTGAAAGTGCCCTGCTTGTAAAACAGTGGCACAGGATGGAAAACAAGGCCCTGCTGTTCGGATTCGTATCGCCCATGCTGGGGGCAGATGCATGGCAGTCCTTTGAAGGAAAGATTGCGGGCGCCATGAACGCGGAGTTTGAATTGGGGAATATCCCCTCCCCGAAATGGGAACCTTCCATGAGATTTCACCAGGCCTATAAGAAAAAATACGGACAGGATATTCAATCCGGACATGGTCCGGCACCGTCCTATGAGTCTGTCTACATCCTTGCCGATGCCATCGAACGGGCAGGCAGCCTGGACCCGGACCGGATCGTATCCGCCCTTGAAGCGACCGACCGGATCGGTGCCATGGGGCGCATGCGATTTGGCAGGGGGCATCAGATCATCTTCGGGTGCGATCCCACACAGGAGTCGCTGGCGTGCATTGTTCAGTGGCAGAGCAACGGCAGCCGCAGAGTGATCTATCCCCTTGAAATAGCGGATGGGGAAATTGAACTCCCGGGAGCCGGGCGATAGGCGGATGGTGGAAACACTCTTTGTCAGCGGTGTGTGGATTCGTAACAGAGAGCAACTATATGAAATAATAGAATTTAATCTAAATACCCATGATTTTTTTCTGGGAACCGGCCCGCATACTGTTACGGAACGAAACACTCCGGCGTTTCGCCGAAAAGCTCAATAATTCATATATTATCTATCATATAAATGAGTTGTCCATTGCTCAATGGATCTGGCATGTTCTTTGCTGTGAAGAACCGTCAGCAATTGCGGAGAGTTCATTTTTTTAATATCGCTTACTCACAGGAGGGAGACATGAAAGGGAAACGTTGGTTCTGGATCGTAATGCTGTTAGCGGTATGTCTGGTTTCAACCCCTGGGTCAGGAGTGACCGCAGGTGATGCCATTGTCCTGGGCGTACCGACATCGACCGGATTCCTGGAAGGGAAAGAGGCCTTGAAAGCAGTGACGCTGGCTGTTGAGGAGATCAATGCCGCCGGCGGTGTAAAGGTCGGCTCAATGAAAATGCCCATGCAGGTCGAATCCGTGGATATCCGTGATGCAGCTCCGGGCGTGCCTGTTCCCGAAGCGCTCCTGGGTCTGGAAAAGATCATTCTGGACAAGAAACCGACCGCGCTTGTGGTGGGTCCGTTCCGTTCCGAGGCATTGATGGCCGGCATGGACATCATCGCGAAATACAAGGTCCCGATGCTGGGCAGCATAGCCATGTCCCCTGCTTCGGAAGCAAAAATCAAGGAGGAACCTGAAAAGTACAAGTATATCTTCAGGACTTGCCTGAACGCCAAGTACCTGGTGAAATACCTGGCCGGCACCATGGCCTTTATCAACAAACAGTTCGGTTTCAACAAGGTCTATATCATGACCCAGGATGTGGCCTGGGCCAGAAAGACAGCTGAAATCATATCCGATGTCTACTTCAAGAAGGACGGGTGGGAAATCCTGGGCCTCGAGTCCTATCCGACAGGGACATCCGATTTCTCCTCTGCCCTGATGAAAGTCCGTGCCAATGGAACCCAGGTCATTCTTCCCATTTTCGACATGCCCCAAAGCGGTACCCTGGTAAAGCAGTGGAAAGCCATGAAAGTCCCGGCTGTTCTGGCAGGCTTTATTTCACCCCTGGCCGGTCCAGGCGCGTGGAAAACCTTTGACCAGAAAATCGCCGGTGCCATGAACTGCAACTTTGAACTGGGCAGTGCCATCGCCTCCGGCAAGGTGACAAAGTCCACGGCGTTTGCCCAGGCCTATGAAAAACGGTGGGGGGAGCCCATCCAAGCAGGTCACGGCATCAGCCCGTCCTATGAATCGGTCTATCTCCTTGCCGAAGCCATTGAAAGGGCCGGCAGCCTTGAGGCGGACGCCATTGTGAAAGAGCTGGAAAAAACGGACCGCGAAGGTGTCATGGGAAGGATCAAGTTCGATGACGGGCACCAGGTCCTTTACGACATGGACCCTGCCACCTCGGCGGTGGCGGCCGTCATCCAGTGGAATGACGATGGTTCCAGGACCATTGTATTCCCGGCATCCATAGCTGAAGGCCAAATCAAGCTTCCGGAAGGTCTGAAGCCGGCAAAATAGACAACCGCACAGGGCCGGATCCTTTCCCGCCCATCCGGACCAGGGACTGGGAAACCGGCCCTGTGTTGCAGAAAACAGTGAATCCTTGCTGGAAGATGGAGACAATCCATGTTTGTCGGAACAGTTATTTACGCAGTGATCAATTCAGCAATTCTGGCGCTGATGGCCATCGGCTTCAACCTGACCTTCGGTATCAGCGGCGTGGCAAACTTCGCCTACGGCGCGTTTTACATCATGGCAGCCTACGCCATCTGGGGCATGATGAGTCTTCTGAGTCTCCCATACCCTGTCGCCGTCGTGATCGCCGTGGTCTGCAACATTGTTCTGGGGGCGTGCATCTACAGGTTCGTTCTCCTCCGCGTCCGGGGGCAGGCCCTTTCCGAAGTCATCGCCACCTTCGGGATCGGCCTGGCAATCCTGGAGCTGTTCAGCTATTTCGGCTGGGTAGGTTTCGAGTATACCCTGCCGGTATTCAGCGACCGGAGCTTTTTCATTGCAGGAACCTACGTCGATTTCCAACGGCTGGCCATCGTGGTTTTCAGCGCTGTGCTGATCCTGGGACTGTGGCTTTTCACCCACCATACATCCATCGGTCTGGCATTCAGGGGGATTGCCCAGGATGAACGGACCGCCCTTACCTTTGGCATCGATTCCGACTGGATCGCCACCCTCAGCGTCTCCTTTGGTGCAGGGCTGGCAGCCGTTGCAGCCCTTTTCATCATCCCCCTGGGCAGCATCGCACCCGGTGAAGGCTATGACGTGCTGATCAAGGCCCTCGCGGTCTGTATCATCGGAGGGCTGGGAAGCACCGGAGGGGTAGTGATGGCAGCGGTTATCGTCGGTTTTGCCGAACGGTTCACCGATACCTACGTCGGATCCCACTGGACAATGCTCGTGAGCCTGGTGGCGATCCTTGTTGTTCTCACCATCAAACCCTCAGGGCTTTTCGGCAAGCAAAAGGAACTGGAAGAAAGGATATAGGGAACCGTGAACAGACGAAAAGAACGAATAGACCGGGGAATAAGGGCCAGAACATCCGACATCTTTGCCCTGCTGTCGTGGCGGGAGATGCTCTACCTGGCCGGACCCAGGGTGCTTCCCGTACTGGGATGCCTGCTGTTGCCCATTGTGCTCGATCCCTACTGGCAGAAGGTGCTGCTGTCGGTGGCTGTGTTTGCGCTTCTGGCCATCAGCTGGGACATCCTTGCCCAGACCGGCATGGTCTCCCTGGGGCAGTCCCTGTTTTTCGGGCTGGGCGCCTACGCTGCCGGTGTCCTGAACCACTACTGGGGAGCAAGTCCGTTGATCACCCTGCCGGCGGCAGCAATCATCGGAGGACTGGCAGGCACCCTTCTGCTGCTTCCCGTGCTTCGGCTGAGGGGTATCTATTTTTCCATGGTCACCCTGATCATTCCCCTGATTCTGGTCAGGCTCATCGAGGCGACACGTATTTTCGGAGGGACCGAAGGATTGAGCGGAATAACCCCCATGCCCTCCAAATGGATCGAGCTCTACCTCATCCTTCCGGTGCTGCTCCTTGCCCTGTTCGGATTCAGGCGGATGATGGATTCCGATTACGGCCTTATTCTCAAAGGGATCAAGGACAATGACCGTTCCGTGATCAACGCGGGTATCAACATCTACTGGTTCAAGGCCCAGGCCCTGTTCATGGCGGCAGCCGTCGCCGCTTTCTGCGGTGCCTTCATGACCCATGTGTACATGTTTGTCGGAATGCCGGTGTTTGCCCTTGACTACTCCATTCTGCCCATCGCGGCCACCGTGGTCGGCGGGTCCGGCACACTGGCCGGAGCCACCCTGGGAGCGTTCGTTCTGGTTCCCATGTCCGAGGCACTCAGGGGATTCGGCGGACTCAGGATAGTTCTGTACGGCCTGGCCCTGGTCGTTTTCATTGTCGCGGTTCCGGAGGGGATTTTTCACTTTCTCCAGCGGAAATACCACCAGTTCGAACGGTGGGTGGAGGTGGACAAATGAACACTGCTCCTTTGCTTGCTGTCAAAAACCTGAGTAAACGCTTTGGCGGGGTATGGGCCCTTTCCGACGTAAGCCTTGATGTCATGCCGGGCGAGCTGGTGGGCGTCATCGGACCGAACGGCTCAGGCAAGACAACCCTGGTCAACCTGATCACCCGGTTTGTGAAACCCACCTCCGGCGTTGTCATGTTCAAGGACAGGAAAATCAGCCACCTGCCTCCCTATAAAATCATCCGTCTGGGGATCTCCAGGACATTCCAGATGGTCAAACCCTTTTATCAGCTTCCTGCCTATAAAAACATGATCATTCCCTTGTGCTCACCCAGAATGAAGCAGTTTGTCGAAGGCGGATACGGCGATCGCAGTGCAGTTGCCCTGGACCTCCTGGAAGAGGTGGGGTTTGAAAGGGACGCCCATGCCGCCTATAAGATGGCCGGAGCCCTGCCCCAGGGATACCTCAAACGTCTTGAACTGGCAAAGGCCATCGCCCTTCAGCCGGACCTGCTCATCCTGGACGAACTCTTTTCGGGACTGAGCCTTGCCGAGGTGGCCGGAATTGTTCCCATCATCGAAAAGATCCGGCTTCAGGGCAAAACGATTATCATGATCGAACACCGGCTCAAGGAGCTTTTCCGGATCGCCGACAGGATCATCGTGATGAATTTCGGCCAGAAGATCGCCGACGGCAAAGCAAGCGATGTCATGGAAAATGATGCCGTGAAAAATGCCTATCTTGGGACTGAAACAAACTGAAAGGGCACAGGATCATGCTGCGAGTAGACAACCTGATGGTTTTTTTTGAAAACGCCCTGGCCCTGAACGGACTGAGCCTGGAGATCAAGGAGGGTGAAATCGTGGGCCTGATCGGATCCAACAGCGCCGGTAAGACAACGTTCATGAATACGGTGTCCGGATTGATCATGGACATGCGGATCAAGGAAAAGCGCAAGGGCGGAGAACGCATTACCGTGTACGGCAATGTCTTTTACAAGGACGAGGACATTACCCAAACCCCGCCCAATGAGCGGGTCAGAAAAGGAATCGTGCTCTCCAGGGAACGGCATCCCGTGTTTCCGGAAAGCAGTGTCCTGGAAAATTTCAAGATTGCCGGTTACCTGCACGGCACCGCGAAATTGGGTGAGGTGATGGACTTTGTTTTTCACCTGTTTCCACCCCTGGTCAAGCTGCGCAATAGAAAAGCCGGGTTCCTCAGCGGCGGTGAGCAGCAGATGCTCGCCATAGGGATGGCCCTGGCGGCCCGTCCTAAACTCCTGCTCCTGGATGAACCCCTCCTGGGGCTGAGCCCCATGATGCAGAAGGCGGTGGTGGAAACCATCGTCACCATAAACAGGAATCAGGGAATCACGGTGCTTCTGAGCGAACAGTTCGCCAGACCCGTGCTTCCCATTGTGGATAGGGCCTATGTGGTTGAAAACGGCATGCTCACCCTGTCCGGGTCCGGGCCTGAACTCATGGATAATCCTGAAGTCAAAGCTGCGTATTTTGGAGTCTGAACAATGACCGATAATGCAACCATTTACAGGACGTTCGAGGCGGTTGCCCGGACACGGGGCGATCACACAGCCGTTGTCTATCTGGGTACCGGCTTCAGTTACAAACACCTTCTCTCGCTCTCGTCGGCGTTTGGCGAAGCTCTTATTGACAAAGGCTTCAAGCCCGGTCAGCGGATGATCATCTATCTGCCCAACAGCATCCAGTGGGTTGTTGCATGGCTGGGCATCCACTATGCGGGCGGGGTCTGCGTACCCATCACACCGATTTATACACCCAGCGACCTGGAGTATATTGCCAACGATTCCGAGGCAGAAGCCATTATCTGCGCAGACACGAATTTCGGGTATGTCCGCAAGGTCCTGCCGAATACACGGATACGGACCACCGTCATTGCAGGCATGACCGAACTGCTTCCGGCATGGAAACAGCTGTACGGTTTTCTTTTCGATATCGTTCCCAAGGGGAAGGTCTCCCTGGACGGCTCCACCCACACCTTACGCCAACTTCTGGCAGCCGGAGGCAAACGCTCCGCTCCCCCAGGAAAATCCCCAAGGAGTGCCTCGGACCTGGCCGAAATTCTCTATACCGGGGGAACCACCAAAAACCCCAAGGGCGTCCCCATCACCAACGCTCTATTCCTGGTGTCTGCCGGAGAGCAGATCCGCATCAGCGAACCCCTGTTCCCGAAAGAGGATAATGTTGTCATGGGTAGCGCCCCCCTGTTTCATGTTCTGGGGCAGACAACCGGGCTGGCGACACTCCTGGTCGGCGGCACGCTGATTCTCCAGCCCAAGGTCAATCTGGATGCCACCTTTGAACTGATTCAGCGCTTCAAGGCCCGCACCCTGATCGGAGTCCCCACCCTGTACAGAATGATGCTGGAACACGACCGGCTCGATCAGTACGACCTCAGATCCGTGGATTACTGGTTCAGCGCCGGGGATGTGCTGCCGGTGGAGGTGGGCCGGCGCTGGCAGCAGCAGTTCGGCAGGTCCATCTACCAGGGCTATGGTGCTACGGAAACCTGTGGCGGCGTTGCCATGTGTTCAACCGGCAAGGAAAATCCGCCCAAAAGCATCGGGAAAATAATTGCCAGCAAATCCGTACGCATTGTCGACCCCTACACCCTGGAAGCCGTGGACAGGGGAAAACCCGGAGAATTGATCGTTTCCTCCGAGCACATGGTAACCCGATACATCAACAAGGAAAAAGAGACCGCCGAAGCCTTTATTGAACTGGATGGGCGCACGTGGTACCGTACAGCGGATGTGGTGTCCATGGACGACGACGGGCATCTGTATTTTGTGGACCGGACCGTTGACACCATAAAACACAAAGGGTACAGGGTTTCCGCATCCGAGATCGAAGCCGTGCTCCAGGAACACGGCGCCGTGATTGCGTCGTGCGTGGTCGGCGTACCGGATGAAAAGGTCGGGGAGCGCATCAAAGCCTATGTGGTCCTCAAGGAGGATATCAAGGGTGTCACGGGCTATGAGCTGATCAAGTGGTGCCGGAAATCCCTTACGGCCTACAAGGTCCCCCAGTACATCGAGTTCAGGGACATGCTTCCCAAATCCAAGGTGGGAAAACTGCTGCGCAGGGAAATCCGGGACGAGGAACGGAGAATGAACCAGCAGTAATGGTCCTTTCTGAAAGTATTTGCCTTGCACCACCACCTGATTGTATAGTATCCATTATCTGCAAACCGATCTTGTTCTCCCTAGGGAAGGAAGGCATTACCCAATAACATAAAAGGAGAATCGCAGGGTGGAAAAGCATAAAGTCATTATCATGCGGTGCGAGTCTTATGATGCTGAAAAAATAGCAGCTATCGTCAAAAAAGGCATGGAAGCATTAAACGCGGTCCCCTTCGGGAATATCCTTTTAAAACCTAATGTTGTCATGGCGCACAAGACGTTTTTCCCCCATGCTTTTACCCGGCCGGAGTTCCTTGACGGTGTTATCGCTGCCACCAGAGCAATGGCTAAAAATGTCAAAGAGATCTCGGTGGGTGAACGATCCGGGATCACCATCCCGACACGTTATAACTTCAAACAAGCCGGCTATCTGGAAGTAATAAGAAAACACGGCATAAAAACCTACTATTTCGACGAAGTCAGACATGTCCCTTTCAAGCTGGAAAAAGACGTCAATCTCCGTAACAATATGTTTTTCCCGAAACCCATTGTAGACTGTGATTTTCTGATTAACCTGCCAAAATTCAAGGCCCATCCCTGGACCCGTCTCACCTTGAGTTTGAAGAACTTTATCGGAATTCAGGATGACAAACACCGGCTGGTCGATCACAATTCATTTCTGGAACATAAAATTGCCGATCTGCAGGAGGTCATTCAACCCGGGTTTATCGCAATTGACGGGATCACAGCTGGTCAGAAAATGATGCTGACACCCACCCCGTTTGATATGGGTGCGATTATAATGGGGACCAACTCGTGTGCGGTTGATACCGTGTGCGCACACATGGTCAATGTCGATCCCAAGGACGTAATTCACCTGAAGCTGACATCGGAAAGAGGTTTCGGGCCCATGAAACTTGGGGAGATTGACGTTCTGGGAGATTTCCCTCTGGAAGAGATGCAGAAGAAAACCGAAAATTTTCAATTCTGCATGGAGCACATCGACAGCTACTTTGAAAAATCTCCTAATTTGAGATGTACCGTAGGCACTTTCCCTGAAAAGCACTCTCCGGATTATTGCTGGGGAGGGTGCCCCGGGTCTCTGCAGGAAAGCATGCACATTTTCAGGGCATTTTACCCGGATATTGAAACCAGAATGGGTAAAGTCAGGTATGTGGTGGGCAGGGTTGAAGGGCCGCTCAACCTGGAGCCAGGCGAAAAAGTGATCTTTGCAGGGGACTGTACCAGCTGGAAAGGAGAAATTGATGGTGAACAAGTAACAATTCAAAGCACCTACAAAACCACATCCGAAGTGGATGAGAAAAAAGCCAGATCCAACGATCTTCAGAAAAAAATCATTTCTGCAACCGCCCATGGGCTTTTTAACAGGAAACGGTATATCCATATGAAAGGATGCCCCACTTCGGTGGCTCAAAACGTCAACTACATATCGTCCATGGCAAAGATCCCCAACATCAATTTTGATCCAAGATTAATGTTCGACGTAAACAGCTCTTACTATCAGATGCGGGTCAAACGGTTTTTCAATCACCTGATGGGATAGTTTTACCGCTCTGATTGCAGTCGATGGCCTCTGTAAGGACTCGACTGACAGGAAGTCCTGTCCGCGGATTCCAACGTCAAGCTCCCTGTTTGCAGGCTTGGCTCCTGCACTGCGATCATGTTCGCGAGCCTGGCTTTGACCATCTGAAAGCCGCTGATGGGTTTGTTAAACGTAAGGACCGAGAATTTTTTCCACCATGTCGTCAACGGAAAAGCTGTTCTCCGGCCTGGAAAGACGATAAAGCCGAACCGATTGCGCCAGATCTATGCACTGATCAAAATAGTGGCGGCCCACATCCATTCCGTTGACCAAAAAAGCCCGGTAAGTGTTCTGCATGATCAGCCCTGCTTTGGCTGCACCCCTGACAGGCTCCAGCTCCAGTGTTTTCCCGGGCCATGTCTTTATTTCATAAATCCGGTCGATGGGCAGCGGCTTCTGAAAAAACAGTTCAGATGCCGGGACCGAAAATTTTTTCATGGTATTAAAAACCCGCACCAATAAACTTTCGGAAGCATTGACGTCCATCCTGTCCAGGGTGTCCTGCCAGAGTTTCTGCTGGGGATAACCTGGGAAAACGATTGGCTGCCTTTCGCCCGAAACCTTGATCGCCGCTATATCGTCTGTCAGAAACGAATAGCCCCGACTGCAGAGAGCCCGTGTCAGGGTCGATTTCCCTGCCCCTGATTCACCGACGAAGAGAACGCCCCTGCCATTGATGTTAACCGCGCTTCCATGGAGGGGAATGAGACCGCGTTGGAGAAGCAGTGCTCCCAAAACGGTCCCGAGAATGTGCAGCTGGATATCGCCGGACACCGGTTTCCCGCATGTGTCAACAATAACCCTATATCCCTCAAGGACATAAAAGGATGCCAGCCCGTTGACATGAAGCAGCAACTCACCCCTGGATGACTGATATTCAGGAGTATCCAGTATGGGCTTTTCCAGTCGTTCAGGAGCCTTCCCAAGACAGATCATCACATCGGCCTGCAAGGAGCCCGGCATCAGGCCGTCCAGGGGGAATTCAGAGCCCAGGGTCAACCCGCAGACCAAGTACACAAAAGGTGTTGCTCCCGGACCCTGGGACCCGGACTCTTTATTGCAGCTCTCTGGAATTGTTTCATCCATGGTTTATCCACCTTCTCTGGCAAAGGTATCAGAGGGGGGGGTCAGGAATTCCCGGGACATGGTCTTTTCCATGGTACCCCCTCCTGGGGAGAGACTGTGAACACCCATGGGCGGTTTGTCAAGAAAAGGTTGGAGAAAAAGACGATACGGGAGCACAATGGTACTCCCGTATCGAATTGATTTCCTGCTGCCCCTGCCAAACCATTTTCCGTAACCCGCCGTGCTAAAAACCCTATCCTATTTCAGCAGAATTACGGATGACTCGTTGGTTTTCAAAAATTTCGGGATCTTATTGCTGGGGAATAATCTTCCAAGGATTGTATTGGGACCCATCCACATGGCCAGAAGGCCGCTTGCGGCACGCCTGGCAGCAAAGGTTTCAAAGGAAGACGGTTTTACCAGCTCCACACGTGGGAAAATGGTCCTGGCAGTATAGTAATTAATAAACCAGAACAGCATCTGTTCTATCTGTTTTGGCACCTTCTCGGTTTCAGTAAGAACCACGAGATCCAGGTCAGCATGGAACAGAGTCACAACCTGATTGACCATTTCCAGGGTATACTGGGATATCTTGTCATGATCAAGGCAGCAGATGACCCTGTTGATTTCCCGGTTCTCTTTTATCACCAGAACAGAACAGTCCGCATCCCTGGCCACTTTCAAGGGAACATTCCCGGCGCCCTCCCATGCGTATCCGTCCTGTGCGCTGCATCCGATGACAATGAGATCACTGCCGTCATCTTTTGCCGCATCCAGGATCGCCGTTGATGGATTACCAACTGCGACCCGGGTGACAAGCCGTTTCCTGACGTTGTTTTCCTGGCTGCCACCGGATGAATCCCCATAGGGAGATGTTTCCGGATCAAAACTGGCCAGGATCTGATCGCGGTATGCTTCCAGAACACCCTGAAGGGGGTCAGGAGCAGACCCGGGTTGCGAGCTGGTAGAAACCCCCAGTATAGTGATATCGGCGAATGTGTTCTTCCCGAGACGTGCCACCTGGGGCAGTGCACCAGCACTGTAGGGATGTTCATCCGCTGCAAAAAGAATTCTCATAATCTCACCTCACCATATTAATCCGTACCGGTTGCCGGGCAAAACAGGATGGGACACGGGGACATGGCCAGCAGGGCTGCCATATCACTGCGGCCTTCAGGCAAAGGTGCTATCACCAGCCCATGATCCTGGAGGCGTGAAGCCATTTCCCGGGATGGCCCCTTCAGTGTTGTGACCGTGCCCAGTCGCTTACCATGGCCCAGCATCCTGGCCTCCAATCCTGTCACAAGAGCCTGATCATTCTCAATAATCCGGAAATCTTTTCCCTGCGGTTCAAAATGGCAGATCACCATATCAGGATCAATCGGGAACTCCTGCAGCACACGGGAAAACCATGACAGTACAGATGAAACCGTTTCAGGGGTCGCCACAATCCGCAAACCTCGATCCAGGGTGACCAGATTTTTCACCATGAGTACAGGACAGGGAGCATTCCTGTAAAGACGGGAGTCTATTTTCTGCATGAACAGCTCGGGTTCAAATGCATGGAGCAGGCCCTCCATAAAAAAACCGTAGGACCTCTGTTGCAGTTCATCCAAAATAACCTGATCCCTGTCCCCGAGTTTTATTTTCGGTTCCCCGGTACTGTGATGGTACACAAGTTCTTTTCTGATCAGTTCAGAAAGCCAATCCCTGGATTGCCTGGCAACGGTACTTTCCCATGTCTGTTTCACCCATCCGCCATGGGTCGGGTGTTCTTTCTCATCCTGGGCCGGGATATGAATCACCTGCATATTAAACCGAACCGTTTTCTCAAACTGGCAGGCATAACGGATGGCGATTCTGGATGCCAGATTATTCTGTAATCCAACCAATACGTCTTGCATGATGGTGTTCTCCTGTTTCCAGCGTATTAAGGCAGCCGTCTATTTGGCTTCTGCCAGGAGTGCGTCTTCGGCCTTCTGAATGGCCTGGTGCATTTCCCGCAGTTTGAACGGCTTTGCAATAAAATCAAACGCACCCTTGGTCAACGACTCCCTGGCAACCTCCAGGGTAGCATACCCGGTTATCATGATAACCTTTGTTCTTTGGCTTTTTTTCCTCACTGCCTCCAGGACCTGGATTCCGCTCATGTTGTCCATGCGGATATCCAGGATGACCACATCAAAAGTGGTTTCCCTGATCCGGTCCAGCGCCTTGAGCGGATCAACAAATATTTCCAGGATATGACCGTTTTTTTCCAGGGAAGCTTTGAGCCGCTCACCCACAATACGTTCGTCATCAAGGACAAGTATCTGCATTGACATGGTTGATCTCCTTTCTCTAACTTAAATCCGGGGCAAGGATTGCCGACGGAGACTTGACGACCCGGATGCTCTTGTGCAATTTCCGTCGCTGCCGATAAGCCCGGACAACATTGATCAGGATGAGAAGTGTTCCGGTGATACCGCTGGCAAACAGAAAGAATTTACTGGTGTTGTTAAAATACACATCCAGCCCGGGGTCCATATCCACGAGGCCCAGCTGGCGAAGATACATGGGTATGGCAATACCCCTGCTGATAACACACAAAAGGATAATCACACTCGTTACCATGCGGATGTATTTTTCATTGACGACCTTCACGCCATAAACACCCAGGTAGATGCCCACAAGGGAGCCCAGGTACATGAGCATGGTCAGCCGGATATCCACAAATCCCTGGAACGCGTAGCTCAAAGCGCCATAAGCCCCCATGAACATGGCAAGATAGAGTTCAGTACCTGCGGCCACGGCCGTTGGGACGCCAAAGACATAAATCATGGCCGGAACACCGATAAATCCACCGACCCCGATGGTTCCGGCAAGGTAACCGGTGGCGACTCCCATGGGCAGAATAACCCACAGACTGACGGTGGTGTCGGCAACCTTGAAATGGATCATGGGCGGCAGATTCAACTGGGAAAGGGCATCGGCGATTTTTCTGGACGGGCCTGTATCGCCGCCTTTTTTTCCTGAGTTCTTGAGCACATCCCAGAGCATGGACAAGGCCACGAACGTGAGGATAGACACAAATACCAGGCTGATGTAGAGATTGGCGCCGGCTCCCTTGACCGCCCCATGGCTATCACCACCCCCCTTGAACAGGAGGCTGTTGATTAAAACTGCAAGCTGGATGCCTGCCACAGCTGTACCTAACATGAATCCGGCAAGTTTTTTATCCACATTGCCGGCCTCTCCATGTTTGTGGGACCCGACCATGGCTTTCCCGAATTTATGGGTGATGTTACTGGCCACGGCAACAACCCCCTGGATTCCCAGGTTCATCATCCCAGGGGTCATGAAAAAGGCTCCGCCACTGCCTATAAAACCGCTGAGAACGCCCCCGATAAAGCCCAGCAGGATCACCTGAAAGGCTGTTCCCATCCCGATTTGAATAAAATTTCCAACGATATGTTCCATAAGACACCTTCTCCAATGCTTAGTCAATATCTATAATTTTTAGAACCAACCCGGTTACCGTACTGTACACGTAGGCAATAACAGGGACTGAAACAGCCACGGCAATGGACCCCAGCCATTTGTATTTGGCGTGCAGGCTTCCGCCCAGGATATCCAGTATGGGTTCCTGCAGCTGGAAAACACCCCAGTAAATGAGCACGGTGGCCAGGATAAAACCTGCCAATTTGTAGGCCTGGGCTTTGCCAAACAGGAACCGGGAGTGCAGTTCCTTGGATGTGATGACCGGGGCCTTGAGTTTTTCCTTCAGGACCAGACCCAGTTCACGCGTTGCGCGGATGGATGTCTCATGACCCTTTGAGGTGAAGATATTACCCAGGATGATAAGGGAATAATTGTTATTATCCTTTACCGCATCAATCACGTCCCGGGTGGCACCGGACACGGAGAACCCGCCGGCGGAACGGCCGATGGCCACCAGTTCATCCACGGTCTGCGACAGGCCCTTGTCATCATAGACAACGGCTGGATCGTCATCTTCAACACCACCGGTGTACTCGTTGGTTGTCTTGCTGCCGCTTTTCTGCCGTTTCATGACTGGCAGCTGGCTCTTATCCCGCCCTTCCGAATCCAGGCGCAGCAGCTCAACGGCAGACCCCCACCGCTTGGCAAGGGATGTCACATGTTCAAAATTTTCCCCTTTGGGATCAAAGTTTTCCTGGATCCACAGAATGTTGGTATCGGCCATGGTGCAGATGGTCTCCCTGCATCCCTTAAGCCCCCGGAGTGCCTGGGAAATACCCTCGGCAGAGGTTTCCTGCCGTGGCATGTAGGTGACCGTCACCACCCCGTTGACCGCCCGCACACCCAGTTCCATATCCGCGGTGACAGGGTCCTGGGCAAGATGAAGTTTGGCGCTGGCTGCAAGGCACCGGTCATCGAGTTTCTTGTGGCTTTCCATGGGCAGTTTGAAGGCCGGGAACGATGCCGTTTCATGCAATACCTGCACGGCATTTTCCAGGGTCATGTGCTGCAGGTTCAAAAACAGATCAAAAGAAAAGGAACTCTGGGATGATTCGCGGTGCACATAATGGATCCATTTTTCAATATCCTCATCCAGCTTGTCCAGATACTCCCTTGCCTTTTCCTCCGGAAGGTTCAGATCCTTCATGACCTTCCCAACGCGCGCTTCCAGCGGCGTGCTGAGACCGACCCGCATGACACCGGGGACACCCGGTAAAAGCAGATGTCCGGCCCGGCCATCGTAAATCAGGTTACCGTTCTGTGCGGTTTCGCAAAGAGTTTTAGTGACGATGGCCAGATAAAGCTCCTTTTCTCTGGCCAGCTTCTCACTAATGACCGGCGACTTGATAATGGAGGTTTCAAGCCTGCTCAGCTTGACTCCTGCTTCACGTGCCCTGTCCGCCACCTGATCCCGGGTATACAGGGGCCAGCCCGTCTTTTCAGCCAGACTTTGGGCCATCTCCCGTCCCGAACCATGGGGTGAGCTCGATATCAGTACGATCGACATGTTTTTTCACCTCTGTTGATTGGAGTTAATAGTATTTTTTTCCCCTACCTTAATGATCTTGACCGACACCCTGGGCAGAATTTCCTTGATGGCTGATTCCATCTCAGAATCCCCGGCCCCGATGACAACCAGATCAATATGCTCTGTCTGTATGATATTGAAGAGTTCCTCTTCGCAACGATCGCCCGCGATATGAAATGATACGGACAGTCCTGCCTCGCAGGCACTGTGGATCATTCCCAGGCAGGCACTCTCCACGGATGAGACATTATCCTGGCCGGAATTTCCATTTTTAAAAAACAGAACGAAGATCTTTGCCCTGACCCGGTCAGCCAGGGAAAATGAATGATATAGCGCCTTCAGCCCAGAACCCTGCCCACCAAAAGGAACAAGTATATTTTCTGTATTCACTGATTCCGCCCTTTGTCTTAAACCGTTGATCTTGCAGGCATGGGTGAATACAATATCTATACCACAAAATAATACTACATTATTTCAATTGGTTAACTATTTCCAGAGAATAGAAGGGCTATTGGCATGGTTCATATTGAAACAACACATGAAGTAAGGGGCATGAAGAAACAGGCGGAATGGCTTTCCCAGGGGCATTCACCGATGTTCCAATATGGAACATAAGGATTATTCCATATTATACTGTTTTATTTTTCGCCACAGGGTGGTCCGGGGAATTTTCAGGATATCCGCAGCCCGTCCCTTATGGGAATCTGTCTGAGTCAAAACTTTGCGGATATGGTCTTTTTCCACCTCTTCCAGGGATTTCAACCCGGCATCCTCATCAAGGCTGGTAAAAGTCAATTCCAGGAGGTCGCCCGGAAGGTCCGGGCAGCTGATAACCGGCTTGTCCGAGAGGGCAACGGCCCTCTCAACTATATTTTCAAGTTCCCTGACATTACCTGGAAAGGGGTAACGATTCAGGGTATCCATAGCTTCGGGATCCACACCGGTGACCTGTTTCTTGAACTTACGGTTATACCGCTGCAAAAATGCTGGATCAACAGGGGAATGTCTTCTTTCCTGGCCCGGAGCGGCGGAAGGGTAATGGATACCACGTTAAGCCTGTAATAGAGATCTTCCCTGAAATGCTTGAGTTCAACCTCCTGCTTGAGGTCATGATTTCCCGCAGCAATCAGCCGGACATCCACGGGTATGGGTTTGACACCGCCCACCCTTATCAGGTTCCGTTCCTGGACAAACCTGAGAAGTTTCGTCTGCATGTTCAGGGGCATCAGTCCGACTTCATCCAGGAATATGGTTCCCTTGTCCGCAGCCTCCAGCAGGCCGACCTTGGTGTCCACTGCTCCGGTAAAGGCACCCTTCTCATGCCCAAAAAGTTCGTTGGCAATGAGTTCATCGGTAAATCCGCCGCAGCTGAAGGCAATGAACGGCTTTTCCCGTCGCGTGCCGAGGAAATGGAGTGCCCGGGCTGTGAGTTCCTTTCCTGTCCCGCTTTCTCCTTGGATCAGGACGTTGCAGTTCAGGGAACAGACTTTTTTAATCAGGGCCATCACTTCCTGCATGGCCGGGGCATGGCCGATGAGATACTGCTCCCTGGACTGGTTGAAGAGATCCCGCTTCAGGGCCTGGGTTTCGCGAACCAGGCGGACGGTCTCAAGAGCCCTCAAGGACAGGGATATCAATTCTTCCATCTTTATCGGCTTGGTCACAAAATGAAACGCACCGGCTTGGACGGCCTGAATGGCCATATCAATGGTTCCGTGACCTGTAATCACGATGACCTGGATTTCGGGGAACCTGCGCTTTACGGTTTTCAGGATCTCCATCCCATCCATCCCCGGCAATCTTAGATCACACAGGATCAGGTCGAATCCGCAGGATTCCATGTTTTTGAGCGCCGTTTCCCCATCCGGAAACGTTTCGACTTCAAAATCGGTCCGCCTTTCGAACCCCCGTTTGATTTCCCGGCATGCAATGGGTTCATCATCGATGATGGCCACTCTCATGGGACCGGTATGGGCTTCATTTTCCATGGTTAAACCTTTACAGGAAGAAAAATTGAAAAACAGGTCCCCTTGCCCGGAGTACTCTCCACCGTTATCCTGCCATTGTGCTGCTTGATGATACTGTAGGTGACCGAAAGCCCCAGACCCGTTCCCTCACCTTCCTTTTTTGTTGTAAAAAAGGGATCGAAAATCGAATCCAGCTGCTTCTTCGGGATACCTATGCCCGTGTCCCTGACATCGATCCGTATATCTTTGGATACAGTATCTGAGTCAATGGTCACCGTCAGGTCTCCCCCGTCAGGCATGGCTTGAATGCCGTTGAGCAACAGGTTAAGCAGCGCCTGCTGGAGACGGCTTTTGTCGATTCTTACGATGGGGAGATCATCTTTGACCTGTTTATGAAAGTTGATCTTCTGATATCTGAGTTCATTTTTAAGCAACCGCTCGGTTTTATCCACCATGTCCCTTATGGAAATATCTTCAAAGTGGCCCTGGTCCACCCTGGAAAATTCCAGCAGGTTCCTGACAATTTCGCTGGAGCGGTCGGCCTGGGTCATCAGATCATTGTACAGCTCTTTCCTCTGGTCCAGTGTCATGCTTTCTTCATCCTCGAGCAATGAATCAACGATCAGGGAGATATTGTTGATCGGATTGTTCAGCTCATGGGCGATTCCCGAAGTAAATGTTCCAATGGACGCCATTTTCCTGGACTGCAACAACTGCTCCTGCCTGGAGTCGATTTCGGTAACCATGATATTGAATGCAGCGATGCACTGGGAAATCTCATTTTCCTTATGGCCTGAATCGGTGATTGTCTGGTAGACCCCCTTGCTGGCATTTTCAACAGCAGCCTTCATTTTCATCATGGGCTTCAGGATATCTTCCCGGGTCATGTGCATGACCACAATCACCAGAACAATAAAGCCGGAACTGAAAACAAGGGGAAGCATAAAAATCTGGTCCAGAACACTGTTCAGACTGCTGCGCTTTTTATAAACCAGTTTCTCACTGAAGGTGGTCACTATTTTACCCTGGGACCGGAGTTCCTCATTAACCGGGCTCTCCTCACCGCCGGTAATGACATTCTGGTCAAGGAGATGGCGGTATGCTTTCAATGCCTTTGCGCAATCATCGTATTCCGATGATGACAGGACTTCCTTCATGTCCTTTTCCAGTTTGCCAAAAAGGGTTTCCGTCTTTACCAGGAATTCCAACATTTGTTCCATATGGATGGGCTTGCCGGTAAGAAAAAAATTTTTTTCATATCGACGCAATTCAAGGCTGTTATCCTTGAAATCATCAAACTGCTCCATGAGCAGCATTTTATTTTTAAGGGCGTAAATATTGTAGTAGTCCAGTGCAGTCAACCCGGCTGTAAAGGAAAAACAAGCGACAAAGATAACAATTAGCCTGCTCCTGATGGTAGTCATCTGCCTCCTTGACCCGAAGATCCGGCCACAGACACAGCCGGCCAGCTTTCATGGCCTATCTGCATTGATTTACTTGGATAAATCAGAAAAAGCACACTCCTTTGAACCCCTAAAACAGGGGAAGCAGAGTTTTGTCCTTCCCGTCATTGTCAGTTACAACTGCATACATCACCCTTGTTTAATAACGTATTATCATAGACCTTCAACCTGTTCAAAACAAGCATACTTTTTAATTTGATTGTGACCTTTCCAGGTCAAGCAGAGCCTTTTTCCGTATCAGCCCCCCCGCATACCCGGTCAGACTGCCATCTGCCCCAACCACCCTGTGGCAGGGAACAAGAATCGCTATGGGGTTATGACCGACCGCACCGCCTACCGCCCGGGCCGAAACAATGACCCCACCCTTTTTGTCCGAGAGCCGGTGAGCCAACGCTCCATAGGTGGTTGTCATGCCTGGGGGGATATCCTGCAGCAGGGACCAGATCTCCCTGCGAAACGGTGTCCCCTCCAATGCCAAGGGGAGGCTGAAAACAGACAACCGGCCTTTGAAATAGCTGTCAAGTTGCAGCCCCAGATCATTAAACAGGGCGGTGTCCTGCTCGTGCTGCCAGTCATCCGGCACCCTGGGAAAATGGTTCTGCCCCACAAACCACAGGCCTGTTATCGCTGAATTTGAAGCTGCCGCCAGCATGGGGCCGAGAGGCGTTTCCAGTCTGCAGTACACGATTTCCATGGAACCTCCTGTATTACGGGGAAACCAGCAAGGCACCCCTTTGTCAGATCCTGTTCAGGTCTCCATTGTCTATTCCTAACGTTTCATGACCTTTAAACAAGACCCCCTGCACTTTTTCCATCCCCCATTTTGCAGACAAACCCACTATCCAGGCAAGGCTTTCCTCTTGATACCCCCACTCCTTGGCGACCTGACTGCAATACCAGAAGATAAATCCTTAGCATAAATTGAATAAAAATCAAACACAATCCAGATCCTCACAGGACTTCCAAATTCAATGCAAATCAAGGGCTGAGCGATGCTGGCGGAAGCTGTACCAAGCAACAATACTCACTATAAATCCCTGGTTCACACACAACAGTGCCGAATGAATCCGGCAGATTCCGGGACGCACCATTCCCATAAAACTCATTTTATAGTTTTCCTTCATTTTCATGAAATTTGTATTGAAATTTCGATCATAATGTGATTTAGGTTAAATCTATCGTCAAGATTTCATCTGAAAATTCATGACCAGGGGGTCAGCCACGGTTGCCCGCGAACAGTTGCGGCAACAGTGTCGGTTATAAATGCGGGAAAGGGGATAGTTTTTATTGACACACAAGAACAGAGCTTCTAAATATAGTTATTTTTTCAACTATTTTTTATAGATTAACCAAAGGGGACGAGCAATGCCTAAATCATCCAAAGGTACCAAGAAAACTGTTGCCACGCCGCCATCCGAAATATCGATAAAAATCAATGGGTGCTGGCACAAATTTGAACCTGAACGAGACATTACGCCGACAATGACGCTTTCCTATCTCCTGAGGGAGAAGCTGGGCTATACCGGACTCAAGGTGTCATGTGACGAGGGCGCCTGCGGTGCCTGTACAGTGATCATGGATGGCAAGACCATCCTGTCGTGCATGACCCTGGCCGTTGAGGCCAACGGACATGAGATCACCACCATCGAAGGGCTGGCCAAGGATGATCCTGTGGTGGAAGCCTTTGCCCAGCAGTGCGAACCCGGCTACGGCACAGCCCTGCAGTGCGGCATCTGCACACCCGGTTTTGTGATGAGCACAAAAGCGCTTCTCAACGAGAATCCTGAGCCGACCATGGCTGAGGTAAAGGAAGCTCTTTCCGGCCACATCTGCCGTTGCGGATGCTACGCCGGGATAGCGCAGGCAGTAATGCACGCTTCGGAAAAAATTGCGAATAAAGGAGAACAGTCATGAAACAGCCCTACAAACCGCGCTCAAACCGCAAATTTGTCGGAGGCTACCGGCCGAGGATCGATGCCTGGGAAAAAGCACGGGGAAAAGCTGAATATGCCGATGATATAACATTGAAAAACCGCTTCCCTGGCATGCTGTATGCTAAGGTCCTGCGCAGCCCCCATGCCCATGCACGCATTAAATCCATTGATGTCAGCAGGGCCAGGGAACTTCCCGGCGTTGCAACCGTCATGACCTACCAGGACCCGGAGTTTACTGCATTCCGGCCGACCAACGCCGGCTGGACAGATGGCGTGGACACGGTTTCCTATGACCGGATGATGTGGCGGCAGTTCCTTGACCGTCGTGTTCTGGGGGATTACGCCTGCTGGGTCACCGATGAAGTCGGTGCTGTTGTTGCAGCCGAAAGCGAAGAAATCGCCGACGAAGCCATCCGACTCATCACCGTGGAATGGGAGGTGCTGCCTTTTGTGCTCGATCCCGTTGAGGCCATGAAACCCGGAGCACCCCTGATCCATCCCGAAGTCACCAAAAACAATGTCCTGCCCAAGGAAAAAGTGGGCGGGGAGGACGTGTTTGTGAACAAGGGCAATGTTGATGCCGGTTTTGCAGAGGCCGACGTGGTGGTTGACGGTACATCGATCCATCACAATGCCACCCAGGGATCCCTTGACAACTGGTGCTGCCTGGTGGACTGGACCGATGAGAAGCTCACCCTGTGGTCCAACTCCTACGAGGCCGACCAGTCCCGCATGCACATCAGCCAGATGCTGGGCCTGCCCATGCACAAAGTCAACGTTATCAGCTCCTATGTCGGCGGACAATTCGGCCGGGGAGATACGGGCGAACAACCCTTTTTCCTGTTCACCGCAGTGCTTTCAAAGAAAACGGGCCGCCCCGTAAAATTCAGGCACACCCGCCGTGAAAGCTTCCACGATTCCCGTCAGCCAGCCATTTATTACGGAAAAGTGGGTGCAAAAAAAGACGGCACCATAACCTCCATGTATTTCAAGTCCATCGGCAACTCCGGCGCCTATGCGGACCATTCCATTTTTGCCCTGAAATTCGCTCCCCTGGAAATCTCGGAAGTCTCCTTCGCCCATATACCCAACATCAAGATGGAATCCTACGGCGTTTATACCAACAAATTGCCCGCATGCATGATGCGTGGCGTCGGCAACTCCCAGTTCAACCTCATTTTCGGCCATATGGTAGACCTGTTGGCTGAAAAGCTTGACATGGATCCCATTGACCTGTGCATCAAGAACTTCGGCCATGAGTGGGAAACCCTGCCGGATAAGAGCCTGATTCAGGTTCTTACGCAAGGCTCCGAAAAGCTGGGATGGAAAGAAAAACGCCACAAACCAGGCCAGGGACCGACCTATGGAACTTCCAAAAAACGGGGGGTCGGGTTCTCAATCCACCCGGCATGGCATGCGGAATGGCAGGAGGTAAGGCGTGGACGGATTCCGGTTTCCATTACCCTGAACCCTGACGGCACCGTGATCCTGGACGCTCCCACCGTGGAAACCGGAACCGGTTCCAACACCTGTAACGTCCTTGGCTGTGCAGAAGCCTTGGATTTCCTGGGCATCACACCCGAACAGATTCACTGGAACCACGTGGTGAACACGGAAACCAGCATGAAAGACTGCGTGCAGACCGACAGCGCTGTTTCCTATCTCCAGTCCGAAGTTCTGGCATTGGCAGCCAAGGAAGTCAAAAAGCAGCTCCTTGACCGGGCAGAAACCCTGCTCAAAGCCAAATCCAAAGACCTGGACATAAAGGATGGCCGCATTTTCATCAAAAAAGATCCGGACCAGGGCCTCACAATCAAAGAGCTGTTGTTTAAGACTGATCTGGTGCCCATTGTGGTAACCATGAGCAGGGTACCTGACGGAAGAAAAACCGGCGTTCCTTACTTTGCCAATTTTGCGGAGGTGGAAGTTGATACGGATACCGGAAAAGTGGAAGTCCTGCACCTGGTTGTCATCAATGACTGCGGAACGGTCATGTTTGCCTCAGGCGCCGAAGCCCAGCAGGTCGGCGGCCAGGTCATGGGCCTGGGCGAAGCCCTGACCGAGGAAATCATCTATGACGAAAATACCGGTGTACCCCTCAATTTCAACTGGATTGACTACAAGATTCCCACCATTGCTGACATGCCTGAAATTGATCCCATCCTTCTCGAAGTATGGAAAGGTGCGGGAAAATACGGTGCATGCGGAATCGGTGAAGGCACCTTGACCTGCACACCGCGGGCCATCATGAACGCCATCTACAATGCCATTGGTGTCAGAATCAATGATATTCCGATAAAGCCCGAGAAAGTGATCCGGGCCCTGGGAAAGGTTTAAGGAGAATAAGATGACTCTCAGAAACTTCAAACACATATCAGCTTTGTCGCTCAAAGAAGCCGCGGCCATCTTGTCCAAAGCCCAAGGCAAGGCTTCGGCCATTGCGGGAGGAACGGATCTTATCGGGGCACTCAAGGACAGAATCCATCCCGAGTCTCCACAAGTCGTGGTTGACCTCAAGACAATTCCCGGACTCAGCTATGTCAAGTCAACCCGGAAGGGAATCCGCATTGGTGCATTGACAACCCTGACCGAAATCTGTACCAATGCCGCGATCAAGTCCAAATACCCCATGCTGGCTGAGGCGGCCCGTTCCGTGGCCTCTCCCCAGATCAGGAACATGGGCACCGTAGGCGGCAACATCTGTCAGGAACCCAGATGCTGGTATTACAGGACTCCAGACAATCTGTTCCATTGCCTGAGAAAAGGCGGGACCATGTGCGGTGCACTCCTTGGAGAAAACCGGTACCATTCGATTTTCGGCAGCGTCAGGGTCGCCCAGCCCGGCTGTTCCCAGACCTGTCCGGGTAACATCCAGATCCCGGCTTATATGGAGTGTGTCCGCAACCAGGACCTTGAGGGTGCAGCCAAGATTCTCCTGGCCAATAACCCAATCCCGGCCATTACCGGACGCATATGCCCGCATTTCTGTGAATCGGAGTGCAACCGGTCTGATTTTGATGAATCGGTCTCCATCCGGAATGTGGAGCGGGTTGTCGGCGATTTTATCCTTGATAATGCCGCCAAGCTCATGGCACCTCCCAAAAAGCAGCTCAAGGAAAGCGCCGCAGTTGTTGGGGCAGGACCTGCCGGCTTGTCTGCTGCCTATTACCTGAGAAAAGCAGGCTACCAGGTCACGGTGTATGACAAGATGCCGGAAGCAGGCGGGATGCTAACCTATGGCATACCGGCCTATCGCCTTTCCAAGGAGGTCGTCAAAAAGCAGGTCGCTGCCCTTGAGGCCATGGGCATCAAGTTCAAGATGGGCACCACAGTGGGCCAGAAGGGTTCCGCCCTGAAAGACCTTTCCAAAAAATTCACCCACGTGTTCCTGGCTTCGGGAGCATGGGGGCAGAGGACCCTGAACATAAAAAGAGCTGAACTTCTGACCTCGGGCATCGATTTTCTGGTCTCCATCGGACTTGGCCAGAAACCGGCTCTGGGCAAAAAGATCCTGGTCATCGGCGGCGGAAACGTGGCTGTGGACGTGGCCGTCAATGCAAAGAAACTTGGCGCCAAGCAGGTCACAATGGTCTGCCTGGAATCACGTGACACCATGCCGGCTTTTGAAGAAGAGCTCGCAGAAGCCCTGCATGAAGGCGTCACCATCCTGCCCTCCTTTGGACCGGACAAAATCATTGAAAAAAAGGGGCGCCTGACAGGGCTTGATGTTGTGAGCTGCACATCCGTGTTCGACCAGGCCGGACAGTTCAACCCCAGCTTTGACACCTCGGTAAATCAGACCCTGGAAGCCGACCAGATCATCCTGGCCATCGGACAGTCCACGGATCTGGCATATACCGGCGACCAGATCGAAACCAGACGGGGCCTGATTGTCATTGATGAAATCACCAGGGCCACATCCATGAACGGCGTATATGCCGGAGGCGACATCACCAGCGGTCCGGCCTCCGTGATCCACGCCATTGCCGCAGGAAGAAAGGCTGCCCATTCCATAGCCGGAATCCAGCCCGAGACCCACATGCCCATGGGTAAACCCATTGAGATGGTGTGCGACAGCCTAAGCAGATGCGCAAAAACCCAGACCATAGCAGGCCCGGAGGATATCCTGTCCGAAGCGTCCCGGTGCATGAACTGCGGCTGTATCGCTGTCAACGCATCGGACATGGCTCCGGCCCTGATGGCTTTGGGTGCTACCATTAAAACCACCCGGCGGACCCTGAGTGCCGATGACTTTTTTGCAGCAGGCGTCAAAAGCTGCACCGTTCTTGACGACGATGAGCTGGTGGAAGAAATTGAAATTCCGGCACAGACAAAAAACAACCGGCAGGGGTACCAGAAATTCAGAATACGTAATTCCATTGACTTTCCCATCGTCAGCCTGGCATATTCATTTAACATGGACGGTAAATCCATTAAAGATGCCAGTATCGTGCTCGGTGCCGTGGCTCCTGTTCCATTAAGAGCCCCGGCTGTTGAACAGTATCTTGCAGGCAAGCCGGCCAGCGATGATACGGCCCTGGCCGCAGGTGATGTGGCGGCCAAAGCTGTCAAACCGCTTGCCAAGAATGCCTACAAGGTGCAGATTGTAAAGGCATTGCTCAGAAAAATGCTGGCATGATTAGTATTTCTCTAACAAATTCAGGGGGTTTGTTAGTTAAAAATGACATATGCCGTTGCATATGCCGTCCAGACACAACACTCAACTGGACGAACACGTTTAGCAGGTAGGTTGTATGTCAACAAAACACCAAGAAAGGAAACGGGCAGAATGAAAAGACGTGAGTTTATCAAAAAAGCAGGGGTCGGGGCCGCCAGCGCAGTCGCAGCCTCTACCATTGGCGCACCTTACGTAATCTCGGCACAGAAATCCACCATCAAATGGAGAATGCAGACCTATGCGGGTCCTGCTCTGGCCGAATATGTCATTAAACCCTCCATTGATGCCTTTAACAAGGCTGCCAATGGAGAGATGATCATTGAGCTTTACAATGCCGATCAACTGGTTCCCCATGGCGAGCTGTTCAGGGCCGTTGCCAAGGGCACCATCGATGCTGTCCAGAGCGATGACGACTCCATTGCAGCTCCTGTAGATATATCTGTATTTGCAGCCTATTTCCCCTTTGCATCACGCTATTCACTGGATGTTCCTGCTCTGTGGAACTGGTATGGGCTCAATCAGATCTGGGAAGAAGCCTACTCCAAGGTCAAGGGTGTCACCTGGCTGAGCACCGGCTCCTGGGACCCCTGCAACTTCGCCACCACCAAACCGATCCGCAAACTTGATGACCTGAAAGGCCTGAGGGTTTACACCTTCCCCACCGGTGGACGCTTCATGCAGCAGTTCGGCGTTGTTCCCATGTCACTGCCCTACGAGGACGTGCAGATGGCCATGCAGACCGGTGAACTGGACGGTGTTTGCTGGTCCGGTATTACCGAGGACTACACGGTAGGCTGGGCCGATGTGTGCAAGTACTATCTGACCAACCCCATTTCCGGTGCCTGGGCCGGTTCCTATTTTGCAAACAGCGACAAATGGAACGCCCTGCCCGAACACCTGAAGACCCTGTTCAAACTCAGCATGGACAGCTCCCACTATTACCGGCTGCACTGGTACTGGTACGGAGAAGCCCACTACCGTACCAAGGGCGGAAAACTCGAACTGACAACCATTCCCAAGGAAGAATGGAAGACTGTGGAAGATGCGGCCATGAAATACTGGGATGAGGTTGCCGCCAAGAGCCCCACAAACGCCAAGGTGGTTGCCATTCTCAAAGAATATGTAAAGACCATGGAAGCAGCCGGACCTCCATACCGTTACTAGTACGGACGGCAACAGAGTTAATCATGGAACCTGCCACCCCTGTCCCTTCAGAATCCGGACAGGGATGGTGGATTCCCTGCTTCTGAAGAAACCTACATTGAGCAATTGCTTACCAGGAGATGTTCTGTAACTGCTGATGCATAACGGTTTGTAAGGGCCGATGTTCCGCCATGGAGGGGAACCTGGATTCTTCACAGACCGGGACTGCCCGGCAGTGCAGGTCAGCCCGTGCGAGCAGTTGCTCTGTTTTATCAAGGATAAAGGAACTGAATGTAAAGGTGCAGAATGCCTAAACCAATCATACTGTTTGTACGGTACGTTGAAGCGGTAAACACCGCTGTGGGAAAATTCTCAATGTACCTTGTTTTTGCCATGGGTGGAATCCTGCTCTATGAGTCCTTCTCCAGGACCATTTTTGACCATCCCCACATCTGGGTGGTTGAAATAGCGCAATTCATCATGGCCGCCTATTACCTGCTCGGGGGCGGTTATTCCATGATCATTGACGGCCATGTCAGAATGGACCTTCTCTATGGCCGCTGGACAAAACAGAGACGGGCCGTTGCCGATCTTATCACCGGCCCCATCCTGATTTTCTATCTGGTGGTTCTTTTGATAGGATCCATTTCCAGTCTTGACTACGCCATAGAATACAATCAGGTCAACTATACGCCCTGGGGGCCGCCTCTGACTCCCATCAAAATATTCATGACCATCGGGATCGTCCTGATGCTGTTGCAGGCCATCGCAGAGTTTTTTAAAGATCTTGCGACCGCCCGGGGGGAAAAGATAAAATGAGTCATGAATTAATTGCTGTTCTGATATTCTCCTCCATGGTCCTCATGCTGCTAACAGGGATGCGTGTCTTTGCAGCCATCGGGGGGGTGGCCGCCTTTTTCTCGCTGCTTCTGTGGGGGAACGGCGGCGTTGAAATGCCGTTCAACGCCAGCTTTGTTCTGCTGAACTGGTACCCTCTCCTAACCCTGCCCCTGTTCATCTACATGGGTTACATGTTCTCCGAATCCGGCATCGCCAGTGATTTATACCGCATGTTTCATGTGTGGACCGGACCGGTGAACGGGGGGCTGGCCGTGGGCACCATCGGTCTCATGGTACTGATTTCGGCCATGAACGGCCTGAGTGTGGCCGGTATGGCCATCGGGGCAAGCATCGCCCTGCCGGAAATGCTGAAGCGGGACTATGACAAGGTTATGGTTTCCGGTGTTATCCAGGCCGGCAGTTCATTGGGGATCCTGGTACCACCCAGCGTCGTTCTTGTCCTTTACGGCATGATAGCGCGCCAGAACGTCGGCAGGCTCTGGATGGCGGGCGTTTTCCCGGGCCTTCTGCTGGCATTCCTGTTCGTTGCCTACATCGTCATCCGGTGCTGGATCAACCCAAAACTCGGACCGGCCCTGTCCCTGGAAGAGCGGCAGCAGATAACCTGGAAAGAGCGGTTTGTTCTGCTTCGGGCCGGCATCATTCCCCTGATCATCATCATTGCCATGACAGGACTTTTCCTCATGGGTGTAACCAGCCTGGTGGAATGCTCAGCAGCAGGTGCTGCTGCCACAACCCTGGCTGCCGTTGCCAAGCGGCGGCTGACCTGGAAGGTCATGCAGGACACCCTGAAAAGCACCCTGAGCGTGAGCTGCATGTTCATGTGGGTTATTCTTGCAGCGCTGTGTTTCGGGGCCGTTTTCGACGGGCTCGGTGCGGTCCATGCCATTAAAACCCTGTTCCTTGACCGGTGGCACCTTACACCCTGGGGTGTACTGATCATGATGCAGGTTTCCTACATCCTCATGGGGATGTTCCTGGATGACACAGCCATGCTCATCATCGTGGCGCCCCTGTATGTCCCTCTGGTTATCAGTCTTGGCTTTGATCCCATCTGGTACGGTGTCCTGTACACCATTACCTGCCAGATCGCCTACATGACGCCTCCGTTCGGGTACAACCTATTCCTGATGAAGGCCATGGCCCCTCCGGAAGTAACACTATCGGACATCTACCGTTCCATTGTTCCTTTTGTCATAGTAATGATACTGGGATTGGCCTTTGTGATCGCATTCCCCCAGATTGCCCTATGGCTCCCCAATGCCTACTTCGGCAAATAGAGAAACCTGGTTATAATCTAAGAGAAAATTCTCAGCACACCTTCATCCACGGCCGCCGGACTGATCAAAACCATCCGGGGGCCGTGGACATCTCCCCGAACAATCTTTCGGATTCAGTCAATTGTTTTACCTGACACTGTCTATCCGTTGTCTGATCTCAAAAGCATCTGAATTTCGAGCTATGGTGACAATTCCAGATTTTCTCCGGTTTTCAAATTCCCTTGCCAGACAAATGGTAAAAAAACTCCGTTCCTTTTTGGTTCAAATGCCCCCTGTCAAACAGATTTTCATCCTGATAGCATTCAGGATGATGCGCAGGATCTGCTATTTCCATTATGTTTTTAACATGTGAACCATCCGTCTATGGTGATCAATCCAGGGCTCCTTTGTGATATTCAGAGGTTCTTCATCTTTTCCCTGGGGGAGCCAGCGGGGCCGCAGTGGTCCCCTGATAGAATTTTCTGTTGGATCCATATCTATCAGTCACAGAATAATTTTTCATCCCCCATCTGGAGGGTTTTTTTGTTCTCTCTCTTTTTTTTATGTGATAGATGGAGACTGATCCTGAAATTGAGGAGGACAACGCGCCCATGGCGACGGACAGTCCAGGGATGTCGGACCCCCTGGTTGCCGGAGTCCGGCAAAAGGGGCATAGCTCAAAAAATGATCAAGGCCAAGTTTTCTGCCGCGGAGCGGCTTCGTTCAACCGTAAAAAAAGATGTTTTCATATAACGGAGTGAGTATGGTCGCCGGGCTTGTTCAACCACTGGATAAGATCGTGGTTCGTTCCTCACACGATCTATCCTTAGTCGTTGGGCAAAATTTTTATTCTGATTCATTTGACTCTCGTTTTAAGATCATCTGTTTACGCCTCACTCCCCACCGATATCCCCCTAAATCGCCATCACTGCGTACTACACGGTGACAAGGTATTGCTACTGCAATTTTATTCGCAGCGCAGGCTTGAGCCACAGCTCTGGCCGCCTTTGGATTTCCTATTTGTTTGGCAATCTCACCATAATTTGCGGTTGAGCCGAGTGGTATTTTCTGCAATTCATCCCAAACCAGTCTTTGAAAAGCAGTACCCTGAATGTCTAGTGGAAGAGGCAATCCTATATCCGGCTGTTCCAGGAATTTAACTGTTTGCTCAATGAATATTTTGAATTCTGGAGGATTTTCTTGTAGTTCCGCCTCTGGGAAAATAGCCTTTATGCTATCATGTAGCGTCTCAGGAGTATCGTCAAATTCAATTCTACAAATACCTTTTCCTGTCGCGGCAATGAGTACCCAGCCAAGAGATATCGGCACAACAGCATAATATATCTTTTCGCCTTTTCCACCCTTTTTATAGATTGATGGTTTCATCCCCAACCGCTCTGTTGCTCTTTCATAGAAACGACTGCTTGACTCATACCCGGACTCATAAACGGCATCTGTAATCGTAGAACTCTGGGGCAAATTTTGACGGATACGATTTAAACGGTTTTCAATTGCATATTGTTTCGGTGTAATCCCTAATATATTCTTGAAGACACGATGAAAATGGGAAGGGCTTAAACCGGCAACATCCGCCAGTTCATTTAACGATGGTTCGTGTTCAACCTTTTCAATCATTTTACAGGCTTGGATTACTATTTCGATTTTTGCATTTGAGGCGTCACTCATCTGAGGGTTACAACGTTTACACGGGCGAAAGCCATTTTGTTCAGCCGTTTGCCAATTGTCAAAAAAGCATATATTTTTTCGGTTTGGTTTGCGGGAAGAACATGTTGGGCGACAGTAAATAAAAGTTGTCGTAACAGCATAAACAAACTTGTTATCTGCCTGTACATTTCGTTGAATTACAGCTTGCCAGCGTTGTGAATCAGTTCCAAAATCGGTGGAAGACATCATAGCCTGCACTACCTCTTAAATACTATAATCTTCTGGTATTGATGATCGAGTTGTTTTTCCGTTTTGTAAATGTCGTTGAATTTTTTTTAAAAACCGACCATCAATCGCTATCAAACCTAAGCCAATTAGTCCCATTCCAACAACCTGCTCCATAGATAATTTTTCATTCAGAAAAGTAGTGCCCAGAATAATTGCACTTACCGGTATAAGAAACGTAACCAGAAGTAAATTAGTTGCTCCTGTGGTGGCCAATAACCGAAAATAGATGATGTATGCCAGCGCAGTACACAATAAAGCCAAACCCAATAAAGCACCCAGTACTTGCACAGAAGGCATTGGTAATAACCAGGGTTTGTCAATAACAAGGGCTAATGGAATCATCATGATAGTTGTGCCTGTTAATTGGCCGGTTGCTGTGACAATTGGTGGTATGCCTTTAAATCGTTTGCCGTAAATGCCGGCAAAAGAATATGAAATTGCAGCTCCTAAAACAGCTAATTGAGCGATGACATTGGTTCCAAAGCCGTTTAATGCATCCAGACCTATCATGACAACCACGCCTACCAAACTGAACAAAACTCCTACCAAACGATTTACTGTAAGCCGTTCATCAGATGTTAAAAAATGCGCTAACAATACTGCCCATACGGGTGTTGTGGCATTCAATATTGCTGCTAATGAGCTTGCTATTTGAGTTTGCCCCCAAAATATCAAGCTAAAAGGAATTAAATTGTTCAATAGCCCCATTATTAGAAATGCTACCCAGATTCTTGGAGAAGAGGGCATTTTATTGCCTGCTACTCGCACAATAATGTTCAGTGCAATAGCAGCAATACAAACACGACCCAACACAACGGTAAAAGGCTTTAGCTCCGACAAGGCAACCTTACCAAAGAAAAACGATCCACCCCATAATATTGACAAACAAAATAGTAATCCCCAATCCAATACGCCCATAACTTTAATAGATTTATCCATACCTACCTCCATACATGAATTTAATTCCAAATATAGATCATGTATAAGGCATGTATTCAGGGGAAAATATCCGTTTCTTGCTTTCGAATTCAAATTTCGTAAAATTCTTACCCAACGCTGACGCTCAGCCGTACGGCTTCTCAGCGTCGGCTGGAGCGACATGTTGACTCAGTCACAGCCACAGTTACGAGCGACCTCGCTTGTGGCTGCGCCTTCCGTTCCATGCCCATCCCTTTTCCACCAATCCAGACCTCCGATTAACTCTTTGACTCGAAAACCGAGCTTTGCCATATTCAGAGCTCCTTTAGTTGAGGCGTTACACCCAATCCCATCGCAGTAAGTGACAACCCACACCGTTCGATCAATTCCTTTGGTTGTTTCTTCGTTCATTTTTCGATGGGGAAGATTGATTGCACCCGGGATATGTTCTTTGTAATAAGCCTCCGGTGATCGGGCATCAATAACAATTACACTCTCACCTGACTCCAATGCCACCTTCAAATCCCAGGAATCGGTTTCGAAGGCAAGCTTGTTTTCATAATGTCTCAATTGAATGTCCATAGCACTATGACCTCCATTCGTTTTGCTCATAACGCTCCGCATCAGCGGCGCGGCTTGTCCGCGTCCGCTGCATGCGGTTGTTAGCCGTCAATTGGTGCATTCGGAGTTCGTAGAATAAGTTGATAAAAGGCCACATCGAGCCATCTTCCGAATTTGTAGCCCGCTTGCGTAATCGTACCCGAATGGGTAAACCCATGTTTCTGATGAAGTTTGATGCTTGCAAGGTTGGTTGCTTCAATACCGCCGATTAGTAGGTGGTAGTTTTGTTCGATTGCCTTTTCCACAATGCTGGCTAAAAGTAAATCGCCGATTCCTTTCTTGCGATACTCATGATGGACATAGACAGAGTGTTCGACTGAGTACTTATACGCTGGCCACCCTCGGAAGGTGCCGTAACTAACAAAACCAAGGAGATTGTTGCCACCATCTTCAATACCAATAACCGGGAAGTTGTTTTTCCGCTTAACTTCAAACCATGGCTTCATGCTTTCGATGGATCGTGGTTTGTAGTCAAACAAGGCAGTGGAATTGACAATTGCATGGTTGAATATGTCTATGATTGATGCGGCATGCTTCTCTTCTGTACATTCGATTAGTTTCATGATGATCGGTCTCCATCTGGCATGGTAGGCTAACGTCGCTTTTCAGCGGGTGCGCCTTTTTTGCGCTCCGCTGCAAAAGCCTTGTTATACCTTTTGAGAGATTAACGTTGAATGAGCAGCAATTAATTGCCATTTTGCCTGTTCAATCTGGTGCCAAGTCCGAGTAAACCTGAATTTTCCAATCGCTTGATTTCCGCCAAACGTTCCTGAAATGTCCATTATAACAGAAACAATAGCTGTAGCTTTATAAAAACTAATCTTTTGATCGGAACAATTAATGGATTTAATAGATATAAAACCAGATTTATGCGCATTAATATCATCCTTTTTAGATAAAAGAGCCCCTGTGTGATCTGTAAAAATTAGATCATCTGAAAGAAGGGTATCAAGTTCTTCTATGTTCGAAAACAGCATAGCTTTCGTTAAACGATTTTCACAATCTTCTATTATTGTATTTCGTTGCATTGAGCAATCCCGTTTTGCGGTATAACGTGGCTAATCAGCCGCACGTTTTTTTGTCGGCTGAATTAGCTTTGTTGGGCACTTTCAGTTCTTTGATTTCCCTGTATCTAAAGCAGTCCGAGGTGTGATCGTTCACCATTCCTACTGCCTGCATGAATGCATAGCAAACCGTTGAGCCCACAAATATGAAACCCCGTTTCTTCAGGTCTTTACTCATAGCATCGGAATGGTCTGTTTTTGCTGGCACCTGGTCGATTGTTTTCCATTCGTTCTGAATGGGGGTTCCGCCGACGTACCGCCAAAGGAAAGCGTCGAGCGATCCGAACTCTTCGATGATGGTAAGAGTAGTTTGTGCGTTTTTGACAGCGGACTGGATTTTGAGGCGGTTGCGCACAATGCCGGGGTCGCTGAGCAGGCGATCGGTGTCTTTGACAGTGTAGGAGGCGATTGTTTGGATGTCGAAATGCTGGAATGCATTCCGGTAACCCTCCCGCTTTTTGAGGATGGTCTGCCAGCTCAGCCCGGCTTGAGCGCCTTCGAGGATGAGAAATTCAAACAAAAGGCGGTCGTCATGAACGGGTACGCCCCATTCATTGTCATGGTACGCTCTATCGAGCGGATTGTCTCCGCACCATTCGCATCTCTTTTTCATGTCTTTCTCCGGTGCTCGAACGCTCAAAATGACCCGCAACGCAAAAAGCGTCGTCGGTGTCGATTCTGGTGTCAGGTGATATTCCTATCATTACCATTTTGTCAAATCAAGGATTGCCATAGAAAAGCCTTCAGGATTCTCTTGTGGAATATTGTGGCCAACATTCTCGAGTAGGCGTCCATCAAAACGACCAACAAACTTTCCGTCAAGATGAGAGTAACTACCAGTAGGGGTCACACCGTCACAGGTTCCTTCAATTGCTATTGTCGGTACTGAGATTGATGGCAGCAATTCAAGGCGTTCTGTGCTATTTTTGTTGATGAGGTTACTTTGAAAGTTAGGTGTTTATTTCAATGAGATCAGTCTTCATTAACTCTAGTTGCTTTTCATATTCCATTATGTAGGCTACCTTTTTTACATATTCCTCATCATACCCAAACCGTTTCAGGAGGTGGAAGCCTACTTCTATTCCTGAGGTGATACCACCTCCAGTAACGATGCGACCTGTGTCAACGACTCTATGCCGATCAATTATACACTTAGGGGCTATTAGCGCAAGCCTGTCAATAGGTGCCATTGGCTCACTTGGATCTTGGCTTTTTCTATTTGTGGCTTTAATTCCGTCAAGCAACCCGGCAGCACCATAAACCCAGGAACCTGTACAAACACTGGCCAAAATTGTTTCTTCCGGGAGTGCCTTTACAAAGCTGATTAGCCGTTCATTATGAATTTCAGGTCTTAAACCAATGCCACCTGGAATAAGGAATGCGCCCATACTTGGATTATCATTCAGGCAATATTTTGGTATAATGCGCAAGCCAGCGGTTGCCACAACTGGAGCCATAGTATCTGCGATAATAAATGTTTCCAACTCCGGGTCCATTCTTTTTGCTACGGCAAAGACTCCTGTAGGACCTGCCCAATCGATAACTTCTGCGTTGTCACAGATATAAATCCCTAATCTTTTTTTCATAATTTACTCCATGCTTAATTGTTAAAGGTAGACTGGTCTGTCTTGTGTTCTAAAAAACGGTATCCGCTATGCCATAATTATACTCCTTCCTTGTTATGCACAGACAGGTCTGTCTATACTGTGGAAAAAAATATATTACAATTTTAGTAGGTTCTTGACCGCTTTCTGCGCTGCTTTAATGGGCCACGTGGCAGAATAATTTTGGCTGGAAACTATAGCTCCCTCAACCAACACATAAACAATCTTTGCCGTCTGTTGAGCATCCAGTTCAGAAAAAGAAGAATCGGACTCGATAAGTGCTTGGATTATATCTTTAATATATGCTTGAAGATCATCTTTATGTTTTATTACTTCGTCTCTAATTTTTGAATCAATAGAAGGTATTTCTGTTGCAATATTTAAAAAAGCACAACCGCGAAAATTACTTTCCGACATCCACATTTCTAAAAATTTAAAAATACCAGTTAATTTTTCTGTGGTAGATTTATTACCTGCCACACTTTCCTTTAACCATCCCATCCACAAGATATGCCTGGCTTGTAGATATGCTAGACACAATGCCTCTTTTGACGGAAAATGGGCATAGAATGTTGCCTTTGCAACTTTTGATTCAGCAATTATTTGATTAATGCCAGTAGCTAAATACCCTTGTGTATAAAAAAGATTGAGGGCAGTTTCTATAATCCGATCTCTGGCATCGCTTTCTATTTTTTTTGTAGACATGCTCACACAATATACCAGACAGACTTGTCTGTCAACTTCGTTTTATGATAGGGCATATTTTGTCACCGAATCTGGATAGGGAGGGGCCTCGCGGCCTCCCCCCTCCAACACCACCGGGCATACGGATCACAGACCTCATGGACATGAAGCCCGACGGCTCCCTGCCCGGCCTCACAAGCCTCCTGACCGCCCTGGGAATCGGGCTCCAGAAACTGGCCGACGCCATCACCCTTCACTACCTGAGCCGGGTCGAGAGCGAGCGCCAGCTCCGCCTCGCCGAAGGGGAGACATTCCCACCCTCCCGGTGCCGCCAGCCCCTGGCCCCCAACGAACTCATGCCGACGCCCTTGGGAACCGCCCTTGATACAACTCTTGAAAAGGCGGCCGAGCCGCCATGGAATGACAAGTCACTTTCGACCAGTGATGGGAATGGGTTCCCGCACTCACGTCATCTCAATTACCCAACATGGCCTTCACCGGTGGCAATGGAGCGCGGCGGAATTACCATCCGAGTGCAAGACATGGTTGGCAGTCCTATTTCAATGTAACACCCAAGAGCTTTCCCATTGCACGAAGAACAATTTCTGGCGACTCGTCAAATGCCACATGTTCTGCAAAAGGAACATTCAAGAAGTTCACTTTCTCGGTCGTGGATTTCAATCGCGCCATGCTCTCAAGACTGGTAAGGAAGTCGTTGTTGCCGGCCAATCGATAGTAGAGACAACACGGGCGGCCCCCATGCCCTGTTTTCACTACCCACAGCCCGTTTCTCGAAACCGCCTCGTTCACTGGGGCCGCCGTGACGATCGAGAAGGTCACGACGGCCCTTGGTGGCAATACCGTCCTGGAAGCATAGGGGCCGTAACCCTTCCGAGCTTATTTCCAGTCAGCAAATTCTCCGAGGTTTTCCAGGGTTACCAGAACCGGTGGGATATACAGTTCCTTTGGAACGTTCTCCCCAGCGGCAACCTTTACGGCAGCCCGTGCGCAAAGCTCGCCGATCATAAAGGGAGCCTGAGCCACGGAACCGGCAAGGCTGCCGTTGATAATCGCATCCTTTGCTTGGGCGATGAAGTCAATTCCCACCACGATAATCTGACCCTCTTTGCCTTTCTCTTCGATGGCCGACACTGCTGATAAGGCCATGACATCGTTTGCGCACATGATACCTTTGATGTCCGGGTGGGCTTGGAGCAGATTGATCGTAATATCGTATGCTTTCTGACGGTCCCAATTCCCGGGTTGTATCGCGACCAGTTGAATCGACGGTTCGGCATCGAAGACTTCCCGGGCCCCATTTTTTCTTGCCTCTGACTGGGGTGCTCCGGGGAGTCCTTCAATGATGGCCACTTTGCCGCTACCTTGTTTCTTAAGCTGCTCGACAATGTAGGCGCCTCCGATTTTCCCCTGGGATAGAAAGTCCACCAGCGCGATGTCAATTGGATTAGCCCCGGCTTCCCGGGCAGCCACCATGTCCACGCGAATACTGTCGGTGATTGCGGGAATCCCCTTCTGATTGGCTTTCACCAGTCCCGGAATGAGATTGTGCCGGGTGATGCTGTGAGCAACAATGGCGCTGTATCCTTTGGCCACCATGTTTTCCAGGATATTCAGCTGGGCTGAAATGCTGTTTTCCTGTGGAGCCGCTTGGACATCGATTTGAACGCCAAGTTCCTTTCCGGCGTCCAAATACCCCTGTTTCACCGCGACCCAGAACGGATTGGCTTCGGTGATGATAATGGCGCCGATCCGTGACGCCGTGTTTATTTTGGGAATTTCACCCAACTTGGCAAACGTCTCCGTTCGAACACGTTGCCAGCGTGTCTGTTCCGTGCGCACGGTGTATGGATGATTTTATTCCTGATGTTATGCCAAATGATCTGTCTTCAAAGGAGTCCAGGCAGAACTGGGCACGCCTGATTCAGAAAATTTATGAAGTTGATCCGCTTGTGTGTCCTAAATGCCAGGGTTCAATGAAAATCATCAGTTTCATCGAAAAACTTGACGTCATAGAAAAAATTCTGCGTCATC
>JAZDGN010000114.1:0-28824 GCA_043806875.1 Pseudomonadota bacterium
CAGATATGGCGTGATATAAATTGAACCCGTCAATAAAGCAACACACACGTTTTTCAGTCATGATTTCTCCAAAAAAAATCCCGGCGCGCAGGCTAACCGGGAAGCTGCTTTCCGTGAAAGCAGGATGAATTCGTTGGATGTTTAAAAAATATGCAAAAAAATCATATTTGTCAATGGGAAAATTAACCAATGGTAAACTTTATTCGTCAACTCCCATGCCAACCCCAGAACAAATTTACCCTTGGGCTAACGCTGTCCTAGTAACAGCCCTGTATCAATTCTTTGTTCATTTTTGAACAAAACTGGGTTGGCGCGTATGGAGGATCCGGATCGGTCAAGATTTCACTCCTCCAACATACTCCGCCGCACCCATACCATTAGCCCAATGCACAACCGGTTCCATCTTCTGTCAATAATCATTTCCCAGCAAAAACCTTGATCTTCATGTCTTCAACCATAATATGATTGATCAGCCAATTCTGAATCAACTTTATCACCTCTGAATTCAAAATAATTTCACCTCTATGAATCTCAAGTGCAACTTGATCCAGTCTTCTGATGAAGTTCTTGTGCAGCGCCTTATGATCCTCAAGTCCGGGATAGTTCATCTTTTCCATAAACTGCTCTTCGAAGTTAAAATGGAAATTGGTATAGGCAATCATTTCTTTTAGAGCATCTTCCCCTAATGAATTTAACGCTTCAATGTTGCCGCTCATCATTAGATCGTGAGCTTTATTGTAGATGGCGATCCATTTTTGATGCTGCTCATCTAAATCTTTAACCCCTACGCTAAGGCTGTCGGTCCATTCTATTATAGGCATTTTTTCCCTCCAATATATCCATCCCACCACATCCAAACAACTCCGCTCAAGAAACAATCAAGCGGAAAACTTCCCCCCGTTATTGATCTTATCCCTCAGCTTCCCAGAGCACTTGAAGGTCACCACCCGTCTTCCAGCCAACGTCATTGCGTCACCTGTTGCCGGGTTCCGGCCCTTTCGAGGGGATTTTCCTTTTACACAAAATGTTCCGAACCCAGAACACATAACGTTTTCTCCAGATACCAGGGTGGATTTCATGATCTCCAGGAGGTCTTCAACCACTTTTCTGGATTCCTGGGCTGAAATTTGCATCTTCTCTGATATCGAGTCAATGATGGTTTGCTTTGTGCACGACATGAATAGAAATCCCCTTATAATTTTATCACAATCCAGACGGCCCGATTCAAACAGCGATATAATCCCAGCACAACCCCACGGCGGACTTGTAAAGCAGAACAGTCTTCCATTCACCGCAGGCCGACACCCTTGACCTGGCCGAGTCATCTTCAGAGCTTCATTCCGGTATTCCGCTCAATGGTTGCGAATGATGTCGATAATGTTAAAACCAATTGTCTTACCCTTCTCAATCATGGATAGTTAACGTTGAGTTTTATCATCATAAAGACCAATACCGGGATAATATTTTTCCGCACATTCCTGGCAGATGCTATGGCTGAATTCTGCATCCGAGTGCTCTGCGATATAAGCTTCAATTTGATTCCAATAGCCTTTATCATCTCGAATTTTTTTACAGTGAGAACAAATCGGTAGCAACCCTCTTAATTGTTTTACTTTATGTAGAGCATTCTGAAGATCTGAAATCAATCTTTCTCTTTCTTGTTCGGCTCTTTTTGTTTCGGTGATATCTACCACTGCCCCAATGAGCCCGATGACGGCTCCGTTTATGTCAGTGAAAACCGACTTGTTAAAAATGACATCACGTAATTCGCCATGCATACTTTTAACCTGCGCCTCGTATTGCTGTATGCCCTTAGCCTCAAACAATTCATTATCCTTTGCAAGATAAATTTCCGCAAGTTTCGACGGATTAATTTCAAATACGCTCTTGCCGATCAACCGTTCTTTTGTTTCACCGAAAAATGTCTCAAAAGCCTTATTAAACCCCAGGTAACGTCCAGCCCTATCCTTGTAAAAGACCGGGATCGGAATTGAATTGATAAGCTCATTAAGAAAAACCTCTCTTTCCAGCAGAGACTTCTCAGCTCTCGTGCGATCAGTGACATCCTGACCGATCGCCAACAGGCCGACAACTTCTCCTTTATCATCCTTCAGTGTCCGGTCATACCATTCTATCTCCCTCTCGCTGCCATCCTTTAACACGATAGTGTTGATATTGCCCTTTGTCCGGATATTGTCAATGGCTCTCAGGAACAACGTTCGAACATTGTCCTGATCTCTTTCTGGTAGAAAAGTCGAAAACCATTCTTTGTCTTTTACCTCGTCAAGCCTGTAACCTGACAATTTCTCCATAAAGGGATTGATGCTGATTATGTTGCCATCAGGGTCCAGCACCAGAATAATAGCTTGGGCCGTTTCAATAATATTTTGTAAAAATTTCTTTTCCTTGCGAAGTGTTTCCTCCATCCGCTTTTGCTCGATGATAACCCAGGAGACATCGGCTATAAAGGAGACCAATTCCAAATCCTCATTAGTGTAATCGAAGGGCTTATTTCCTATACCAAGAATAGCCACGATCCGCTCGGTTCTCATGATGGGCACGACCAGTTCACGAACAACCTCTGCATGCCCTTCTGGCATTCCTTTTCGGTGCCCCAATGTTTTGTAATCATTATGGATAACCGGCTGTCTTTGACGTACGCAATCCACCCATACCCCAGCCTGATCGATATTGTAATGGATTCCATTTCCTTCGGCCCTGCAAAATTCCACTTTTGTCCGCGTCGACCAGGCCTGAAGTACAAGAGTCTTCTGGTCGCTCTTCATAAAGTGAAAAAAACCAATAGGACTTTCGGTCAATGCGCAGATTTCGTCCAAAGTTTTTTGCAGCAATTCTTCAAGAGAATGGGATGCCGCGAATTCGAACAAACGCAGGCGGACCTTGATGAAGTCTTTCAATCTTATTTTTACAGGATCTGATGACATTGCCGGATATCTCACCAATGCTTTAGGTCGATTCTGTTACTATATCTCTCTCTCTGTTAGTATGGTTGTTGCAATAAACCAGACGACCCTCCCGATGCAGAGCCGGTCCCGTCAACAAACGAGAGAACGGCCAATCCTGTCAAACAGAGATCTGCCTTAGCCTCAACCTGTCAATAGTCGATATCTCAACGGTCTGAACCCCAAGAGATTTCTCATTGACATGGCGAACGATGCCCTTGAAACTTATTATTTCAGGCACAAATAGATCTACACTGATCACAGCACCCGGTTCCAAATAGGTTCTGGCTTTCAACTGAACCCCATCTTCTGATACGTCCACTGCCCTGGCCTCATTCCCATTAATTGTTGCCGGTAGATCAACGAGTTTCCTTTGAGCCTTTCTGTCTTCTATTTTCAGCGGAACCGGCTTGATCATAGCCAAAAGTTTTGCATCAGTAGCAGGGTCTGTATCAAGAGAATAGCCCGAATTAGTTGGAGTTTTAGTGTTGCCATGGTGATCTCTATGTTATCAGGGTTGTAGGCAAATGATCAACATTTATACTGAGCCTCTTGCAGAAATCCAGAGAATTTATAAATCATGGGTTGTTTATGATAGCTGAAAAGCTGCAACTGTGATATTTTTCAGTAGTTTAATCACCACAAAAAAACAACTGAACCACAGAGGCAGCTTTATGAGAAATCTATCACAAATATGGTATAAAGCAGGAAGCAGATAGCGCGGGCCTTCATTGCCAAAGCAGTCTACAATATGAATACCACGAGAGAATTGATTGACAGGTTGAAAAACAGCCCAGCTTTAAGAAGGATCTGTGGTTGGGAAAAAGTCGACGATGTTCCCCATGAATCATCGCAAAAGGCTCTCCTGTTTAAATTTTGAACTGGCCCAACATACGATTTAAATCCTCGGCCAACCTTGACAGCTGCCGGGCACTACTATTGACCTGAGCACTCCCGGAACTCATTTGTTCTGAGTCTTGGCTGACCTGAGATATATTCTGAGTAACTTCCGATGTTACCGATGAAATTTGTGCCATGTTTTCATTAACTTCGGTAACACTAGATGCTGCTTGACTGACATTTTTAGAAATCTCTTGGGTTGTGACTGATTGTTCTTCAATTGCTGTCGCTACTGTAGTCATTATAGAATTTATCTCGTCTATTATACGGACAATCGCTTTGATAGCTTCTACAGAATCCGCAGTCGTAGTCTGAACATCTAATATTTTGGAATTGATTTCATTTGTGGCGTGTGCCGTCTGCTTGGCCAGGATCTTAATCTCTCCTGCAACAACCGCAAACCCTCTACCTGCTTCGCCAGCTCTGGCGGCTTCAATTGTTGCATTCAATGCCAAAAGATTAGTTTGTTCGGAAATATCTGTAATGGTTTCAGTTACTTTGCTAATGTCTTTGGCTGCGTTGATGAGTTTGTTAACTTTTTTGGATACTTCCTCTGCGGTTTGGACTGCTTCTTGTGTAATAGTATTTCCGGTGGAGGTGTTGTTGGCAATTTCTTGGATGGTGGATGTCATTTCCTCTACTGCTGAAACGATCATCTGTATATTGGCCGAAGTATCCTCCATGGTAGAATACACATTATTCATATTGGTGCTCATCTCTTCTGCCGCCGCAGCAACGGCGTGGGAGTTTACAGCCGTATTTTCAGAATTTTTGGTCATCTGGTCTGAAACAGAGGTCAACTCCGTTGATTCCGAGGCCACGGTATCGGCATTGGTTTTAACGCTACCCATAATACCCTGCAATTTCTCTATGAACTTGTTGAAATAACGGGCCATTTCGCCGATCTCATTTTGAGTGGAGTCATCCAGGCGCTTGGTCAAATCGCCTTCACCCTCGCTAATATCCTTCAGCATGTCTACGGTTTGTCCAATGGGTTTGATAATTCCTTTTGTGATGACAACACTCAATATCAACAAGGTAAAGACAACGGCAATGGAAACGATAAAATTGTTGTAATTTGCAGTTTTAATGCTTTTTTGAAGCAAGGCATCTGACATATCCGCAATGCTGACCGCCGTCTTTTTAACTTCATTGCCTGAAGAATTGAGTTCCGGCATCAGGGCTTTTGTCTTTGTCCACTCCTCAAGAAGCAGAGTTTCCTGATCCTGAGTGGTGGCAAACAAGGCCTTGACATTCACCAATATTTCATTAAACGCCTTGGAGTTTGATGATTTATAAATGGTTGAAAGATTGTTCAGAGATTGCCCTATTGTCTTTTCAAGGTCGGTCTTCTTCTGAAGATATTTCTCAAGATCATTATAAATAAACAAATTGCTTAATAAATTAATCAGCCGTTCATTTCCAAAGGACAAAAAATCAACGGTTTCTTTTCTGGCAGACATGAGTTCGGATGAAATCGAATCCCCCTCCATCATTAACTCTGTTTCCTTTGTATCCACTTCCTTGATGACTGTTTTTAAAAGCTCTGAAATATTCTCATTGGTTGCATTATAGTCTGCTTTTGCTTTATCAATGTTAACCAATGTTGCCTGGATATCTTTGAAAGTCTTTGCATGCCTTGCTTCCAGCAAAAATATGGTTTCGGTCGTTTCCCTGATATTCTCCTGTTTGGCGTTTTCTTTTAAAAGGTTCATGGCTTTCATCATGGTCACTTTCTCTGCCGTGTAAGGGGCGATGTCGTTGTCGGAAGAGCCTATCAAATGTTCTTCCATGACCATGATGTTCAAAATCGAAGCGGCGACATCCTGGCTGATGCGGCCCAGATAGATAGCTTGATTTTTTGAGCTATCAAAGTATTTATTGATCAGCGCAATTGAGGAAACCCCTACTATTCCGATAATTGTAAAAACAATTAATTTCATTTTAATGGATGAAAACAGTTTGAACTCCAATCGAGCCATGCTTTTTCTCCTATGGGCTGTAAAACCAAATACCAGTTCTCAAACCGTTTATTTGAGAACTGGTATTTTAATCGTCTGATCTCATTGCAACTTTATTTATAAATGCCTGCCGCCATAAAAACATTATGGTCTGAAACTTTATACACATAGGTTGATTTCGGTGAAGGAGATTTCTCTCCTGGTTTAGGCCACATGTATTCAACCCATCCGGAGCCTGCCGTACTTGCGACATTGATAAATTCGGCAAAAAAGAGTTTCCCGTTGGCGTCTTTTGCACCCATCAGGTTTTTGCCAATAAGTTTTGGGGTGATCGGATGGGCTATATTTGCTTGTCGGTCAATATCAATACAGAATACATATGTGTCTTTCCAAACAAAGGGGCCATTTTTATCATTGATTACAGCCAAAGTTGCCTCTAACCCTTTTTCTTTAACCATATCAGCCGCCGCCTTACATTTAGCTACACATTCTTCCTGAGTGGCGATTTCGCCAGCAATTGCTGTTCCCAAAAAGCAAAGCAGAAATAATGGGATAGATAGAAATTGAATAATATTCCTTTTCATTCATTTTTCCTTTCATAAAAATCGTTAATAAGTTTTTTCAAAAGATCGGATCTTTAAAGTATTTAAATTTTAAAAGATCGAATTTTTATTAATACATGGTTCGTTTTTAAAAAGCAAGGATTATCCGATTCCGTCGTGGGTACTTGGGTATCAATGTTGACGAGTCAAACCCAAAAATTAGTCGAGAGTTTCCTTCTCCAGTCAGGTCTTTTATGAAAATATAAGTTCATCACGTATTTTATGGATTGTTTTTTTCAGGCCCTGGTTGAAAATTCAAATATATGGAAAAAGTGTTGAAGGATACTGATATAACAACTGCCAGTAAAACAATCGCCCATAGTTTGTTCATTTCCAATCCTTTGTGTTTTGTCCATTGGGATTTATTAATCGACTTGAAATTCGTGATCCTGTCATGATCGGGTGGAGCAAAGATTAAGTTCGGTGCTCTGCAGTGCCTTCACAATTTGGATCAGTCAGGTTACCTGGAATACTTTTCCGCTATCCCCAACAGAAAAAGAACAAGTGCGGAAATGCCTACCATTTTCACACTAAACCAAAACCGCTCTCCTCTGCTGGAGACTTTTGGAGAATAGTCAATTTCAGGTAAATGAGAGACCTTGCTCTCTATGGGGTCCGATGACCCGGAATGCATATTTTCCATACAACCTCCTATAGCGCAAAGCCTGTAACGCAACCAACTTATTCAATGGAACGGTATTACAGATAGTTAGTTACAGCCGTGCTGCAATGGTTCACCATCAGTATGTCCGAAAACGGCAAAAGAACAATTTCGCAGGATCCCGGACTGGATTCTTCTTGTGTTACTTACGGATCAGGCGAGATTAAGAGGCGGAGCCCTGATGGGAATTATGGAGTGATCTGTAGGGTTGGTGGGATCGGAGCTGTCATCGGGATGAAAGGAATAGGCATCACTGGAAAAAACAATGCCGGCCTGTCCATGAAATATGACAGACAGGTCATCAATGTTGGTCAGCCGGGTTCGTTCTTTGATAAAAATGGGAACGGAAGACACACCCGTTGTTAAGCAGGTAAGAAGAACCTGTTTTGAACCCGGTGCGGAGTCGTCAAGGTCCCCGGCCCATTGAGATATGTTGGACGCCGATGATAAACATAGCATCAGCAGGCAAATTGGGATGACCCAGAAACGATATTTTAAGGAAGATGTCAGCACAGTTTTTCCAATTTCGATCTTTTTGACCTTGGGTCGGTGACTGGCAATAATCGAACACAGCATAACAGAAATATGTGCAGATTACAATCCCCTGCTATTTATAACCGGTTCATTAAGGAAGACACTCCGGGTTACGAGCCATAGATGATAATTTTTAGGGGAAAGAGCCTGGGCTGGGCGTCACAGCCAGCAACAGCAACCGGAAACTGAAAACAGGACGGCTACCAGAAAAAACAAGGCTGCGCCCTTGCCCATAATGTCGGCATGCCTTCTAGCACGTTCAGTCTCAGGCGAGGCTCCCAACAGCTCCTCTCCAATCAACGGATTCTTCTTCATGACAGTTTCTTACATCTCCTGAACTAGTTGAATAAACATCCAATCGGTTACGCCCTGTCCTGGTTGCAGGATCCTCCCGGTCGCAAGGCCGGGTCAGCGCCCAAGCCTCTGAATAATACCCATCACCGAATACACCAGCTGGGCAGCAGCAAAGTCCGACCCATGATCTCCCGGGGCAGGCGCCAGCTCCACAACGTCGAATCCTAGAACGGTCCGGCCGGAAATGAACCTCTCAAGAATAGTCAGGGCGTCATGCCACCCGACACCTCCGGGAACCGGGGTTCCTGTTGCCCGGATCACCGAGGGATCCAGACCGTCAACATCAAGGGTAATATAGATGTCGTCGGGAAACCCTTGGGGAACAAGGGTGACAGGGATGCCGTTCAGGTGAAGATTCCGGGCATCCAGGAAACCGATGCTCCTTTGTCCGCGCAGATCTGCCTCTTCTTTGGACAGGGCACGGACTCCTATCTGGAACAGGGAAAGCCCCAGATCATCCACGGCACGGCGCATCACACAGGCATGACTGTACCGGCTGCCCTGATAGACATTCCTCAGATCCGCATGGGCATCCAGCTGCAGAACGGCAAAGGGTTTTGAATTCCCTGATTTCAATGCCCTGAGTGCTCCCAGGGTTATGGTGTGCTCACCGCCGAGAAGAACCGGCACGGCAGAAAAGGACAGGGCACGGTTGACCGACGCCCCGATCCGGTCAAGGACCACCTGGACTCCGCCGCTACAGTCCACGGCCTCCTGGGTGTGAATTCCCATGGACAGGGGCGTGGAGTGACCGTCCCAGGCTTCCAGCTGCTGTGATGCCGTCAGAATAGCCCCGGGCCCCCGGGAGGTTCCGCTGCCGTAGGAGACGGAGGTCTCCATGGGAACCGGGACGATGTGAAACCGGGATACTTCCGGACGCCGGTCCAAAAGTTCTGATGCCAGGAAATCAGGGTCCATTGCCATATGCCCTCTCAGGAAAGCCTGTTTTTAAAATCTTCGTACCCGAATCTGCGGACCGGTTCCAGGCGCCTATCCCGGGTGAAGAGCAGTATGGCAGGCAGGCCTATGCCATTAAAAGTGTTGGTTTTAACCATGGTGTAAATGGCCATGTCTGCAAACACCAGGCGGGATCCGGGCACCAGGGGTTCATTAAAAGAGTACTCCCCGGCCACATCCCCGGCCAGGCATGACAGGCCGCCGATCCTGCAGGTGAAGGGTTTTTCCCCGGATCTTCCCGAACCCAGGATATGCGGACGGTAGGGCATTTCCAGAACATCGGGCATGTGGGCGGGAACCGATGCATCCATGATGGCGATGGGCATGTCCGCCTGGATAACGTCCAGGACCGTAGCAACGAGACAGCCCGCATTCAGGGCGACAGCCTCACCGGGTTCCAGGTAAACCGCAAGGCCCCACCGCTCCTGGAAATCACTGACCAGGCGGACCAGGAGATCCACATTGTAACCGGGACGGGTGATGTGATGCCCGCCGCCGAAATTCACATAGTCCATCCGGGGCAGTACTCCTGCGAACTGCTTTTCCACAGCCCTGACGGTTCTCTCAAGGCAGTCGGCGTCCTGCTCGCAGAGGTTGTGCCAGTGGAGCCCCCGGACCCCCTCCAGGAGATCGTCCCGGAAAAGGGCTCTCCGTACACCCAGTCTGGAACCCGGAGAACAGGGATCGTAGATGGGTATTGCACATTCTGAATGCTCGGGATTGATCCTGATGGCCAAGTCAATGGACCGGCCAAGATCACAGGACAGCTCCCGGACCAGAGGGCCGAAGCGCTGGAGCTGCCCGAATGAATTGAAAACCAAGTGATCCGTTGTTGTCACCAAGTCCCGGATGTGGGCCTTAGAATACCCGGCCGCAAAGGTGTGGACCTCCCTGCCGAACATCTCCCGGCCCAGGCGGGCCTCATGGGGCGAACTGGCGCAGATTCCGTCAAGGACTTCACGGAGCATGGGAAACACCCGGTGCATGGCAAAACATTTCAATGCCAGGAGAATTTTGCAGCCGGTCCGGGACTTCACCGAGGACAGGATGGCCAGGTTTTTTTCCAGGAGGTGTTCGTCCACCACAAAACAGGGGGTGTCCACATCAAGGGGATTGAACCGGCACCACGCGCTGGGGCTCATCTGGGATCCAGCTCCACAGCCGTCCAGGGCAGACCGTGGCGGTTCAAGGCATCCATGAATGGATCAGGGTCAAACTGTTCCATGTTCCAGACGCCAGGTCCATGCCAGGTACGCGTGAGCAACATCATGGCTCCGATCATGGCCGGCACACCGGTGGTATAGGAAATGGCCTGGGAGCCGACTTCGGCATAGGCATCCTCGTGGCTACAGATGTTATACACGTAAAGACGCTTCCCAGCACCGTCCTTCAGCCCTTTGAACACGCAGCCGATGCAGGTCCGTCCCCGGGTCAGGGGCCCCAGGGACGCAGGCTCCGGAAGCACCGCCTTGAGGAACTTCAGGGGCACAATGGGAACCCCCTGGTAGTCAACAGGCTCTATGCCGGTCATGCCCACATTCTCCAGGACCCTCAGGTGGGTGAGATACTGTTCTGAAAAGGTCATCCAGAAACGGGCCCGCTTCAGTCCTTTCAGGTTCGTGACCAGGGACTCCAGTTCCTCATGGTACAGGAGATAACACTTTTTGGGCCCTATACCTTCAGGGAAATGGTAGGACATGGACCAGGACAGGGGATCGGTTTCAACCCATTCCCCATGCTCCCAGTACCGTCCCCGCTGGGTGATTTCCCGGATGTTGATTTCCGGATTGAAATTGGTGGCAAAGGACTGGCCGTGGTCGCCGGCGTTGCAGTCGATGATATCGAGTTCGTGGATCTCGTCAAAATGGTGCTTCTGGGCCCAGGCGCAGAACACGTTGGTAACCCCCGGATCAAACCCCGAGCCGAGAAGTGCCATGATTCCTTTGGCCTTGAACCTGTCCTGATAGACCCACTGCCATTTGTATTCGAACTTTGCGACATCCGGCGGTTCGTAATTGGCCGTATCCAGGTAGTCGATCCCTGTGGCAAGACAGGCATCCATGATAGGGAGATCCTGGTAGGGAAGCGCAACGTTCAGCACCAGATCCGGCCGGATTTTTTCCAGGAAACGGACGGTTTCCTCCACATTGTCCGCATCCAGGACTGCCGTCGTGAGGGTCCGCCCCGTGCGGCTGTGAACATCGCCGGCAATGGCATCGCATTTTGCCTTTGTCCGGCTGGCCAGGACAATCTCGGAAAAAACTTCCGGAACCTGGGCACATTTGTGGGCCACAACGCTTCCTACTCCTCCGGCACCGACAATCAGCACTCTGGACATGATATACCCTCCCTTTTACATCCACTGGTTCCAATAATCCGGATCTGCGGATCATTACCGTTCAAAATATGTATACCCGCGGAGCCCCATTTCGTAAGCCTGCATGATCTCCCGGCGCTCTTCCGGTGTGATGTTGCCCGAGCGCACCGCTCTTTCCGCGATCTTCCGGAACCGGACCAGGAGGCGCTTTGGATCGTACTCCACATAGGAAAGGACATCGGCCACGGTGTCACCTTCCAGCTCTCCCACAAACTCGTATTCCCCGTTTTCCCGTACCCTGACCGTGACCACATTGGTGTCGCCCATGAGGTTGTGCAGGTCACCCAGGGTCTCCTGATAGGCTCCCACCAGAAAGGTCCCCAGGTAGTACTCCTCGTTCTCCCTGAGTTCGTGGAGCGGCAGGTAGCGCTTTACCCCGCGGCGATCGATGAATCTGTCGATTTTGCCGTCGCAGTCACAGGTGATATCCGCGATAATCGCTTTTCTCACAGGCTCCTCGTTGAGCCGGTGAATGGGCATGACCGGGAACAGCTGATCAATTGCCCAGGCATCGGGCAGTGACTGGAACACACTGAAGTTGCAGTAATAAATATCGGACAGGACACGCTCGACATCGGCCATTTCCAGGGTTACATGCTTCATCTCTCTGGAGATGCGGGCTATTTCATTGATGGTTGCCCAGAATATCCTCTCAGCCAGAGACCTCTCCCTCAGGGTTATCTTTCCATGGTTGAACAGCTGACGGGTTTCATCTCTGTAAAAAATAATGTCATTGAAACATTCCTGGACGTTCCGGATGGTCAGTCCCTTGAAGGAATCAAACATATAGGTTATCTGGGGATGGCAGTCTTCGGGAAGGACATCCGGGAGCGACGGCTGGAAACGGGTTACATCCAGGACATTGAACAGCAGCATGGAGTAATAGGCCACCAGGGCCCTGCCGGATTCCGTGATAATAACCGGATGGGGGATGTGCTGTTCATCCAGGGAGGTCATCACAGCCTCAATGACATCGGTGCAGTACTCGTGAAGCGTATAGTTCCTGGATGAAAGAAAATTGGACTGGGACCCGTCGTAATCCACGGCAAGCCCGCCGCCGAGATCCAGGTACCTGACCCCGGCCCCCTCCAGGGCAAGCCCCACATAAACCCGGCAGGCTTCACTCACGGCGGTTCGTATTTCCCGGATATTGGAAATCTGTGATCCCAGGTGATAGTGTACCATCTGGAGACTGTCCAGCATATTTTCCTTGGCCAAAAGATCCACTGCCTCAATAATCTGGGTCGTGTTCAGGCCGAAAATGCTCCTCTCCCCGCCGGACTCCGCCCAATGTCCGCCCGCCTGTGCGGACAGCTTGATCCGGATGCCCAGGAGCGGTTTTGCCCCGAGGACCTTTGATCTCTCTATGATCAAGGGCAGTTCACCAGGCATTTCAACCACCAGAATACATGTGTAACCCAGTTTACAGGCATACAGCCCAAGGTCAATGAACTCCTGGTCCTTGTAACCGTTGCACACCAGGGGAGCCTCCTTGTCCTGGAGCATTCCCATGGCGGCGATGAGTTCAGCCTTGCTTCCGGCCTCAAGCCCATGGTGGTAATTGGCCCCGAAATGGGTGATCTCTTCCACCACCTGCTGCTGCTGGTTGACCTTGATGGGATAGGCACCCATGAAGGTTCCCTTGTAGTCCAGTTCGTTCATGGCAAACCGGAAGCTCTCATTCAGATCGGTGAGCTGGGAGTCAAGTATATTTTCTATCCTGAGCATCACAGGCATATCCAGGCCCCGGGCCTTGATCCCCTCAACTATTTCAGGAATGCTCACGGCCCGGCTCCGGGCTCCGGGTGAAGGCATCACCAGGAGATCCCCCGTGTCGGAAATAGCAAAATATCCGCCCCCCCATTCGGCGACCCCGTAAGTATCCAATGACTTTTCAATGGTCCATCGTTCAAAGGCGCTGTTCACAGTTAAACCTCATCCGCCAGAATCATTCAGAATTTGAGTTCATTGCTTAACAAAATTTGTAATTATACAATAAATTCAAGACCAAGGTAAAGCTCTTTTTCCCACATGAATCATACGCGGGACAACCCAGGACTGAAATGATCCCATGATGAAGTTTATACGGGAACCAAAAGGCTATCTTCATCGAAAAAAACATTGGTAATTACATTTCAAACAGGTTATACCTACATATCAAGCGAAATCTTAGGCAGCGGATTGTTCCCCAGGCAAGCGTGATTAAAGCCGTATGTTCTGATTCTACCAGAACACAATAATAAGGCACCATACCTGAACACGAGGCCTTGATCATGACTGAAATTGCAAGCATTAATAGACTCCAGGGACTGGCAGACCTTTTTCATCGGCTGGGAACTGACCCGACGGTCAATATTCGCTCCATACTGGAAACCGCCAACGATCTTCTTAAGGGCTCCTGTTCGCTGTACAACCGCCTGGACGACAAGGAGAACTCCCTGATCGTGTGGTCAGGCGTCAATCTCCCTGAAGCCCTGTGCAGAAAGGACTCGCCCCGGGGTCATATATGCTACGAGGCCACCATCAAGGGCCAGGGCGGACCTGTTGTTATTGGAAACCTGAGCGGAAGCATCTACGAAAAGACCGACGTCAACGTCCTTAAATTCGGACTCAAAGCATATATAGGACACCCTGTCTTTCTCAAAGGAAAAGTCATCGGAGCCCTGGCTGTTGTAAATGTCATGCCCAAGTGTTTTGACCGGGACGACATCAGCATCATCACCGGCCTTGCAGCCGCAGTCTCCCTTGAAGAAGAGCGGCAAAGCAATGAAAAGGCCATTAGGGAAAGTGAAAAAAAATTCCGCATGGTATTTGAGACAACCCCTGATTCCATCAGCCTGAGCCGGTTGGCCGACGGGACCTACATCGCCGTCAACCAGGGATATACAAACCTGATGGGGTATTCCCTGGATGAAATCATGGGCAGGACATCCCTGGATATGGGTATATGGCAGGATCCAGGGGATAGAAAGCGCATGGTTGAGATCCTGGAAAAAAAAGGTTGTATTGAAAACATCAAGTGCCCATTCCGGAGCAAATCCGGAAAAATTCTCACAGGCCTTTTATCGGCGCGCAGACTCCGGTTTAACCAGGAAGACGTGATTGTTTCAATCACCCGGGACATTACCCTCCTGGAGCAGGCCCAGAAATCCCTCCGGGAGAGTGAGGAGAAGTACCGGTTCATTACCGAAAACATCTGCGACATTATTTTAATGACAGACTCGGAGGGCAACTATACCTATATCTCACCGTCTCACAGAAAAATCCTCGGCAGGGGCGATGAGGTCCTTGGCCGCAGCGTTTTTGAGCACATCCACCCCGATGATCTGGAAACGGTCCTGAACTCCTTTGCAGAAGGGTTAGAGGCCGGCGCCCCCTGTAAGGTTGAGTACCGCTACCTCCACCCTGACCGCGGATACATCTGGCTCGAATCCATCGGGCAGAGACAAACCGGCAACAAAGATGACATCAGGGGCCTAATAACCAGCCGTGACATCACGGAACGAAAACTGGCAGAGGAGGTCATCCGCAAAAGCCAGGAGCGGTTCAAATCCATGGCCGACCTGCTCCCCTGCACCATTGTGGAACTGGATAAGCAGCTCAAGGTTACCTATGTCAACCAGGCCGGCTTTGAGATGTTCGGGTATACTGAAGAAGATCTGAAACAGGGCATTGAAGGGACCTCCCTGCTGCATCCCCTTGAACTGCCCAAGGCCACGGCAAGAATTGAAAAACACTTCCAGGGTATTGCCCTGCCTGCAGCCGAATATAAAATGCTCAGAAAAGACGGGTCGGAGATCCCGGTCCTCTGGAATTCGACACCCATCAGATCCGGACCGGAAGTCATCGGTTTCCGGGGCAGCATCATGGACCTGACAGCCTTGAAGTTTCTCCAGGGAGAAGCACTCAAAGCCCAGAAAATTGAATCCATAGGCACCCTGGCCGGGGGTATCGCCCATGACTTCAACAACCTGCTCATGAGCCTGTCCGGAAACCTGTCCATTGCAAAAGCCGAGACCCTGGAGGACAGCACGCTATTCCAGCTGATTGAATCGGCAGAACAGTCCATGGAAAGAGCAAAACACCTGACCAACCAGCTGCTGACCTTTTCCAAGGGCGGTGAGCCTATAAAATCCGTCATGACCCTTCACCAGGTCATCAAAGACACTGCAAAATTCAATCTTTCAGGAAGCAATATAAAGCTCGACCTAGTATTTGACGATTGCGTGTGGCCTGTCCATGCCGACAAGGGCCAGATAAGCCAGGTGGTCTCCAACCTGGTCATTAACGCGAAACAGGCTATGCCGGACGGGGGCCGGCTCAGGATAACCCTGAAAAACCGGGAAACCACCCCGGACCAGAACACACTGCTTCCCCACGGGAAATACGTCTGTATCCTGTTCGAAGATCAGGGTATCGGCATCTCTTCCAAACATCTGGAGCGCATCTTTGACCCGTATTTTACCACAAAACAGACAGGATCCGGCCTGGGAATGGCCATTGTCCATTCCATTATCACAAAACACAACGGTCATATCTTTGCACGATCGGAACTGGGAAAGGGTGCACAGTTCGAGATACTGCTTCCTGCCCTGGCATCGGAACCCATCACGGATAGCCCGAACAGGCCCGCCCCGGAACCTGTGGGAGGCAGATTGGCGGCCCACATCCTGGTCATGGACGATGATCCCACAGTCCAGGATATCTCCATAAAAATGCTGAAGAAACTAGGATGCTCAACGGTTCTTGCATCCAACGGCCAGGAGGCTGTGGCCCTTTACCGTGAAGCCATGGCCGGCGACAGCCCTATCCATGCCGCAATCATGGATCTGACCATTCCCGGAGGCATGGGAGGCCTTGAAGCGCTTGCAGAAATTCTTGCCCTGGACCCGGATGCCCGCGCCATTGTAGCCAGCGGTTACTCAACGGATCCTGTCATGGCCAATTTCAGGAAATTCGGTTTCAAGGGGTTTGTCGCCAAACCCTATCGCCTTCGGGAACTTGAACAAGCCCTTGAACAAGCCCTGAAATCCTGATGGTCAGGATGTAACCAGGATACGGATACGATCAAACCGATCATGGGCAACCGTTACTCGGTACCGGCGGTTGAGCACCGGACCTGTGACAGCATCGGGCCTGGAATCGGTTTTCCCCGAAATGAGTCTCAGAAGTCGCCTGCCCCGTTCGGGAATTTCTGACGGAGATTTGAAATCTGTTGTAATTTCAAGTAGATCAGAAACATATACCAAGTCTTGAAACGTCTTGTAAAAGTAGTCTGTATCCGAGTATATCAGCCGTTTCATCTATTCCTTCTTGATCCTGATGTTGATGATGTTTCCTTTTTTGTCCAGGAAAACCGTTGCCGTTGCCATGATTCTCCCGGAGGCCGCACTGACGATCCTGGCCTCTTCTTCTATGATCACTTCGGTAGATCTGCTCTGATTTTTTTTCACAGCCTGGGCATCGTCTCCGGAACCGGTCTCCCGGTTCTGCTTATTGGCAGCATTGGCCATTCTGGCCTCATTCCGATCTGCCACCAGCTTTCCCACACCCTTGTAGTCAGCTTGATCATCCGGTTTGTCACTGCATCCGGAGCACAGAAGCAGAAAAAAGCTGATCAGAATTGCTGAAATAATTCGATTTTCCATCATGGCCCTTCATACTCCCCTGGTGCAAGCCTATCTATCCTGCCGCTTCCACGGCAAATCGCCGGTTGAGTCTCATGGTGCTGAAAAGACCGTAGACGTCCTTTGAAACATTGATGACCCTGAGCGATCTGCCTGACTGGTTCAACGTGTTATGTGTTGCAATGATAACACCGATCCCAACGGAATCCACCATGTCCACACCGGCCAGATCAATGACAAGTCCGCCGTTGCAGTCATTGATTGCTTCCAGGAGTTCATTTTTCAGATCTCCTGCCATGGAAGCGACAATATCTGTGCCTGGCCGAATAATCGTGTTATCCCCTTCTCTGACAATCTCGCTCATAGTAGTCTCCTGTGATCAATAAATATTGATTTGCCGCGCCGGACCTTTCAGTTCTTCCACATGGTTCGGACATACTCTGGACCGGGAACAGCCGTGCTCTTCTTAATAATATAGAACATCCCGGTCTGTCAAAAGAATTACCCCTTTATTTTCCGATTCCATGCGCAACACCTTGTTTTATCCTGTTAGAACAACATTTTTCTTGAAAAACCAGTCGGCTTCCTATATAAGATAAAGTTCCCGGTTGCGCTGTGAAGAACACCAGGAGTTCTGATCGGTCGCCGCGTAACAGAAGGTCATGAACCTCGTCAGGTCCGGAAGGAAGCAGCGATAAGTGATATCGTCTGTGTCGTGGATCGATCCCGGTCATGAACTTCCCTGTGCTCTCGCAGCCAACCGGGTCTCTCCCAATAAGCCGGTTCTTTTTTCCACCCACGCCGGAACCATCCATCTTTTATATCTTGACATGGCATCAAACGGTCTTATTTTTTGTCAACATTTGACCGGACCGATGTATTAAAACAGTTCACTTTACGCCAAGGCAGTGATCAAATCAGGAGAGAAGATTGACGGATAAAGAAAAAACCAAAGACAATGAGGTTTCTCAAGAGGCTCCTGCAACAAAGGAACAAGACGGTGCCAGGACAGTTGAGGCACCGGGCAAAATACCCGCTGATGCGGTATGTGAAAAAGAGCAGAGAAAAGCTGAGATCACTATTGAGTCGCTCCAGGCCGAAATGGCTGCTGAAAAAGACCGCGTTCTCAGACTGTCGGCCGAATTCGACAATTACAAGAAGCGAACGGCCCGTGAGATGGACGATTTCAGGAAGTTTGCCAACGAGTCGCTATTCAAGCAGATTCTTACGGTTGTTGACAACCTTGAGAGGGCCATTGCAACAGGCGGTGACTCCGAGGTAGAAGGGGGGATACTTGAAGGGGTCAAACTGACCCATAGGGAGATGATGAAATTTTTCAACATGTTCAATATCACCCCGGTAAAAGCTGAGGGAAAGCCGTTTGATCCGGCCTATCACCAGGCCGTGACCCAACAGGAGACGGACGAACACCCGGCCAACACAGTCATCATGGAACTTCAGAAAGGATATCTTCTCCATGAAAGACTTCTCAGACCGTCAATGGTTGTGGTTTCAAAGGCCTTGGAAAAAAAAGAAAAATCAAAAAAGGTATAATCAATCGATATAGCGATATATTTCGGAGGAGAAAATCATGGGAAAGATAATTGGTATTGATCTTGGTACAACAAACTCTTGTGTTGCAGTTATGGAACCGGGCGGTGAAGTAAAGGTTATCACCAACGCCGAGGGCGGAAGAACAACACCCTCCGTCGTTGCCATCACGGAAAGCGGAGACAGGCTCGTTGGGCAAACCGCCAAGCGGCAGGCCATCACCAACCCGTCCAACACCGTATTTGCCGTAAAGAGGCTCATCGGGAGGAAATTCAGCTCACCCCAGGTGCAAACCGACATCAAGGTGCTTCCTTATAAAATAGAAAATGCATCCAACGGTGACACCCGGATCAACCTCAGGGGAAAACAGTACAGCCCCGCAGAGATTTCATCCTTTATCCTGGCCAATATCAAGAAGACTGCAGAGGACTATCTTGGTGAAGAGGTCAAGGAAGCGGTCATTACCGTACCGGCCTACTTCAATGACAGCCAGAGGCAGGCCACCAAGGATGCCGGAAGAATTGCAGGACTCGAGGTCAAGCGTATCATCAACGAACCGACAGCTGCTGCGCTCGCCTATGGCCTGGACAAGAAAAAAGAAGAAAAGATCGTTGTCTTTGACCTGGGCGGCGGAACCTTTGACGTGTCTGTTCTGGAAATCGGTGATGGCGTGTTCGAAGTAAAATCCACCAACGGCGATACCCATCTGGGCGGCGAGGATTTTGACCTCAGGATCATCGACTACATTGCCAGTGAGTTCAAACGGGATCAGGGAATTGATGTCCGGACTGACAAAATGGCCCTCCAACGGCTGAAAGAAGCTGCTGAAAAAGCCAAAATGGAACTGTCCAGCGCGCTTGAAACCGATATCAACCTGCCGTTCATCACCGCCGATGCCAGTGGGCCCAAACACCTTGACGTCAAACTGAGCCGTGCGAAGCTGGAATCCCTGGTTGCCGACCTCCTGGACAAACTGGAACAGCCCTGCAGGGTTGCCCTCAAGGATGCCGGTCTGTCTGCCAGTGAAATTGATGAAGTGGTCCTGGTCGGCGGCATGACCCGCATGCCTGCTGTGCAGACACGGGTTGAAAAACTCTTTAATAAAAAGCCCCACAAGGGTGTAAACCCCGACGAGGTTGTTGCCATGGGAGCAGCCATCCAGGCCGGTGTTCTCAGGGGAGATGTGAATGACGTTCTCCTTCTTGACGTAACCCCCCTGTCCCTGGGTATTGAAACCCTGGGCGGCGTTATGACAAAACTCATTGAAAAGAACACCACAATCCCGACCCGGAAGAGCCAGGTTTTCTCAACAGCGTCTGACAGTCAACCCGCTGTTTCCATCCATGTACTCCAGGGCGAACGGGAAATGGCTGCAGGTAACAAGACCCTTGGCCAGTTTGAACTGTCCGATATTCCCCCGGCTCCCCGGGGCGTACCTCAGATCGAAGTCACCTTTGACATCGATGCCAATGGTATCGTCCATGTATCGGCCAAAGACAAGGCAACCAACAAGGAGCAGTCCATCCGCATAACGGCAGCCAGCGGTCTTTCCAAGGAAGACATCGACAAGATGGTCAGAGATGCTGAAATGCATGCCGAAGAGGACAAAAAGAAAAAGAGCCTTGTGGAAGCCAGAAACATGGCCGACTCCATGATCAACCAGACCGAAAAGACCCTGAAAGAGCATGGCAGCAAGGTTGATGATGCCACCAGAAAGAAGATCGAGGCTGCCCTGGAAGCACTGAAACAGGTCAAAGACGGCAATGACATTGATGTAATCAAACAGAAAACCGAAGAGCTGACCCAGGCCTCCCACAAACTGGCGGAAGCCATGTACCAGCAGGCTGCCCAGGACGCTCCCCACGGTGACGGCGGGGCCGATCAATCCGGCAGTGCCCACCATGACGATGATGTTGTGGATGCTGACTTTGAAGAAGTAAAAGACAAGAAATAAATTTCAGGTTGTTCTTTGAACTATTATCCCGCTGTGGTATTTACTCCACAGCGGGATTTTTGTATAGTTTGACAGTTTTATCACAAAGGGAATAAACCGTGACCGGACCGACCGGATCTGGCATGGAGATTCTGGATACCAGGAAAGACCAGGGAAATGGGAAACGATGATAATCACTGAGATACTGGCAAGAAACAGCCGTATATACCGGGACGACACAGCGTTGATTGAACGCAGTCCCATGGAGAACTCACGGCGGGAAATCACCTGGCATGAGTTTTATCACCAGGCCAACCAGACTGCCAACGCCCTTGTCCGGCACGGTATCAGGCGCAACGACACTGTGGTGCAGCTCATGACCAACTGCCTGGAATGGCTTCCCATCTACTTTGGGATTCTAACGAGCGGCGCCTGGGCCGTTCCCCTCAATTTCAGGTTTGAAGCCGAAAAAATAAGGTTGTGCACGGAAGTTGCCGAGGCAAAAGTCTTTATTTTCGGGGAAGAGTTCATCGACCGGATCCAGGCTGTAAAAATTTTTCTGGAGGCAACGGTTACCCTGTGGATATTCACAGGTTCCCCTGAAAAATGCCCTGACTATGCCATCCCCTTTCATCAATTCATCCAGCACCAGGACGGATTAGTCCCCCCGGATGTCAAGCTCAACATCGAGGACGATGCCGCCCTGTACTTCACCTCCGGAACCACCGGGACCCCCAAGGCTGTTCTGCTCACCCACAGGAACCTGGAGCATGCCTGCTATGTTGAGAACCACCACCACCACCAAACCCGTGAGGACACGTTCCTGTGCATACCGCCCCTGTACCACACCGGCGCCAAAATGCACTGGTTCGGCAGCTTTATTGTGGGCGGAAAAGGCGTAGTTCTCAAGGGCGTCAAACCCCAGTGGATCCTGGAGGCTGTTTCCGAAGAACAGGCAACCATCGTGTGGCTGCTGGTGCCCTGGGCCCATGATATCCTTATCGACATTGAAAACGACCGGCTCAAACTCTCGGATTACAAACTTGACCAGTGGCGGCTCATGCATATCGGTGCCCAGCCTGTTCCACCCAGCCTGATCCGGGAATGGCGGGAATACTTCCCTAATCATCAGTACGACACCAATTACGGTCTAACCGAGTCTACAGGACCGGGGTGTGTCCATCTGGGAATTGAAAATTCGGACCATGTGGGTGCCATAGGCCTCCCCGGGTTTGACTGGGAATGCAGCATCATTGACGGCATGGGCAACCCCCTTCCCGGCGGTGAGAGCGGTGAGCTCATCATCAGGGGGCCCGGCGTCATGAAGGAGTACTATAAGAATCCCGAAGCCACCCAAAAAACCCTGATTGACGGGTGGCTCTACACCGGGGATATCGCCCGGTATGACAGGAACGGATTCATCTGGCTTGTTGACCGGAAAAAGGATGTGATCATCTGCGGGGGCGAAAATATATTCCCGGTGGAAATCGAACATTTTTTCATGCAGCACCGGAAAATCCAGGACATTGCGGTTATCGGCATTCCCGACGAACGGCTGGGTGAAATCCCTGCAGGCATTGTTGCCGTAAAGCCGGGATGTGAACTCACCAAAAAAGAGCTTCTTGATTTTGGGCAGGATCTCCCCCGGTACAAACGGCTCAGAAAAATTATTTTCGGTGATGTGCCCAGAAATCCCACGGGAAAAATTGAAAAGCCGAAACTCAGAAGACTTTATGGAAAAGACAGCCGGAAAGACATTTCCAAGCTGATAAAATAAGGGATGGAACCATCAACATGACCGTCATCCGCTTTACACGCATCACCACAGCTGCCGTTTTCATCACGCTGCTCGTGATCCTCACGGCGCCCGGCCTTGTTCAGGCGGAAACCAAGGACGCCGAAACGCAGCGCCTCATTCGCGGAATTGAGCACACCTACTCGGGCCGGGATATCCGTGTCGATTTTAGTCAGACCTCAACGCTAAAGGCGATTGATATCACGGAGGAAGCATACGGGAAAGCCTGGTTCGGCCATCCTGGAAAAATGAAATGGGAATATGTGGAGCCGGAGGCCAATCAGATCATCACCGACGGCAAGACCGTATGGATTTACAGGCCCCAGGAGAACCAGGTTGTAACGGGAAATGCCCCGGATTTTTTCCGGAACGGAGCAGGAGGTTCCTTCCTTGCCGACATCACCCAACTCAGAAAACGATACACCATCACCCTGAAAACCCTTGAGCCCGAATACGGAGACCTCTTCCTGGCACCCGTTGACAAGACTCCGGATATCGATTCGGTTGTTCTTACGGTTTCACGCCAGTCCCTGGAGATCCTTAAGATTACCACCATCAACACCTATGGCGATACCACAACACTGACCTTCAGCAATGCCATTTTCGGTCCTGTAGACCCGTCCCTCTTTACCTTCACCCCCCCGGAAGGCGTGGATGTACTGTTGATGAACCAGTAACACGGCCATGACTCTTGGTTCATGCTGCCCAAGCCCAGGAAAACACAACCATGAAAAACAAGATCCGATCCCTTGCTAAAAAAGCCAATGCCATCATCCTGGCCCACAATTACCAGCCCCCCGAAATCCAGGACATTGCCGACCTGTGCGGTGATTCCCTTGAACTGAGCATCAAGGCAGCCCATACCGACGCGGATATCATCGTATTCTGCGGTGTCCGGTTCATGGCGGAGACCGCGGTTATCCTGTCGCCTGAGAAAACAGTGTTCCTTCCCGTAAGCCATGCAGGGTGCCCCATGGCCGACATGGTTACACCCGAAGCCCTTGAACGGGAAAAACGACGTCTGGGCAATATCCCGGTGGTCACCTATGTCAATTCCACCGCCGCGGTAAAAGCACTGTCCGACATCTGCTGCACCTCGGCCAATGTCCTGGATGTCATCAGCAGCCTGGACGCCCCGGAAATTCTCATGACCCCGGACAGGAACCTGGCCCAGTACGCAGCAGCACGCACGGACAAAAAAATTCACCTCTGGGAAGGATACTGCCCCTTTCACAACGGCCTGACCCGCGCAGAAGTCCTGAAAGCCAGACAGGACAATCCCGAGGCGGTGTTCATGGCCCACCCCGAATGTCCTCCCGAGATTCTGAAAATGGCAGACACTATCCAGAGTACTTCCGGCATGATCTCCTTTGCCGCCGCATCCCCCAGGGACGCCTTTATCATCGGAACAGAGACCGGGCTTTTGTACCCACTGTCCAAAGCCTGCCCGGATAAACAGTTCTACCCGGCATCAACACGAATGTTCTGCCCGGACATGAAAAAAATTCGGCTCAAGGATGTGGCTGACAGTCTTGAAAGCGGAACAGGGAAGGTAACGGTCCCCGAAGGGATAAGACAGAAGGCCCTTCGGGCCGTCCAGAGAATGATCGACCTGAAATCCGTGGCATGATGCATGCGTATTCGTGAGGCCGCCGGATCTCAAATCTTATAGAGCAGATTATAAATAACCTTGAGAAAATCTGTTTTCGGCAAGACCCGGCAGGGGTTTCTGCCCCGGAGCCAGGACTGCCTCAGGAAAGCCAGATCTCCGGCAGCCTCATCCGGAGATCTGGCCTGAATCCTTTACAGCGCACTTTTTAAAAGATTCATCACGGAAGCGCCGCCCTTGCCGTTCACATAATCCAGAACCACGGGAACGAATTTACCCACCATGTCGCTCCCCAATCCCAATTTTTCAAAAGAACCGGTCAACCCTGCCATACCGCCCAGTTTTCCTGCACTACCTCCCAGCATGGACGACATGCCTTTCAGGGCCCCGGTCGTACCTCCGGTCTCCTTGGGCGCTGCGGCGAGAAGGGAGTCCATACCCGGAACAGACTTGGCAATGCTAGAAAAATCATCGGTACTCAGGTTGCTCTTGGCCAGCTGGAAAATGGATCCTGCACCACCCTCGGCCTGGGGCGTCGTAACGCCCAGTTTGGAGACCAGCAGATCAACAAGACCGATTTCTTCCGCCTGGACGGGAATTACGAGTGCAATCCCGATCAGGACGGAAACCACCCATGAAAGCCGTGCAGTTTTCATTAGTATTGTTTTCATAATCGCTTATCCTTCAAGTCTGAGATTGAAAAAATTCCTACCAGATCTTTTCCGCCACCGGCCTCCTTGCCATGAAAAAGTTACGGAAATGGGAAAGACGGACTTCTCCAGAGTGATTACATGGCATCGAAAACATCATCGGGGATGTCTGCATTGGTATAGAATTTCTGGACATCATCGCAGTCATCCAGGGCATCCATGAACCTTATCATCTGCTCTGCATCCTTGCCCTCAACCCGGGTCTGATTCTGGGGAATCATTGTGATTTCTGCGGATTCATAGGTTATGGATGCCCCCTCCAGAGCCGCTTTTACAGCTTCAAAATCATCCGGGGACGTGATGATTTCAAAGCAGTCGCCTTCATCGGTGACATCTTCTGCTCCGGCCTCAAGTCCGACTTCCATCAGGGTATCTTCGCTGGCAGCGGATTTATCCACTGTGATCAGCCCTTTTGTACCGAACATCCAGGATACGCATCCGTCGGTTCCGATATTGCCACCCGCTTTACCGAAAATATGCCTGACATCGGCGATTGTCCTGTTCTTGTTGTCTGTCAAGCACTCGACCAGAACGGCAACACCGCCCGGGCCGTAGCCCTCGTAGGTGATCTCCTCGTAGGCAACCCCTTCAAGCTCTCCGGTTCCCTTTTTTATGGCCCGCTCCAGGTTTTCCTTGGGCATGTTCTGGGTCTTTGCCGAAATGATGGCCGACCGCAGCCTTGGATTGGCATTGGGATCACCTCCGCCCATGCGGGCAGCCACGGTAATTTCCTTGATCAGCTTGGTAAAAATCTTGCCTCTCTTGGCATCGACTGCCCCTTTTTTATGTTTGATCGACGACCACTTATTATGTCCTGACATGGAACTATCCTCCTTATTTTTTCCCGATTCCGATGATATATATCTCCTTGCTCGATTTTCTGCAACTCTCCGGCTTGAAAATCGAACATTGACTGAACATTGATTTCACATCCTGCTCAAACTGTTTAAACTCGCTGCCCTGGAAAATCTTGCACACAAAATAGCCTCCCTGGACCAGCAGATCCCCGGCTTTTGCCAAGGCCGCCACACACAGGTCATAAGATCTGGCTGTGTCTACATCCTTGCGACCGGTTGTGGACGGCGCCATATCACTGAGAACCACGTCATACTCTCCGGCAACCTGGCCAGCCACGTCCGGATTCATGTCAAAAATGTCGCCCACACAGGCAACGGCATTATCCGGCAGCCGCGTTTCAACGGGTTGCAGGTCTATTCCCACAGCCCGGCCCTGGCTCCCGGCCTGGATGGCTGCATACATGAGCCAGGAACCCGGTGCGCACCCAAGATCAAGCACACGGCCATTTTTTCTGAGCACATTAAATTTCTTCTGTATCTCCATGAGCTTGTATACGGACCGGGCCGGGTAGTTATCCTTTTTAGCCTTTTCCGTATAATGATCCGCCCATGTGTTCTTTTTTTTTGACGCTGATGGTTTCCCCTGTTTTTTCATGCATAACCTTCCGGGATCAGAACAGCCGTGTCATTACTTCTTTCAGCGAGGCAATACCCTCTGTCCTTATCCCTTTGATACCGGGAACCTGTTTCAGGCTGTTATGGGGAACAAGGCACCGGGTAAACCCCATTTTGGCGGCTTCCTTTATTCGGGCTTCAGCATGGCTGACCGCCCGGATTTCTCCGGTGAGCCCAATCTCCCCGATAACTGTTGTTCCTTCCGGAACAGGCCTATCCAGGAAACTGGAGGCAAGGGCAACGGCAATGCCCAGATCTACAGCCGGCTCCTGAACCTTGACCCCGCCTGCAACGTTCATAAAAATATCCAGGCCCGACAGGTTTATGCCGAGCCGTTTTTCCATCACGGCCGCAATCAGGGCAACCCGGTTGTTATCGAGCCCCAGAACCGTTCGCCTGGGCGTTCCGTACCCGGAACTGCTGGCCAGACCCTGGATTTCCACAAGAATGGGGCGGGTCCCTTCCATGCTTGCCGTGACGACTGATCCCGGGGCATTCACCGATCTCTCGGAAAGAAAAACCGCGGATGGATTGGGCACCTGGGCAAGCCCCTTTTCCTTCATCTCGAACACACCGATCTCGTTGGTGGAACCGAACCTGTTTTTAACGGCCCTTAAAATGCGGAACACATGACTCCGGTCCCCCTCAAAGTAAAGCACCGTATCCACCATGTGTTCCATGATCCTCGGCCCGGCAATGGCCCCGACCTTGGTCACATGCCCCACAAGAAACATGGGAATGCCAGTCTGCTTTGCCACGTTCATCAGCCGGATGCATGCGCCCTGTATCTGGGAAACACTTCCGGGCGTGGATGAACTGTCGGGATGATAAACCGTCTGGATGGAGTCAATCACGACCACATCCGGGTGCTCGGCATCCAGCATGGCCAGGATGGTATCCAGGTCCGTTTCCGATGCAACCAGCATGGGGGTCGATTCGGCCCCAAGACGCATGGCCCGCATACGGATCTGCTTCAACGATTCCTCACCGGTGATATACAGGGCCTTTTTACCCGCTGTCGCCAGGGTTGAAAGGGCCTGGAGCATCAGGGTAGATTTTCCGATACCCGGGTCGCCGCCGATAAGAATAAGACTTCCGCTGACAATACCGCCTCCCAGCACCCTGTCAAATTCATGGATACCGGTAAGGGTACGCGGATCTTCCTCAAACACCACTGACGAGATGGGTACAGGCCTGGCCCCGGCTCTGGGCAGACGGCTGCCCTGACCGGTTGCCACAAGGGTTTCAGCCACAAAGGTATCCCAGGTGCCACACTCCGGACACCGCCCCATCCACTGGGGAGAGGTGTGCCCGCAGGCCTGGCACTTGAACACTGTTTTATCTTTTTTTCCCACGGATTCCGGCTACCTGCCCCTGTTTTGATCCCCATGTTAAAGGCGTATTTATAACACGTTGTTATTACAGTAGCAAGATCCCTGCACTTCTTTATTTTTTTAATGCAATCCAGGCTGAAATACGCTATAGGGGAAAGGGGTACCGATTAGTTGAATCAAGGAGAACCTCCCTGCTATGAAAAAACCGTGCCGTAAAATAATCCTGTGCTGTTTCGCTGTGCTGCTCGCTGCCATATGCTCCATGACCCCTGCAACAGCCGGATCCCAGGAAACAGCCCAGATAAAAAAAGAATTCCAGCCCCTGACCAAACGCCTTGAATCAGACGGTTTTGCACCCGACTATCTGGAAAAGGTGTTCAGCAACACCCAGGTTGTTTTTGATCCCAAGGGAGTATCCCTGTTTTTTGTCCATTCGGAATCCAGTCTTGACTATGATCAGTTCCTGTCCGACGACTCCATCGCTGCGGCCGCAAGTTACATGACTGCCCACAAGGAAGCACTGGATAGGGCCCAGGAAGAGTTTGGGGTGGACAAGACCATCATCACGGCCATTATTCTCGTGGAAACCCGTCTGGGAGCCTACGTGGGCAACAAGGCCGTTATCAACACGCTATCGACCATGGCCTCATTGAGCGATCCCGATGTAAAAGAGCTTCTCTGGCGGGCCATTGGGGACCAGAAAGGGCTAACCCGTGAATTGTTCGACAAAAAGACCCTGGATAAAGCCGAATGGGCCTATGCCGAACTCAAGGCCCTGCTGAAATTTTCCCAGCGCGAAGGCCTTGACCCTGTCGCCATAACAGGATCCTATGCCGGGGCCATGGGCATTTCCCAGTTCATGCCCAGCAACGCCCTGACACTGGCCAAGGACGGCGACAAGGACGGAGCAGTCAACCTGTTTCAGCATGATGATGCCATCCACAGCATTGCCAACTACCTGAAGCACTATGGTTGGAAACCGTCGGTTACCAGACAGCAGGCCCACAAAATTCTCTACAAATACAATCGCAGCAACTATTATGTGGATACTCTTCTGAAAATTTCAGACCGGTTAAAAGGATAATTCAACCGCCATGAGCACATTTGCCCTTGTTGCCGGCACAGCCGTTCTTTTCTGGGGTCTTACAATGCTGGCCATCATCGACATCATCCTCAAGGACTTCGGATCCATTACCACCAAGGCCATGTGGGGCTTCATCTCCATGATTCCCTTTGTGGGCTGGCTCATCTACCTGGTGTTCGGATACCGCAAGGGGACCCGCAAAAACCTTTCAGGGCCCACAGATAACCATTGACTTTTTTCACAGCTTAGTATAAAAAATAAAAGTTTTTTGGGTCCCATCGTCTAGCGGTCCAGGACGCTGGCCTCTCACGCCGGAAACATGGGTTCGATTCCCATTGGGATCACCAGCAAACAAATCAAGGACTTAGGATAATATCCTGAGTCCTTTTTTGTTTGGAAG
>JAZDGN010000115.1:0-16322 GCA_043806875.1 Pseudomonadota bacterium
GCCAGGACCGGGGTGATGCCCATGGCCTTAACAGCCAGGATGGACGCCTCCACATCCCCGGGGTCCTGTCCCGGGAGGGCGCACAGCAGATAGGCCCCGATGCTGTCCGGAGTGAATCCTGCGCGCTTAAGGTGGGCCAGGGCCTCCACCACTTCAGGGTACCGGACCTTGTGATCAAGAGACCTGGATTCGGAAAAGTCCATGGTTTCAAGCCCCAGGCGGATGGTTCTGAACCCGGCCCTGAACATGAGATCCGCTGTTTCAGCCGTGATCTCACGGATATGGAGGGCATTGGGCGTGTGAAACCGGATGTCAATCCCGGACCGGGCAATGGCTTCCAGGAGCGGCAGGGCATGGGACTCCCCGTGGATGAGAAGGGCGTCATCGTAAAAGGCCATATTCCGCACGCCATAACCATGATACCAGTGACGGATCTCCTCCAGGACCGACCCGGGAGACCGCTGTCTGAGCCTTTTTTCAAGAAAGGATGAGGCGCAGTAACGGCAGGCAAAGGGGCATCCCCTGGAAGTCAGGATCGGGACATAGGTCAATTTTGACACCAGATCAAAGGCCGGCCATGGCAGGGAGTCCAGGTCATCGGCATCATATCCCGGATAGAATGTGTACCCGGTATGGGTCCGAATGAGTTCGGGCAGACCGGCTTCCCCGGGACCTGTAATCACATGGTCGGCCATGGATGTTTCCCTGGCATGGTCGGGCCAGAGTGTTGCATAGATTCCGCCCAGGATCACCGGCGTTCGGGGGAAGACCTCCTTGAGGACACGGATGGTCTCCCTTACCCCGGGAGCCCAGTAGGTCATGAGGGATGTGACCAGGATAAGGTCCGGCGGCTCCACCTGTTTCAGGTCGCCCACAAACCATTCCGGATCTATGCCGTACCTGAAATACCGCCTGGGTTCGTTTTCCAGGCCCGGAGGCAGGGCAATGGGCGTCTTCCTGTACGGCCCCCGGCCGTCCTCCAGGACCTTGACCCTGGGACCGGCACCAGGGTGGAACCTGTCCAGGCAATCCTTGAAGGTAACGCGCAATCCCATCTTCCTGAGAATGGCGGCAAGTCCCAGAAGTCCCAGGGGTTTTGCCCAGAAATCATAGGCGGCGAAATCATGGATCCACGGGTTGACACACAGGATATGGGGTGGCAGGGTCTTCAATCAGAAAAATAGCTCATGGACGTCTTCTTGAGCTCCCTCCGGCTGAACAGCAGGGAATACTCATTCACGGATACGGCCAGGGAAATCCTATGGGCGATGTCGTGGCAGGTCTTTTCATCACAGGCGTGAACCATGGTGTAGAGGTTGTAAGGCCATGTCCCGGCCGGGCTTCGCCGGTAGCAATGGGTAACCTCATCAAAGGAGGCCATGATCTCCCCCACTTCCTGGACCCGGTCCTCGGGAACCTTCCATGCAACCATGGCATTGGCGGTGTATCCGGATTTCTGGTGTTTGAGGGTTGCCCCGAACCGTCGTATCATCCCCCGGTCATCCAGATCCTTGACAACGGCCAGGAAATCCTCTTCCGTTATCCCCAGGGCCTCGGCCATGACCTTGTAGGGCCTCTCGGCCACGGGGATATTCCCCTGGAGCGAGGCAATTACCAGTTTTTCAAGATCCGTCAGCATAACCATGTTTAAAAAGTTTCCCCCTGGCATGTCAAGGATAAAATCAGAAGGACCGCATGGCCCGGTCAAGATCGGCGATGATATCTTCCACATGCTCCACACCCACGGAGAGCCTCAGGAGGGAATCGGTTACCCCGGCCTTTGACCGTTCGGCTTTTGTCATTTCCGAATGGGAGGTCAGGGCAGGGGAACAGATGGTGGTCTCGACACCGCCAAGACTGACTGCCGGACTGACCAGGGCCAGGCGCTCCACAAACCGGTCCGGGTCGATGCCGTCCAGCTCAAAGGAGAGCATGGCCCCGAATCCTTTCATCTGGCCCTTTGCCAGGGCATGGCCGGGAAAGGTTTCAAGACCGGGATACAGGACCCTGGCCACCCGCTCGTTCCCGTCCAGGAACCGGGCAACCTTCCCGGCATTGTCCGTCTGCTGCCCGACCCTGAGCACCAGGGTTTTCATGCTCCTTTCCAGCTGGTAGCAACTCTGGGAATCCAGGCTGCCTCCCAGGCACCGGGCCAGACTCCGTATGGGCTGGATTATCTCCGGAGAACCCACGGCCAGGCCGCAGCAGATGTCGCTGTGTCCTCCCAGGTACTTGGTGCCGCTGTGGACAACCACGTCAATGCCCAGATCCAGGGGAGTCTGGTTCACAGGGGACGCAAAGGTATTGTCGATGATGGTGACGATACCCTGCTTTCTTGCAAAGCCGGCAATTTTGCGGATATCGACAATGGACAGCAACGGGTTGGTGGGAGATTCGACGACAATGACCCGGGTCCGGTCCCGGGCTGCCCCGGTAATGGCATCGGCATCCGTGGAGGCAAAGGAGAAGTCAACCCCGAAACGCCTCAGCCAACCGGTTGCCAGGGCATGGGTTCCGCCGTAGGATTCTTCCATGAGAACCACGTGGTCTCCCATCCCGGCATGGGCAAATATGGACGTGCTCATGGCAGCCATGCCCGATGCGAACACCAGGGCATCGGCTCCCCCTTCCAGGGCGCAAATCTTGGTTTTCACCACATCATGGTTCGGGGTATTGAAATACCTGGGATAGGGAACGCTGGTCCTGCCGATATACTCATAGGCCGACGATGTGAAAATCGGTGTGTTCACCCCCCGGGTGGCCTTGTCCTTATAAGTCCCAGCGTGTACCGCCAAGGTTTCTTTTTTCATATTCCCTGCTCCTGTTTTGAATTTCCGGTCCGCCATCTGCTCTTTTACCTGCCCTTTTTTACCTGCCATTGAAAACTCTGCCCTTGAAAACGTCTTGCCCGTCCCTGTCATTGCCTTTCAGGAAACAGACCCAGGATCCCCTGTTCAGAGGCCTGGCATACCCCCCGCTCGGTAATCAGTCCGGTCACCAGGTCCGCCGGGGTGACATCGAATGCCGGATTTACGGCAGGGCTTGCGGCCGGCGGGACCAGTACCCTTAGGGTCCTTCCTTCCGGATCCATACCCTGGACATACCGGATCTCGTCAGGGTCCCGCTCTTCAATGGGGATTTCAAGCACTCCATCCCGGATGGTCCAGTCAACTGTACTGGACGGCAGGGCCACATAAAAAGGGATGTTGTTATGCCGAGCCGCCAGGGCCTTCAGGTAGGTCCCGATCTTGTTTGCCACATCCCCGGTACGGCTGGTCCGGTCCGTACCCACGATCACCATGTCCACAAGGCCGTGCTGCATGAGGTGTCCCCCGGCATTGTCCGCAATCACCGAATGCCGGATACCGTGCTTGCCCAGCTCCCAGGCCGTAAGCCGTGCCCCCTGGTTCAGGGGACGGGTTTCGTCCACCCAGACATGGATGTCGATACCGGCGTCAAAGGCAACGTACATGGGCGCCGTTGCCGTACCATATTCAATGCAGGCCAGCCACCCGGCATTGCAATGGGTCAGGATATTGACCGTTTTGCCCTGTTTTGCCCGGCTGATGGCCCGGACAAGTTCAAACCCGTGCTGACCGATCTTCCTGCAGTTTTCCGCCTCTTCTTCCACGATGAGCGAGGCTTCTGCAAGGGCGGTACGGATCCGGGATTCGGCCCCCTTTTGTTTCAGGCAGGTACCCAGCACCCGGTCCACGCCCCAGGCCAGATTCACGGCCGTGGGCCTGGCTGCCCTGAGTCTTTGGCACTCATCTGTCAGGTAGGCATCGTCTCCGGGCCTGGCTCCGGCCTGGGTCAGGGCCGTGTAGACCCCCAGGGCTCCGGTTGCCCCGATGAGGGGAGCCCCCCTTACAACCATGTCCTTGATGGCATGGATAACACCGTCCACGTCCGTCAGTTCCAGAACGACAAGGGCGTGGGGCAGGCAACGCTGGTCAATCACCCGGACCGTTCGGGACCGTGGGTCAAAAAATATGGGACGCATGGGTTTCCCGTCAACAATCATGCTCATCTCCTCTATCCGGGACCAGGGTCCCGGCGATACGGATTTTGCTGTCGCTAAGGCGGGCCGGGCTCCCCAGAAGCGGTCCGGCCTCATTTCGGGGAGTGTACGGCATCTGCCCTGAAAATTCAAGAGGCAAGGATATCAGGTTTGAAACCGGAGTCTCACCCGGAATTTGGAAAAGAGGCCCCTCGCGGTGGATTCCTCCTGGAACCTCCTGGCAGAAAAAAGGCATTTCATGGCCTCCACAGGTTTTACCGCTGTATTGTCTTAGCCCGGCAAATACAGCCCTAGGCAACCACCGGAATTTCAACTCTTATCTTGACAGTGCCCCTTTCCTTCTATAAACATTGCTGGTGGTTTAATAAACATTGCTGCTGGTTTAAATGAAATCGGCAGCAAAGGGCAGCAAGGAGGCAGGACACCCATGGCAACAGTAGGCATCATCGGCGGCTCTGGACTGGACGATCCCGATATCGTTCAAAACATTCGGGAAACCAGAGTGGAAACCCCCTATGGCTGGCCCTCGTCTCCGGTTACCCAAGGGACCGTGGGCGGGGTTGAGGTGCTGCTCATCAGCAGGCATGGGAAAAACCATGAACTCAGCCCGGCCGAGGTGAACTACAGGGCCAACATCCATGCCCTGAAACAGAGCGGAGCCACCTGCATCATTGCCACCACGGCCTGCGGCAGCCTGCGGCAGGAAATCCAGCGGGGGGACCTTGTCATTCTCGACCAGTTCATTGACTTTACCCGCAAAAGGATTAACACCTTTCACGACTCCTTTTCCAACGGTGTGGTCCATGTCTCACCGGCAGATCCCTTTGACAAAACCCTGTCCGCCCTGTTGTTCACTGCGGCAAAAAAGTTAAACTTTCCGGTCCATCCTTCGGGGACCGTAGTCACCATCGAAGGTCCCCGGTTTTCCACCCGGGCCGAATCCAGGATGTTCCGCCTGTGGGGCGGGGACGTGATCAACATGTCCATTGCCCCGGAGGCCGCCCTGGCCTGTGAAGCCGGCATCCCCTATGCGACCGTTGCCATGTCAACGGATTACGACTGCTGGAAAGACGATGAGGATCCCGTGTCCTGGGATGAAATTCTGGCCGTGTTCAAGTCCAATGCTGAAAAAGTAAAACAGCTGCTGATAACCGTTATCTCTGCCATGAAGGCGTAACCGAGAAACCAACAGGTGACCCCATGTCCATCAAAGAATCCATACGATCCATACCCGGCTGGCCCATAAAAGGCGTTATCTTCCGCGACCTGACAACCCTGATGCTGGATCCCGATGCAAACCGGGAAGCCACGGACATCTTTTACAACCGGTACAAAGACAGGAACATCCATAAGGTCGTCGGCATCGATGCCAGGGGGTTCGTATACGGGGCCATCCTTGCCCACCAGCTCCATGTGGGGTTTGTCCCCGTGCGGAAAAAGGGAAAACTCCCCTCATCCACCATTGAGGAATCCTATTCCCTGGAATATGGCCAGGGTACACTGGAGATCCACAATGACGCCATTGAGACCGGAGACCGGGTCGTTATCATCGACGATCTCATCGCAACCGGCGGGACCATCAAGGCAACGGCCGGCCTGGTAAAAAAACTGGGCGGTATCATCGTGGAATGCGCCTTTGTGGTTGAACTGCCTGACCTGAAAGGCAGGGAAAAACTACCAGGACTTGAAATCTTCTCCATCGTCACCTTTGAAGGCGAATAAACCGGCTGTCCTGGCCCTGTCCATGACCTGGGCCAGATCCATCCCTGTCAGGGTCCTGTCGGCCATGACAACCGTCCCGTCCACCACGGTCAGGACCACGTCGTGGCCGGATGCCGCATAAACCAGGTGGGAAAACGGGTTGTACATGGGCTGCATGTGGAGCCCGGCAGTGCTGACAACAATGAGGTCCGCCCGCTTCCCCGGGGTCAGAGACCCCGTGACCCCTGACAGGCCCAGTGCCTGGGCCCCACGAATGGTAGCCATCTCCACCACGGTCCTGGCTCCGGCGGCCTGGGGATCACCGGTTAACACCTTGTGGACTTTGGCTGTAATATCCATGGTGCAAAAAAGGTCCAGACCATAACACTTGCCGGAACCACCCGTCCCGAGGCAGACACAGACCCCCCTGGCACATATATCCGGCACAGGCGCCACACCGGAGGTCTTTTCCAGATCGGCCAGGGGAGTATGGACCAGAGCGCAGCCATGACGTGCAAGCCTGCCTCGGTCATCCATACCCAGGCCCACGCCGTGGCATGCCAGGACCCATGGCCCCAGGAGTTCAAGATCTTCCAGATAGGCCAGGGCGGTTTTTCCCCGCTGACTTGGAAACCGGCCAGCATCCATGATGGTCTCATCTATTGGAACGCCCATTACCATGCCCTTGTCCCGGCAGAGCCGGACAAGATCCCTGAGTGTTTCCTCCGGACACCGGATCAGATCCTTTGGGCCGACAGCCACCCGGATCAGAGGATGGTCCTGCCATTTTTCAAGGAAACGGACAATATCTTCCGATAAAATCCGGTCCCGATTATCTCCAGCAGTCTCCCCCGTGTCCCGAATTTCCACCTCCTGGCAACACAGGGCCCGCATCCCTGCCCTTGATGCAGCCTCTGCCACATCCCCGGCAAACCTGCTCCGGTCATGGAAACAAGTGGTGCCGGACAGCATCATTTCAGCACAGGCCAGGGACGTTCCCAGCCGGACAGTCTCCGGGTTCAATTCCAGAACCGGAAAAGTCTCTCCATTGCCTGAAAGCCCTGCCTCCGGCAGGGCTCCCGGCCGGAAAAGCCTGAGACCGATATTTCCGAAGGTGTTGACCAGGCCAGGCATGATAATTCCCCCCCGGGCATCAAAGATACGGGATGCCCCGGCTTTGTCGCAATCCCGGTCCGCGCCGATCCATGAAATCTCACCCCGGCTTATCCCCACTGCTCCGTTTTCGATTACCCCAAGGGTATCATCCATTGTCAGCACTGTACCATTGGTTACTATCAGATCCATCCCTGTTATCCCCGTTTTCCATGTTGTCATCATAATTCAGGTATGTTACCTGACTATAGAGGATTTTGCCGGGCGTGTCCAGAACCCTTGTCCGTGAATACCAAGTGATTTTTCCGCGCCTGAATCATCCACCAGTGTCAAGTGACTTGACAAACCCGGGGTCACTGATATTATTCTTTAAATATAGTACCCCGCCAGATACCCGAGAGACAGGAGATGTGCCATGCCGGAAAAAACACTGTCCCGCCTGATTGATGCCCTGGACGCCCTTGAGGATGGCATTTACATCGTCAATGAATCCTCGGTAATCGAATACATGAACGGACCGATGGTCAAGATTTTCGGCCAGGGAGTGGGCCGCAAATGTCACGAGGTCATCAATAAAAGTTGTGACCTTTGCCCCTGGTGCCAGAGAAAGGATTTACTGGACATCCCCCATACCCAGTCCCGGGAGGTCCTCATTACCGCCATCGGGAAAACCTTCAGCGTTGTTGATTTTCCCGTCACCAACAAGGATGGATCCCGTTCCAAGCTCTCCATCTACCGGGATATCACCCAAAGGAAAGAACAGGAAGCACGGCTCAGGTCTTCGGAGGAAGATTACCGGAGACTGTTCAACCACGTAGGGTGCGGCGTTTTTGTGAGCAGCAAGAAGGGCAGGTTCCTGGACGTCAATCCGGCCCTCCTCAAGATGCTGGGTTACACTGACAAGCAGGAGTTTCTCTCCCTGGACCTGGCAACGGAGGTCTATCTGAAACCCGAGGACCGGTCCGTGTACCAGGCCATCGTGGAAGACAAGGGCAGTGTCGTTGACTACGAGGTTGACTGGAAACGCAAGGACGGCAGCATTGTCCCTGTGCTTCTGACCAGCAATGTCCGGTATGATTCCGAGGGCAACATCCTGGGCTATGAGGGCATTATCGTGGATCAGTCCCAGCGGAAAAAGAGTGAAAACCGACTCAAGGAAGCCCATGATTTCCTGGATAAAACCATATCCTGCTGTCCTGATGCCATCATGGCAACGGACATGACTGGGAATGTCATTATCTGGAACCAGGCTGCAGAAGATACCTTCGGGTACACGGGTGACGAAGTGATCGGCAAAAAGAGCATCACGGAGATCTATACCGAAGGCGTGGCCCAGAAAGTGATGAGGATGATGCGCTCCGGAGAGTACGGAGGCAGGGGCAAACTCAAATCCTACCCCCTGACCTTCCACAGGAAAAACGGGGATGTGGTGGAAGGCAATCTGTCGGCCAGCATCCTTTATGATGAGGCTGGCACTGAGATCGCCTCGGTGGGCATCTTCGTGGACCTGGAAGAACGCCTGAAAATGGAAAGAAAGCTCAGCGAAACCCAGCAACACCTTCTCCAATCCGAAAAGCTGGCAGCCATGGGAAGGCTGACGTCCCAGATCGCCCATGAGCTGAACAACCCCCTGTTCGGCATCATGAATACGCTGGAACTCATGAAAACGGAAATTTCTCCCCAGAACAAGCGCAGAAGACTCCTGGACATGTCTCTGTCGGAAACCATGCGCCTGGCTGACATGCTCAAAAAAATGCTCTCCTTTTCAAAGCCTGACCAGGAAGAGAAACTCGACATGAACATCAATACGGTACTGGAAGAAATCCTCCTGCTCTACGACAAACGGCTGCGGGAAAACTCCATCAAGATCCAGACCGATTTCGTGGACAACCCGGCCATCATCAGAGCATCCAAGGACCAGCTGCGCCAGGTATTTCTGAACATGTTCTCCAATGCCATGGATGCCATGCCGGACGGCGGAACCCTGAGCATAACAACTGCCATGGAGGGAAACAAGATGATCATTACCCTTGCAGACACCGGTATCGGTATCAAGGAAGAGCATCAGGAGAAGATTTTCGATTCCTTCTTCACCACCAAGACAGACTCTGTCAAGGGGGTGGGATTGGGCCTTTCCGTATGTTACGGATTCATCAAGGAGCACGGCGGGGATATCAAGGTGGAAAGCAAACCCGGCCATGGCGCCAAATTCAGGATATCCCTGCCCGTTTCCAGAAATCCGGCATCGGTCTGAAGGAGTATTGCCTGTGGACAGCGCCATCAAAACAAAGGCCGGCGGGAGTTTCCCCCGGGAAGCAACCTACCGGATACAATGTGCGAAAAATCTCCTGGAAACCATGCTGGATTCCATGCCCAACGGCGTGGCCATCATTGACGGCGCCAGAACCATACGGTACATCAATCCGTCCGCCCTGGATCTCATGGAATACGAATCCAGGGAACAGGTTGTCGGAAACAACTGTCACGGCCTGCTCTGCGCCTGCGTCGAGCCGTCATGCCCGAACCTGAATCTCGGCGAGCACGTGGACAACCTGGAGCAGACCATCATCACCCAGACCGGGGAGAAAAAAACGGTCCTGAAAAATCTTAAATCCATCATGGTCGATGATGAGCAGATGCTCCTGGAAACCTTTATCGACATCACCGACCGTAAAAAAGCTGAAGAAAATCACAGCGACAGCACCTGGAAGTTCAAGCTCTTGGTAAAAAATCTTCCCAACGTGGTGTTCAAGGGATACAAAGACTGGTCCGTGGACCTGTTCGACAACAAGATCGAAGCCATCACCGGATATTCCGGTGACGATTTCAATTCCAGGCGCTTGCTCTGGAAAGACGTTATACTTGAAGACGATCTCCCCGGCGCCGGGGAGGAGTTCATCAAGGCCCTGAAGACAGACAGGACCTACATCCGGGAGTATCGTATCCGGACGCGTGATGGCAGCCTGAAGTGGACCCAGGAGCGAGGTTACATCGTCCTGAACTCCCGGGGGGACATCAATCATATTGATGGGGTTTTTTTTGAAATTACGGCGCGCAAAAAGGCCGAGGAGGATCTCCGCCAGTCCAAGATGGCAGCGGAAGCCGCCAGTGTGGCTAAAAGCCAATTCCTGGCCAACCTGAGCCACGAAATCCGGACTCCCCTGAACGGGATCATCGGCATGACCGAAGTCGCCATGGAGCGCATCACCGTTCCTGAACACCGGGCGATCCTGGAGACCATTGAAAAGGAGTCCAATACCCTGCTGGACATTGTCAACAAAGCCCTGGATTTCTCAAAAATCGAAGCCGGAAAACTTGAACTTGCTTCCCTTCCCTTTGATCTGAGGACCCTCATGGAAAATCTTGCCAGCTCCATGGCCCTGAGGGCGATGAAAAAGGGACTTAACTACGCATCCTTCATGTCGCCCAGGGTGCCTTCCAGACTGGTGGGTGACTCTGTCCGGCTCAGGCAGATACTGAACAACCTTACCGGCAATGCCCTGAAGTTCACCAACGCGGGATCCATAACCGTAAAGGTGTCCCTGGAAACGTCTGATGAAGAAACCGACACCCTGCGCTTTGATATCATCGATACCGGAATCGGCATCCCCAGGAACCGCCTGAACTCCATCTTTGACAGTTTCACCCAGGCCGACGGCTCCACCACACGCAACTATGGCGGAACCGGGCTGGGCACAACCATATCCAAGCACCTGACCGAACTCATGGGCGGAACCATAGGCGTCACCAGCCGGGTCGGGGAAGGATCCCACTTCTGGTTTACGGCCAGGTTCACAAAATTCCGGCAGACCGAGGAGCCGTCAGGCAGCCAGCCCCGGAGCACCACAGGGCTGAAGGTTGTCATCGTGGATGATGATGAAGCGGTTCTGGACATCCTGGAGGCCTACCTGGACACCATGGGATGTATCAGCTCCAAGGCATCCAGCGGGTTGGAAGCCCTGGAGATCATCGGGGAAGCAGCCCGGGAAAACGTCCCCATTGACATGGTTCTCACGGATATAACCATGCCGGCCATGAACGGATTCGAACTGGTGGCCCGCATGAAGGCCGATATCCGGTTCCGGGAAATTCCGGTCATTCTCCTGTCCGGGTATTCCTTGAAGGACGAACAGGTAAGAATCATGGAATCCGGCGTGGACGGATTCATGCAGAAGCCCATTCTCCTGGAGCCCCTGAAAGCGGTTATTCAAAGCGTTCTCATGAAAACACCCGGTGCAGGATATGACACCCTGATCACCCCCCAGATACTGGACAGTGAACCCCGGAAGGACCTGCGCATCCTCCTTGTGGAGGATTACCAGACCAACCAGGAGGTTGCCCTGTTCCAGCTCGGCAGCTCCGGTTTCACCGTGGACCTGGCTGAAAACGGACAACAGGCCCTTGATGCCCTGAAAATCAATCCCTATGATATCGTTCTCATGGACATGCAGATGCCTGTGATGGACGGGTACGAAGCCATCCGGATCATTCGGGAAAAAGAGGCGGGAGGCCGCCTCCAGGTTCCTGAATCCGACCCTCCGGTCATCATTGCCATGACCGCCCATGCCATGAACGGAGACCGGGAAAAATGCATCCGGGCCGGAGCAGACGACTACCTGGCCAAACCGATAAAAAAAAAGGAACTTCTGTCCATGGTCAGGCGGTGGAGCAACGTCCTGGACCAGTCCAGGAACAAAGCAGCCCAGAATGTGCAGCCGAGCTTGCCATTCAACCACGACCTTCCCCTGGATCTGGAGTGTGCCGTCATGGAATTTGACAATGACCGGCCGTTTTTCATGCAGATCCTGAACGGATTTCTGGACAGAGTACCTATCCAGATCCAGATGATGCACAGGGCTTTTCAGGCAGGGGATTTCCTGAAGATCGCCCGGGAGGCCCACGCCATCAAGGGAGGATCTGCGAACCTGACAGCCACGGCCCTTGCCAGAACATCATCGGAACTGGAGATCTCCATAAAAAAAGGGGATACCACAGCTGCTGCAGACTTGATTAATACGCTGGAATATGAGTATAACAGGCTCAAAGCCTATTGTTCAACCCTTGGATAACCCTGAACTGAAACTGCCGGGCTCGGAGGTTTTGGCCTCAGCCAGACAAACAGATTCCGGAGCAGAAGCGATGCGAATACTTGTGGTAGATGATGAAAATGTCAGCCGGCAGAAGATGGTCAAAATCCTCCTGGCCCATGGGGAGTGTGATGCCGTGGACAGCGGCACCACCGCAGTGTCCGTATTCAGCCTGGCCCTGGAAGAAAAAAAGCCCTTTGACCTGATCGCCCTGGACATCGCCATGCCGGATATGGACGGCACCGAGGTCCTGACCCGGATACGTACCCTGGAAAAAGAGAAAAGGATTCCCGTCAAGAACCGGGTCAAGGTGCTCATGGTCACGGCCCTTGCCGATCAGGAAACCATTGTGAAAAGCATTAAAAGCGGATGCAACGACTACATCATCAAGCCCTTTTCCCCGGAAACGGTACTGAAGAAGCTGGTCAAGTTAGGGCTGTCAGGGAAGGACTCAGCTGGGCATACCTGAAACAGGTTACCAGGTGATCGTTCACCATACCCACTGACTGCATGTACGCATAGCAGATGGTGGGTCCCACAAACGAAAATCCTTTTTTTTTCAAGGCCCGGCTCATGGACTGGGATTCAGGGGTCTGGGCCGGCACCTGGTCCATGGACGACCAGGCGTTCTGAATGGGTTCCCCACCCACAAAAGACCAGATAAAAGCATCAAAGCTTTCCATCTCTTCAACCACGGACAGGAATGCCCGGGCATTGGTCCTGGCCGACCGGATCTTGAGGCGGTTTCTGATGATGGCACGATTCCGGGTCAGTGCCTCAATCCGCTGATCATCCCATCCTGCAATGGACACGGGATCAAAACGGTCAAAGACTTCCCGGTAGGCCTCACGCCGTTTCAGAATGGTGATCCAGCTCAGTCCTGCCTGGGCCCCTTCCAGGATAAGCATCTCAAAGAGCCTGGCATCATCATGGACAGGTACGCCCCACTCCCTGTCATGGTAAAGAATATAGGTTTCATCCGTTGTTCCCCATGCACACCGCTCCATAACGCCTCCTTGTTTTTTATCGCGCGTCCGGGGTTTCCTTTGCCATAAAAAGCCGCTCCCTGATCCTCTTCAGCCCCTGGCCGATGACCTCGGAAGCATTGGTGGCATACACGCCGGCAATGACAAGCAATCCCCCTGTGAACAGGGAAGGCGTGACGGTTTCCCCCAGGAGAAAATAGGCCAGGCAGATGGCGCTTACGGGCACCACATTGATAAACACACTGGCCTTCATGGCTCCCAGGGCCTGTATCCCTTCATAGTACCAGAAAAAACCCAGGACGGTCCCGAAAAAGCCCAGATAGAACAGGCTGGACCATGCGGTAACAGAATAGTGGGTCCATGCCGCAACATTGCCCTTGGCCAGGACCGGAACAGCCAGGAGAACAGCGCCGGCCACCGATGAATAACAGACCGAGACCATGGGGGAAAGCTGTCCCATGACCGATTTCCCGATCAGGGAATAGGCGACCCAGGAGGCCACACACCCGGCAATCATCAGCTCACCCTTTCCCAGGTGGTAACTCACGGCATCGGTGATATGGCCGCCTGAAATAACGATCAGGGCCCCGGTGACAGACATGAGAATCCCCGCACCCTTGATCCGGGTCAGCCGTTCCTTGAAGATCAGGGCGGACAAAAGGCTGATGATAATGGGGTTGTTGGCAACGATCAGGGATGCCTTGCCTGCGGTAATGTATTGAAGGCCCGAAAAAAACAGGACATTGTAACTGAATACACCAGTCGCTCCCAAAAGGACAATGGGGAGAATCTGCCTGGGGCTGATCCCGGGAAGTCTGCCGAACTTCCTCCAGGTCAGGGCCAGAAGGAAAGCCGATGCGATGACAAACCTGAGCAGTGCTGCATCCAGGGGGTGGACATTTCCGGCAAGGGATTTTCCGGCAATAAAGGTTCCGCCCCAGAACACTGCGGTCAACACCAGTTTAAGGTAAATCAAAAAATGCCTCCGTATAACAGCCTAAGCCTTTTTGGCCCGGCTTAAACAGTTTAGATTTTCGGCTGAACCGGCATCAGCTGGCAACCTCCGGACTTGGGCGGTCAGGTTCCGGCCCGGCCGGCATTACATCGGCCAGCCTGCTTATCTCCACGGGTTTCCCCCAGAGATGGCTGACCACCTGTCCGACTTTTTCAGATCCCGTGGTCCAGAACATCTCTGATCCCGGCACGGCCCTGCCTGACAGCATACCTTTTTCCGCAAGCCTGGTAGCAACCTGAGCGGCCACTGCCCGCCCCGTATCGATGATCTCGACCCCCTGGCCTGCCACGGCACGGATCATGGGTTCCAAAAACGGGTAATGGGTGCAGCCCAGAACGATGGTATCCGCACCACGGACCAGGAGCGGCGCCACATAGTGCTCCACCATGGCCATTGTCTCGGTGTCTGACAGGGCCATGGCTTCGATCTTTTCCACCAGGCCCGGGCACTCCTGGGACACCACGTTGCCGTGTGTCCCGAGACGCTGGAGAAGACGGCTGTAGGCCTGGCTTTTCAGGGTTTCGGAGGTGGCCATGACCCCCACGACACCCGATCTGGTGGCGGCAAGGCCGGGCTTTACCCCCGGTTCAACCCCGATGAACGGCACGGAAAACCGCTCCCTCAGGTCTGTGATGCAGGTGACCGTGGCTGTATTACAAGCCACCACGATGGCCTTGACCTTCCGGCCCACCAGGAAATCCGACAGGAACATGGCCCGCTGCCTCACAAATTCCGGGGACTTGCTGCCATAGGGTGCATTGTTCGAATCGGCAACGTACACCAGATCCTCCGCAGGGAGCCTGTCCCTGATCCAGCGCAGCACGGAAAGCCCCCCAACACCGGAATCAAACACGCCGATGGGACTGTTCTCGTCCATGATAATCTCCCCCTGACCTGTTCACCGAACGCCACTGCCTGACCTGACCCCCCTGACAATCCATACCCGTTTCCCGGTGCCGAAATAAAAAAACCCCCAGGTGCCCATGGGCACCGGACAGGGTTGTCAAAGCATCTTCCATGTCACCAGAAAATAGATCGTTCACATCAATTTTGCAATGATTTTCATTGAACCGGCCTTTGAGAACGCAACTGTTCGCCGCAGTTGAAAACAACGCCCCGCGTGTCCCTTATGACGGCGCTGACCATGCCGGAAAACTTTGCGGTTGATTTTCCGGGACCTGATGATCTACAGTGGTGCCGGAGGGGGAAATTCTGAATCTGTGCAGATCTCTGCCGGACAAAGGGAGCCCGGATTCCAGGATCATATCAAACCGGGGAGAAGGCCATGCAGGGCAGCGAGGTTTACCAAAAACTCCATGAGAGCATCACCCGGGTCATCCGGGGGCAGGACAAGGTCGTGACCCTGCTCCTTGCGGGATTTGCCGCCGGAGGCCATGTACTGCTGGAAGATGCTCCGGGATGCGGAAAAACAACCCTGGCCAAGGCCCTGGCCCTGTCGGCCGGTGTTGACTTCAAACGGATCCAGTTCACCCCGGACCTTCTACCGTCGGATGTTTCAGGGGTATCCATATTCGACCCCCGGAAAAGGGAATTCAAGCTCCACAGGGGGCCGGTGTTCACCAATATTCTCCTGGCCGACGAGATCAACCGGGCCTCACCCCGGACCCAGTCGGCCCTGCTGGAAGCCATGGCCGAATCCCAGGTGAGCATTGACGGCAACCGGATCATGCTTGAAGACCTCTTCTTTGTCATCGCCACCCAGAACCCCGTTGAGTCCAGGGGAACCTACCCCCTTCCCGAAGCCCAGATGGACCGGTTCGCCCTGAAACTGAGCATGGGCTATGTGAGCGCCGAGGACGAGGTGGCCATTCTCACCGGAGGGGAGGATCATGAGCCGGTGGACAGGGTTGTGCCCTGCGTTTCCATGGAAGATATTTTAGCGCTTAAAAAGGACACCATCCGGATTCACATGAAAGATGAGCTGAAACACTACTGCGTCAGCCTGGTGCGGCAGACCCGGAATCACCGGGGCGTGCTCCTGGGAGCAGGACACAGGGCCTCCATCACCCTGATGAAAACAGCCAAAGCCCTGGCCCTTTTCCAGGGCAGCACCTTTGTCACCCCGGATCATATCCAGTCCCTTGCCCTGCCGGTGATCGCCCACAGGCTGGTCCTGGACTCCGAAGCCCTGTTCTCGGGACTGGCCCCCGGGGCAATCGTCCAGGAAATCCTTGACGCAACCCCTTCCCCGGTATAACAGGGACCAGAACATGCCGGAAGCAACCCCCAGGCAAAGACATCCCTGGCGGCGCCGTGTCCTGTACCGGTCCTACCGGCGGCTCCACACCCTGGGAGACTGGTGGCATCTGAAACTGACCAGCGCCGGCCGGTTCTTGGCCTGGATTCTGCTCATATCGGCGTGCCTTGGAATCGATACC
>JAZDGN010000116.1:0-83154 GCA_043806875.1 Pseudomonadota bacterium
TTTGAATCAGATCGATGACCACGGGGTACCTCTGTCTGTCCATGGGGCAGCCGGCAAGACCCTGGAGTCCCATCCTGTCCCAGGCCACATAAACGCCCTGCTCCAGGGTGGCCATCTGGTAATCCAGGTTCAGGTTGTCGCTCATGTGACCGATCTGAATCTTTGCCGGATCAGCACCCTGGTCTACCAAAAACCTGGCCTGTTCCGGCCCCATGGTACCTTCCTGGGTATGGGTAATGATGGGCACACCGGTATCCTTCTGGACCCGGGCCGCAGCCCTGAACATCATCTTTTCATAATCGGATATGGCTCCCTTGCCCGAACCCACCTTGACAACCCCGGCCCGGATGCCCGTATCCCGTATACCTACCACAATTTCCTTCATGAACAGCTCGTAGATCTCTTCTCCTGCATCTCCCAGGCTGCCCCTGAATTTCCAGTAGGCAGACGATCCCTCGCCTTCGTAATAGTAGCCGGTTGAGCAGATGATGTTCACCCCAGTCTTGTCCGAAATCTCCCGGCATACTTCGGGGCAGCGCCCGCTGTCCGCGGCGGTTGCGTCAACCAGTGTTGTCAGGCCCAGGGCCTTGAGTTGGTTCAGGGTTTCCACCCCTTTTTTGACAATCGCCTCCCTGTCAAAGGGGGCTATTGTCTGGTCCCCTTCCCAACCCGGATAACCGAACAGGATATGTTCATGCATCAATGTGATACCCAGATCGCCCGATGAAACAGTCCCTGTAACCGTATTTACCTTAACTTTTTTCATGGTTCAGCCTCCTAAACAATCGATCGTTAAACCTTCCATGGAACAAAGTTTCCGCTGATATCCCACGTGCGGACCACATCCCCTCTCCTGCAACGCCTGGTTGTTGCTTCAACTAAAACTTTGTGGGCCAGTTGGCAAGCCTGTGTTCACCTATCCCGTCCCGGATCTGGCCCCGGGCAATCTCCAGGGCGCGTATGATATAGTCCCGGGTCGCTTGAGGTTGTATGACATCGTGGATGTCATACATCCCTGCCGCTCCGAACGGGGAGGTTTCGCTGATCATGGCATCGATGATTGCCTGGTTGTCCCCCGCCCCGTTTCCCATTGCTCCGGTTACCACATTGGCTGCGATAACCGGATCAACAAAGCTCATTTCCGCGTTGGGCCAGGCCACCAGGAAATCGGTCCCGCACCCGGAACCCGCCATGTTCCAGAAAGCCATGCCATAGGTTTTCCGGACTATCACCGAAATCCTGGGCACCGTCACCTGGCCCAGGGCATTCATGTAATTCATGACCTTGGCAGCCACCTTTTCCCGTTCCGCTTCCCTGCCAACAAGAAAGCCCGGTATGTCGTGGAAAAAAAGCAACGGTATATTGTAGGTATCGCACAGGCACAGAAAACTGATGACCTTGTCTATGCCCTTTGTGTCCATGGCACCGGCCGCCACCATGGGTTGGTTGGCAATGATGCCGACGGATCCGCCGTTGATCCTTGCCAGGGCCGTGATCACCGATTTCCCGAAATCGGGCTTGATCTCGAACAGGCTGTCCTGGTCCACAATACATTCCAGAAGAGTTACCATGTCATAGGTCCGGTTCCGTTTCTCGGGCAGAAAGGCCAGGATGTCCCTCATGCGCGAACCGGACCCTGCCGGAATCTCGTAGACCGGAGGCGCTTCATCCCGGTGGGACGGCATATAACTGAAGAATTGACGGATGATATCAAAACAATGGTCCTCGTTATCAGCCACCCGGTCAATGGTGCCGGTGATTTCTCCGTGAACCTGACATCCGCCCAGCTCCTCATCGGAAATCTTCTCCCCCAGTGCCATTTCAAGCACCCGGGGACCGGACACACCCATGGCCGCTCCCCGGACCTGGACCACAAAATCGGACAGGCAGGCCATCCAGGTGGGCATCCCGTAACATTCCCCCAGGATGGCTGTCATAAACAGATTTTTCCTGACCCTGCTCATGATCTCGATAAAGGAGGTAAACCCCCCGCCGCCGAATGAGGTCAGCCCCTTTGCACCCATGATATCGGGCATCCTGGCGCCGCCTGCCTCCCCCAGGTAGATCATGGGCAGGCCTTTGGATGCGGCATACTGTTTGACCTGATACTCCTTTTTCCCTGCCACGCGGCTGGATGTGGCGGCCATGACGGTAAAATCATTGGCAGACACTGCCACCTGCCGGCCATCAACCCTGCCGTAACCGGTGATCTTGCTGTCCGCCGGGGTCTTGTCTTCCATACCGGGCATATCGGAATGGGCAAACCGCCCCACCTCGAAAAAGGTACCGGGGTCCAGAATTCTGTCAATCCTTTCCCTGGCAGTATATCTGCCCTTTTCGTGCTGGCGGTCGATTTTCCCCTGGCCGCCCATCTCCAGAACCTTGCGTGCTTTTTCTTCCAGGATACCCAGAACCTTTTCAAAGGCCACCCTGCCACCTCCTTATCCGGCTGTTGTTCTATGATTCCAGCTCTTCCTTGAGTTTCCGGCGCAGCAGTTTTCCCGTGGCCAGGGTGGGAAGCGTTTCCCTGAACGCCACATACCTGGGGCATTTGTAGGATGACATGTGCTCTTTGGCCCAGGTGATCAATCCCTTCTCATCCAGGTCCGATCCGGGCGTCTTGATGACATAGGCCTTGACCGCCTCTCCCTTTACCGGATCCGCAACGCCGATCACCGCTGTCTGGACCACACCGGGATGGGAGTTGATAAGGAGTTCCACCTCCTCGGGATACACCGAGAACCCTGAAACCTTGATCATTTCCTTTACCCGGCCCAGGAGACTCAGATAGCCGTCCTGATCGAACCGCCCGATATCCCCTGTATAAACCCATCCGTCTTTCAGGGTCCTGGCCGTTTCTTCAGACTTGTTCCAGTACCCTTTGAATACCCCCGGATTTTTCAGGACGATTTCACCCGGCTCACCCACCGGCATTTCCCGTCCGGAACCGTCCAGGTCCAGAATCCTGAACTCGGCTCCGGGTCCGGGGATACCGCAGGTGTCGTAGCGGAGGTTGTGCCGCGGAACGAAAGTGTCTGCCGTATGGGTTTCACTCAGACCGTAAGCCCCTTCCACCAGCAGTCCTCCCCGGGTCAACTCCCCCCACCTGGCCGCAATCTCCTTTGTGAGCTGGATACCAAAGGACGAGGTCAGGCAGAGTTTCAGGCTGCTCAGATCATGGTTTGTGCTGTCCGGGTCAGCCATGATACCCACATTCATGGGAACCGCGCTGTACCAGAAGTCAGCCTTGTAGAGCTCAATGGCACGGACAGCGGTTTTCACGTCGAACATGGACAAAAGCACCTGGGTGGCCCCGGCATAGATACATGAATTCATCCCTGCCAGCATGCCGGCAATATGGAAAATGGGCATGGTTACGAGACACACGGAGTCTTCGGTAATTGAAGCGATGCCGACGGTTGACGCTGTTTTGAACAGCGCCGCATGAAAACTGAGCATGCACCCCTTGGGCAGCCCTGTTGTACCGCCGGTGTACTGGAACAGTCCGATATCGTTTTCCATATCGATGACTGTTGAAGGCAGCGGGCTGCTTCCCTCGGTTACAATGTCCATGAAATCATCCGCACCCGGTACAGGTTTCTTGGGCACCTTCATGGGTGGGATCAGTGGCAGGCAAGGGTTTTCGGGCAGATAATCGTTCAGATTGGTTACGACAACCTGCCGCAGGGGTGTTTTGCCAAGGACCTGTCCCACAATCGGCATGAACAGATCCAGGGCCACCAGGACTTCTATGCTGGCGTCATTGAGTTCATAGGTAAGCTCCAGTTCCTTGAACAGGGGAGAACAGGGACAGACAATGGCGCCTATTTTCTGGATGCCGAAATGGGCAATGGCATACTGGGGGCAGTTGAGCAGGAAAACACCGACCCGGTCTCCCTTCTTGGTCCCCTTGGACACAAGGTACCCGGCAAACCTGTCCGATGCCTCATCAAGTTCCCGGTAGGTAACCACCCTTCCGTAAAAAATAATAGCCGGCTTGTCCGGCATTCTTTCTGCCTGGAGCCGCAGATAGTCATGGAGGGGAACTTTTCCCCGGGAAAAAGAAATCGTTTCGGGCAGGTCCTTAGGCCAGTGCTTCATCCAGATCTTTTCCATGTGCATTCTCCTGAAAAAAGTAAGTGTTCTGAGCCATGACGATATTTCCATTGCCGGCAACCGACATCCTCATCAAACCACGATTCGCGTCCAAATCCTTTTTGGAACTTATCCGCACGACGCCTGCCGTTATATCCGCAATGGGTTCACGGGGCATCACATTAGGAGGTTGGACAACGAAAGTCAACATAAAAAACGAACGTTCGTTCTTTTTTTATATGCCCGCAAAAATCTGTAAATCCAGATGCAACTGGCCTGCTGATCTGCCAGGCCGATTGACCAAAAATCAATTAAATGGACGGAGCCGGTGTTCCCGTCAATTGCAAAATAATAGTTGACTTTTTGCCATATTTGATGGTTTAACCCGTTACATACTATAATCATAGAATATTTTAATGTTTTAAGTTCCATATTGATCGTCATGCTGTACTGCATGAAATTATCCCGGCATGTCCTGACAAGGCTTCACTATGATCGGTTCCGGGCCGTTCAGTCGACCAAAAACCGTTTCAGAGAAGGCAATCCCAAGAATCGGATGCTCGACCCAGGACAACCGGCTGCTGATAACAATTACTTTGGAAATAAAAGAGGTCGGCAATGAACTTCAAAAAATCGGAGCTGCGTTTCAGGCGTTGGTGTGTTGGTTTTCAGTGGTTGTTAGTGTTCCTGGTGGTTCTGGCAATGCCTTTTCAGGAGATAAAAGCAGAGGGTGTTGAGGCAGGCCTTTCATCACATTTCGCGGTCAACGGACCGCCGGTGATGAACGGCGCCGTCGGCGATACGGAATGGCAGGGGGCCTATGAACTGTACCTGATTCCGGATCTGCTTCTCACACCCGCGAAATATCCCATTGAGACCCATGTCTATTTTTTGAATGACAACACTTATCTCTATGTGCTGGTCGATGCTGTTGGGGACAATACCGAAAGTCTGTACGACGAATGCCTGATGGTCTTTGGGCCCCCAACCCCCGGCAGTTACCATGTTGTTGAAACCTACTATACAGGTTCAGCGGTTGCCCAGATCCCGAAAGATCCACCCGAAAACGCGATGGTAACCATTGCACGGGGATTCGGACGCAGTCCGGCTGACCCGGACAATGACCACCGCTTCTACGAATTCCGCATTGAATTCAATTACATCGGAATCAACCCTGGCGATCCCATCCAATTCTACTCTCCGGCGGTAATGAAATCAGGTTACCCCTATGCCAGCATGCCCTATGATGGTGATTTTGTAGGAGGCGTCCACAGGGACAACATCTTCCCTTACGGGCTCCTGGTCGATACCAGTTTCGACTCCGGGCATATTAATATTACAGGGGTCGATCCTCTCTCAGCCGACATTCCCATTCTGACCACAGAACAATCAGGCGCCCCGATTCCCACCCTGACGGAATGGGGGATGATCGGATTGATCCTGCTGTTGGCAGGGTTGACGGTCAGGCATCTGTCCCGTAGGCGGACCGCAGCATAAGACTTCCGGTCTGTAGTAATTACAAAGACCAGACGGCAAGGACTGAACAAAGGTTCAGTCCTTGCCGTCTGCATTTAAATTGCAGTTTTTCTTGAATCAAGCGATCCCCCATACCAGTGATACACAGGATGATCCGTGCCCATTCATGCCATTAGTAATGGCAGTTGGCAGGGACCTCTTTGCCAGTACCTAGGGATGCCGACGGTCGTTGGTGAAATCCAGGTGCATGAGCAGATCGGTCCGCCCCACCAGGTCACGGATGCTTTTCAGCCCAAGCCGTTTCAGAATGTCAACTATCTCTATGCGCCAGGCATTGTAGAGATTGACCAGGCGCTGGGTTCCCCACGCAACGTCCATCTGCCCTGCCAGCTCCGGATCGGTGGTGGCAATGCCCCGGGGGCAGCCCCTGCCCGCGGAACACCGGGAACACCGGACGCATCCCAGGGCTATCAGTTCGCTGGTTCCCACCACCGCACCGTCGGCCCCCAGGGCAATGGCCTTGGCAATGTCGTGGGCCGTGCGGATCCCGCCCGAGGCAATGAGACACACGCTGTCCCTGGCCCCTTCGTCAGTTAAGAACTTATGGACCTTGGCAATGGCGTACTCGATGGGCATGGCGATGTTCTTCTTGGCGATTTCCGGGGCAGCCCCGGTCCCGCCGTACCCGCCGTCCAGATGGATGATATGTGTGCCTGCCGAATAACTTCCCACGGCCACCATGTCCACGTCCGTAGGCGTCGAAACTTTAGTGGAGACCAAAGCTCTTGGGTTGATATGCTTTATCCAGTCCAGATGCTTCATGTGGTCTTCGATGGAGTAGACGCTGTGAAAGGGAAAGGGCGAAAACAGGGAAATCCCCTGGACGGCTTCCCGGATCTTGGCAACGGCCGGGGTATTCTTGTCCCCAAGAAGATGGCCACCCAGACCAGGCTTGGCGCCCTGGGCATACTTGAACTCAACAATGGGAACCCGCTGGATGGTCTCCTCACGGACACCGAACAGGCCTGTGGCCACCTGGGTGATCATGTGGTCGTCATAGGGCCGCATGCGCTCCATGTACCCGCCCTCGCCCGAGCAGGAAAAGGTGTTCCAGGCCGTGCAGGCCCGGACCTTGGACAGCTGGGTCACGTTGCTCACGGACCCGAAGGACATGCCCCCCCCGTACCATGGCACGTCGATGGTGATTCTGGGCCGTCCGTCGCCTCTCTTGTTCAGGACAATCGTGGTGTCGATCTCATGATCGGCGATCTCGGGCGGTGATTCCGGGAATCGGAAACGCAGGCGGTCAAATCCGCCGCCTGAATTGCCGCACTGGTAGTCCCACCCGTAATCCGGATCGGGCGGAGTGCCGGTTTCAGCCATTTTCCAGGTAGCCAGGAGCATGTCCGCCGGCCAACGGAAGTCGCCCAGGGCACGGATCATGGGGTTTTCCACCAGCCTCAGGGCCTTTTCCGGACACTGGTCGATGCAAAAATGGTCCGTTTTCCGGCAGTTCTCACCGATACACAGATGACTCTTTGGCGTGGCAAAGTATTTGTAGCCGGGTTTCAGGACGTGAACACCATAAGGGCACAGTTCAGCACATTTACCGCACCGCACGCACGCATCGCTCCGGAAAATGATGAACTTGGCAAACTCGTTCCGGTACCGGGACGGCGCCGGTTTGATGTCCCGGCTGACTTCAGTCTGGGGAACCCTGGTCTTCAGGGTATTGGCCGGCAGAAGATCTGCCAGGTCATTTTCGTGAACCAAAAAGCGCTCCAAAGATCTCCTCCTCAAGTTCTTCAAAAAACATTGCCCGCCCCACGTCGCCTCTCAGGCGGCGGGCTTCACGCATTCCCATGGCGCCCATGAGCTCAATGAGCTGCAGGTGCCAGGAAGCAATAAGGTTTCTCATCCGGCCGGCAGCATATGCGGTATCCAGGGTTTCGAGCCGGGCAGGACAGGGAAGGTCCGGCTGGCACAGGCTGCACAGGCGGCACTCCAGGGCAAGGACCAGGGGAACGATGGTGGATACCAGGTCAGCCCCGCAGATCACGGCCTTGGCCATGTGTTCGGCCAGGCCGATACCGCCCCCTGCGATCAGGGTTACATTGTCCCGGATCCCGGCTTTGATCAGGTCTGTGTGGGCCTTACGGATCAGGTCCTTTATGAACCTGGGCTTGTCCGTGTCCATCTCGTTACCGTTGATGTCCGCCACCATGTGAACCACTTCCAGGCCCGCCGTCGCCAGCTCAACACATCTTGCCACACCGGAAGGAGTCAATGCCACCCTGACAGAGAACACCATGCCTGGGAATCGCTGTTTCAGATCCCTTACCGTTTCCAGAACCTGGTCCGAATCGGGAATCTCGGCCATGCGGGTCCGGCCCAGGACTTCATAGGGAACCGGCGCATCCGGGTTAAGGTGAAAAGCGATGTGGGGGAGATAGGCATCCAGATCCGCTGCCTGGTGATCGAGCAGAACACCGGGCCACCCGGCTGAATCCACCAGGACCATCAGCCCTGTTGCCCTGGCAGCTTCGATGACATAGGGTTCCACCCTGGGAAGTCCCAGGGCCCCGGGCCGCATGTCCAGAATCAGGGGCATGGGCAGATCCACCAGGGCAGGAAGCTGTGTATCGAGGCCTACGCCGGAAAAATTCAGGTATGACGGTTTGGTGCCGATATCAACCGACGTTGAGATATATTCCCTGCCGTGAATGCCGTCCCGGGTTGGCCGGACAATCTCGGACATGTCGGTCCACATGGCGTCAAACCCGTGGCCTGAGAACCGTCCCCGGTATCCTGCGCCGGATACCGGCACCGATGCGGTTTCGGCCTGCTGCCAGGTGGCATGGATGATCTCAGGCGTCCAGTAGGCATTGCCCAGGTTTTCATACTCGGAGTTGATTGTCAGGCAAAGGAGTCCCTTGGTACAATTCTGGACACAGGAAAAGCAGCCCATGCATTCAAAAAACAGAAATTCCGAAAACTTAAGGCTGCGGATGTACTCGGATTCCTGCCGGTGCCGGTCATAGACGCACGCTTTTTTCACGCAGTTGTGACAGCGGGAGCAGTCTTCCCGCCAGTCCACGATCCCGTGCTTTCCTATCCTGGGAAGCCTGGGAGGTACCGGGGTTGTGTCAATATGGTATTTGTCTGGCATGAGTATATTCCTAGTGTTATGATCCGCACGCGGCCAATAGATCCGGGACGCTCTCTTCTTTGCCGCCGGAAAGGATATGGAGTCCCCTTACCCCGTCCATGGTCCTGATGGCCCGGGCCAGTTCGCCGAACACGGCCAGGCCTTCCTCTTTCTGGGCAGCGCCGTCACCGGCCTGCCTGAGCCGGTCCACCAGACCGTCCGGTATGGACAGGTCCGTGTACCGGTCCTTGAGAGCCTGGGCTTCATCTGCACTGAACAGCGGCATCACCCCGGCAATAAGCGCGCACCGTTCGGTAAGCCCCTGCTGATTGACCGCTGACAGCCAGGTCTTGAATCCTTTGATATCGAATACCGCCTGGGTCTGGATGAACCGGGCACCTGCCGCCACTTTTTTGGCCATCCGGATCATGTTGAGTTCCAGAGGGGTCATGGAAGGACTTGCAGCAGCGCCGACCAACAGGTTCAGGGACCCCTGGATGGCACTGCCGTCCAGAAGCTCTTTCCGGTCTGTCATCTTCCGGGCAGCCGCGATGAACTGGAAGGAGTCGATATCAAAAACATTGGCCGATGCCCGGCTCCGGGTCAGGGTCTGGTGGTGGCCGGACAGACACAGGAGGTTTGTCACACCCAGGGCTGCCGCCCCCAGGATGTCCGACTGCAGGGCAATGCGGTTCCTGTCCCGGGTCACCATCTGCAGCACCGGCTCAACTCCGGCCTGTTTCAGAAGAACGGCGCCTGCCAGGCTTGAGGTGATGGGTCCGTGGGGATTGTCAGCCACGTTGACGGCTGCGATCCCGCTTTTGAAATAACCGGCCGACCGGGAGATGAATTCCGGATTTCCACTTGCAGTAGGCAAGAGTTCTGCAGTAACGATGAACGCTCCGGTTTCGATCAGTTGTCCTAGTTTACTCGATTGCATAGATAGTCTCTCCTGAAACAGATACGCCTGTTATTCTACAGGGAAATCCATGATCCCCCTGAATTGAACGGTTATGGCAATGGCCGGAGAACCCTGTCCAGGACAGGCTCCGGCGGTTAGGCCGTCTGGTCGGCCCCGGCAGTGATGCCTTCCAGGTGGTGCACCATCTCAGTCACACTCAGGCCCGCAGAGTCCCTGTCCTGGATCTGCAATACCCGGATGTGCCCTTTGCCCAGTCCGGTTTCGTCCAGGAGATCATCCACGGCGCGGACACGGTTTTCAGCCCTTGAGCTGCCCTCCAAAAACCGGCAGGCCTGCTTGGGACAAGTCAGGAGAAACACGCCGTCCGCCCCGTTCTCAACCGCCTTGAGCAGGTACAGCAGGTTAACCTTCCCGGAACAGGGAAGGCTGACAAAGGTGGCAGCAGTCATTCCCTGCTCCCGGCACTCCAGCCTCAGGGCATTGACATCAACACAGTTCACACAATAGAACACAACAACTTGCAATGGCTTCATCCTCTTGGTCCCGATGGGGTTATGGGGTTAAATCCGGTGATCCTCCCTGACAATGACCCGGCAGCCCCCGTCCAGGGCAGGCTCCCAGTTCTTGGGCGGCGCCATCCGGGTCAGGCGGTCCAGCTGGCCGATCCCCTTGAGACGCTGGAATATCAGTTGCCACACGCAGGGCCTATCCGGCCGGACTTCGCACCGGTCCTCCCTGGACCCGCCGCAGGGTCCGTTGAGCATGTGCTTGGCACACCGGGTTACCGGACAGAGGCCGCCGTAGTTGTGAACAACACAGGAGCCGCAGGCAGCGCATTTTTCCGTCCACACCCCGCGCTCTTCCAGGATGCCCAGAAAAGCGGTGTCCAGACCGGCGTATACCGGCTTTTTCATGAACCGTTCCGCCAGGGCCTGGACGCCGGCCCCGCACCCCAGGGACAGGACAGCATCGTTTCTCTCCACTGCCTCGGCCGCCGTCTCGATGAACACGTTGTCACATTGACGTTCAATGGTGAGTTCCTCGATTTCAAAATCAATGTCCCTGACCCGGGCTGCGATGCGCAGGGCAGAGGACAGAATGCTGACTTCCCGCTCTCCGCCTGCAAGACACACGGTGACGCAGGTCCCGCACCCCATGACCAGGATCCGTTTGTGGTCCTTGAGGATGTCAACGAGTTCAGGAATGGTTTTTCTCTGTGCAACAATCATGGACGAATCTCCTGTGGGGCCGGAATCCGGGACCGGCCCAGGGGGTTGGGACCAAGACCCAGAACCGTCTCGGTCATGTCGGTTATGGCCTGGACAAAGCCTCTGGCATTAGCGGCGCCGATGTTGACCATGCGAACCCTGTCCGGATCGAATCCGGCCTCGCCGATGATCTGGCGGACATGGTCCACCCGCCTCCTTGCCGTAAAATTGCCCTGGATAAAATGGCAGGACCCTTCTTCACACCCCGCCACCAGCACACCGTCAGCCCCGTTCTCCAGGGCCTTCATCAGGTATTCAACTTCCACCTTGCCGGTGCACGGCGTACGGATGATCCGAAGTCCTGTGGGATAGGTCAGTCGCATGGAACCTGCCAGGTCCGCAGCGGAGTACGCTCAGTACTGGCAGCAGAAGGCCAGGATCACGGGTTCGAACGTGGTTTCCGGTGTCATGGATTTTTCTTTGTCCTGTTCACGTAGCATTGATATCAGTTCCTCAGTGTCAGAAGCTCATCCAGCATCATGGCAAACTGGCTGGATTCAAAATGGCTGAGCTGGATGGCCCGGGCCGGACATTCGGAAGCGCAGATCCCGCATCCCATGCATTTGGCTGCAGCGATCTGGGCCTTGTGGTCCATATTAATATAGGGGGCACCATAGGGACAGGCATGGACACAGGTCATGCAGGAAATGCATTTATTCTGGTCCACCTTGGACACCTGGGCATCCAGTTCAAGGAAAGGTCTGGACAGAACCGTTGCCGCCCTGGAAGCCGCAGCCCTGGCTTGGGCGATGTTCTCGTCCATCATCTTGGGCGAATGGGCCAGGCCGCACAGGAAGAATCCCTCGGAGGCGAAATCCACGGGACGCAGCTTTACATGGGCTTCCATAAAAAACCCGCTGCCGTTCATGGGCAGTTTAAGAAGGTTCGCCAGATCCCTGTTCCCCGCCTCCGGCTCAACACCCGTGCTCAAGGCCACCAGATCCGCCTCGATCTCCAGGACTTCCGGGAAATCCGGGCTGTCCACCGTGACCAGGAGGTCGTCTTCGCCTGCCACCACCGGAGGATGGGTTTCATCGTACCGGATGAATATCACTCCGGCTTTTCTGGCATCCCGGTAATAGGTTTCCCTAAAACCATAGGTCCGGATGTCCCTGTACAGGACATACACGGCTGTCTCCGGGTTTCTGCGTTTGAGGGCCAGGGCGTTCATGACGGCCATGGAGCAGCAGAGGCGGGAGCAGAAGGGCCGGGACTCGCTCCTGGAGCCCACGCACTGGATCATGACCACGGACCGGGTATGGGGGGCAACCTGGTTGTCATGAAGCTGCCTTGACAGTTGTGTCTGGGTCACAACCCGGCTTGAACGGCCCATGGAAAACTCGGAGGTCTCTGCTGCGCCGGCTCCGGTTGCCAGGATCACTGCCCCGCAGGGAACCTGGGTATCACCGTCAGGACCTGTAAGCCGGACCTGGAATTTTCCCACATGACCGGCAATGCCGGTCACTGTGGTGGAACTGTGGAGCCGGATGTTGGAATGGTTTTGGACCCTTTGGACCAGGTCTCCAGAAAACCCGGAGATATCCTCGTGTTCCAGGGTCCTGGTGATGGTATTGAGATGACCGCCAAGGCGGCGCTCCCGTTCCACAAGGGTTACCGGGAATCCCTGGTCGGCCAGGGACAGGGCCGCCACCATACCGCTGAGCCCCCCGCCCACGACCAGTCCCTCCCGGGTTACGGCCAGTTTCTCACCCACCAGGGGTTTGAGCAGGCGTGCCCTTGCAATGGACATGCGGACAAGGTCAAGGGCCTTTTGGGTGGCTGCTTCATGCGTGTTGGAATGGACCCAGGAACACTGGTCCCGGATATTGGCCAGCTCGAACAGGTAGGGGTTGATACCCACTTCCCGCAGGGTGTCCCGGAACAGGGGTTCATGGGTTCTGGGGCTGCAGGAGGCAACCACCACGCGGTTGAGCCGGTTTTTAACGATTGCGTCCCGGACGTCTGACAGGCTGGCATCGGAGCAGGCGTACATGGTGTGGGTGGAAAAAACAACGTCCGGCTCCCTGCCTGCAGCTTCGGCAACAGCTGCGACATCCACCACAGAGGCGATGTTGGAACCGCAGTGGCACACAAACACACCGATGCGGGGCCCCTCGTCCGTGACATCATGCTCTTCGGGCCAGGTCCTTTGGGTAACCAGGGTGTTTCTTGCCCCTGCCAGGAGTTCCATGGCCATGGACGCGGCACCGCTGGCCTGGGTTACGGTCTCGGGAATATCCTTGGGTTCGGCAAACACGCCTGCCACAAATACCCCGGGCCTGGAGGTCTGGAGGGGAGCGAGCCGGTCCGTCCTGCAGAATCCGAACTCGTTGAGTTCTATACCCAGAGCCGCCATGGCCGGGGACACATCCGGCTTCGGGTCCAGACCCACGGCCAGGACCACCAGATCAACGTCCAGGTTGGCCAAAGCGTTGTCCGCGCCCAGGTAACGGAGCCTCAGGCCACCTTGTCCCGGGATCTCCATGACCCTGGACGGAATGGCCCGGACATAGTTGATACCTTTGGTCTCCCTGGCCCTCTGGTAATAAGCGTCGAACTCCTTGCCATGGGCCCGGATATCCATATAGAAGATGGTGATTTCAAGTTCCGGGGAGTGCTCCCTGGCAACCAGGGCCTGCTTGGTGGCAGCCATGCAGCAGATGGACGAACAATAATCGTTGCCGCAGGTGGCGTCCCTGGATCCCACACACTGGATAAAGGCGATGCGTCTGGCCTCCCGGTTACCGGACACCTGAACAACCTTGCCGCCGAACGGCCCTGAAGACGATAGCATCCTCTCGAACTGGACCGTGGTCATCACGTTGGCAATCCGGCCGAAACCGAACTCACCTTTGGCCGATGCCTGGAATTCCCTGAAACCCGGGGCCAGAATAACAGCCCCGACCTTCAGGGACAGGTTCCTGGGCTTCTGGTCGTACTGGATGGCCTTGGTCGGGCACTCGTCGGCGCAGATACCGCATCTGCCCTTGGTGAGGTACAGGCAATGGGCCGGATCAATGGCGTATTTCAAAGGAACCGCCTGGGGACTTGTCACATAGGCGGCCTTTCGTTTGGACAGGTTCCGGTTAAAGGGATCGGGGACCCTGGCAGGACATTTTGCCGTACAGGCTCCGCAGGCAATGCACTTGTCCATGTCCACGTACCGGGGAGACTGGAGAACCGTGGCCGTGAAATTACCCGGCACGCCGTCAATGGCGGTTACTTCGGACAGGGTCAGGATCTCGATGTTCCTGTTTCTGGAGCACTCCACCAGTTTCGGGGAAACGATGCAGGTGGCACAGTCTCCGGTGGGAAAGGTTTTGTCCAGGAGGGACATCATGCCGCCGATGGCCGCGGTTCGCTCTACCAGATAGACCTTGAAACCGGCATTGGCAAGATCCAGGGACGCCTGGACCCCTGCGATGCCGCCTCCCTGAACCAGGACCGCTCCGGTTGCTTTTGTGTCATGTGTTACCATTGTTGTCGTCATCCTTATGAGGGCTCTCATCGTTGGCCTGCCCGGGCACTTTTTCCCGGACGGACGGTCTTTCAGGAAACTTTTGCTGCCACGGCCCGCTCAACCACGGCCGGCGGGACCACCAGCTTGTCCAGCCCCAGCTCCCTGGGGGACAGGCCCAGGCACAGACCCATGAGCTGGGTGATGTAAATAATGGGCATATTGTGGTTCACCCCTGTTGCACTCAGGATGTCCGTCTGCCGCATGTCCAGATTCACCTGGCAGAACGGGCAGGCGACCACGATGCACTCGGCTCCCGCAGCCTTTGCCATGCCGATGATGGTGTCGGAAAACCCCACCACCAGATCGGACCGGGTGGTCACGGACATGCTGTTGCCGCAGCAGTCGGTCTTGCAGGGCCAGTCTACTGGCGTGCCGCCCAGGGTTTTGACCAGGTCATCCATGGACCTGGGATTCTCGGGATCGTCAAACCGGGTCACTTCATGGGGCCGGACCAGAAGGCACCCGTAATAAGCCGCCACACTGAGACCGCCCAGGGAAGTTTTCATGGCTTTTTTCAAGTCATCTTTTCCCACATCTTCCAGGAGCACCTCAATCAGGTGCCGGACGCGGACAGTACCGTCATACTCCCTGCCCAGGGTACGGGCCACTGTTTTTTTCATGTCCGGATTGTTCTGGACCTCAAAATTGGCGGTTTTCAACCGGCTGTAACAGGCAGCGCAGTTGACCACCACATCCATATCCATATCCTGGGCCTTGACCAGATTGGCTGCCGCCAGTGATGCGGCAAGTCCCCTGTCCGTATGATGGGCCGGCGTGGCACCGCAACAGGTCCATCCCCGGATCTCCTCAAATTCAATTCCCAGGGCACGGGCTACGGCCAGGCTGGACATCTGCTGGTCCCGGGCTGTGGATTCCGATGTGCACCCCGGATAATAGGCATAGGTCATCGCGATGTTTCCTTGTTCTGACGGATGGTGTTAAAAATCTGTTTCACGGTTTTCCGGTCCCCGCCCAGGGAGGGCAAGAGGGCAATCTTCCGTTTTTTGAGCAGCACGGGAAATTTATCCATATCCTGGCCAAAGGAGGACGTTCCAATCTTGTAGGCCGTGATCATGGCCAGATCATAGGTCCGGCCGAATATCTCCACGGTCTTGAGAAACGAGCGGTCCAGCAGGGGCACATTGCCGGGACCGGGAGCCCTGCCCTTTGTCACGGCCAGGGTCCTCAGGGCGTCCATGACCGCCCGGGTGTCGATTCCCATGGGACAGCGGGCGTAACAGATATCGCAGGAAACGCAGGTCCAGATAAGGTCGTTGTCCAAGAGCTCATCGTCCGCCCCTAACTGGAGGCGGCGGATCATCTCCGACGGCGGAGATGCGGCAATCCCGGTCACCGTACACCCGCAGGAGCATTTCCGGCACTGGTAGCAGGCGTCGATGTCCACTCCGGACAACTGTTTTACCGCATCTTTGAGTTTTGCGGCTTTCTTTGACTTGGATATTCTCATAATCGTATTATCCTATTCTCCATAATCCCCGGGCATGCTCTCCCGGTCCCGGTGGTCAGTTCAGATCCCCCACGGTTTCGGCTTCATGCACAGCCACTGATTTCGATGCCTCCAGGATTTTCAGGCCAACGGCCCTGGGCACGACCTTGCGGTATACCTGCTCCGGCCGCATCAGGCGGCCATCCACGGTGAGCAGGTCCTGCAGCAGGATACCGAAGAACTTCTCGTTTTCTTCCAGGTAAGGTTTCATCAGGTCCCAATCGTTGGGGGTCAGGGGCAGGAACATACCGCCGTTGAGCTGACCTTCCACACAGACGCCATGGGGATCCCGGATAAAAATGGCACCGCCCGACGCCAGAGAAAAAATATTGGATCCGGGATAGGGCTCGGGCAGGGGCTCGATACCGCCCTGGTCATTAAACCGGATTCCGTTGAGGATCACGAACCCGCCGTTGTTGTGCGGGTCACCTGCCATGAAGGACTCTGCCAGGAAATCCAGGGCTGTACCGTTGATAACGACCCTGGGCCTGCCCACGGAATTGATCAGGGGGCGCCCTGCGGCGTTACCCATGAGATAAACCTCGCCGCCCTTGGCACCATACATGAAAGTCTGCCCTGTATCTCCGAAGATGACAAGTTTCCCCTGCTTGATGATCTGCCCCACCTGGTCCTGGACATTGCCGTGGACCCTGAGGGTCAAACCGTCGATACCGGAGCCGAGGTAATCCCCTGAGCTTCCGTATACATCGATGACAACCCGGTCCGATTCAGGTCCCAGACCGCATCCCACATACCGCTGGCCCGAACAGTCAAAACAGATGAACTGCTGCCACCCCATACGGAAGGCTTTGACCAGGAGCGCGGCATCACACTCATTGCCTTCCGCAGGAAACACAGCGGCATCAATAACAAGGACCGCATCCGATCCTTTTGGCGGCCGCAGGGATGCCATGGACTCGAAATCAATTCGCCGGAGGACCCCGGTCCCTTGCCAGTCCAGGGTCGGCAACGCCCGAAATATCCGGGTCAAAACTTCCCGGACCATGTGAAGGATGTGACTGCGTTTTTTTTCACCCGTGGGATACCGCCGGTCATTGAGAAGGGTCAGGCCATCGATGATCGCCCGGGTGTTCCCGGGATCCCTGGCCCGATCGCCCAGGTCATGAAGCAGGGACCTTACCCCATCGAACTCCAGAACCGGGATACGGTCCTTGACGCAGTCAAAAATGCTCTGTCCGTCAGGTTTTTCCAGCAGGCGGTCAAGGGTTCTCCCAAAGGCCTCATCCAATGGGGGGATATAGGTTTCCCTGAAATCATACCCCTGGGCCTGGGCCGGCATGGCAACCTGCTTCTGGAATTTGTCCGTGCAGGTCATGCGCATGCGGCCTGCAGCATCCGCCTCCAGGTTGAAGATAAAGGTCCCGCCGTCTGTGTGGCTTCCGCCCCTGGCATTCCAGTAACGGTCCGCCACCGGGCAGATCCTCGGATCATCCTTGGCCAGGCTGGCAAGGGTCGCGTCAATGGCCTGCTTTTCCGAAGCGATAAGCCCCACCTGAACTTCGCCGTCGGCAAAGGCAAACACCTGGGGCCTGAGCATGGCCGTATCCGTGATGCCCATGAGCTGGATTTTCCGCAGCTCCGGGATATTCCGGGTGATGATGAAAAACCAGGGCCCGTCCGGTGACCCATGGATGTGGGTGGCCTGGATGGCCCTGTAAACGGTCTGTTTTTCCCGAGGCAGGTGATCGAAATCCAGTTCCGTGGTCGGGGCCAGGGCCTCGATGATATACTCCAGGGGGTACTTGTAGGTCCGGTTGAGCAGATCGAACATCAGGGCCGCCACCTCGGTATCGGTAATGAACTGGGGATAGATGTGGCGCTGGAGCAGATGCTCGGTAACGGAATGGTAATTGGCAAAGTCGCCGTTGTGGACCAGTGCCATGTTGACCCCGGCAAAGGGGTGGGCGCCCCCGGGATGCCAGACTCGTCCCTTGGTGGGGAAACGCTGGTGGGCGATCCAGGAGTGGGCCTTGAGCCCTTCTATTTTATAGTATTTGACAATGGCCTCGGCATAACCGACCACCTTGAGGATCATGATATTCCGTCCATGGGACAGGACAAAGGCCTTCTGCTGTTTCAGGGATGCATAGTACTCCTGGTTGAGCCGGAAGCTGTTCTGGTGGATGTATTCCTCCTCGGCCTCCCGGGGATCCAATCCCTCAAACCCTGAATCGGCGACAAACCCGGCCAGGACGTCCGGCTTTACCCGCACAAAGTAGCGCCACACATCCGGAGGTCTAACCTCCAGACCCTTGACGGACTTCCAGTCTTCAACGGTTTCCAGGTGGGATGAGGTTTCAACGTCAAACCCAGGGGTGATGTATCTCGCTTCCAGCTCCGGCCGAACAGACTCGTCCAGGTAGGCCACATGGATCATATAGGCGTTGTCCAGGGTCTCCCGGCTGACACCCAGCTGTTCAGGAACCAGGCCCACAGCTGCAATACCGCCGCCCTTGCCGTTGCCCCGGTTGTGCATGAGCCTGGACGGCTCGTAGATGTGGATTCCGGCCACCGGCTCGGTGCAGCAAAACCCCACAACCCCGCACCCGCCTTCTTCCTCACCCTTCAGGACCGTTTCCGGGCAATCGATTCCGGCCACCAGTCGGCGTCTGGCCTGTAATAAAAGCTCTATCCTATCCATTGCTCCATACCCCCCTGTCATACCACAACTCCTCCCTCCCATGCCCTGCCCTGCCCTGAAAAACAAAAAAAGACGTCCACCCTGAAGGCACCAGGATGCAGACGTCTTTGTCAATGGTACCGGATACCCGACCACCGCACATCATTGTACAGTATATCCCGTATCCGAAAGGCTTCAGTCCATGAAGCCGAACATAATCAATAAAGGTTGGACAATTAGTTTGTCAAGCTTTTTCTCAGAAATATATATATGTCTGCAGCTATTGACTTTCGCTGTGGACGTGATACCAGTTACGCTGTATGGCTAAGCGGCATTATGCCGGTTAAAAGCAAACCTGGGAATGATGGAACCAGCATCATCCTTAAAAAATCAGGGCCATTGATTTCAGGCATTATCGTTGCAACTGGGATCAAACAGGAGCACAGGGCCAAACCAACCCCATACCCATTCCATAAGCACCCTTAGAAAGATTTATCTCCATGAGTATCGCCATTATTATTCCTGCATATAAACCCACCAGGGCTCTCGTCAGCCTGATCCAGGATCTTCAGGAAGCGACAGATTCGCCCATCGTCATTGTCAATGACGGTTCCGGGGAATCGTTTAAAACCATTTTTAAGGAGCTTGAGAGTTCAGGACGTGTCCAGGTTCTCAGCCACTATGTCAATCTCGGCAAGGGCGCGGCCCTGCGCACCGCCTTGAACCACTGCGCGGCCACCATGCCCGGCCTGACAGGTGCAGTGACCGCTGATGCAGACGGACAGCATCTGGTCAAAGATATCATCGGGGTGTCAGTTCAGCTGGAAAAACATCCTGAAAGCCTGATCCTCGGGACCCGCTCTTTCGGCGGAGAAATCCCCCTGCGCAGTGCCCTCGGCAACAAACTCACCAGGCTGGTGTTCCAGACACTGACAGGAACCGGTATCCACGATACACAGACAGGGCTGAGGGGAATTCCCATCGCACTGTTTCCAGCCCTGCTGCGGCTCCGGCACAGGGGCTATGAATTCGAGCTGAAAATGCTCATCTGCACCCGGGAAAACAATATCTCCATCAGGGAAGTACCCATTTCCACCGTGTACCTGGAAGGCAACCAGAGTTCCCATTTCCGCCCGATCATGGATTCGATCCTGATTTATGCCGTATTCCTGAGGTTCTTCCTGGTGTCCGTCATCACGGCAGGTCTGGATTTTCTGGTGTTCATATCCGCCTTGGCCATCACGGATAACATCCTGATGAGCATGGTATGCGCCCGGGTTGCAGCCGGTATCTTCAACTTTCAGGCAAACCGCTCATTTACGTTTAAATCAAAGCGCAGGGGCGTTGCACCTGCCGTTGAATACACCCTGCTTGTCCTTTTCCAGGGCGTGCTGTCCTATGGTCTTCTGACCGCAGGGGTCCTGGCACTAGGAGGGGGTGTCATCTGGATGAAGCTTCTGGCTGAAGGCCTGATATTCATTGCAAGCTTTATTATCCAGAACTTTGTCATCTTTTCCAGGGGCCATGGAGAGATACCGGCAAGCACAGACTGGGATGCCTACTACGATAAACCGTTCAAGACCGCCCATATCACCCGGCGCTTTACATTGCATTCCCTTGTGAAATTTTTAAACCTCAGCGATCGGAAACTCCAGGGAGCAACCATCGTCGAATGCGGGGGCGCCAACAGCTGTTTTTTTGATCATCTTCACCGCCTGGGTTTCAAACGCTATACTGCCCTGGACAACAACCAGCGCGGCCTGGACAAATTTGCCCAGCGATGCACTAAGTCCATAGCAACAGGCGAGCTGACCCTGCGAAATTTTGATCTGCTTTCCCAGGAGCAGCCACCGGTTAATGATGCCGATATCTGTTACAGCGTCGGACTCATTGAACACTTCCATGGACCCGAGTCCAGGGAGTTCCTGTCGGTCCTGGAGAAACATTTTGCCATGGTCAGAGACGGCGGGTTGGTCGTCATCGCCTTTCCCACCCCCACGTGGCTGTACCGGGCCTCCCGGAGAATAATCGAAATGACAGGGCTTTGGGCTTTCCCGGACGAAATACCGCTTACATCTGAAAGTGTCCACGCCATTGCCGGAAAACTCGGCACTCGTCTGGGCGGAAAGACCCTCTGGTCCATTATCCTGACACAGCACATGGCCGCGTACAGGAAACTGGGCCCCCTCCCATGCTGACGGTAAAGCTTCTCGCGGTTCTCGGGTGGATCCTCCTGTGCTACTCCCTTGAAAGGAAGTACCTGATCCTCTACCCATTTGTCGTTGTTTCGTCCATTATTAGCGCGCTGTATGTCAGCGGTCTTGCGGGCATGCTCCCCGCAGGCTATTACCTCATACTGACCGGAGGACTGATTGCTGGTTCAGTCTGCCTGATCAGATCCGGCATTGACCGATCCTGGTGGGATGGCATGGCGAAGGAGCCAGGGTTCATAGTCCTCGTGGCCGCCATCTTCCTGTACACGTTTTTTGTCCCGCCGGATATCTTCGCCTATTGGGACGAATGGGCCTTCTGGGGGCTGGTGCCAAAGGAAATGATGCTTACGGGAGCCCTGAGGGGGCCCTCATCCTTTTATGGCCTCCACGATTATCCGCCAGGAACCGCACTTTTGCAGTATTTCTTTGCCATGGGCACGGAAAAATCGATCCAGGCCTGTTATGTCGCACAATTTACGATGATCGCATCTGCCATTGCCGTCATGGGTTTTCCCCTTAGATGGAAACATGCTCCCCTGATCCCGGTTGTCCTATTTGCCATATTTTACGGAGTATCCAATTTCGGCCATGGCTTTTCGTCACTCTATGTTGATCACCTGATCGCCGTCTATTTTGCAATGATTGTCGTGGCCTGCCTGGTATCGGGACTTAGATCATGGGCACTGTGCTTCCTGGCACCGCCCCTGTTTACACTTGTACTCATCAAAAAGGCGGGCCTGTTTTTCGCCGTCCTGGCCGTGGTCATCATTGTCTGTGATCTTTGCGTCCGGGACATGGGCAGCCAGGGGAACAAAAGCAGCCAGGTCAGGATAAAAACATTTCTTGGACAGACGTTCCAGCCGTGGACAAAGGCATGGATCATCATTGTGCCCGTTCTCCTCGTGGCCCTGGCGCCTTTTCTGGCCCATCAGACCTGGAAAACAAGGGTTGACCACATGAATGTCAGCCGGTCATTCAGCGCACCGGTGACCCTGACCATGGTCCGGGAAGGATTCTCCGGTGAAGCATCTGAAAGCCTGAAGATCATTCGCAGCAACTTTAAGAATTTTTTCTGGAAACAGGGCTTCAGCAATTCCGATAGATTTCCTGTTCCTGTCTGGACCATGATCCTGGCAGCCATAATGCTGGCAGGACTCCACTGGAACCGCCTTCCGGGTCATCCCGGGCGGGGCAGCATAGCCCTGTCCATACTTCTTTTCGGAAACGGAATCTTCTTTTTCAGCCTTCTGGTCATGTATATGTTTTCCTTTAACGCTTATGAGGGGCCGCGCCTGGCCAGCGTCCAACGGTATTGTCAGACCCCCATGCTTGGATTTTACCTGGTCGCATTTTCCTGCCTGATCCCGCGCGGGTGGAATCCCGGAAAGCACCGGGCGGCGCTCAGAAACGGGCTGCTCCTGACACTTATCATATCCGGATGCTATCTTTTTGAACCCATTCCCATTGATCCTGCCGAAACCGCCAGTTCTGCATACTCGCTCTCGGAAACGACTGCCAACCGCCATCGTCCGGCCCTGGAACTGATCAAGAAAAACGTTGCCCAGGACAGCAAAGTTTTTATCATCGTCCAAAACAGCAAGGGCTTTGAATTCCGGGTGATACGATTTTTCCTCTTTCCCCTGGCGTCCAACGACTGGTTCTGGAGTGTCGGCAGGCTCTGGAATCAGGATGATGTCTGGACGAACGATCTGTCCATCCAGGAACTCTCAGACAAGCTTCAGGACTACGATTATCTCTACATCGGAGAGCACAACCCAAACCTGTGGACCCAGTACGGTGTTCTGTTCAAAGATCCGGTTTACAGATCTCCCGGAATTTACGCCATCCTGAAATCCCCGGAATCCGAACTGGTAAAACTGGCTGTTCCGGATTTTTGCCTGAAGGACTGAGCATTCTTAAGGATAATACCACGAACGATTGCGGGACGTCCTGCCGATCAGGGCTTCTGATTGAACAGCTCGTTGGAGAGGATAACGGCTTCTGCCACCTCACGGAGGGTTTTTCTGGAATCCATGCTGCGCTTCTGGAGCCACCGGTAGGCGTCACTGCCCATAATGCCGCGCTGGTGCATCAGGATCTCCTTGGCCAGTTCTATCTTCTTTCTGGCCTCCAGTTCTTCCTGGATAACCCGGGTCTTTACCATGAGCTCCGTGTTCAGGATGGCAATGGCTGCCTGGTTGGCAACAGCCGTGAGCAGGTTCACCTCGGTTTCGGAAAAATCATGGGAAGCGGACGTAAAGCAGTTCAAAACCCCCACAACCTTGTCGTCCCGGGCTATGAGCGGAATTCCCACCATGGAGACCAGTCCCAGCTTTTTGGCCATCTCCTTTTCTTTGAATCTCCGGCTTCTCAGGACATCCTTGAGGATCAGGGGCTGCTTGTGGGTTGCCACATACCCCACGACCCCTTCATTCAGACCCAGGGCCCTGTCCTTGACATAGTCCGGGGAGATGGACTGGGTCGCTTTCAGGCGGATTTTCGGAGGGTCCTCATCATCGTTGACCACCCACAGGGAGCAGATCTCAACACCGGTAACCTTGGCGGTTACCATGACAATCAGCTTGAGCAGGTCTTCGAGGTACAGGTCCGATGTAATGGCCCGGCTGATATCAGTGAGTGCCCTGATATACCCTTCCGTGTCGGGCTGCGGATTTTCAATGCCGTGACGTATCATCGGTTTTTGCTCATTCCTTTGCCGGGTTCAGACGGGCCGGTTCTTCTTCAAGATTTCCAGGATCTCCTGAATGGTTTCATCGGCAGTCCGGGCATCCAGGCTGCACCCGCCTGCGCCGGCATGACCGCCGCCGCCGTACCGGGATAGAAGTTTCCCCACATTCACGTTACATCCCCGGTTAAAAATGCTGTGCCCTATGCTGACAATGACCGTGTCCCTGTTCGTATCGGCAAACCTGATTTTCACGCTGGCAGTGCTTTCAGGAAACAGGGAATAGGTCAGAAACCGGTTGCCTGACGGGGTGTCCCCCATGGACCGGAAGTCTGCCACGGAAATATTGCCGTGAATCCGGGTCGTATTCCTGAGAATGTCGACATAGTCGGTGTTCTCCTGCCTGACCACCCTGCACCGCTCCATGACTTCCGGGTCTTTGTGAACGGCATCGATGGTTTTCTCCTTAAGCAGGGCAACCAGATGGTTCCAGTAAGGGGGATCTGAAGCATCATGATTCTTCACGGTCATGGACAGGAGGATATACGGATAGTTTTCAGGATGAAGGACCTGATCCATATCCAGCAGCGCGGCATCAATGGTATCGGTTTCCCGCACCAGCTCATCAAAATTCCTGTGCAGTCTACTCCTGGCAATGTAATAATCATAGGCGACCCGGGCAGCCGAAGGGGCTATGGCGAATGCCCCCTCCACAGGGGTATGAATCCTGTTGGATACATGGTGATCAAACCAGACCGAACACCGGGGATCATAGGGGAGGTTTGCCATGATATCCCCCTTGCGGATGTCGGCTTCACCGGCCTGAACCTGGCCCGGTTCCACCCACATCACGGGGCTGTCAATGGTTTCCGCCTCATTGATCAGAACTGCGCACACAATGCCGTCAAAATCAGGTCTTGTTACAATTCTCATATTCACTTATACTGCCTGTTCAATGATCTTCCGGTAATGGTTTAACCGTAGAACCTAAAATCCTGTATGGAAAACAGCCGACGGTTTTTTAAATACGCTTGCAGTAATTATGAATCGTTACCACAAAACAAACACTTAGACAAGTACTAGTTGGACAATTGAAAGGAGATCCATGGCATTCAGTCTGGCACTGATCATCCTGCTGGGGATGGGAGGGGATATTCTGCTCCGGAAAATGAAAATACCGGGTCTTGTCGGTATGCTAGCCGTGGGTGTTCTTTGCGGTCCCTACATCATGAACCTCATATCACCCGGTATGATGGAAGCTTCCCAGGACTTCAGGCGCATAGCCTTGATCGTTATCCTTCTGAGGGCAGGATTTGAACTCAGGCGGGACGCCCTTCACCGTGTGGGCAGAGCCGCAGTCCTTATGAGCACCGTTCCCGCCCTGTTTGAAATCGGGGGCATTATGCTGGTTGCACCCGCCCTGCTGGGCATGAGCTACCTGGAAGCCGCCATACTGGGTTCCATACTGGCTGCGGTTTCACCGGCTGTGGTTGTTCCGCTGATGATCGATTTCATGGACAGGGGACGCGGGTCCCAAAAGGGCATACCCACCCTGATACTGGGAGCGTCCTCCCTGGACGATGTGTTTGTCATTGTCCTGTTCACCATATTTCTGGGCATGTACGGCGGGACCCAGACCAGCACCCTGGTGATGCTGTCTCTCATACCGGTTTCCGTTGTTCTGGGCATCCTGTCCGGCATCATTCCCGGATGGCTTTTGTACAAACTTTTTACCCGATTTGACTGGAAACCGCCAAAACGAACCCTGGTTGTTCTCGGGGTTGCCATCCTGCTGACCCGCATGGAAACCGCCCTGGAACATCTGATTCCGGTGGCCAGCCTCCTGGGGGTCATGGCCATCGGTTTCATCATTCTTGAACGCTCGGAACCCATAGCCCATATCATCTCCCAGAAGCTCAAAAAAATCTGGGTGTTTGCAGAACTGATCCTGTTCGTTCTTGTGGGAGCCCAGGTCAACATCCATGTGGCCTGGGATGCCGGTTTTGCAGGCATCCTGGTCATCAGCGCAGGACTGGTGTTCCGCGGGCTGGGGGTCTGGCTGTCCCTTTCCGGCAATGGATTCACGGCCCGGGAAAAATGGTTCTGCGTGGTGGCCTACATTCCCAAGGCAACGGTCCAGGCTGCCATCGGCGCAGTCCCACTGGCAGCTGGTGTCGCATCCGGAGAGGTGATTCTGGCGGTGGCGGTACTCTCCATCGTCCTTACTGCACCCCTGGGTGCCTTTGGCATCATCCTCCTGGGAGAAAAAACCCTGGATCATGGGAGAACTTCCACCTACCGCTTTAAAAAGCTCAGGGAGGCCGCGGCAATACCCAGGGTGGGAGAGCGGGTCAGGAGCAGGCAATCAGACGATGTGTGGAAAATCATTGAGGAAAAGGAAATCTGGAATTTCAACCGGACAGATGAGGCTGGCGGCAAAGGAAAGGATCCCGTCCCGATTATCAGGGTCCGCCTATGGAAGGAAAATCCCGAAAACAGACCCGGAACCGGGCAGACCCGATGTGTTGAAATCACCCCGGAAAGCAAAACCTTTGACTCGGATTGGGAAGTACTCTATGACTGGTAGCCTTTGTCCCGCACGTGTGCTCCAACCCAGGCCTGACCGGCTCCCATTGCCCGGGGAACATGGGGAAGCCAGGCATCAGAAGCATTAAACAGGCTCCCAAAATCTGTTTGTCCAGCCGCCGTACCAGCGGCAGCAGGCTCATGCCGTGACCGTAGCTGCAAAACAGTTTCCTGTCAACTCCAAGCCGTGGACCGGCTTCAGTAATCCCTTGACACCAGAGCCGTTTTGTTACAAAACCATGGATAATATCATTACCCTGGTATATCAACCCGATTTAGGCGCAAAAAGCAGATACCCGTGAAACCTGATTCCGATATTCCGAGCCTTGGCCAGCTGGCACTCCAATACAAGACCGTAACCCGGGAGCAGCTCGATCACGCCTTTGACGTCCTGGCAACACGTGGGCGCCAGGGCAGGGTTGTCACGCTAAAGGATGTTCTTATTGAACACAAGGTTGCAACCCAGACCCAGATTCACCTCCTGGAGCTGATCAGGGAATTTCTCATCATCAGGAAGCAGAGCGAGAAATTCGGTCAGATCGCCATAGAAAAAGGTTTTGCTACCCAGGCCGATGTGGACAAGGCCCTTGAGAAACAAAAACTGGAATTCAGACGGGCAAAAGTGAAGCGGCTTGTGGGGGACATCCTTGTGGAAGCCGGCATCATCACGGCCAAACAGCGGGATATGGTTGCCAGGGAACAAAAACAGCTGGAAGAGGAACTCAGCCATACCCTGGATGCCCCTGAGTTCAGCCATGGCGCATCTGATGCCCGGGAAGCGAATACAGAAACAGCTGTCCGCCTTTCAGTCCAGGAAAAACAGTTCCTGGCCCTCAAGGCAATGGATCAGCAGTTTGCCATCAGCGTTGTTGAAAAAGGGTTTGCCACAGAGCAGGCAGTGGACCAGGCCCTGAAAAAGCAGACGCAGATGTTCAGAAGCATCAGCCAGCTGAATCTCCTGGGAGATATCATGGTTTCGGAAGGAACGCTGACCCATGCCCAGAAGCAACTTATCCTGGAGGAACAACGACGGCACAGGGAGCCCATCCTTCCCGGCACGGAAACCGGGTTCCAGGCAGGCCTTTCTTTGGAACCTGCGGAAGATGATCCTGAAAACAGCATCACTGTCCGGATCTCGGAAACCCGCATGGAAGCCTGGGTGAAACTGCCGGAAATGGAAGACCAGGCAATCAGCCTTGCTGATGTTAAAGCAGCTCTTGCCCGCCATGGGGTTGTCCATGGGACTTTTTCCGATGCCCTTCTCCAGAGGTTGATAGAGCAAAGAACCCCTGAATTTCTTGCCGCCCGGGGGAGTCTCCCATTCAGTGCCGGAACAAAGACTGCCCAGTACAGTTTCCCTTGCCTGGACCGGACAGATCCCGGCCTACCCGTCCAGAGCGTGTCCGTGCAGCGCGGAGAAACCCTTGCGGTTCTCGGAAGTCCGGGGTCAACTTCTCCCGGCAAAACGGTCTTTGGTCAGGCCCCGACCTGGACTTTGCAAGAACCCAAACCAGAGGAGATTTTCCGATGCGCCCATGGGGCGCGGATTTCCAGGGACGGTCTCAAGGCATTTGCCGGCCGGAGCGGCACACCCTTTGTTTCCATGGACAAAAAACTGTACGTTTTTTCCCTTGTGAACATCCTTGAAGATGCCGATATGAAATTCGGCCCCGTTGAAACCTTTGCCGATCTCCGGATAAACGGAACCCTCACAGGAGCCTATCCCGTCAAAGCCGGCAGCATCAGAGCCAGGGAGATCCGGGGTGCTGACATTGAAGCCATGGATTCGATAACAGTGACCATCGGCATCACAGGAACCACCCTCCGAACCCAGGGCAGTGTCCATGCCAGGTACATTCACAACTCAACTATTGAGGCCTTTGGCGACGTGATTGTGGAAAATGAAATCATTGATTCCCAAATCATCACCAGCGGGAAGTGCAATGCCTTGAAAAGCCGGATAATCGCCTCGACCATCTCAGCCAAGCAGGGCATCCAAGCTGCAGGCATCGGCAGCGACGTCACAGAACCGTGTCTGATCAGCGCCGGACGCGAAGACCATATTCTTACCCAGTGCGGCAGGATAAGCCTGGAGATCGCACAAACCCTGAAACAGGTTGAGACCCTCAAGGAAACCACTGATGAACTTGCTGAGAAAAGCGCAGCCCTGTTCGATAGGATGGTAAAGCTCAAACTGTTCCATGACCGGGCAAAACAGCAGAAAAATCGCATCGTCAATGAGATCAACGCCAGAGGCCAGGACCTGGAAACACCTGAACGAAAGAACACCCTGGCGCTCGCCGACGATCTTACCGCCAAGATGGAAACCATCATCGCTTCCCTGAGAGAGCTGAATATCCAGAAAAAAAATGCAGACCGGGAGAAAAGCACTGTGGAACAGAGCATGGCTGCCCTGAAACCCGGTGTCGATAAAACAGTCGCCGCCCTTGAACGGGATATGCGGACCCTTTTGGAGTGGAGCCAGACTTCTCCCGGAACACCACAAATCCTGATTCGGGGCAAGGTCGCCCAGGGAACCCGGTTCACAGGAGTTTTCTCTTCCCTGACAACCGACGGGGAAATCAGCCATGCCCTTATCACAGAAAAATTGGATCCTGGTCATTCCCATGCCCCGGTCATGACGATTCAATCACAGGATCCACGGTGACGCCCCCTTGAGGGGCGCCCTGAACAAACAGGTATGCACAGCCCCCGACCCAAGCAGATCGCTTTTAAAAAGACACACGGATTCACACGCGAAAACCTCTGACCGAAAATCCTGGAACTTCTGGATCATGGCGACCATCACCTTGGGATCGGAATACCCCTTTAAGCGAGCCAGGGTCAGATGGGGTGCGAACCGCCCGGATTCCCCTGGAAAACCTTCCTGGGCAAGGCAGGTCCAAAGCCTGGCATGCAGGCCAGCCAAGCGGTCCGTCTCCCCCTTAACACCTGCCCAGATCACCCGAGCGTTCTTCACCGAGGGAAAAACGCCGACGCCTCCTGCATGCAACGAGAAACCTTCCGATCCTTCCGCGGCCAGACCAAGGGCCCGGATCAGCACGGGAACCTGATCTGGATCGATATCTCCCATGAATGCAAGGGTCAGGTGGACCGCATCCATCCGGCTCCAGGATGCCTTAAAACCGATAGACATGATGTCTCGCTGAAGTGCCTTTAAAAACATAACGACATATTCAGGCAGAGGTAATGCTATGAAAACTCTCAGTTTATTTCCATTGCTCATTTTTTTTATCCCTTATACCTTTACAGATGTTTTTTTGTTTTTTATAATCGTTTTAAACAATCTCCACCCTGAGTTATAATGCAATTTTCAACCAACGGCAACAGATAGACAATGGCAAAAAAAACAACCACTTCAGAGCCTGCACCTTATGCCCTGTGGGGGGAGGATCTGGACCCCGATGCCGTGCAGCAGATGGACGACGCCTGTTCGTTGCCCATTGCTGTCAGGGGAGCCCTCATGCCCGACGCCCACAAGGGGTACGGTCTGCCCATCGGCGGTGTGCTGGCCGTCACCGGCGCCGTCATTCCCTATGCCGTGGGGGTGGACATCGCCTGCAGGATGAAACTCAGTGTGCTGGATGTCCCTGTCAGAGAGCTGGAAGACAATCACGGCAGTTTCAAAATCGCCCTGGAAACCCGTACCCGGTTCGGTGTGGGAGAAGAATTTTCAAGACCCATGCACCACCGGGTCATGGATGAGGACTGGTCCTTCTGCCCCCTGGTAGCGTCCCTCAAGGACCGGGCAGCAAAGCAGCTGGGTACCAGCGGTTCAGGAAACCATTTCGCGGAATTCGGCGAGCTGGTCCTGGACAACGCCGAACTTGGCCTTGAGCCGGGACAATACCTGGCCCTCATGACCCACAGCGGGAGCCGGGGGACCGGTGCTGAAATCGCCGGTTATTACAGCAATCTGGCAAAACGGCTCCACCCTGAGCTGCCCAGGCATCTCAATGATCTTGCCTGGCTGGGCCTTGACCAGGCCGAAGGCCAGGACTACTGGAGAGCCATGGAACTCATGGGCCGGTACTCTTCGGCCAACCACGAGGTCATCCACAGGAACGTGCTCCATGACCTGGGAGCCGGCTCCCTGCTGACCCTGGAAAACCACCACAACTTCGCATGGACCATGACCCTGGATTCCAGGGAGGTGATCGTGCACCGCAAAGGTGCAACCCCTGCCCACGCGGGAGCGCTGGGAATCATTCCCGGGTCCATGGCATCTCCGGCCTTTATCGTGAGAGGAAAAGGCAACGAAAATTCCCTGTTCTCGGCCGCCCACGGCGCCGGCAGGCGCATGAGCCGCAATGCAGCCATGGCCCGGTTCCAGTGGCAGGACCTGAACGCGGTGCTCCAGGAAAAAGGTGTTACCCTGATATCCGCAGGCCTTGATGAGGTCCCCATGGCTTACAAGGATATCGAGGCGGTCATGGCCCAGCAGCAGGATCTGGTTGAAATCCTGGCCCGGTTCCAGCCAAGGCTGGTAAAAATGTCACCACCTGAAAAAAAACGAAGGAAACGGCGATAACGCCGCTTTAATAAGGACATCAAAGGAGGAGTTACCATGAAGATACTGCGCGTCAACACCCGTACAAGAACCTTTACATTTGAAGACACCCCGGCGGAACTGGCAGGACTCGGCGGAAGGGCCTTGACATCCCGCATGGTTCTGAATGAAGTCCCGGCAACCTGCCAGGCACTGGGCAAGTCCAACAAACTGATCATTGCCCCGGGACTCCTGGCAGGATCTCCGGCAGCCAATTCAGGACGCCTTTCCGTGGGGGCGAAGTCTCCCCTGACCGGAGGCATCAAGGAGAGCAACTCCGGCGGGCTGGTTTCCCAGAAACTGGCCAGGCTCGGTATCAAAGCTGTTGTTCTGGAAGACAAACCCGACGATAATAAATTCAGCATGATCGTGATCAAAAACGGCTCCGTGGAAATTCTGCCGGCCGATGAGTATGTGGGACAGGGCAACTACGAGGTCATGGAAAAACTCTGGGCAAAATACGGGAAAAGCACAGGCGTAATGAGCATCGGCCAGGCCGGAGAACAGCGCCTCAAGGCCGCCAGCATCCAGCTGGCCGATCCCCAGGGACGGCCGGGCCGGGCCGTGGGCCGGGGAGGACTTGGTGCCGTCATGGGTTCAAAACGCATAAAGGCCATTGTGGTTGATGACAAAGGGGCTGACAGGGTTCCCATTGCCGATCCCGAAGCCTTCAAGGCAGCCAACAAACGCTGGGTTGAAATGCTCAGAAACCACCCGGTGACCGGCCAGGGACTTCCTTCCCTGGGAACCGCCGTACTGGTGAATGTCATCAATGAAGCCGGTGCCCTGCCCACCAAGAACTTCCGGTCAGGACGTTTTGAGTTCGCCCATGAGATCAGCGGCGAAAAAATGGTGGAGAATATAGAAAAACGGGGTGGCGTTGTATCCGAAGGCTGCCACCCCGGATGCGTCATGAAATGTTCCCAGGTCTACAACGACAAGGACGGCAAATACCTGACCTCGGGATTCGAATATGAAACCCTGTGGGCCATGGGTGCCCATACCACCATCAAGGACCTGGATGAAGTGGCCATGCTTGACAGGCTCTGTGACGATGTCAGCCTGGACACCATTGAAACCGGTGTTGCCCTGGGTATTGCCATGGAAGGCGGGCTCATTCCCTGGGGTGACGGCAAGGCCGCCATCGAACTTCTCAAGGAAGTGGCCAAGGGTACGCCCAAGGGTAAAATCCTGGGCAACGGCGCCGTTTTTGTGGGCGAGGCTCTGGGCGTGGACCGCATCCCGGTTGTCAAGAACCAGGCTCTTCCTGCCTATGACCCCAGGGCGGTCAAGGGCGTAGGCGTCACCTATGCCACATCTCCCATGGGTGCGGACCATACTGCCGGATACGGCGTTACCGCAAACATCCTCAAGGTGGGCGGTGACATTGATCCCCTCAAGAAACAAGGCAACATTGACCTGTCCCGGAACCTCCAGATTGCAACGGCAGCCATTGACGCTGCGGGCCTGTGCCTGTTCGTGGCCTTTGCCGTTCTGGACAATGAAGACGGTGTACAGACCATTGTCAACCTGCTCAACGCCCAGTACGGCCTCTCCCTGACTCCCAATGACGTGGTGAGCCTGGGACAGTCCATCCTCAAAGACGAGAAGGAATTCAACCGGCGTGCCGGCTTTACAGACAAGGACGACCAGCTGCCGGAAATGTTCATGGATAAGTTCCCGCCCCACAATACAACGTGGGACTTCTCCACCGATGAACTCCAGGCCACCCTGAAACTGTAATACCAGCCGGACAGTCAACTGTCCGTTTCATCTGACAGGCCCCGGGGGCGGAATAACTCTCCGCCCCCGGTTCTTTTTAAGCCACTGGCCACTGTAACGGTTCAACTCCGCCCCCCCCATTGTTGAGCAGGCAATACTGGTTCTAAAAGTTACCACTGGTTCATAAAAGTTCCATTATCTCTTTCAGACTGGTCCAAAAAAATTCCATTCCTGTATCCCTTCCTGTACATCAGGACCACCCCGCCCATCAGGCTCAGGACCTGGAAAAGGGATAAATCCCTGGCACAGATATTGCTGTTTCCAAACAGAGGTTTTCACTGTAACATGACAGGAATAAAGGTCTGCCCAATACCGCCGGAAAGACAACCAGACCTGGCCCGGCAGTCATAAGCCCGGGGCCGGAATACCAACACTCTAAGGAGATGAACCATGGATACTTTTTACATTGATGGAGAGTTTGTCGACAGCACCCAGGCCCGGGTCAACGCCAGCGATATCATCGTACTCAGGGGATTCGGCATATTTGATTTCCTGATAACCTATAACAGGCGGCCATTTTACCTGAAGGAACATATCCAGCGCCTTGAAAATTCGGCCCGGAACATCGGCCTTTCCATGGCTCACACCAATGAAGAGATCCAGGCCATTGTCCGGGAATCCATCGATAAAAATCCCCATCATACCGAAGCCAACATCCGCATCGTATACTCGGGCGGCGTCAGCCCTGACGGGGTAACCCCCAAGGGCAACGGGATCCTCATGGTCATGGTTACCCCCAAACTGATACTCCCGGCCTGGTGGTACACCGACGGTGCCGGCATCATCACCGTGGACGTGGAACGCTACATCCCGACCGCCAAGAGCACCAACTACCTTAGCGCCGTTGTTGCCCTCCAGAAGGCCCACGCCGACAACGCCGTGGAAGCGGTTTATGTGGACCGTGACCGCAGGGTCCTTGAAGGGACCACCACAAACATTTTCTGCTTCAAGGGATCCACCCTGATTACCCCGCCGGACGGGATCCTCCCGGGGATTACCCGCAGTGTTGTCATGAAACTGGCTGCCGGACATTTCCCCCTGGAGCTGCGGCACATTCAGTTTGATGAACTCTCCGGCATGGACGAAGTTTTTCTTTCGGCCTCCAACAAGGAGATCGTTCCGGTTGTCACCATCAACGGCAAGACCGTCGGGAACGGGAAACCCGGGGACAGAACCCGCAAGGTCATGAAACTGTTCAGGGAATATACCACAGCTTACGGCAAGGGTACGATAGACTGATCATCCCAGACCAGGGACAGGCCCGGGTGCCAGGACAAACCGGAACCAAGCCTTGAAAAATCCCCGAGGACTTAAAAACACTATGCTGACGCCATCCACCTTTGACTGGACCAGGGGATCCTGGTCAGACCCTCTGGGCAGGACACCCGATACCCGTATCTGCATCGCCGGTGACTGGGCACCTATCCGGGATTTTAAAACCCTTGTGGAAACCCGACCCGAATCGGTATACGGCGATCTGCTTCCCCTGCTGAGAGCAGCGGATCTTGCCGTTGTGAACCTGGAGGCGCCCCTGAGCGATTCGGGCAGTCCAGTATACAAAAGCGGTGCCGTTTTCAAGGGCGAAGACCGGCATGTCCATGGCCTGACCGCTGTCCCGTTCCACGTTGCCACCCTGGCCAATAACCATGTCCTCGATTACGGCATAAAAGCCTTTTCCGATACCCTTGCAGCCCTGGACCGTAACGCCATCCGCTGGACCGGCGCGGGCATGTCCATCGACCAGGCCGCAGATCCGCTGATCCTGACCATCAATGGTACGCGCATCACCATCATCAATTTCAGCGAGGGGGAGGATCTGACAGCCGCGGGCGCCGGGCCCGGGGTCATGGGCTGGGACCTGGACCGGGTCGAGCAGGCTGTTAGGGAGGCAAAACCCCGGACAGATTTTATCCTGGTCATAGCCCACTGCGGCATCGAGTACATCCCGTTTCCACCCCCTTACGTGGTCAACGCTTTCCAGCGCATGGCCGAAGCAGGAGCCGACCTGGTCATCGGACACCACCCCCACGTTCCCCAGGGCATCGGATTCCACAAATCAGTACCCCTGTGTTACAGCCTGGGCAACTTCATCTTTTTTCAGCCAACAAATCTCATGTACCGCAAGCTCGGATACCTGGTGACGGTGGGACTGAATTCAGGAGATCTGGTTTCCCTGGAACTGACCCCCTATGCCATCCATGACAGGGGTGTTTCAACTCTGGACAGCCAACAGCACGAATCCTTTTTCACCACCCTCAAGGAACTCTCCATGCCGCTGAATGAACCCTCCGGCGTCGAGGACGCCTGGCACGGTTTTCTTAGCTATTACGGCAATCAGGGATTTATGGATGAGGTTACCATGATCCTGGACAGGATCCGGCAGGAGCCCCGCAAAGGGGCGGCCATGTTCAGGAACCGCATGACAACACTGCAGCACTATCTCCACTGGAAAGATCTTTTGACCCGTATGGTGGATCAGAACCTGGACCCTGCCCCCGAGTGGGCAAAAACCCGCATCAAAGAGTACCTGACCCGGACCCTGGACACAAAGCAATGACAATTGAACAGCCAGAACGCTCCCTGCAGAGCAAATCCAGACAGACCCTGCTGGTCACCGATTCGGGCCTGGGAGGCCTGTCGGTGTTTGCAGACCTTGCCCGGCGCCTGGAAAAAGCCTCTGTGTGGCCTCAGATTTCCATGGTCTATTTCAACGCATGGCCCGAGCCTGACAGGGGGTACAACCATTTCCCAGACATGAACGAACGGGCCCGGGTCTTTGACAATGCGCTGAACGCCATGGCAGCCTTTAAACCCGACATCATCGCCATTGCCTGCAACACCCTGTCCGTGATCTATCCGTTCACAGCCTTTTCCAGGTCGGAGGGCATCCCGGTCCGGGGCATCATCCAGGACGGGGTCGAGCTGATCAGGAACCACATGACAGATCCGGGCTCCATGACCATCCTCTTTGGCACACCCACCACCATTGCGGCCGGAACCCACAGGCAAGCCCTTAAGGCCCTCGGAATTGCACCGGACCGGATACTGGACCAGGCCTGCGTCGGCCTGGCCGGGAAAATTGAACGGGATCCGTTTTCAACCCAGGTGGACCAGATGATCCGTGATAACGTCAGCCAGGCTGCCGAAAAGCTTTCCAACCATTCCGGGACCGTGTATGCCGCCCTGTGCTGCACCCATTTCGGATATCGCAGGGACAGTTTCCACAAGGAATTGAACCGGCACATCCAGGGAAAGGTTATTATCCTTAACCCCAACGAACAAATGGCCCGGGAGATGGTGCCTTCATCCGGAGAGCACACCCAGCCGTCCATTGACATGACCATTGTTTCCAGGGTTCCCTGGGAACCCTCGCGGATCAAGGCATACTGCGATCTGATCAGGACCATTTCTCCGGCAGCGGCCAGAGCCCTGGCCGGATACCAGCTCAAACCCGACCTGTTTGCCGTGTGAGCGGCGGCATTCAGCAGCCAATGACAGCCTTGCAGCCGACAGGCAGAACAAATCAATGAAATCCATTTACCAGGAGGTTCCAACGTTCATGAAAAAAGTTCTTATTATCACAGGCCCGGCAGGAGACGCCCAGGGATGGGGAGATCTCAAGGTTACTGAACAGGTGTGCCAGGCCATCAACGATTCCGGTTACGCTGCTGAAATTGCCTTTGTCACCACCATGGAAGAATTCTTGGAAGCCATTGAAACCAGAACTTTTGACATTGTCTGGAGCGCCCTTTACCACATCTCCAGCAAATCGGAAACCATTGGCATGAGCGAAGGAGACGAAAAATGGCTGGCCGACATACTGGACAAACGGGACATCCCCTACATCGGACCTGACGCGGCAACCATGAAGGCCTTGATCCACAAGACCTCCACCCACAGGATTCTGGCGGCCAAAGGGGTTTCAGTCCCCTATCATTTTCAGCTGGAACCCGGGGACCCCCTTCCGGACATTATTTTCCCGGCCTTTGTCAAACCCAGTTACGAGTCCAGGTCCGTAGGCATCAGTGACGACAGTGTTGTGCACACCCCTGACCAGCTGAAAAAACAGATACTCTATGTTCATACCCAGTTTCAGCAGCCGGCCCTGGTGGAAGAGTACCTTCCAGGCCAGGAGTATACGGTCCTGATGCTGGGCAACGGTGAACTCCAGGAATTCCTGCCTGGAAAAATAGTGGTCGATCCGGCAAAATTCGGCAAATACCCTATCCTGAGAAGTGATCTCAGGGGTGTGGGCGTCACCAAGATCAGACCCATGACTGAACTCAAGGAGGAAGCCATTGAACTGTGCCGGCAGGCCATGGTAGCCCTGAACTGCCTGGACCATGTCCGGACCGACATGCGCGTCGACGCATCCGGAAAGCTGAAGATCATGGAAGTGAACGGGATCCCGGGCCTCAAACCAATCAAAAGCTGGAGCCCCCAGATCTATACTCTGTACCACGCGTCCAAGGAAGGCCCCATGGAGGATTACCGCAAACTCATCGCCCATATTGTAAAGTCAGCCCTGGCCTGGTATAAACTCTAGAATAACAGACTGACCATCCCCCAACGCGGCAGGACTCCGGCCTTCCCCCGGAGTCCTGCCCCAGGAGCCGACCCCATGACAGACCTTGCCCAATCCGTCATCACCGCCATCCGGGAACTGGGATCCAGCTCAGGAACCGATCCAAACAGGGGATTTGCCTGGCAACTCGACCTGGCCAACCCCTTTATCGCCACAGCCATCCATGCCGGTCACCATGTCAGGGAAGAGATCCTCCCCCTCATGGCCCTGTCAGAGGACCAGCGCCGGTTCGAGGAGGACACGGCAACGCAAACCATGATCAGCGGACTTGGCAACGCAGTCTGGGGCCTTGAATCCAGGGCGGTGTACGACCTGAACCGGTCCCCGGACATGGCGCTGCCCCTTAAACCCAAACAGTTCTGGGGTGTCCGTGTGTACAGGAAACAGCCCAGCGCTTCCATGAATGCCAGGAGCCTGGCGGGATACGAGTCCTTTTACAGGTTCATGGAAACCTGCTCCCAATACCTTGTGGACCGGTTCGGGTTCTGCATCATCTACGATCTCCACTCCTACAACATAACACGCCAGCACCAGATGGGCATTGCCTCTCCGCCGGTCTTCAACCTGGGGACAGCCCTTCTGGACACCTCCCGCTGGGGGGAGGCCATCAAGGCCTGGCTCAAGCTCCTTGGAGATATCCAACTGCCCGGGCATGCCGTCACCGTTGCCGAAAACCTGGTTTTTTCCGGCCATGGGGAATTCTGCAGACGCCTGACCCAAAAAGACAGCCGCATCCTTGCCCTGCCCACCGAAGTTTCCAAGATCTACATGGATGAACTGACTGGGACCGTGCATCCCCAGACGGTCCAGGCCTTGAACCAGGGACTGGGAAAGGCTGTCCTCTCCCATGCAGGGCTGGTCGCTGAGGACCTCCGGGGAAAGGTGCTAAAATGAAAAAATGTCCTTTCTGTGCTGAAGAAATTCAGGATGCGGCCATCAAATGCAAACACTGCGGTGAATTCCTGAATGGCTTCAAGCGGCCGGACCCCGGCGGGGAGAATCTCCAATGGTATTTCAAGAAATCCTTCCTGATCCTGGCCCTCCTTTGCGTGGGCCCCCTGGCCCTGCCCCTGATCTGGTGGCATCCGACAATGACCCGGGCCTGGAAAATAGGGCTCTCGCTGGGAATCCTTGTTCTGAGCTGGTTCCTGTTTCAATCCACCATGGACGCTGTCCGCACGCTCAGGGAGTACTATAAGCTGCTGGAAGGTCAGTGAAGAATTCCTGTACCGGAGCCGGGTAACGGATTTTCATCCCGAATTGCGCAATCAGAGAGGAAATCGCAGCCGGTGAGCTTATCCGCTTGCCATGGATGGATGCGATGCAAAGCCGAACCCATCAAAGCTTCAGGCGCCTTACCATCCTTGCGCGGCCTATTTCGGGAAAGGGCTCAATCAGCCTGAGCGACCCAGGATCCAAGCCCTCCAGCAACGACAGGGAAAGACTGCTCCGTGCAATGTCCGCCGGGTTACTCAACTCCTCCGGGGAAAGAAGAAAAAAATGACCCCTGGGGCAGGCATGCCCTTATAAGAAGTCTCACGGTTCCAGGAAAGACAGTACTGCACCTTGAACAGTATCCCGTTCATAATCGAACAAAAGGATATGATTGGATTTCTGGACAGTGAGCAGCTTCATGGTTTCGGGTCCGGTATTTATCATCTCCATGATCCTGTCATAGGATGCCACCACATCACCGGGGGAGGCGATAACCAGCGCAGGCACCCGTATCTCTCCGGCCTTTTCCCGGGCTGTTGCGACAAGATTCTGGAGATTCAGGAAAGCTGCCAGGGAAATAATGTAAGACCCGGGACGATAACTTGCATACCCTGAAGGGTCGTCGATCATGCCCCGTTTTACCTTGGGAACCAGGGGACATATCCATTTCATGACTGTTAACATCCCATGCACCAGTCTGTTATAAACGGCAAGCCCGAAAAACGGTGCCATGAGGACCACTTTATCGACCCCGCCTTCGGCAGCCAGGATACCTGCAAGGGTCCCGCCCATGGAGAACCCGACCAGATAGGGTTTTACACCATACCTCCGGGTTTCCTCATCAATGATCTTTCTCATATACGACAGATAAAACTCAGGAGAGCATGAACCGCGGCCGTAAGCAAAGGCCGTGTGATTCTGAGAGGGCATCACAGGCACGACCACGTTAAACCCTTGCTGTGCCAGCAGATGGGGCAGAGAGCTGAAATCCAGGGGACTTCCCACAAATCCATGGATAAGGATGACGGAACGATTGACAGGCACGGCCTCCGGAGGAAGTCTCACGGTTGAAACGATTGCCTTTTCCTTGAATGGGAGATCATAGTAGTACTCAAGCAGGGCATAAGCAAACATAACCATATCAAACAGGACGATAACACCCATAATCACTTTAATGACTAATCCCAAAATGATGCAGATACCGCTCCTCTTCTCGTAAACCATCTGTCATGGAATATTTCCGCCGGCAGCGTTCCCATGAATGCCTTTTCGAAAAGTAACCATCCTGTTTCCCATAAAATTTGTAAGGGTATATGACACCATTCCCAGGATCTGGGATACAACAGTGGAAAACTGCAGGTAGTCCTTGAACACAACCAGTGTAGCGACCTGGATCAGATAACTGATAAGAAAAATAATAACGAACAGTATCGATTCTTGCAGCACATTTCCTTTACTGTTGAATGTCCAGCGCCTGTTCATGACAAAACTGTTCATGAACCCCACCAGGAATCCAACGGCGTTGGCCAGAAGATAGGCCGCATTCAGCCACACATGCAGAACGTAAATGACTAAGAGTGTTATGGCGGTGTTCAACAGCCCCACGATACCAAATCTGGTCATCTCACCTAAAAAGGCCATGGGCATCATCGTTTCCTTCCTGAACACCGTGTCCGGGATAACTATTTTGAACACCTGGATTGTCAACCGGACTACAATACCCGGATAGGTTTTCCACTGTCAATTAAAATTTGGCAGGAAGCTTCGGCTGGAATCACACCATGTGCAGTAAAAGGAACCGTTGATAGGAAACAAAGAGGAAATTCTCAGGGATGGTGTGCCTGCCTAAGTGGAACAGTGACCTCCCCAGGGTGAGACAGACAGGATTCAGGCCATGCTCAAGCGGAGACAGGGCGATCGTGACCCGGAGTTCCAAAACCGGCTGAAGCCTGACACCTGGGAGATTCCGGTCATTGACCTGGTTCTGTGGCCCCGGTCCTGACCAGACTCGTAAGTCGGTACAGAACCGGGACCATGCGGGTCAGCTTAACTTGCGGATTGGGCCATGGAACCAGCCATGGCTCCGGCAGAGGACAGGGTATCTGCCATCAAGGCAGGTTGATTCGCCAATCCAAAAACATCCTGAACCTTGGCCGGAGCTGCTAAACCTGGAATCTGACGCGTCAACCAGCCGGACCTGTGGGAGGTAAGCAGGGACCAGGGTGTGATCCAGAAAAGACCTAAGAAGTAGAAAAGCCCATAAAAATAGGACCATAGTGCCGTGTATGAACGGTATTTCCACACGTACATGCTGGCAGCAAGTCCCTGAAAGATCAGGGTACCGGCAATAAGGTTCATGGAGACGTAGGTTGCATCAAGGGGCATGATGCTCCATGCCAGTACCATCATGACCGAAGATTTTATCATGGAGAGCCAACCGGAAAGCAGGTTGATGCGAGCGCCGAGCATGGATCCTTCCCGGAACCGGGTAAAAGCAAACCGGCTCATGGCCAGGCTTTCCCTGACATTGCTTCTCTCCCAGCGGATATACATCTTGCACAACTTGGAGTAGGTTGCCGGAATTTCGGTGTAAACCATGGCATTCTGCTGGAAAAGGACATGATAACCTTCCCTGAGGATGAGATTGGTCATGGCACGGTCTTCTCCGATATTGGCCGGACGGCCGAAATATTTCTGGGTCAGCCACTCCTGGAGGACCTTCATGACCACGTCCCTTCGATAGGCGGACAGGGCACCGGGAGTACACAGGACAGTATTGACCATGCTCTGGCTGGCCCGGATAAAATCAAAGCTGTAAACAAAAACCACATCCAGCATTTTGGGGATAAATCCCTTGTCCATGTTTAGAACGCGCACATTGCCTGCAACACCGCCGACCTTGGGATCCCGGCTGAAAGGGGCGACCAGGTTCCGCAACGTGACGGGTTCCACCATGGAATCGCTGTCCACGGTGACCAGGACATCTCCAGTGCTTTTGCGGAATCCGGCGTACAGAGCATGCCGTTTCCCCTGATTCCGGTGCAGCCGGATCGCTGTAAGACCGCAGCCCAGATCGAGTTTTGCCTTTTTTATCCAAAGCCAGGTATCATCCTGGCTGCCATCGTCAACGGCAATCAGCTGAAGTTTCTTCCTGGGATAATCGCTCTCGGCAAGTCCCTTCAGGGTCTTGTAAACCTGGGCTCCCTCGTTGAAGGCAGGAACAATTACAGTGCACCTGGGTAATGCGTCTGACCCGGGGTCTGGAACGGGACGGTACTGGATAGCCAGAACAATTCTCCATATCAGCTCAACCAGAAAAAGGGCCAGAAACATTGACCCTATCCACACAACCAGATCTATCCATTGACTGTTTTCAAGATTGCCGGCCAGCCATGGATTCCTGGCCCGGTTCAGCGCCGCCGCAAATCCTGCACAGGCAATACAAAATATAATTGCCAATTTAAGAACTCTTCCCCCCTGGCCGCAACTGGCGGGAGGGGACATACTTTCCTGAGAAAGTGCCATATTTTCGTCGTTTCTGCTATTTACATGATTCATTGCAGGGTTCAATACAGATCCCATTTGGGTATGCCTTATAGGTTAATAAAATAAACAAGAACCGTACCACAGGGTCCTTGACAACGGGGCAGTATACGCTTGCCGCAGCCGTTTGCAAGAACTATATTTTTTCTTGAACCTATTGACATTTGCCGATATATGGTTTCACGCAGCCTGTAGTATCCTGCGCGCAGCATCAGATATGCCAAGCCCCATGGGAAACCTGTCCCATCTATAGCTGTCCCTATTTTTCTCTTGCACTTTGCCTACTTTTTCCGGATACTTCCGCTCATTGACGCCCTGGTTTTTCTGGCCTGGACTCAATAATGGGGTCCATAACTATCTGGCATGAACCATTGCAGGAACCGATTGATCTCTTGAAAAAAACAACAGTCAGAACCCAATTCTACCTCGGTGCCGCCGCTATCCTTTTCGTGTTCTGTGTTGCTGCCTCAATCCTGGAATACCGGATTCTCAAGAATCAGGTGGACCTGCAGGTAAGTACCAGCGCTTCCACCTATCTTGAGACAGCCGTTGCCATACGCTCCTATGCCAAGGACAAACTGAGGCCGGTTGTCACCGGACTGATCCCTTCGCAGCGATTTGTGGTGGAGGCCATGTCTACGTCCTATGTATCCCGGGAGATAATGAAGAAACTGCAGGAATCCATCAGAGGATTCCGATACAAACGGTCAGCCGAGAACCCCCGGAATCCTTTTAACCTGGCCGATGATTTTGAAGCCTCCATCATAACCCTGTTCAATGAACACCCCCTGACCCGGCAGTGGAGCGGTGAAGTAATCAAGGATGGCCATCCCTATTACGCCAGACTCGTCCCCATTGTGGTTGAAGATGAATGCCTGAAATGCCATGGCAGGCCCTCCGACGCACCCGTGGAACTCAGGGAGCGGTACGGCAGCCAGGCCAGTTACGGATATGTCGTGGGAAGTGTTGTTGCAGCAGACACCATCTATGTCCCGCTGGGGGGCTACAACGAACAGATCAAGACCAAGGCATGGTGGGTATTTACAATTGGCTTTTCCACTCTGTTCTCGCTTCTGATGCTGTTTTACCTCCTGTTCAACCGGACGGTAAGCACCCGGCTCAGAGCATTGATGGGTCTGTTTTCCACCATTGTCGGGACCGAGCCCCGGCACGCAGAGAGAAATCCTGAAACTTCCGGGGATGAAATTGAACAGCTGAGCGAAGCCTTTGAAGAGGTTGCCCTTCATCTCAAGACGGTGCATGATGATCTCAAGGTATCGGAACTCAAATACAGACGGCTGTTCGAGGCTTCTCCCAATACCATGTTCATCTGTAACCGGGACATGCGCCTTATTAATATCAACCATTCGGGCATAGCCCTGTTCGGCTTTGAGGGGGTGGATGAAGCCTGCTCCCTGGAATCGGTTTTTCTGCTGTTCTGGGATGGAAGGGATGCCGCCAGGATTGTTGAAACCATAAGAATCTCGGGTAAGTTGTGGGACACCGAGGTATCCATGGTCAACCGGCACGGGAAACGGATGGATGTGATTTTCACGGCCAACCGCTTGACGGACGATACCGGGGAGTTCGCAGGATTCGAGGCAGTTGTCGTTGACATCACCCAGCAGAAGAAAATGAACGCCTACCTGGCACAGACAGAGAAGCTTGCCTCCCTAGGACAGCTTGCGGCCGGAGTAGCCCATGAAATAAACAACCCCCTTGGGGTGATCCGGTGCTACGCCGATCTTATTGAAGGAGCTGCCCCAGGCAGCCACCAGATCCTGGACGATATCCGGGTGATCAAGAAACATACCCGCAACTGCCAGAAAGTTGTTGAATCTTTGCTAAGCTTTGCCCGGGTTTCCAAACCGGACATGCAGTCCGTGGATATCCACCAATGCATCATGGAAATCATGTCAGTTCTGAATCACCAGATCCGGAAAAGCAACATTGAACTGACCCTGGATTTCGCCCCGAACCCAATTGTCTTTACAGGGGATCCGGACCGCATCGGTCAGGTAATCATGAACCTTGTTCTCAATGCAATCCAGGCCATGCCGGACGGCGGGAAATTTTATGTGGGCACATCCATCAAGAATGGAATGCTCTCTATCCGTTTTGAAGACACGGGTACGGGCATCCATAAAAAGGATCTCAGTCACATTTTCGAGCCCTTCTATACCACGAAAAAAGCTGGAGTCGGCACAGGATTAGGTCTTTCCGTAAGCTATGGCATCATCAAACAGCACAATGGCGAACTCAATGTTTCCAGCACACCGGGAAAAGGTTCCCTGTTTACGGTAATCCTGCCGGTAACGGCTCAGACTGCTGACACAGACCAGGAAAGGGGCAGGACTTCAGCCAGCCAGGGAGAGGATAATGCAGACACTATTGATTGTTGATGATGAACTGGACATGCTCAAGGGACTCCAGCGGACCATTGATTCCCGCATGGATGTCAAGGTCCTGATTGCCCGGGACTATGCCGGTGCGGTATCAGCCATTGAAACCAACGACATCGACCTGGTCGTCACCGATATTGTCATGCCTGGCAGGGGCGGAATTGATCTTCTGAAATTTATCAAGGACCACGACCCGTTGATCACTGTTGTCATGATGACAGGGTATGGAACCATTGAAATCGCGGTGGAAACGCTCAAAGCCGGAGCCTATGATTTCATCAAGAAACCCTTTGAGATGAATGATCTTATCCGGATTCTTGAAAAGGGACTGGAACGAAACAGTCTTCTCAGGGAGAACCGGCGTCTGACCTCCAGCCTTGCCTGCCTGGACACCACCCGATTGGTCATGGGCAGCAGCCCCAAGTCCAGGGAAGCCCTTGAAAGGATTCGCATGCTGGCCGCCACGGATGTCACCGTACTGATCACCGGAGAGACAGGGACCGGCAAGGACCTGGCAGCACGTATTATTCATGAGACCGGCTCCCGCAAGGACAGGGCCTTTGTCACCGTAAACTGTCCGGCCCTGCCGGAAGGTCTTCTGGAAAGTGAACTGTTCGGCCACAGGAAAGGGGCTTTTACAGATGCCAGGGAGACCAAAAAAGGTCTGTTTGACCTGGCAGACATGGGCACTATTTTCCTGGATGAGATCGGAGACCTCTCCCTGTCCCTGCAGACAAAGCTGCTCAGGGTTCTCCAGAACAAAGAGATCCACCCGCTGGGCCAGGAGCGGAGCCACCAGGTCGACGTCAGGATCATCGCAGCCACCAACCAGGGGCTTGGAGAAAAAATCAGGACAGGGCAATTCCGGGCCGACCTTTTCTATCGGCTCAATGTGGCTTCCCTGGTCATGCCGCCCCTCAGGGATATCCGGGAGGACATTCCGATTCTGGTCAGCCATTTCCTGGCCAAAGCCGCTGCGAGCCTGAACGTCCAGCCCAAGGCCATGTCACCGGGTTACCTGGAGGAATTGACCGCCAGGGACTGGCCCGGCAACATAAGGGAACTTGAAAATACCATCATCGGCCTTATGGCAACAACCAGCGGCTCCATAATCGACCCCAGACAGATAGAGACTTCCAGCACTGCCGAGGCGGGCCTCCTTGCGTCAGGCGTTCTGACCGGCTCCTACCTGGATCACAAGAATCAGCTCATCGAACGGTTCACCAAGACATATCTCCATCAGCTTTTCATTCAGACCCGGGGCAATGTGAGTTTGTCGGCCCAGATCAGCGGTATCCAGAGACAATCACTTCAGAAGATCATCAACCGTTATAACATAACCGTTGATGAGTACCGCCGTCTGCAGGAACCCCAATCCTCCCGCCAATTCCAGGTGACACTGCCATCCGAAATTGGCACCCCGCCCAAGGACTGAGTCCCCGGTTCCGTCCTGTGATTCACGCAGATTGGCCCAGGTGCGTCAGCTGCCTGAAAGACAGGGTGCCAACCCAAGGTGTCACCTTCTGTTTCAGATCGCTTTGCCCGTTTTGAATTCCATTTTATTCCGGCATGTTACTTCCAAATCCCAGAATGGCACACCTATTGCTGTTGCCCACTAGCAGAGTGGCAGATTACCGTTGCTGCGGGTGGGTCACAACCATGCCCGATACGATAGCATCATAGCCTGCCGGATGGACAGGCGCAATGGTCACATACAAATCAAAAGGAGGAAACCTATGGCACAAAACGACAGTGTCGTCATTGATCACGGGCAGAGCCGGTGGTCTGACCTATGGAAAAAAGAGGATTACCTGGCCATCTGGTTAGGTTTTTCAATCATTCTAATCAGCATGATAGCCTACTTCAATTTTGGCCCCAAGGAGGATTTCGCAACAAAAATAGAGGCCGCAAATCAGATTCAGACCGCTGAAAAAGCAAAGGCTCCGTTCAAGACAATCGCCTGGTATAAAGCCCAGGACGATAAGGGTAAATTAAAGGCCTCCGGTACCGCTTTTGGCAAGCTTGTCGGGCACTGGACAAAACACCCTGGCTCCTGGAAGAGCAATCCCATGGACAGTCTGATCCAGACCGAAGAGCAGGCCAAGGCCCTGAACGAAAAAGCCATGCCCAAATATGACCAGGCAAAAGCAGCCAATGACGCAGCCCTTGCCGCTGCAATGGCCGCCGAACAGGCTGCGGCCGGCCCATCCTTCCAGGATACAGCTCTCAACGATGCGGCAAATTCAAAAATAGGCGTCTGGCGCAAAGCCCATAAGGCTGCCGGGGACGCCAAGAAAAAAACAGAAAACAAGCCGTATAACGTTATCCCAACCCTGATCGGACTGTGCATTTTCTTTGCACTGATTTTCGGGTTCGGAATCCAACTCATGGGTGAAAACTACTTTTCTTTTGCCAAGGGATTCACCATGGTGTTCCTGGTGGCCGTTCTGGCCTATCTCCTGGGGGGACAGTCCGTTTCCAAACAGTATGGTGTCGGCGCCGAGGCCTGGGGTGTCATCCTGGGCATGCTTGCCGCCAATACCATCGGAACACCCAAATGGGTTCTGCCTGCCTGCAAGGTGGAATTTTTCATCAAGACAGGCCTGGTCCTGCTCGGGGCTGAAGTGCTCTTCAATAAAATAGTGGCTATCGGCGTTCCGGGCATCTTCGTTGCCTGGGTCGTCACACCCATTGTACTCATCTCCACTTTTATTTTCGGCCAAAAAGTATTGAAAATGCCCTCAAAGACTCTCAATATCGTCATCTCCGCTGACATGTCCGTGTGCGGTACCTCTGCCGCCATTGCCACTGCTGCGGCATGCCGGGCAAAGAAGGAGGAACTCACCCTGTCCATCGGTCTGTCCCTGGTGTTCACCGCCATCATGATGATCGCCATGCCTGCCTTTATAAAGGCGGTGGGCATGCCGGAGATCCTGGGCGGAGCCTGGATAGGCGGAACAATCGATGCAACCGGCGCAGTCGCAGCAGCAGGCGCCTTCCTCGGGGACAAGGCCATGTATGTGGCCGCAACCATCAAGATGATCCAGAACGTTCTCATCGGCGTCACTGCTTTCTGCGTGGCCGTTTACTGGACCATGAAGGTGGAAAGCGATGCCGGCAGGAACGTTGGTGCCTCGGAAATCTGGCACCGTTTTCCCAAATTCGTTCTGGGATTTCTGGCCGCGTCAATCCTCTTCTCGGTTATGGATGCAAATATGGGTAAGGACATGGGCGGCGCCCTTCTTGATCAAGGTGTCGTTCGCGGTGGTACACGGCTGATGCGGGACTGGTTTTTCGCCCTGTCCTTTGCAGCCATCGGCCTGTCCACCAATTTCCGTGAACTGGCCAAATACTTCAAGGGCGGAAAACCGCTTATTCTATATGTCTGCGGCCAGACCTTCAATCTGATCCTTACACTGGCCATGGCATACATCATGTTTTACCTGGTGTTCCCGGAAGTCACCGGCAAGATCTGATAGATAATCGCAGCATTGTTTCAACGGGCCGGGAGCACCCCTCCCGGCCCCCTTCCAAGGATCTTGAATCATGAATGGAAAAAATCTTTGGCACCGGACACTGAAATTCATCCTTGCGGCTGGCTTGACCCTGTCATTAATTTTCGGCCTGCTTCCGTGGTTGACCGGTTCGGTTACCGTACTGCACCGCATGTCCATGTCCCTTGAGGAAAACGGTATTGATCCCAGCAGATATTATTACACCGATGTTGAACAGGTTATTGAATCGGAACAATACCTCAGGACTGTTCTAGACAACGAATAATTTCAATTTCCCTCACTCTTAAGGATCTTGAAACCTCAATCATGGGCCGGTCAGAAACCTGAGCGGGTCTTTGGGTATCAGGTCTTTCCTGCACGGCACACCATAACCTGTTCAAAACAACGGCGTTCCACATAGGTCCCGGATGCCCTGTCATAGACGGCATCCCGTTCATGAACAAGCCGCGGACCACCATGCCATCCGCCGCTGGCAAGCACCACAGGCTCCCCGAGACTGAACCGGTGGCCGCAGAAGGCACAGGTGCTGTGTTCACGTGAGTTCATCATGTTAAGGGTAACCATGGACTTAAACTGCTCTTTCTTATTTTTCATGGCATACCTCCCTGTAAACCCAGACCCGGAAGATGACCTGTCCGGATCTGGAATAATGTTCGCTCAATTCTCCGGTATCGCTAAGGACAAAAGGTCCTGTATGAAACAAACTTAACCCTCAACATAAAGCCCGCATGGGAGATGTCAAATTCTTGACCGGCCCTCCCGCAATCCGTAGTTAAAGGACACGCGGTTTAAGGTATGGATTTTTCAGCCACATTTTGTTATACTATACCAGAATTTATCGGCATGTGCTTCTTTTTACTCAACAGGAACAATATAACCATGACTATTTATTATTATCCGTCCGACCTGGCTGAAAAACGGGTCCGTGATACCATTGAACGGGGCCTGGGCTTTTCTGACGAAGATTACAAAAATGTACTTAGCTACATCCAGGATGTCAGAACCCGGGGAGACCAGGCCCTTATCGAGTATACCAACAGGTTCGACTCGCCTGTCGTAACCCGGTCAACGCTCAAGGTTTCCATGGAAGAATTCGAACAGGCCCATGATCAGGTCTCCCCTGAATTTCTGAAAGCCCTGGACCGTGCGGTCAGCCAGGTTGAAGCATTCCATTCCCGCCAGAAGGAGAACTCATGGATCGACACGCCCAGGGAAGGCGTTATGGTGGGCCAGATGGTCCGGCCGGTTTCGGCTGCGGGAGTGTATGCGCCCGGAGCAAAAGGCGGCAAGACTCCCCTGGTCTCGTCGGTGCTCATGGGTGGCATCCCTGCTAAGGTTGCCGGCGTTGAATCCGTGTGCCTCATGACCCCGCCCATGGCCGATGGGCACATCAACCCCTATATTCTGGTGGCTGCCCGGAGGGTGGGGATAACATCGGTGTTCAAGGCCGGAAGTGCCTGGGCCATAGCCGCCCTGGCCTTTGGGACCGAAACCGTTCCCAAAGTGGATGTCATTGTCGGGCCCGGCAACGTCTATGTGACTCTTGCAAAAAAAATTGTGGCAGGAACCGTGGGCATTGATATGATTGCAGGCCCCAGCGAAATCCTTGTCATTGCCGACGACCAGGCAAACCCCGACCATATTGCCGCAGACCTCCTGTCCCAGGCCGAACACGACGCCATGGCTTCGGCAATCCTGGTGACCGACTCCCAACGCGTTGCCCAAGAAACGGAGGCTGCCCTGAAAAAGCAGATGGCAGCCCTGTCCAGAAGGGAAACAGCTGAAAAATCCATTGCAGATTTCGGAGCCATTATCAAGGTACCCGATATCGCCACTGCCGTTGAACTTGCCAACAGGCTCGCCCCTGAGCACCTTGAGCTCATGGTGGCCAATCCCTTTGACTGGGCAGGTTCCATCAAAAATGCCGGAGCCCTGTTCCTGGGGCCCCACACGCCGGAACCGGTGGGAGACTATATGGCAGGACCCAACCATGTGCTGCCTACGGCAGGTACGGCGCGGTTCTCTTCAGCCCTTTCAGTGGAGGTATTTACCAAAAAGACAAGCCTGATCCACTACTCGGAGGCGGCATTTCACAAAGAGGCCGAAGACATCATGACCCTGGCACTCATTGAAGGGCTGGACGCCCACGCCAACGCCATCAAGATACGGCGTTAGGCCAGAGGGCTACTGGTTACCGAATCCGTTCTGCTCGCTGCAGTCAGGACATTCCCAGGTGATGCCGTTGCAGGTCATCCCCCACTGGTTCTCGTACATGCATGCCTGACAGATGGAAAATCCGCAACGGCAGTTCCAGCAAAAGCGGAATTCTTTTTGGCAGCAGTGGCAGAGGGTGACACGTGTACGCCGTTTTTTCCGTTCTGTTTTGGGTGTATTAGATGAGTCGTTCATGGCTTTTTCAGGGTCCTGTCACTGAAGCGCATTCCTGATGGTGACAGCTATGGATTCAAGGTTTTGAATATAATTCCTGGCAAGGGGATCCAGGGGGATGACCACACCGCCGATGGCTGAGGCAACCTTCTGGGCAGTGTTGGTATCAAACTGGGGTTGAACAAAAATGACCCGGGCACGCTTTTCCTGCGCCTGCTGAATGAACCGGACAAGGTCCTTTCCCTTGGGTGCCTTGCCCTCCTTTTCAACAGCCATCTGCACAAGTCCGTAATCATCGGCAAGATACCCGAACACCGGGTGGAACACCATCAGGGCCTGACCCCTGATGGGCTCAAAGGCGGTTGCAAGCGTCTGGTCAAGGCGCACAAGATCCTGCTTCAAAACCTCCAGATTGGCCTGAAAAAACGACCTGTATTCCGGCCTGGCATGGCCCAGGGCATTACACATGGTTTCCGACTGGATAGCGGCCAGCCTGGGGCTCATCCAGATATGGGGGTCCCGGCCTCCGTCAGGAAACGTCCGGGGGGTGATTCCCTGGGTCGTATCCACCAGGGTAATCCCCTCATTCACCCCGGAAATCCTGGGAACCAGGGCCTGTTCAAATTCAACACCGATGGTAAACAGGATCTGGGCCCGTGCCAGATCCTTCATCTGCCCCGGTTTTGGGGAGTAGGTTTCCGGACTTTTCCCTGGCGGCACCAGGACACTTACCACCACCTTGTCCTGGCCTATTCTCTCGACCAGATACGCCTGGGGTTCTATGCTGACAAATACCGACAATTTTTCTGCGGCCAATACAGGTGTCAGGACTGCCGACACCAGGATCAGGGTCAGCACCATCAGGGGGATTCTAAGACAATGGTTGAATTTCATGGATTTTCCTTTGACTTTTCCAGCCTGGCGCCCGGCATTTCCAGGCCAGGGAGCCAGACACCTGTGTTTGTGATTTCCGACCTGGAGAGTAAACCACATTTTCATGAAAAAGGTCAATGCAATAACATATGGGTACGCTCTCTACCTGACATGAAAAATCAAGGAGATGGATGGACCAGGGGGATAAAAAAAACCTGCGGTAATGGTGCCAGGAGATCGGAAGGGCACACATTACCGCAGGTTGTCGAACACAGAACAAGCTTACTTAGCTTATGGTAAAATCCGGGTAAGCGTTTCCACCGTGCTCTGAGAAATCGAGACCTTCCATCTCCTCTTCAGGTGTGACCCGCAGGCCCATGGTAGCTTTCAGGATCTTGAACAGAATAAAGCAGAGGGTAAAAGTCCAGACAAAGGCGCAGCCGATACCGGTAAGTTGAACCAGGATCAGCTTGGTTGTGCAGCCGCCGATGTTGAACAGTGCTGCAGCAAGGGTTCCCCAGGCGCCGCATACGCCGTGAACGGAAACGGCACCGACCGGGTCGTCTATTTTGATTTTATCAAAGAAGAGAACCGAGAACACAACCAGCACACCGGCAATTGCACCGATTATAATGGAACTGGTGGGTGACACATTGGCACACCCTGCTGTAATGCCAACCAATCCGGCCAGGGCACCGTTGAGGCTCATGCCGATTTCAGGCTTGCCGAGCTTGAGCCAGGAAACGATCATGGCCACCACGCAACCGGCTGCAGCAGCCAGGTTGGTATTGACGAAGATCATGGCAATGCTTTTGTCAGCAGTTGTTGTTGAACCGGGGTTGAACCCGAACCATCCCAGCCACAGGATAAATACACCAAGGGCGGCCAGGGGGATATTATGACCAAGAATTGGCCGAATACCGCCGTCCTTGGTGTATTTTCCTAATCTGGGACCGAGCACGATGGCACCGGCCAATGCTGCCCACCCGCCAACAGAGTGAACAACGGTGGATCCTGCAAAATCTATGAAACCAAGCCCTTCCAGCCACCCGCCGCCATGGAACAGGCTGCCCCATGCCCAGGACCCGAAGACCGGGTAGATAACCGCGCTGATCGCAACGCTGTAAATAAGGTAAGCTGAAAACTTGGTCCTTTCAGCCATGGCACCGGATACAATGGTGGCTGATGTGGCTGCGAACACGACCTGGAACATCCAGAAGGCAAGAACCCAGGGATCGCCGTCCGGCGTGAAATCACTCAGAAAAAACCCGCTGGTCCCGAAGAACCCGGTGGATGTGACCCCGAACATCAGACCAAACCCCACGGCCCAGTATGCAAGGCTTCCAAAGGCAAAGTCCATAAGGTTTTTCATCATGATATTGATGGAGTTCTTGGCCCGGGTAAATCCGGTTTCCACCAGGGCGAAACCGGCCTGCATGAAAAAAACCAGGGCTGCTGCCACCAGGGTCCACATATAGTTGGCATGGGTCTGGACAAGATCTATGGCCTCTTTGTTGCTCATGACAGTGGGAACGACCTCTTCTGCCCAGGAGGATGAAAAGCCCAAAAGAATGAGTAGTGCTGTTGTAACAAATAGTTTCATGGTTCTATCTCCAATGGTTGGTCTATAAGTATTCTTTAGAAATCATCATCTGTCCGAATGGGCATCAGATTGCATCCTTGCCCTTTTCACCGGTCCTGATGCGAATGGCCTGTTCAACTGGAATGATAAAAATCTTTCCGTCTCCGATTTTCCCTGTTCCTGCCTTTTCCGCAATGGTTGTCACAACCCGGTCCACAAGGTCATCGTTCACGACGATGCTCAGCTTTACTTTTGGCACAAAATCCACCTGGTACTCGGCACCCCTGTAGATTTCCGTGTGTCCTTTCTGCCGCCCGAAACCCTTGACTTCAATCAAGGTCATCCCGCTGATACCCAGGTCGTTCAAGGCCTCCTTGACATCATCCAGCTTAAAGGGCTTGATAATGGCTTCAATTTTTTTCATGGTACGGTTTCCTTTCCTATGGTTAGCGTTACAGTCTTGGTCAACGTAATTTCTTCTTCTGGCATACCTATCAGCACAAACAGTGCCATCCGGGAAAAAACCCAGACAAACATTTCTAACATATTAAAATTAAATTATAAAAATATTCTAATTGGGATTTAATTTTGGGAATTCGTTGGAAAATTTTCCCGTGTTCGAATTTAAAAATACAAATTTGTAGTCGAAAAAAAATTCTGCGACAAATTTGTACTTTTAGCTTGACTCTCCAGGGTGAACTGCCAGGATCCGCTCCCGGACAAACCAGGGCTTGGCGGTGAAGAACGGAGAAAAATCAGGAGAAGGATGGGAACGGTTCATGGCCGCACAGGCGCCAGAACCGCTCAAGGGTTCGGATGGAGGCTATCAGGTTCGGGGCGTTGAAAACTTCCAGGGACAGAACACCGGTGAACCGCTCAAGGAGCAGCAGGGTTTCCCGGAGCGCATTGTCCGGGGTCTTATCCAACCCCTGGTGGTCCCTTGGCGGGTTCCGGGAAAAATCAACCCCATGGAGGTGGATGATGGGAATCCTGTCATCATACTGGTCAAATAGCGAGGCCATGGGATAACGGCGCCGGATCAGGTGGCCGGCGTCAATGCAAACGCTGAGGCCATGCCGTGGGATCAGGCCGTCAAGATGTCCGAAAGGGTAATCGAGTGTTTCAATGGAAACCAGTCCGGGATCCGGAATAGTGTTGCACAGACGGGCAAGGCTGTCATCCGCCCGGTCCTGCCAGGCCCGAAGACGAACCGGATCAACAACAGGCGTCAAAATTGCCCGGTCCATATCAAGGTGAAGGGTATGGGTCGTGGGGTTCAGCGGCGAAAACAGGTCCATCACCCGAACCAGCGTGTCTATCCCCCGAATGCGCCGGCCGGGGTCTTCATCGGTCAGGGAGATATCCACGGGCAGGTGGATATTGTAGGAAACATCCAGATCCCTGGACAGCACACCCAACTCCCGGACCTCTGCCGGACTGGGAAGGACCGCCTCTGGCCGGCTCTCAAAAACAAGGAGTTCGATCTCGTCAAAACACCGGCCAAGGCGTTTCACATTGGGCACAATCGCGTCCGGGAAAATGAAGGATGTGGTTCCAAGACGAAAGGGCCGTTCGGGTTTCTCCCGTGAACAGGAGTGCCCAGTCACATCCATGAAAGCACCGCCAATGCAGCAGCCACGCTGAGAAAACAGGCCAGGAGCATGAGATCACAGGCTTTTCTGATGGCCCAGGGGCCAGGGTTTGGGAACCCTTCTCCGATAAAGGGTTTCTCCACCAGAATGCCGTGGTAAACGTTGGCTCCGCCCAGGCGGACTGCCAGGGCACCGGCAAAGGTGGCTTCCGGATATCCGGAATTGGGACTCTTGTGCCTTGATCCTTCTGAGAATCCCGTTTTCAAGGCCCTAAGGCCCGTTCCCATTCCTCCCAGCAGTCCTGCAGCCAGGGCAGCCAGCATGATGCCGAGACGCGCCGGAATGAAATTGGCCGCATCATCTATCCTGGCCGAGGCTCTGCCAAAGAGAATATAGAGTGGATTTTTATAACCGACCATGGAGTCCAGGGTATTGACCATCTTATAGGCCAGGGCAAGGGGAACACCGCCGATCATGGCAAAAAACAGAGGGGATACAAACCCGTCCACAAAATTTTCCGCCACCGTTTCCACAGCAGCCTTGACGACCCCGGTTTCATCCAGACGGGTCACGTCCCGCCCCACAATCATGGAGACCTCGGCCCGGGCTCGGGCCAGATCATGATCACCCAGGGCACTTTCCACACGCACAGCTGCATGCTCCAGGGTCCTGCCGGACAAACAAAAAAACAGCAGGGTCCCCTGGACGCATTCCCCCAGCACGGGGTTAACAGCCATAGCCAGCGTGACGGTTCCGGTCCCCAGGATCCAGACACCGCTGATCAGGAAGAGGCTAAACGCCAGGCCAGCCAGGAATGGAGATGCGATCCGTCTCCGGAATACCGGTTCCAGCCTGGTGATGGCCCTGCCCATCCAGACCACAGGATGGGGCCATGAGACCGGATCTCCCAGTACCAGATCCAGGACATAGGCTGCAAGCAGCGTGTACCAGTGGATTGGATGTATCATGACGGTTTTTCCTTATCCCGGATGCTGCCTTGGACTCCCCGGGCAGGCATGGGCTTCCCGGAAAACTTACCTAGCGGACGAAACGCGTCAAGGCCTGCCAGGACGGATATGAGTTTCATGTTGATCTCCCTGGTTTTCAGGGAAAACCGGACAAACCGGTTGGACAGGCCCTCAAAATTGGCGCAGTCCCGGATCAGGATCCTCTGATCCCCGACTGCCCTGCAGATCTCCTGGGAGGTGATCCCGCATGTCAGCTCCGCCAGGAGAAAATAGGTGGATGACGGGTAAAGGACAAGGCCGGAAAATCCTGCCAGACTTTTCTCGAACAACGCCTTTTCCCTATTGACAAATGCCCGGGTCTCCCGAATAAACGGCTCCATGGCATGGCCGTTTTCCAGGAGGTGTACGACGGCTGCCTGGGCCAGGGCATTGACGGACCAGGGCTGATACCAGGTCATGAGGCTGGAGATCACCTCCGGGGCCGCGGTGATGAACCCGGTACGGAGTCCGGGGATGGTAAACACCTTGGACATGGAGGACAGAACCACCAGGTTGGAAAACCGGGACTCCCTGACCAGGGATAGACTCTGGGCATTGTCCACAAACGGGAGATAGGATTCATCCACCACAAAACAGACCCGGGGATGGCACCTTACCAGGTCAAGGATACGGGAGGGCTGTACAAGGGCACCCGTTGGGTTATTGGGATTGCAGACAACCACCGTATCATAGGCAGCAGCCGGATCATCCAGAAGCATGGCCACCCTGTCCAGATCCGGAGTGAACCGGGTTTCCTTCACAGCCATGCTGTAATCGAAATCCACCCCCTGCATGATGCATCCATCCCGATAATCCGAATAAGTGGGTCCCAGAATCAGCATTTTCCTGGATTTCAAGGCTGCCGGAAGGGTGTAGATGAACCAGGTCGTCCCATTTGCCGCCATGATTCTGGCAGGATCAATGTCATGGTAATGGCCGAAAGCCATGACCATGTCATGGGCGTCGGCCTGGGGAAGGTTGCGGATGGCTGAAACCGACTCCCGGATAAAATTTTCAAGTCCCGGGGGAGGCCCCAGGGGATTCAGATTGCTGCTCATGTCGATGATGGCATCCCGGCTGCATCCGAGCCTGGCTGCCAGGGCGGTGCAATTACCGCCATGTCCTGCTATCATTTGCTGCTGTCCTCAATTCAGGCCCATACCGGCCAGGAGAAAAAGTGCGGCTTCGGTGACCTCCACCATGGCGCCGAGCATGTCGCCCGTTATACACCCCATCTTGATTTTATAAAACCCCAGAATCAGAAAAACAAGAACCCCGAACCCGCAAAGGATAACAACTCCCCTGAATCCCAGGCACGCTGCCATAAGAACCGGAACCGAAATCCAGATAAAATCCTTGATTGGAAGCCGCTGGGAGAAGAGATCATACCCGGTGCCGGCGCTGTTTCGTCCATAATCGAGATACCGGATTCCAAACAGCATTCCGGACCTGGCCAGGGATGGAATACCGATCATGGCCACCAGAAGCCCGAAACCTGACAGGGAGTTCTTCATGGCATACAGGCCGGCTGTTTTTAAACTCAGAACACAGACAACCGCCACCAGTCCCATCATGCCGATCCTGCTGTCCTTCATGATTTCAAGGGCCCGTTCCCTGCTCCTGTGGCTGAAAATGCCGTCTGCCGTATCCCCGAGGCCATCCAGGTGAAAGGCTCCGGTCAGGATGACCAGCAGAATCGTGCACACCAGGGCAGAAACAGGCGTCGGATACAGGCGCGACACCAGGCTGTCGGCCAGGCAGAGCAAAGCGCCCAGCAAAATGCCCACCAGCGGGAAATACCGTATCATCCCCAAGGGTGAGAACACGGCATCCCGGCCTGCCGGCAGAACCGTAATAAAAAGGACTGCGGATCTGAAATTATTCCAGAATCCTTGTTTTTGAATCATCATTCATCCCCTTGTTTAACCGGCCCCGATGGTATCAGTCTTCGGCCGGTTTTTTTGTGGCGTAGAAAATTCCCCTGGGCAGACGGGTGACCTGGATCTTTCCGGCACGGTCCAGGAGATCAAGGCACTTGTCTATTTCACGGGTATGGATGCCGAGAACAGATGCAAGATCACGGGCAGTACACGGCCGTCTGTGGATGGTTTCAAGAATGGCCGATTCCATGTCATTTCTGAAAGCTGGTCCGGGTTTTCGGGCAGGACCGGATGCGATGATCTCCACCGGACGGTTTCCGAAAATCCGGGCGATGTTCTCCAAATTTTCCCGGGTTGCCGCCCGGATTCCGGGTTCCGTACCCGGCCGGTCCAGGGTGTTCAGCTGAACGCTGTCAGGCCGGATCCGGTCAACGGCACAGGCCAGGGCATCAAGGTCCAGGGAACTGTCATTGACTCCGGGAAGGATAAATACTTCCAGCAATAACCTGCCCATATACTCGTTCCTGAAATCCTGGATCCCCTGGATATAGGTCTCGAGATCCAATCCCTTGGCGGGCCGGTTCACGGTCTTGAAGGAGGATATCAGGGCTGAATCCAGGGAAGGGATGACCACATCAGCCAGGAGCAGTTCCTGCCTGACCTGGCTCTGGTGGAGCAGGGTCCCGTTGGTCAGGACAGCCACTTTGACGCCTGGTTTTGCCTGCTTAATGAACCTGATGACATCACCGATGCCATTACTGAGTGTGGGCTCTCCGGACCCTGAAAATGTGATGTAGTCCGGATCCGGATGCCTTGAAAAATAATCTTTCAACTCGCCCAGGACGCTCTCAATGGGAACATATTCCTTCCTCTCCAGGGTCAGTCTGGTGGTTTTCCCGCATTCGCAGTAGATGCAGTCAAGGGAACAGACTTTATGGTATACGAGATCGACTCCCAGGGACATGCCCAGACGCCGGGATGGTACCGGACCAAAAATATGGGTATACACAGACAACCTCCTGGTTTTTTGAAACGTTTCCATGCCCGTTTCCGGGCTGCCGGGCAGAATGCCATCAAAAACCGCAGTTCACAACCCTGCATTCATACCATACTTCTATCTTGTATTGGAAACATATTTGAGGTCGGTAACAGTTTCAGGAGTAGACAATGGGGAGATAACAAAAACGATACGTCTCTGACCGGAAAGACAGATATGGCACACACAAGGCAATGATCGGAATCCGGTTCCTGCCCGCAGCTGCCAGGCGGGCAGGAGTCCTTCCCGAAGGCTCAGGAAGACAGTTTTTTCGTCAGAACGTTTTTGGTGCTTTCATCTTTAAACTCAAATTGTATGCCGAATCCAAAGGCATTGGCCCGGACTACCTTGCCGGGGATCACCACCATCTCACTGGAATCTTCAAAGGCAATTTCCAGGGTAATGGTCTGGCCCATGACCAGGGTCCTGTCGGTCTCAATAAATGCTCCGCCAAGACTGATATTGCGGATGGCAAAGGGTACTGGCCCGCCATTGCTTAAATCCGATACCGGCTTCAGCTTCTTTCGCGAATGAATCCGGTTGCTCATGGCTTCCCAATTTTCATTCTTGACCATATTCAAAAGCCGCCGCAGCTGATCATCCGACAGCACATCCATGAATGACGCCAGTTCGTCCTTGATACGTTTCCTGTTCATCCTGTTTGCCCCATTTTCCGTGTCATTCAAATCCGACGGGTTACGGCCGGAACGCTCACTTATCCCTGGACCGGCTCATCTGCTGTATGAGCTCTTCCATGGAGACTTCCTCTTCGATGACGTAATGTGTAGCCTGGTCCGTGGTCCCGGTCCTGCGCTGATTTTTCGTTTCCTTCAAGGGAGGCGCCTGGTAGGATCGCTTCATGAACCGGGCAGAGCCTGGAGGCTCTTCTGTTACCCGTATCCTGATATTGGCCGATGATGATGCCGCCTGGGAGGTTTCCATGGACGGAACAAACACCATGGACGGGGGTGTCAGATCCTGGCGGGCAGCCATATATTCCATATAGTTGTCCTGGGTGAACATTCCCAGCTGGCGTCCGGTCTGAAGCGCACTCTCCAGCTGTGTCAGTTTATCATCCCGGATAATGCCTTTTACGGACTGGGTCCCCTTGAGGATCGAAAGGATAGGAACCCTGAAATTCCGGGCGGGGAGAAGTACCAGCTTCTGAACGATGAGCATAACCAGGGTAGATGCAAGCTGATTCCTGACCAGGGTCTGGGCCTCGGCCGGAAATGAGTTGGAAATGCGGTAAAGGGCATCTTCACTGCTGGAGGCATGGGCCGTTGTAATGACCAGATGGCCCGACTCGGCAGCATCAAGGGCAAGGCGCATGGTTTGCGGATTTCTGAGCTCTCCGACCACGATGACATCGGCATCTTCGCGGAGTACGTCCAGGAGCCCCTGTTCAAAGGTCGGAAAATGGATTCCCAGCTCCCGCTGGGTGATGAAGGACTTCCTGGATACGAACCGGTATTCCACAGGGTCTTCCAAAGTGACAATCCTTGCTGCACTGGTCCGGTTGATTTCTTCGATCATGGCTGCAATGGTACCGGATTTCCCGGCACCGGTGGAGCCGCAGATGAGAATCAGGCCGTCACGGCACCGGCAGTAGTCTTTCAGGCAGGGATGAAGATTCAGCTGATCCAGGGTGGGAGCGCTCCCGGGCAGGATACGGATGGCAAGGCCATGCCCTGCCATGGATTGAAACACATTAATGCGGATGCGGATGTTACTCAGGGTAACGGCGAAATCCACAGACATGCGCTGATCAAATATGTCCCTGTCCCTGGGGCACAAGAGTTCTTTCAGAAGCGCCTCGAGCTCCGACCGGCTCCACACCGTATCAATATCCTTGAAAAGCATCCCATTTTTCCGGAACACCAGGGGCTGACCTGCCATGATGTGGAGATCTGAGACATTATCGCGGGCACTTCTGTTAATGACCTGGTTGAGTTTATTCATGGGCCTCCGTATGTGCCATATCATACACCTGCGCAGGGGAAAAGCAGTTTCCCCATTGTTTAGTACAATTAAACCCTGATGTAAAGCGACTTTATAAGGATTTTTTCAATCCGGAAGGTTAGCCATTTTTATGGAAATATAGCTTGGAGCGGCTTGACGCAACAGGCCCTCTCCCCAGGGACCAGGGCCTGTCAACGACAACTTGAAACCTGTTTATTTAAAGAAGGGGATTTACCTGATTTCGATGAATACCTTCCGAACCCCATGTAAAAAAAAGCGACGTGGCGTGAAGTGAAACGATATGATGCGATGCGATGTGATGTGATGTGACTGGTGAATGGTTCGCACGGAACCATTCTGCTGGTTTAGCAGCCTCAGCCGCCGCCGGCGCCGCCGTCACCCCCCGATTCCAGCTCAATGGCATCAAGCTTTTTGAACTCCATGGTATTGTCGGCTTCATTGTAGGTAAGCAGAATGAAATCCTGGGAAAAAAAGGCACCTACAGGGGAACGGTCGCACCTGAAGCAGGGCCTGAAAGTAATCAGCTGAAGTGCTGCCGAATCCATGTCCTTCATGGCAGCTTCCAGCTTTTCCCGGGTTGTAACCTTGACCCAGGATTCATTTTTCCGCACCGGTTTTGCAGGCGGTTTCAGGGTGAGGTCATCCCCCTTGAAATCGAACAAAACTGCGGACACACGTGTATTCCATCCTGAACTTTGCGTCAAAGCGTACACGGCACTGTATTTATCCAGATTCACATACTGGGCCTTATCCGAGGGCATGTCATACCAGTAGGGTCTCTCTGTCAGGGTGGATACGCACCCGGTAAGGACTGTCGCCAGCAGTACGAAAACGCCTAATACAAACAGTTTCACAAATTGCGTCAATCTTAGTCCCCTGAGCCGGGCCTCTTGCCCGGCGGTTCATATCAAAATTCACTGCCAGTATAATCTAACTTCCCATCAGGGATGAAAAATGCCTCTCCAAGTCCTCCGGAACAATGGAAGCCCTGTATCGGATAACGCCCCCCTTGTCGATAACAAGGATTGTCGGCGTCCCCAGGACACCAAATTTTTTACTTTCCATGCCATCCGGGTCAAAGGCCACAGGATAGCTCAGGTTATGCTTGGATGCGAACTTTTTGACCCTTGTTTCAGAGTCATTGATCCCCACACCAACAGCCAGAAATTCCATTCCCTTGGAAGCGAATTTCTCATACAGCTCATTGATTGCCGGAACCTCTTCTTTGCATGAACGGCACCAGGTAGCCCAGAAAACCAAAAAAACAGGTTTTTCGCCTTTCAGATCACAAAACCTCACATGGACCCCGTCAAGGGTTCTGAACTGAAATTCCGGCGATTCTTCACCTACTTCAGCAGCCAGAGCAAAAGCCTGGAAAAAGGCTGACACAAAAACCAATGATACCAATACAATGGAAATTCTCCGTGCCAAGCATTTTTTCATCTTCATCCTCCCGAATACAGTACATATAGTAATACGGATTGCACTCCTGCAATCCAGATTCAGAACCATTGCTGACCGGCCTGGATCAGAAAATATTCTCCTATTCCTATCATGCAGAAACCAAGCCCTTTTTTTATCCGCTCCATCCACTGGCCGGACTTGGGCATGCTTGCTGCCATACCTGAAAAAGTCCCCACAAAAACGAGCAGTACACCCATACCGACTGCAAAGACGAACAGGAGACTGGCACCGAAAAACACATTCTGGGATGTGGCCACGTAGGTCAGCAGGACTCCGAGGACAGGTGCCGTACAGGGCGCTGCCACAAAACCCGATACCAGGCCCATGAGGAATGCGCCCAGGAAACCGCCTTTTTCCACGCAGACAGTGTTGGTCAGCATGGGCAGATGAAACACATCCAGCATGCTTAGACCGAATAAAATAATGACGTTGGCCACAATAAAATTGACCCATGGGTTTGAACTTACCTCACCGAAGAACGTGCCGGTGAGTGCGGCAAAAACACCCATACCCGCATAGGTAACAGCAACACCCGCCACGTAGCTGATGGACAGGAGAAACCCGCGCATTTTAGATCCGCAAAGGTTTTCACTGCCCACAAAACCCGCTGTGATCGGTATCATGGGATACACGCACGGAGTAAAACTGGTGAGCAGTCCGCCGACAAAAGCAGCCACAAAGGACATGGCTGCCGAGGCATTGAGATAAGCATCAAGATTATTCAACAACTGTTCCACATTCCTTTTCCGCATGCCGGCCAGATACTGACGCTGGCAGACGTCAATTCCCATCAGTCATCCATGAACACCTGAAATATTCCGTATCGTTAACACCATGCTGTAAATGCAACGGGCATACCAGAAGGGCAGGCGCCTCGACGAATAATTAAAAAAAAATGATAACCTACTATCATATCGATGAAATCAAACGATGAATGACCGGTATCCCTGTGGATCCGGCACCCAAAAAGTTAACAGTAACGGTTAACACCTTAACGATTGTTGCGCTACCATTGAACGCATCTGATATGACAGAGCGGAAATTGTTTCCCCTTCCCCTGCCCATCCACGGAACCGAATCCCGTTGATCCAAATCCAGGCAAATCACCCTGACGGGAGAAATTACCCTGCGTAACATGTCACTGGCCCAATATGAGGGTTGCATCCTGAAAAAACGGAAAAACGATAAGATCAACATTTGGAGAATTTACCTTGCTTAAGACAATAAATCAAGTACCACAGTTGTTCTCGGCACAAACCCGCTGAAAATCGATCCCATGGAGAATAGTCTCCAGCAATAAAGAGTATTCTCCAACCGGAACAGGCTTTTCCCTGTCGCACGACAGCCCATCTCATGGGAAACTGAAAATAAATACCCTTTATTTTCAATACATTATATCCACAATCCCCCAACAAAACCACCCCGACCACAAAGTGGCATGATCCTTGAAATTCTGGAAAGACAGACTGTGTTAAAAACCTTTGACAGATTCAATCAGGAATCCCCATGAAAATGAAAACCATCAGTATTAAACTGGCTGTGGTGCTTATGCTTCTCGCGGCACCGGTTTTTTCAGAACCCGGCACAACCCAGGAACCTGACGCAGCAGGAGAGAGAACCATTATCCGGATCCTGAACCTGTCCTGTTCAGGCTGTTTTGGAATAATCCGGGATCGGCTGTCTTCTATGAACGGATTTCTGGACATGAAGGCAAGTCTCAGGAACAGGCTCGTGGCAGTTGACTTTGCTCCCCCCCTGACACGGGAAGCAGTGACAGCTGCCATCAATGAAATCGGGTATCAGACCGTGGTGCTTTCCGGAGAGAAAATAGATGCAGACCCTGCCCAAACCACTTCCGGGGCTTTGGGGTGCGGCAACAGCGGCTCCTGCTGCAGCGGCGGCCCAGGTCAGGGCCCCGCCGTTGCCCTGAAGACCGGAGATCCGTCAGCAGACAAAGATCTACCTTCCTGCTGCCAGCCTGCAGCCCCCGCATCTCTTCAGGCTGCAGGCCCCCAGGGCAGACAGGTGTCCGGCGGCTGCTGTGCCTCCATCGAAACATGGAAGCAGCTCATCAACGCCGTGTTCAGGACCACCCCTGCAAAGAGCGGCAACCAAACCCCCGAAACCGATAAATCCATTAACCAACGTAATTAGGAGAAAAATTAATGAAAATTCGTGAACGATCTGGATGCTTTCTGGTGGTCTCATTGCTTGTGACAGTCATGATGGCCGCCCAGGTCATGGCCTTTTCCTTTTCCAGAACAAGCTTCACATCCCTCAAACCTGAAAACGGCGTTGTTTCCATTCCCGTCAACGAAGTCAATGACGGAAAAGCCCATTATTTCAACGTAACAGCGGACGATGGCGTGCTGGTTTCCTTTTTTGCCCTCAAAAGCTCCGACGGTATAATGCGCACTGCCATTGATTCCTGTGATGTCTGTTACCGTTCCGGCAAGGGCTATGTCCAGGATGGGGATTTCATGGTCTGCACCAATTGCGGAATCAAATTCGCATCCAACAGGATCAACGAGGTCAAGGGAGGATGTAATCCAGCGCCCCTGAACAGGATCATTGACAAGGACAGGCTGATCATTCAGATGGCGGATATCAATGCCAACGCCTGGTACTGCAAATTTAAAAACTAAACGGCAACGATTGGACAACCATGAGCTACGACCCTAAAAAGTATAAAGAAAAAAGAGACAAGGTCCTAGGTATCAAGAAGCGGGGTCTGGGTTTCGGAACACTGGTCATTATCGTTTCCGTATGTATCATCGGCGGACTCGGCATCGCGGGCCTGCCCCAGGCGGTTGCCTATCTCACCACCCGGAACCTGGACGACGCCATTTTCAAACTGGATAACGCCTCGCCGTGGTCTGATGCTGTTATGACCGACCTCAGGGCTGTTCCGGGGGTTACCCGTGTGGAAACCGACAAGCACAGCACACGGCTGGTTGTCACCTTTGACAGAACCCAGGTTGAACTTTCCAGGCTCACAACCGTTTTCAACACCGCCGGCTTGAGGCCAACCCTGCTGAACCGCCTGGACCACAGACAGAGGTTGACCATTCAGAAACACGAGGAGATGCTGGAATGAAACTTCACACCATATCCTTAAGCAACCTGAAACGCCGAAAGGCAAAGATGATGTTCCTGGCCATGGGTCTTATCATCGGTATTGCAACCATCGTTACCCTGCTCTCAATTACCCAAAGCATGACCCAGGACATCGAACAGAGGCTCAACCAGTTCGGGGCCAACATCATCCTGGTCCCCAGAAGTGAAAATCTGGCCCTTAACTACGGCGGAATCGATGTGGGCGGGGTCAATTACAAGGTCCAGGAGATTGATGAAGCAAGCCTGCCTGAGATAAGGAATATTAAGAACAACAAGAACTTAGGCATTGTGGCTCCCAAGGTCCTGGGCGCAGTAACGGTCATGGACAGGACAATACTGCTCATGGGTATTGTTTTCGACCAGGAACTGGCCCTCAAGACCTGGTGGCAATATGACGGTGTTTTTCCCGATAAGGACAACCAGGTGATAGTGGGCTCGGAGGTGGCATCAGCCCTGGGCCTTACGGTGGGCAACAGCCTGCCCATCGGAACACGAACGTTCCGGGTTGCTTGTGTGCTTCACCCTACCGGAGCATCTGAAGACAATGTCATCATGGCCGATCTCCATGAAAGCCAGCGGATCCTAGGCAAAGAGGGCAAGATTTCCATGGTTGAGATTGCAGCCTTCTGCCAGGGATGCCCCATATCCGAGATGACCCTCCAGATAGCGGAAAAATTTCCCCAGGCAAAGGTCACGGCCATGAAACAGGCTGTAATGTCGAAAATGCAGTCCATTGAGGTGTTCAAATCATTCAGCCTGGGCGTTTCCATCATCGTAATCTTTATCGGGTCCCTGCTTGTCCTGGTGACCATGATGGGATCCGTGAATGAACGGACACGGGAAATCGGTATTTTCCGCGCCATCGGATTCAGGCAGGGACACGTGATGCAGATCATTCTCCTGGAAGCAATGATCCTCGGCATCATCGGGGGATTGATAGGATTCGTATCCGGCAATGCCATTGCATGGAGCGTCATGCCCCTGGTTATCAAGGGCGGAACATTTGCCGGCATCAACCCGTCCCTGGGTCTTGTCTCCATACTCATGGCCGTTGCCCTGAGTCTTCTGGCCAGCCTTTATCCGGCATTCAAGGCCAGCAACCTGGATCCCAGTGAAGCGCTGAGGGCACTTTAAACCATGGGCCCGAAGGAATCTCGCATTCCTGGAAGAAAAAATCCATAAACACTAAAGCGTGCATGACATGCATCAGACCCAAAGGACAAAGGCAATGATCACCCAGGCCGACCATCTCATTGAAATCAGGAACCTTGGCAAAGATTACACCAGCGGGGATACCGTGGTTACCGCCATCCGGCACATGGATTTTTTCATCGATGACGGGGAATTCATCAGCATCATGGGGCAGTCCGGTTCGGGCAAAAGTACACTCCTGTCCATCCTGGGAGCCCTGAACCACCCCACCCGGGGCACGGTGCTGGTCGATTCCCTGGATATCTATGCCCTGTCCAACGAGCAGAGAGCCGATCTCAGGAGTGAATACCTAGGATTTATCTTCCAGTCCTTTCAGCTTATCCCCTATCTGACTGTCCTGGAAAACGTGAAACTCCCCATGGCCGTGACCGGAACCAACAACAAGAAACAGACCAGTATGGCCATGGATGTTCTGGACCAGGTGGGACTTAGCGCCAAAGCCCTCAGGCTGCCCGACCAACTCTCCGGAGGAGAGCAGGAACGTGTTGCCATTGCCAGGGCCATTGTCAACCGGCCGCCCATCATCCTGGCCGATGAGCCCACAGGCAACCTGGACAGTGACACAGCAGAAGAGATCATGGGAATCCTTGATCACCTGAACCGGGAAGGACAGACCGTTGTCATGGTCACCCATAACCCGGACATGTGCCGGTACACCTCCCGGACCATACGCCTGAAAGACGGACAATGCGTCTCCTGACACCCCCAGGTTCCAGCTTTTACCTGTTGCGCCGTCAGAAATGATTTTCCTCCTGTCCGTACTGCCGGACAGTTCACATACCCGGTGCTTCCATCAGCAGGGGTCCCTTACTCCGCCCCTGTTTTTTCCTGGCAAAACCCTTGTCAGGCCCATGATGGATGCACCGGGGCCCCAGCAGTCACATTCCCCCCCCTTTATTTTCGTCCCGTTCATGGTCCCATGTCCCGTAAGAACCATACGCCATGGTATTAATTTCTTGATCCTAAAAAACGATGGCAATTAGAATCCGGGTGTGATACACATATGTATCTTTTAAACAATAGAGCAGGCAGCAGCACAACGGCAGGCTTGCAGGCCCTTTTTACAACACACCATCCTGACGGATTTCGGGGAGTATGAATGTGCGCCCATGGATGATTTCATAGTAAACACCAAACACCTTGAACTGGTCCTGGACAATCTCAAGGACGGTATCATCGCCCATGACCTGAAACGTAAAATCGTTTTTTTCAACAGGGCTGCCGAGACTATCACGGGCTACTCCAAAAAAGAGGCCCTGGGACGGGACTGCCACGAGGTTTTTGATGCCCCTTTCTGCGGAGAACGCTGTTCGTTCTGCAGCCAGTCCCCCCTTTTCAAGGAAACCATCGAATATCCCGTTACCATCACTACCAGGGACGGAGAAACCCGAAGCCTGGAAATGAGCGTAACACCCATACTGGATAACGGTTCCTTCATCGGTGTCATAGCCGCGTTCAGGGACATGACCGAGCATGTGGCCCTGGCAGCCAAAGCTGAAGAATTGACCTCCTTTGCCGGCATCATCGGCAGGGACAAGGTGATGGTGCAGCTGTTTCAGCAGATCCAGGACGTGGCAGCCTACGACTATCCGGTACACATCCAGGGCGAGACCGGTACCGGGAAAGAACGGGTAGCTTCTGCCCTGCACAACATCAGCAAACGGGCCGGAGCCCCATTTGTACCGGTCAATTGCGGCGCCATCCCCGAGGGGCTGGTGGAGAGCGAGCTTTTCGGACACGTGAAGGGCGCTTTTTCAGGTGCTGTAAAGGAGCGCAAGGGCCGGTTTGAGCTGGCCCATAAAGGGACCCTGTTCCTGGATGAGGTCGCCGAGCTCCCCAAACAGATCCAGGTGAAGCTCCTGAGGTTCCTCCAGGAAGGAACCCTGGAACGGGTGGGCGGGGAAAAAAGCGTTTCCGTGGACGTAAGAATCATCAGTGCAACCAACAAGAACCTGGCCCGGGAAGTCGAGAACGGCAATTTCAGAAAAGATCTCTATTACAGACTCAATGTCATTCCCATTGAACTTCCGCCCCTTCGAAAGCGCCGCAACGACATCCCTTTGCTGATTTCCCATTTCCTGAAACGGGCCAAGGATGATACCAGCGCAGATATTCCCCAGTTCTCCAAAGATGCGGTCCGTGTCATGATGGATTATCACTGGCCCGGCAATGTCCGGGAACTGCAGAATGCTGTCCAGTTTGCCATTGTCCGGTGTAAAACAAGGGAAATCCTGCCCTCGGACCTGCCCATGGAACTCAGGGCCATGGAACCTTTGGCATCGGCGATAAACCATGAGAGAAAAGAGGCCACCAACGGCAGACTCGACAGGATATCGGTCCAGGAGGCCCTGAAAAAAACAGGTGGCAACAAGGCCAAGGCAGCCCGGGTCCTCGGCGTCGGCCGGGCCACCCTGTACCGGTTCCTTGACCGGAACCCGGACGCTGTCCAACCGGATTCCCAGTTCCATTGACGTGCGGCCTATGCTGGAGACACGGCGGCCATGAACAATAACACCCTCCTTAAAAACAGGCTTCTTTTTGCTTCCCTGGTCGCCATGGTTCTGGGTATCGGGGCGCTCCATGCCCTGACGCCGGGGCATTTCTTTTTCTACCATGACACTTACAGGAGACTGAGCTACTTTCCCATTACCGTGGGGGCCATCTGGTTCGGTCTCAGGGGCGGCGTATTTCTTTCCATTCTGACATCGGCCGCGTTTATTCCACACCTGGTCATGTTCTGGGCCTATGGCCCGGAAGCCTACTACAGCGAACTGACGGAAATTTTTTTCTATCTCAGCGCCGGTATCGTGGTGGGTATCATCTCCCAGCGGGAAGCCGGACTCCGCAGGAAGTACAAGGTTCTGTCCGAGCAGCTCAAGGCCTCCTATGACAGGCTGCACAATCAGACCCGGCAGCTGGTAGAGGCCGAAGAACTCCTGGGACAGAGCCAGAAACTGTCTGCCCTGGGCCAGATGTCGGCATCCCTCGCCCATGAGATCAAAAATCCCCTGGCCTCCATCCGGGGTACAGCCGAGATCCTGATGGACGATTTTCCTGAAGGACACCCCAAACACGAATTCATGACTATCATGATGACTGAAATTTCCAGGCTCAACACATCCGTGCAGGACATCCTCCAGTACTCCAGGGGCGGACAGGTCCAGAACCGGGTCACCCCTGAACCCACGGCCCTTGTTCTCCGGCGCGTCTCTTCCCTGCTGGAAGGGCAGATCCGGGACAAATCCATCCGCCTTGACATGGTTGCAGATCACGATGCAGACGCCTGCATGTCAGACGGCCCCAAGCTGTCCCAAGTTATCATGAACATCCTGATCAATGCCGTGGAGGCAACGCCCCAGGGTGGCCATATCACTATCGATTACGGAATCGCAGCCGACGGCCAGCAGATCAGGATCTGCGACAGCGGTCCGGGCATCCGGACCCAGGATATGGAAACCATCTTCAAGCCTTTTGTAACCTTTAAACCCAACGGGACAGGATTGGGGCTGCACATCAGCAGAACCATCATGGCAACGATGGGCGGCGCCATTGAGGTCAGCAACGCACCGTCAGGCGGGGCCTGTTTTACCCTGCTCCTGCCGGAAACCCCGAAAGCACCCTAGGAAACCAGCGACCATGCCAAACCAGATTCTTCTCATCGATGACGACGACAGTCTGCGGCGGGTAACGGAATACAACCTGTCGTCCGGAGGGTTCAAAGTCATTCCTGCGGCTACGGGCCAGGAGGGCCTGAACCTGTTCAGGACAGCCCAGCCCGATCTCATTGTCACCGACGTCAAGCTCGGGGACATGAACGGCCTGGATCTTCTGGACACGATGAAGCAGGAAGCCCCGGATCTGCCGGTCATCGTAATCACGGCCTTCGGTTCAATTGAGATGGCGGTCAAAGCCATGCACAAGGGAGCCTTTACCTTTATCACCAAACCCTTTGACAGGGACACCCTGAAACTGTCCTGCAAAAAGGCACTGGAGCTGGGCCGCCTCAGGTCTGCAAACAAGCTCATGGCCAGGGAGATCAACCGTCTGACCGGGACCGAAGGGATCATCACGGCCAGTTCAGCCATGAAAGAACTCCTGGAAACAGCTGTACGGGCAGCCTCGAGCGAGGCAACGGTTCTCACCACCGGTGAATCCGGGACCGGCAAGGAAGTCCTGGCCCGGCTTATTCACCAGAACTCTCCGCGCCGCACAGGCCCCATGATCGCCGTCAACTGTGCAGCAATCCCACCGGGCCTCATTGAAAGCGAACTTTTCGGCCACATCAAGGGGGCGTTCACCGGTGCGATCAAAAACCGGAAAGGCCATTTCCAGACCGCATCCGGGGGCACCCTGTTCCTGGATGAAATCGGGGAACTCCAGATCGACATGCAGGTCAAACTGCTCAGGGCCATCCAGGAGCGGGAGGTCCAGCCCGTGGGGGGTGACGCCAGCGAACCCATCGATATCCGCATCATCGCGGCCACCAACACCAACCTCCACCAGGCTGTGATGACCGGGCAGTTCCGGGAAGACCTGTTCTACCGCCTCAGCGTCATCCCCCTGCACCTTCCACCGCTCAGGGAGCGCAAAGAGGACATTCCCGCCCTGGCCGGCCATTTCCTGAAAAAGTTCGATGCCCCGCCGGACGTCGCGTTCAGCCCGGCGGCCCTGGCAGCCATGAAACGCCATTCCTGGCCCGGCAACATCCGGGAAATCCAGAATACCGTTGAACGGTGCATTATCCTGAGAAAGGGATCTGTCATCGAACCCGGGGACCTGAACCTGCTCAGCCCCATGGAAACGGACCAGGCCTGCCAGGCCCTGATTCCGCCCGAGGGAATCTCCCTGGAAGAGGTGGAAAAAAGCTACATTCAGAAAGCCCTTGACATGGCGTCGGGAAACCGGTCCCAGGCGGCCAGGCTCCTGAAGATTCCCAGGCATGTCCTTTTGTACCGGCTGGAGAAGTTCAACCTCTGATGCCCTGTCTCCGGGCTTCTTCGGGGAGATAGTCCTTGCGGACCGGGGAGAAAACCTCAACGGCCACACAGTTTTCATGCACTGTGGCACCGTGGAGGACACCCCCGGGTATGACCCAGCTGTCACCGGGCTCGACCAGGTGGTCTTTCCCGTCGATGGCCAGGGTCATTTTGCCGCTCACCAGGTATCCGGTCTGCTCATGGGGGTGGGAATGCACGGGCAGCTGGCTTCCCTGGTCCAGATGGAACTCGGTCATCAGTGTCCTGTCACCAAAAACGGTTGTTTTCATATGAATGCCTGGAACGGGTGTCAAATACCCGGTGTCGCTTTTTTTCTGGAACACAATACTCTCCTTGGGTTGATGTGGTGCCTGACAGCCAGGCCTATCTGTTGAGCATAGGGGTCATGAGCCTTGCGTCTGCCACGACGCACCGGTCAGGGGTGCAGATGACCGGGTTCAGGTCCATGGAATCGATGAGCGTGTCCACGGCCATGGCAAATTGTGAGAATCGGACCACCATGTCCGACAAAGCGGAAAGATTAACACCCGGAGCCCCCCTGAACCCTTTGATCAGGGCCTTGCCCTTGAGGGATTCCACCATGGATACCACATCCTGGTTTTTTACCGGGGCCATGCGGACGGCCACATCGTTGTAGAGTTCAACACCTGTCCCCCCCGTGCCCAGGAGAATGACAGGTCCGAACTGATAGTCATTCTTGGCCCCTAGGATCAGCTCGACCCCCTGGATCATGGCTTCCACCAGAACAGCCTCGGTGCCGGGAAGGGTCTTGAGCCGTTCTACGGCGCTGACCAGGCCTTCCCGGTCTTGGATGGATGTGACAACCGCCTTGTACTCGGTCTTGTGGAGAATCTCCGGGCTCACGGCCTTGGCAACCAGGGGGAAGCCAACGGATGCGGCAAAAGCCAGAGCCTCTTCGGCATCGGTTACCAGTACGGATTCCGGGACCTGGAATCCTGCCTCCCTGAGAATCTGTTTTGCCACAGGTTCCAGAACCCAACCCCGCTTTCTGCCGGTTTCTATGGCCGCTTCCATTGTCCTGGTCAGCATGGCATGAACCTCCTGAGCGCTTCGGCCATGAGCACGGCATCCTCCACGGATGCTGCCACAGGCACCCGGTTCAGCTCAAAACCTTCAATGATGATGGCGTACTTATCTTCCTTGGGAACATAGGCGATCATGGGTTTGCCCTCCCGCTGGTAAACATGGCTGAGCCGTGCACCGATGTCTGCGGAAATACCCGGGGAATAGGGCAAAAGCAGAATCAGGATGCAGTCAATCTCCGGATCCCGGCTCATGGCTTCTGCGGCGGCAATGAAATCCACATCCCTGGCAGATCCGGTAAGATCCACGGGATTTCTCAGAGATGCTATGGACCGGATTTCCGGCGAGAGTTTCTCCCTGATCGCTGACGCTGTTGCCTGGGACAACTGGGGCAGGCACAGGCCGTGGGCTGCGCAGGCATCGGCCGCAACGACCCCATGCCCCCCGCTCACCGAGATGATACCCACCGATCCCCGGATGGGGCTGGCATAACAGCTCAAGGCTTCACAGAAGGCTGTCATTTCGTACTCACTGCGGGCCTCTACCACACCGTGCTGCTTGAGGACAGACGAGAACACGGTATAATCACCGGCCAGGGAAGCCGTGTGGCTGGACACAGCCTCCATGCCTCTGGCGCTCTTTCCTGCTTTCATGACAATCACCGGTTTAGGACAGGCCTCGGCAAGCTTGATGAACTTTCGGCCCTCGCGCCGGTCAAACCCCTCCACATAAAAGGCGATCACTGCAGTATCAGGATCCGATTCCAGCCATTTCAGGAGATCGATTTCCCGGACTACAGCCTTGTTGCCGATACTCACCCCCATGGAAACCCCGATACCCTGGCCGGCAAACTTCACCATCTGATCCACGAGGACACCGCCGCTCTGGCTGATGAACCCCACGTTCCCGGCCTGCGGCCGGATGATCCTCTCGCCCGGGAGAAAAAAGGTATCCACCACCCCCGGGGAATAAATCCCCAGGCAGTTGGGCCCGATGATCGGGAAATCGGCTTCCAGCGCCATCTGTTTCAAGCTCTCCTGGCTTTTGGAATCCCCGGTTTCCGAAAATCCCCCGGATATGATTACGGCACCGCCCACCCCCTTTTTGATGCACTGCTGCACAATCTTCAGGACGTGCTCGGCCCGGGCTGCGATAACAGCGAGATCAACCGCCTCCGGAATCACTTCAATGCTCTCAAAGAGCCGCTCCCGCTGGAACATACCACCCCTGGGATTGACCGGAAAAACCTTTACCGGGTATCTCAGGTTATTCTTGTTGAAGATCACATTGGCCGGATGGTTGTCCACTGATGTTGAAACCCCTACCACAGCCATGGTGGACGGCTTGAACATTTTTTTGAAATTCACGCCTCCTCCTTTCCCAGAACACGTACCACAATGTATTATTATAAAGTTGACAATGGTCACGGTGTGGTATATTCTACTGGCATTGATAAGAAATACTTACCATAGAATCCTGGACGAGTGAAAGAGCTAATATGGAAAAGTCACAATTCAAGGAAATCCGCGGACGCCTTGGAAAGACCCAGAAGGAGATGGCCCAGCTCATCGGGACGTCCATCAAGGCGGTTCACAGCTATGAACAGGGATGGAGAAAAATCCCCCATCATGTGGAGAAACAGCTCCTGTTTCTCCTTTCCAGGGTGTGCCGCAGCACCAAACCCGGGGATGACTGCTGGAACATTCTTAACTGCAGCCAGGAAAAACGGGAAAATTGCCCTGCATGGGAATTCAATTCCGGGGATCTGTGCTGGTTCATCAACGGTACCAACTGCAGCGGCAGGGTGCATAAAACCTGGGAAGACAAAATTGAAGAATGCAGGGCCTGTAAGGTTTTCGCCAACTTTTTCAATACCGAGAAAGGAGAATGACCATGACCCTTGCAGTCCTGCATGACGCATCGTGCAGAAGTGATACCGAGCTGATTTCAGAGCACAGGAAACGCCTGCCACCGGTGATCCATTCCATTCTGGACAACATGGCAGACCCGGGATGTTTTGCGCACATCGGTGATGACCCCATCCATTTCAGCACCTCGGTCATGGAGATGATAGACAAATTCAGGGAAATCCTGTTCCCGGGCTACTTTTCCAAAGAAAAACTGGATGCAGCCAACCTCCAGTACAGCATGGGTCAGAACATCTCCCAGCTCCATGACATTCTCGCCCAGCAGATCACCCACGTGCTCAGACACGATTGCCTGAGGTACGGACAGACCTGTTCGGAATGTGAGAAAAAAGGTTATGATTCGGCCCTGAAGGTCATTGCAGCCATACCCGACCTGAGAAAGGCCCTATCCGACGATGTGCGGGCGGCCTATGACGGAGACCCTGCGGCCAAGAGCCATGACGAGGTCATCTTCAGCTATCCCGGCCTTTATGCCATCACTGTCTACCGCATCGCCAACCTGCTTTACAAACAGGGTATCCCCCAGCTTCCCAGGATCATGGGGGAGCATGCCCACAGCATAACCGGCATTGACATCCATCCCGGAGCGGCCATAGGCCACAGCTTTGTCATCGATCACGGCACGGGAATTGTCATCGGTGAAACCAGCGTCATCGGAGACAATGTCAGGGTTTACCAGAACGTCACCATCGGTGCCCTGTCCCTTCCCCACGGATCCGGGGAGAAACTCAAGGGAAAAAAACGCCACCCCACCATCGAGGATGACGTAATCATCTACTCGGGTGCTACGATTCTAGGCGGCGACACCATTATCGGAGCCAGGTCCGTCATCGGGGGAAACGTTTGGATAACCCGTTCAGTGCCCCCGGAAACCAGGGTGTTCATCGACACCCCCAGGCTGATATACCGGTTCAAGGAGACCCTTCATGACTATTCTATCTGATATCACACAGGCAGCCGGGAAAACGCCCCTTGTGCATCTTAGCAGAATCGCGCCGGACCTGAAAGCAACCCTCGTGGCCAAGCCGGAATCCTTTAATCCCATGGGAAGCATCAAGGACCGGATTGCCCTTGCCATGATTGAGGATGCCGAAAGGGAAAAAATCATAACCCGGGGATCGGTCATCATTGAACCCACCAGCGGTAATACAGGCATAGGCCTTGCCTTTGCAGCGGCTGTCAAGGGCATGAAGCTGATCCTTACCATGCCGGAAACAATGAGCATCGAACGTCGAAAGCTTTTGAAGCACCTGGGAGCAACCCTGGTTCTGACACCGGGAGCCCAGGGGATGAAGGGTGCCATCAGCAGGGCACACGCACTGGTCGAGGAGACACCGGGCGCCTTTATGCCCAACCAGTTCACCAACCCTGCCAACCCCGAAATCCACAGAAGAACCACGGCGGAAGAGATCTGGCAAGGCACTGACGGGCGCGTTGATATTTTTGTGGCAGGCGTGGGAACCGGCGGCACCATTACGGGGGTTTCTGAAGTCCTCAAATCCCGCAAATCCTCGGTAAAATCCGTTGCAGTGGAACCGGCCGAATCCCCGGTTCTTTCCGGCGGATCACCAGGCCCCCACAAAATCCAGGGAATCGGAGCAGGATTTGTCCCTGAAGTACTGAACGTCTCGATCCTGGATGAGATCGTCACGGTTACAGGTTTTGATGCCATTGCAGCTGCCCGTCTCCTGGCAATCCGCGAAGGCATGCTCTGCGGGATCTCCTCGGGTGCTGCTCTCCACGCAGCCATGGTTCTTGCCCGCAGGGACGACAATGCCGGTAAGATGATCGTGGTCGTCCTGCCCGATACCGGTGAGCGCTACATCAGTACCGAGCTCTTTTAATCCGCATGCCCGGCATCCCTAAGGAGACTTCTTTTTTCCAGCAGGGGAACCGGGTCAATGAGATGACGCCGGAACCACCCTCCATACTCCTTTTCTCCCAGGGCCAGAGAGATAAGCTCGGTGAAATGGAATATGGGGAGCGGATCTTTCAGGGTGCACCGGAGTTCAAGGTTCAGGTGGCACATGGCACAGGCCGTTACCAGGCATTCGGCGCCTGCCTGGACTGCGTTGTCCATGATCCGGTTGACAACCGTCCGGGCAACCTTTGGCTTAGTTACCGACAGATAGGTTCCGCAGCACTGGGTGCCATACCCCCAGGGCACAGTCTCTGCACCGAACCCGGATAGAATTTTTTCCATGAGGCCGAAATGGCTGGGCTCAAACCTCAGTGCCGGAGGCCGGGCCAGCATGCAGCCATAGTAAGCGGCGGTCTTGAGGCCGTTCAGTGTCCTGGACGGGTCATCATTGTTTCCCGTCAGTCTGATCAGACTGAACAGTTCAAAAAAATGACGGATCTTCAGATCCCTGTCAAAGGGAACCTGCCAGAAATCTTCATAGGCTTTTTGACTGTCCGGGTCATTTTTCAGATTATTGTGGGCTGATTTAAGCCGCACCAGACAGCTGGGGCATGCAACAAGAAGGGGTTCCCCCAGAGGAACCAGGGACAGGTTCCTCTGGGGGAGAAGCCGGGCAACGACAGGGTCGATGGAATGGGCCGATGAGGAACCGCAGCAATTCCAGTCCGGGAGTTCGGCAAGCTCGATCCCGACCCGCTGGCAGAACGCTTTAAAGGAAGCACTGTTCTCATGCCCCGAGGTTTTCAGGGAACACCCCGGGAAATAGGAAAACCGGACTCTCCCATCCCCAGGGGCTTCAGGCCCTGGCACCCGGTCGGACTCAGGTTTTCTCTGACGAGCCATGGAAGACCTTTCCCATTGATCCCGCAGCATCCCGGATACGGGATGGCGTCAGATCCAATTTCCGTTTTTTCAGCATCCTGAGCCCTACTTTGAAATCCGTAAACAACTCCAGGGTTCTGAATTTGTACCGCATCATGATTTCAAGCTTATGGGTTCTGCCGTACCGGGCAACCGTTCCCAGAACTTCCTGGTGAAAGCCCAGGATATCGGGTTCCGCAATGGTGGCTCCCCTGACAATGGCCCGGTACCGGAGGCTGTCCATGACTGCCGGGATGTCAATGGCCATGGGACAGTTGGTACAGCATGTATTACAGCCCACACAGACCCAGATGGTGGAAGACTCCAGAGCTTCCTTTTCCATGCCCAGCTGGACCAGGCGTATGACCTGGTTGGGATGGAAATCCATGGCCTCAAGGAACGGGCACCCGTTGGCGCAGCTCCGGCACTGGAGACAGGTATTGAAATTGACTCCCGATGCCTCCTGTATCTCATCCGGAAACCCGTGGTCCGCCCGCCCGGCCGACATCATGCCACTTTGCCATCTTTCCAGAAAGGAGACATATCCCTGAGTTTCTGGATCACGGACGGGAGGGTCAGGATGATATGATCCATCTCTTCACGGGTGTTGTAGATCGACAGGGAAAAGCGTATGGTGCCGTGGGCCGATGTAAAGGGAACCTTCATGGCCATGAGCACATGGGACGGATCCAGGGAGCCTGATGTACAGGCAGACCCGGATGATGCGCAGATCCCGGCCTGGTCCATGAGAAGGAGAATGGATTCCCCCTCCACAGCGTCAAACCCGATGCTCAGAGTATTGGGAAGACGATTGGGGATATCCCCGTTCACCGATGAGGACTTAATCTTTTCCAGGAGTTCCTTTTCCAGGTAGTCCCTGAGTCCCCTGACCCTGGTGTTCATGCCGTCCAGGTGGCCTTTGGCCATCTCTGCTGCCTTGCCGAGACCAATGATGGATGCGGTGTTTTCCGTACCGCCCCGTCTTCCCTTTTCCTGGTGACCGCCCACAAGGAACGGGGAGAATTTAACTCCTTTCCTGACGTACAGGGCCGCAATTCCCTTGGGAGCATGGATCTTGTGGCCTGAGATGGACAGCATGTCGATGGGACTGGCTTTCACATCAATGGGAACCTTTCCGGCAGCCTGGACAGCGTCTGTATGAAAGAGAATTCCCTTTTCAGAGGCCCTGCGTGCGATTTCCTCCACCGGGAACAGGACACCGGTCTCGTTGTTGGCCCACATGATGGAAATAAGGGCCGTATCGTCGGACATGGTGCTGTACAGCAGGTCAGTGTCAAGCCGCCCCTTGCGGTCCACCGGAACCCAGGTAACACGGTATCCCCTGCCTTCAAGGGTTTCACACAGGTTCTTGATGGCCGGATGCTCAACCCTGGACGTGATGATGTGTTTCTTGCCCGGATTTGCATTCAGCGCTGCCATGACGGCAGCGTTGTCACTTTCCGTTCCGCAGCTCGTGAACACAATCTCGTCCGGAGTTGCATTGATCAGTTCCGCCACCCTGGCCCTGGCATCCCTGATGACCCGTCCCACGTTACCCCCAAAGGAATGCATGCTGGAAGGGTTGCCGTAATACTCGGAAAAATAGGGCAGCATTACCTCAAGAACCTCGGGTGCAACACGGGTCGTTGCATTGTTGTCTGTGTAAACCGTTTTTATCATGACACCTCCCTCAGACCTTGGCTGTTACGGATTCAACTATTTCAGTTATCCTGTCAACGCACTTTCCGCAGCCGCCGCCGGCCTTGAGATAGCAGGTCACATCTTCAGCGGAAGCAAGGTGATTTTCCTTTACGGCGTTGATGATCTCCATGTCCGTAACGCCAAAGCATTCACAGACAACGTTGCCGGGCTTTTCCATGATCTGAATCCCCCGGTAATTGGCTATGGCCTTCTGGAGCGCCTCCTTGCCCATGACGGAACAGTGCATCTTCTCCTTGGGAAGTCCGTCCAGGTAGTCGGCAATATCTTCATTGGTTATTTTAGCTGCATCGTCAAGGGTGAGCCCCTTGATCATCTCGGTAAGGGCGGATGATGATGCCACAGCACTGGCGCATCCGAATGTCATGAAAGACGCATCGGTGATCCGTCCTCTCTTGTTGATTTTCAGAAACAGCCTCAGGGCATCACCGCAGGACAGGGAACCTGTTTCCCCTACCGCATCAGGATTCTCCATTGCCCCCACATTCCTGGGATGCATGAAATGATCTTTTACTTTATCTGTATATTCCCACATAGGTCCCTCCTTGATAAAACCTGTGTTTTCCGGTATCACCTTCCGACTTTTAAATAACTTCGACCAAAAAGTTACTTGCCCGCTTGGTCCGGGTCCGCCTGGGGGTTGACTTCTAAGTTACTACATTGTGGCAGATTGTCAACCTCAACTTGAACCAAAATACAATACTGCGGATCAGGTCTTTTCCCTTGTCTTTGATAATCTTATATACTATTAAGGATACGGAATTAAAAACACCTGTTTTTACAGGATCTGGCACACCATTGGCTTCAGAAGACGCAAGAGGGTTCCAGGCTGTCCTGTCTCAAAAAGCCTTTGGACGCACATGACAAACAATCCCGGAGAGATCATGGAATACTCGGAAGCACAGATTCGGACCATGTTCACCAACTCACCCATCGGGATCTACATCGTCACAAGGGGAACCTTCTCCTATGTCAACCCGAGATTTGAAGACATCAGCGGCCACAGCGCCAGCGAGCTGATGACAGTCAACCCACTGGACATTGTCAGCCCCGGGGACCGGGAGGATGTGCGGACCAAGGCCGTCATGATGCTCAAGGGCAGGCTCACGGCACCCTACGAATACACCATCAAGGATAACCGGGGAATCACAAGGCATATCCTGGAGAGCGTCTCCTCCATCCGTTTCGAGGGTGAAACAGCAACGCTCGGCCACTTCATGGATGTTACCGATGCCAGGATCACAAAAAGGTCTCTGGAAGCTTCAGAGCTGAAATACCGCTCCTTTTATGAACTGGCCAGGGAGGGAATCCTTGTTGTAAACTATGAAGACGGGACCATTCTGGAGGCCAATCGGGAATTTGAACGGCAATCAGGACTCTCCATAACCCAGCTGCAATCCAGGAAGATCTGGGAAATCCAGCCCAGGGAGTTCCAGGAGGAGGCCCGGAAAAGCTTTCTGCGCTTCAAGGAGAACCGGGGCGGCATTGTATCATGGAACCTGTGCCAGAACCAGAACGGGAAAATGCTGCCTGTGGAGATTGTGGCCCAGCACATGACCCTGGACGGCCAGGACAAAATCCTGTGTATGGTCCGGGATATCAGTGAGCGGGAAGCCCTGCTCAGAGCCTTGAGCATGGCCTCGGAAGAGTGGAGAAAATCCTTTGACGCCCTGGACGATGTGGTACTTCTCATCAGTCCTGATTTCAGGATCCTCAGGGCCAACCTGGCTGCGGCACGCCTCCTTGAAATCGATATCCGCCAGCTCATCGGCATGAAATGCCACAGACTGCTCCATGGAACCGATGCTCCGCCTGCATTCTGCCCGCACCTTAAAGCCCAGGCCCGGGGCCTCTACTGCCAGGCTGAGGAAAACGAACCCCACCTTGACCGGATTCTAAGCTTCTCGGCCTCCCCCATAAAAGATGCCCAGGGCAACATCACCCATACCGTGGAAGTTATCAGCGATGTTACGGCCTCCCGGAAAAACGAAAAGGAATCCCTGCGCCTTGGACAGGCCCTGGCCGACAGTTTCAAAGGCATCACCGCAGCCCTGAGCGAACTGGTTGAAAGCCGGGACCCCTATACGGCCGGCCATTCAAAGCACGTGGCAGAGCTGGCAGTGCGCACGGGAAAACAGCTGGGCCTTGACGAAAACGACCTGGAAGGGCTTCATGTGTGCGCCCTGCTCCACGACATCGGCAAGGCCATTATTCCGGCGGCCATTCTCAATAAACCCGGAAAACTGTCCACCCATGAATGGGGGTTTATCCGGGAGCACCCTACCACAGCCCACGAAACCCTGAAACGCATCCCCTTTCCCTGGCCCGTGGCTGATGTGGTGCACCAGCACCATGAACGCCTGGACGGCTCCGGCTATCCCCAGGGCCTGCAGGAAGACAGGATACACTTCTGGACCAGGATCATCGCCGTTGCGGATATCTTTGACGCCATGACCAGCCACAGGCCTTACCGTCCCAGCCTGCCCAGGCAGAAAGCCATGGATGAACTGGCCAAGGGCAGAGGAATCACCTTTGATCCCAGGGTTATCGACGCCATTCACCAGGTTCTTACCCTGCATGATCGCAGGGTACTGGTCGTGGATTATGATACCGAGATCGTGGAAGCATTTAAATCAGAACTGATCATGGAGGAATTTGAACCCACGGGATGCGCCACATCGGAGTCTGCCCTTGCTGAATTTTCCGGCAACCCCTTTCCAGTGGCCATCATTGAACTGGAGATGCCCGGGACCAGCGGGACTGTCCTGACCAGAAAAATCAAGGAGATCAGCCCCCTCACCGAAGTGATCGTCACCGCAAAGCACTACAGCAAGGAAGACACCCTGGGCGCTTTCCGGGCAGGGGCCTCGGACTTTCTCGACAAACCCGTGGACCTGGTCATGTTCAGGAAAAGCATTCACCGGGCACTGAACCGGTTTGCCGCAAAACGGTAGACGACACTTCCTCAGATCTCCCGGATGGCCTCCAGCTTCTTTTCCAGGGGTTTGACCTCATTCTCCCTGCCCAGGCTCTCCAGGGTCTTTCGCAGCTTTTCCAGTTCCTTTTTCATTTTCGGGATAATAGTGTCCCTTATTTCATCCTGAACCGCCTTGCCGGAGGTCTGCATATCCTTTGCAAGTTCATCAAGCTTGTTTTCAAAGGCTTTGTACTGCTGGGATTCAGGAATCCCTGCCAGGTCATCCATGAAAGAATCAAACCCTTTTTTGATCTGGTCCATGAGGGGTTTAAAATCAACCGGGGGTGCCGGCTCTTCACCCTCGACCACAGAACCGCGGGCCAGGGGGGTACCCCCCTTTTTTTCGTTGGTCATGACAATTGCTTTCCGGGCAGGATCCAGTGGGGAAGGACTAATGGAAAAATGGGAAAACTCTGTTGCGGCAGGAATAAATTCCTTATCAAGGTCGATGGAGACCAGAAATGTTCCCGGGGCCTCGTAGGTGATCTGCTTTACCTGGCCGATGGCAATCTGCTCAAAGATAACGGCATCCCCCTTGGCAAGACCGTTGATCTGCTCAAACCTGACCTTGAGGCCCAGATTGCTGCTGCACCCGAACAGTAACCCGGGCAGTATCAGAACGATCATGATGGCTCGTGTCAGCATAGTCCTCCTTTCGGCACCCTGAACCAGCAGGCCTTTTTGCCAATTGTGGAAAAAACCGTTTCACCACCCGGCCTGACCAGGGTGATGTTCCAGTATAACATGTTCAATTTAGGGACAATGTCAAGGAAGATTTCCTGCCCCGGGTCAATTGAGATCTTCACCGGGCTTTGCACCCACGGGCAGTTTGAATACCGCAACCCCCTCTTCGGAGAGGATCCTGTCTTCCTCATGGGTTGTAACGCCCCGGATATTCTTTGATTCTGTTACACCGTAGTGCATCCTGAGCGCTTCTTTTGCAAAGTCGGCACCCACGTTCTCAAAATTGGTCTCAACAAACTCCGCAAGCCTGGCGCCCAGTTTCATGAGGGCTTCAGGACTAAGTCCGGTCTGGGTAGCGGCATTGGCTGAGGTCCTGACAGCAACAGGGGAAAGCTTTTGAACAACTGCTGTGGAATGGCATACCGGGCAGGACACCATTCCCTCTTCCTGCTGGCGGTGAAAGGTCTCACCGTCGTCGAACCACCCCTCAAAGGCGTGACCGTTGAAGCATTCTAGATCAAAAACAATCATGGTATTTAATCCAGTTATTTTATCCGGCTGACACCCGTTGCAATATTAAAGCAGTAATCTCCCATTTTTTCAAACCTGGACAGCAGGGAGATGAACAGAACCCCGGCATCCACGGAACAGTTCCCGCACCGTAGGCGTTCGATATGATCATATCGCATTTTTTCCCGCATCTGGTCCACCAGGTCTTCCTGGGCAGCAGCCCGTGTCATGAATCCCGGGGATGCAGCCCGCATCTCCCGGATGACAAGGGTCAGAAAAGTTTCAACCTCTTTGGAAATGGCCGTCAGATCCTGGATGGCCCCCTCGCTGAGGCTGATATTGTTGTCGTAAATCCTCTCCAGAAGCTTGGATACGTTCTCCATGGAATCCCCGATGCGCTCCAGGTTATTGGTGATACGCATCATCTCAGACACCTCGATGGCTTCTGACTCGTTGACCTCACCCTGGAAAATGGTGGTCAGGTAAGTGATGATGGACTTCTGCATGGCATCCATGTGTTCCTCAATGGCGTCACGCTCCCCAAAGGCATCGTCGTCACGCCGGGAAAGGCACTGGCAGAGCTTCTGGAAACTCTCCCGGGTAAACTCGGCCATTTTCACCACCTCACCCCGGACCAGGGCAAGGGCGCCGATGGACGAGTCTATGAACCTTGTATCGAATTCCGGCATGCGGTAGCGCTGTTTT
>JAZDGN010000117.1:0-6450 GCA_043806875.1 Pseudomonadota bacterium
GTGGGGATCACCAGCAAAAGACGTCTTAAAAAATAGGCAATCATAAATGGTCAGGCATCAAGCCTGGAAAACCGATTCAAGGGCCTGGTCCAGATGTTCAGGTTTTGTCCCGCCGGCCTGGGCCATATCAGGCCTCCCGCCGCCGCCACCGCCCACAATTGCTGCGGCAGTCTTGACAATGGTACCTGCATGGAACCTGTGGGTCAGATCCGGTGTAACAACGGCTGTCAGCAGAACCTTACCACCAGATTCGGCACCCAGGAGCACCACGCCCGAACCGATTCTTGCCTTGAATTTATCGGCCAGGTCACGGAGTTGGGACGGGTTGTCTATCTGTACCTTTTTGGACACAATTTTCACACCTTCCACGATCCGGATGGCATCATCCATGGCGTCCACGGATTTGGATGCGATCTTTGCCTTGATGCTCTCCAGTTCCTTTTCAAGGGACTTTTTCTCGGCCTGGAGTGCCTTGATCCTTCCGGCCACATCTTCCCTGGAGGATTTCAGCACATCGGCTGTTTCCTGGAGAACCGCCATGGACTGGTGGAAATAGGCAACAGCCTTTTCCCCGGTCAGGGCTTCAATACGTCGTACTCCTGACGCGATGCCGCCCTCTGACACAATGACAAACAGCCCGATATCACCGGAACGCTGTGTGTGTGTTCCACCGCACAATTCTTTGCTGAAGTCTCCCATGGAAACGACCCGGACCCTGTCACCGTATTTTTCTTCAAACAGGGCGGTTGCACCTGATTTGACAGCCTCGTCCATGGCCATCTCACAGGTTCCCACCAGGGCATTGTCACGGATCCTGGCGTTGACCTCGGTTTCAACGTCCTGGATCTCTTCCCTGGAGATGGCGGAAAAATGGGTAAAGTCAAACCGCAGCCTGTCGCAGGTAACCAGAGAGCCGGACTGCTTGACATGGTCTCCCAGGACCTTGCGGAGCGCAGAATGTAGAATATGGGTGGCCGAATGGTTCAGGGCTGTGCTGGCCCTTCTTGCCTTATCCACCATGAGTGCTGCGCTGTCCATCTTGTTGATGGTCCCGTCCTCCACCACGCCCCGGTGAATCTTGAGTCCGGTCGGGTCTGACAGGGTTGCGTTTATCCTGACCCGAAACCCCTTGCCCTGAATTATTCCGGCATCACCGGCCTGTCCGCCGGACTCGGCATAAAAGGGTGTCCGTTCTGTCACGATCTCGACCTCGTCCCCTGCCCCGGCACTGGGTACTTCCTGGCTGTCCTTGACAATGAGGAAAACCTGGGACAGGGTTTCCAATTCATCATAGCCGGTAAACACGGTTTTAACACCCCTGGATGTGAGACTCTTATAGGCGTCTCCCACACCGGCAAAGGATTTTAAGCTCTTTGACCTGGCCTTTTGCTCATCCATGGCCTTGTGATAACCGTCCATATCCAGACTGATGTCCATGCCCTTGAGCACGTCGGTTATAATATCCACGGGAAAACCGAAAGTGTCATACAGCTTGAAGATGAGATCTCCGGAAATACTTTTCCGGTCCTGTTTCTGGGTGTCATCAATGGTCTCCTTGAGCAACCTCAGACCCACGTCCAGGGTTTCGGAAAACTTGGCTTCTTCATTTTTCACAACATTGAGAATAAAGGCCGCTGACTTTTTCAGTTCCGGATAGGCGGATTCCATGATGTCAAAAACCTTCTGGACGGTCTCGTGCAGGAACGGCTTGTCCAGGCCGAGGTTGCGGCCATAGCGGATCGCCCGGCGCATGATCCGGCGAAGAACATAGCCACGTCCCTCATTGGATGGGAGCACGCCGTCACAGATCAGGAACGCTGCTGCCCTGCTATGGTCTGCGATGACCTTCATGGCCACGTCATACTCCCTGGAATCTTTTCTCCTGAGTCCGGACAGGGCTTCTACCCGGTCCATGATGGGCATGAACAGGTCAGTATCATAATTGGTTGGCACACCCTGGAGAACGGAAATCACACGTTCCAGGCCAAGGCCGGTATCAATGCTAGGCTTTGGCAGCGGGGTCATGGTGCCGCTGGCGTCTTTTTCAAACTGCATGAATACTAGATTCCACAGCTCCAGGAACCGGTCGCAGTCGCAGCCCACAGCACAGTCCGGGCTGCCGCAGCCAAATTTCAGACCCCGGTCGATGTGGATCTCACTGCATGGTCCGCAGGGCCCTGTATCACCCATGGACCAGAAATTGTCCTTTTCGCCCAGGCGAACAATCCTTTCTTCAGGAACCCCGACCTTGTCCCGCCACAGGTTGTAGGCTTCGTCATCATCCAGGTAAACCGAGACCCACAGTTTATCCTTGTCAAAACCATAGCCGTTGGTCAACAGGTCCCAGGCAAAGGCAATGGCCTTTTCCTTGAAATAGTCTCCAAAGGAAAAATTACCCAGCATCTCAAAAAAGGTATGGTGACGGGCTGTATACCCGACATTCTCAAGATCATTGTGCTTGCCTCCGGCCCGGACGCATTTCTGGGCAGTCACAGCCTGGGTGTAGTCCCGCTTTTCATCGCCTGTGAATACCCGTTTGAACTGGACCATCCCGGCATTTGTAAACAGGAGGGTCGGATCGTCCTGGGGAACCAGGGAGGAACTCCTGACGAGCTGGTGGTTATGTTTTTTAAAGTAATCGATAAAAACTCTGCGCGCTTCATTCCCTGTCATGGCGAACTCCTAAAACGATTGGGCACACAATGGTCTGATGTTAACTGCCTGCCAAACGGCTGGCTGCCTATTTCCCCTCTGACTTGGCAGTCTCACCTGTAACTGCAAAATCAAGTCCGAGCTTTTCCCTGACCTTGGCCTGGATCCGGTCAAACATGTCGGGATTGGCCTCAAAAAAGGTTTTTACGTTCTGCCGTCCCTGGCCTATCCGTTCCCCTTCGTAGGAGTACCAGGACCCGCTTTTTTCAATAACTTCAAGCTCAACGCCCATGTCCAGGAGATCACTGACCCGGGAAATCCCCTCACCGTAGTAAATGTCGAAAGTTACGGTCTTGAATGGGGGTGCCAGCTTGTTTTTGACAATCTTGACCGTGGTTTTGTTGCCGACCGTATCCTGGCCTTCCTTAATGGAAGTCGCCTTGCGGATCTCAAGCCGGATAGTGGCATAGAATTTCAAGGCGTTACCACCGGTGGTGGTCTCGGGGTTACCGTAAACCACACCGATTTTCATGCGGATCTGGTTGATGAAAATTACGGTTGTATGGGTCTTGCCTATGGTAGCTGTCAGCTTCCGAAGCGCCTGGGACATGAGCCGTGCCTGGAGGCCCATATGGGAATCCCCCATATCGCCTTCGATCTCGGCCCTGGGTACCAGCGCGGCAACGGAGTCAATAACGATGATATCCACCGCACCGCTCCTGACCAACATGTCCACGATTTCCAAAGCCTGTTCACCGGTGTCCGGCTGGGAAACCAGCAGTTCGTCACAGTTTACACCAAGCTTCTTGGCGTAGGCCACATCCAGTGCATGTTCAGCGTCGATAAAGGCTGCGATACCGCCCTGTTTCTGGGATTCTGCCACGGCATGGAGGGCCAGGGTAGTTTTACCCGAAGATTCCGGACCGTAAATCTCCGTAACCCTGCCCTTGGGATATCCACCGACACCAAGGGCCTTGTCCAGGGCTAGGGATCCGGATTTGATCACGGGCACAGCCTGGACCTCCCTCCCCCCCAGTTTCATGATGGATCCTTTTCCAAACTGCCGTTCAATCTGAGTCATGGCAGCTTTTAAAGCTTTGTCCTTTTCTGTGGCATCACCCATTGTCTTGCATCTCCCCAGCTATGGTCTCACTTAAGTTATTCTTCAGCAATAATACTCTTTATCCTGACAGAAGAAGCCGCTCAAGGTATTTACCAGGTAATCTCCCGGCAGCCTCACGGATCCCCCATGTATTAAACCTGATTTCTATAATCTGCTCCGGTTCATGTCAAGGTATAGTTGCGAGTATACATCCTTTATGGGAATCTTGCGCTCATCGGCCACCTGACGGCACACCTCATACTCGGGGATCACCCGTAAAACCCTGTCCGGGCCTGTTACCTGTTTGGCTCTCAGAAATCCGAATCGTGTCTCCACCGTCACTTCCACCCGGTCAAGGGAAGTACGGAACTCACTCCTGTACCGGACCCCTGTGCTGGTGCTCTGTGACAGGACCAGGTTAATGACATCCTGGAGTTTTCCTGGAAAACACAGGATTTCCAGCCGGGTGCCTGGCCTGTTTTTCTTCATCTGTACAGGTATATGACAAACATCCAGGGCTCCGGCTGCCAGAAGCTTTTCCATCAGATATCCAAAAATTTCAGGATTCATGTCATCAATGGAGGTCTCGACCACCATGACCTCTTCCCGCCTCAACGCACCCGTTTCCCCGGGGACATCACCGGTTATTATCCGCAGCAGGTTAGGCAGGGATGATTTGCTCGAACGCTTGCCCGAACCGTATCCCACACTCCCGATAACCATATCAGGCATGGGACCGAACTCTTTTGACAAGGTAGTAATGATGGCAGCCCCAGTAGGAGTTACAAGCTCCCCCTCCATCCCCGAATGAATAACCGGAACCCCCTTGAGCAGGGCCAGAGTTGCTGGAACCGGCACCGGCAGACTCCCGTGACAGCACTCGACGGTTCCGCTGCCCAGGGGAACCCTGGACGCATATACCTGGGTGATGCCCAGGTAATCGAACCCTAAAAGGGAGCCCACAATGTCGACCAGGGCATCAATACCTCCTACCTCATGGAAATGAACGTGATCCATGTCACAGCCGTGAATCCGGGATTCTGCCCTGGCAATGGATTCAAAGGCAGACAGGCTGAGTTGTCTGACCCTGTCCGGTAGTTCAGCCCCGGTCAGAAAATCGCGGATGGCGGACCAGTTGCGGGCATGGACATGGGGATCCTGGTCCACAAACAGATTGACCGCCCGGATCCCGTTTCTCCAGACCAATTCGCTCCGGATGTCAAAACCCTTCAGAGGCATGGCTGAAAGCTTCTCCTTGAGCCATGCCACGGGAACGCCAAGATCTACCAGGGCTCCCAGGGTCATATCTCCGCTGATGCCTGAAAACATATCAACATATGCGATCATGGTCTGAAGGTTGCTCCCTGGGCATGGATTCTGACGATTTCGAGAACAAGCCGGGCTATATCTTCCATGTCCTTGAGGCTAATGGATTCCCTGACCGTATGCACATCCGTCATCCCGGTTCCCAGGACTCCGGCCACGATGCCTTTGCCAAAGAAGATATTGGCGTCAGCACCTCCGCCGATGGTTTTGACACCCATGGATCTGCCCAGAGACGAGGCCGCTTTCTGGGCAAGTCTGACAACCGGGTGATCATCAGGGATATGGGTTGAGGGAAAATCATCTTCAACATCGATGTCAACCCGCGGAAGAGGGTCGTCTCCGATCCTGAATGAATCGGCAGCCCCGTAAAAGGCGTTGACAATGGTGTTTGTTATAGTCTCAAGTTTGGTGTCGTCATGGCTTCGAGCCTCTCCCTCGATCATGACCAGATCCGGAACGATATTGGTGGCTTTGCCGCCCTTGATCATCCCGAGATTGCATGTAGTTTCGAAATCAATCCGCCCCAGCCGGATCCCGGCAATGGCCTTTGATGCAACGGCAATGGCATTGATACCGTTTTCCGGGGATGCCCCTGCATGGGCGTCCTTGCCGTGGACCCTTATGGAGATCTTATTGGCTGCCGGAGCCCGGGTAACAATCCCGTCCAAATCCGTGGAATCCAGTATATAACCAATTTTTGACCGTATCAGGGACAGATCGATGTGCTTGGCTCCCATGAGCCCGATCTCTTCACATATGGTAAAGACAATCTCCACCGGTCCCCGGGGGATATCATTTTCAATCAGCGTCTCCATTACCTCAAGGATAATGGCCAGGGCTGATTTATCATCTCCGCCCAGGATGGTGGTTCCGTCGCTCTTGAAAATGCCGTCCTCAAAGATGACTTTAACCCCCCTGCCCGGTTCCACTGTATCCATGTGCCCTGACAGAAAGATAGGAGCCGCATCAACAGTACCCTTAAACCGTGCAATAAGGTTACCGCATTGTCCGCCGACCTTTTCTCCGGCATTGTCGAATACAACCTCGGCGCCCATAGAATCCAGAATTTCCGCCAGCATGGAAGCGATCTTCCCCTCTTCCCTTGAAATGGAATCTGTTTCCGCCAACAGTGTAAAACGCTGTCTCATCCGATCCGTATTAATCATTTTGCTGCTCTTTCATCCTTTCGGCATTGGAACTATTTAGCATTGACAAATAAAGAAACTTCTATATACTAAACTTCCTTTGTAAGTTCCATATAAAAATGGAATGGAAGTGCGCGGCTCACTGGTGGGGCCCTCGGACTTCAAATCCGATGTGGGGCGCTGATACCGTCCCGGGTGGGTTCGATTCCCATGCACTTCCGCCAT
>JAZDGN010000118.1:0-9476 GCA_043806875.1 Pseudomonadota bacterium
CCGGAGACGGCCATGGTTTTGGAGTTACCCTTTCATGATGCGTATGATCGCCATTCTCTTTTCAGCTTCATCGTGAAGGCTTTTAATCAGGGCCAGCCTTTCATCACATATCTGTTTTAGCCCGTCAATTACAGCTTGACGATCCAGGCAGACTTTGTTGCAGTTATTAAAATCGCGGATTAATTGCCTAATGATATTAAATAATATTTTTAAATCCGGCGAGAGTCTTCTTTGAGCTTGATCAAACTCGGTTTCATTCACATAGCCCAATTCACACATCAGTTCCCCATGAAAAAAAAAGAAAACGGAATCAATAAATTCACTCCAATCATCCGTTTTCTCCCAGAAGCTGCAACCTTTTCGAAAAAAATCAGGGCTTTCCTTCTGCAGTTCAGCAAAAGGGTTCTTCCAGTTACCTTCTGGTTCCGGCAAGTCCAGGAAATCTGCAATTGCGGTTATGGTTGCCTGGTCAGGGGCAGTGAGATTTTCATATCTCAGAATGAGAAGAGGATTCTGTGCCATTGTCCAAACTCGATAATTCTCAGACCATCCGCCATAAAAATCCAAACCAAGAATCAGTCCAAGCAGGCTTTGTGTTTTGTCCTTGATAAAAGAGGTATGGTACTTGGCATAACTTGCATAGGCGCTGCGACCATCCCTTAAGATGTAAATGGCTTTATTCCGATCAATGGGCGGGCGATGTGTTTTTATCAGGGTCATGGAACTTGACTGATCTGCCTGTTGATAAAATAAGTCCCAGTCACAGGAAATGTCCTTGTGACCGCATGCCTCCCTGGTTACTTTTGTGAATCCGGGAGGTTCAGAATTGCCTTGTTCTCTTGAAAAAGAGTCCAGTCCGAAATGCTGGTGAAGTATTGTCCTTAAAAGGGTATTCCCTGACCTTGGGTAGGAGGCAAGCCATACAATCATTTTTTCTGTCCCTCTGTGGCTTAAAATCAGCAGACCACACTGTCGCAAAAAGTGCAGCCACGGCATTCACTGGGATAGTTGCCGCCAAGAACACCGCGGCGGAATTCCCGGCTTTCCTCCTGGTTCCAGATTTCCATGAGGGGTTTGTCCTTCACATTGCCGAGAATCCTTGTCGGCCAAGGTTTCCCCGGCGGTTCCATACGTTGGCAAGGAGTTACTTCGCCTGTAATCCACATGTAGGCATTGGTCATGAAGGGACATCGCGGCGAGCTTGATGCTTTGGAGTGGGCAAAATGAATCACCATGCCCGCAGCTTCACCCATGTCCAATGCCTCCCTGGTAACCCGGGCGAGCAGCGCGTCGTCAAGTCTGGTCAGCCGCATGTCCGGATATTCCCGGCCATGGAAAAAGTGCACTGCGTCCAGCCCAAGGGAAACACCGAGTTTTGCAAAATCGGCTACTTGGGAAAGATTCTCCATCCCCATTGTAAAATTGGAACATACCCAGACATCCTTGCGGCCGCTCTCTCTCGCACAATCAACCGTGCTGCGTATATTGGCCATGACCTGCTCGAAGCGGGCCCCAGTCCGCAAGGCCTCGTATACTTTTTTGGAAGCACCGTCCACGGAAAAGGTAAAGGTGTTCACACCGGCGTCCACAAGCCGCTGGGCGTAGGATCTGTTGAGCAGCGTTCCATTGGTGGTTATGCCGATACGCCCAAGAGGCGGCATGCGCTTGCGGAATGCCTTGACAAGCCCTGGCAGATCGCTGTGCATGAGAGGCTCCCCGAGTCCCTGCAGGCCCAAAAAAATTATCCCCGGTGCTGCATCAAGGAGCGGGTTAAGGACATCATCTGAAACATCAGCCTCAGAGCAGTCCAGGCCCCTCTGCCGGGAGCACATGGGGCACCGCAGATTGCATTTATCCGTTACAGCCACCTGGAGCCATTCCAGGGGTTGACCGCCTGTGCCTTTAAGTAACAGTGGAGATGAAGACCGGGTTTCAATCTGTTCAGCATTCCCGTTTGTGATACTCCAAAGAGAGAGCGTCATACGGCAGTACCCGGAAAAAGGGATGCTGCCCTCCCATACAGCCGGTACATCTATCAGTCCCTTATCTGAGACGAAACTCAGCCGGCCCTTTTCCAGGGAAAGGGTCAGATTGTTCTCTTTGACCTGTCCCAGGTTCAGGTCGAAATATGCCATGTGCCGTTCAGGATGGCTGGGAGAAAATAGCGGATAAACGTCCAGCCGGATAAAATGCCCAGCAGAGCCTGCCATCGCCGGGTCAAGCAGGGTTATCCTTATGGTTTGAATGTCTCCGAAACACCATGGAAATTCAACGGCCAACCTGTTGGGACTTTTCTCGGTCATGTAAATAGTCATTCTCCTTTTGCCTTACTATTCTGATGGCATCCTCGTAACTCATTTCCCTTTCCGTACCGCTTCCCAGGAGCTCTGCCAATTCCCGGGCCAGGTTTTCCGTTCGTATTCTGGCACCGACTTCATTGGCATGATAGTCCGTATTGAAAAAACAATCCAGTCCCAGATTGAACCCCAGCCCAAGAACCAGTATCAATTGCGGACCTGCACTGAACGATTGTCCTGTCCCAACACGGGTCCTTGTGTGTTGCAAAACCCGGCCAAAGGCGTAATTGACCAGCAGGGAACCTGAAAAAAATGTCATGAACCCATAGGGTGATCTTGCGTAAAAACCAAGGGAAATCAGCACCAGCCACCAGTGGGCGGCTGTCCGGCACCACCACCTGCCAAGGGCAAAATAAATACCAACAGCGGCAGGCAGAAAAACGGTAATGTACATAGATTCGTTAAGCTGCATCAAAACCCTTTTAGCTTTTGGTCCCAAGACATCCGGCTGACCCGGTATTGACGGAAACGGGATACGCCGAAAAGAAAACCTATCTTCAGGGCCCAGGCGGTCAGCCTGAAAAACAGGCGGGGCTGCCCTGCCACTGAACAAAGCCATGCATGAACAAACCACAGAACGCTTTTCCTGAGACTTTTTCTTTCTATCTTCTGCCGATAACGTCGATACAGGAGCCATTCTTCCGGGATTTGGCCAAACTCCCTGTTCAGCATAGACAATATTTCATCAACAAAGAGCATTCTGCCGCTGCGTGTCTTGGTGTTTCTGTGGAGCCGTGTCGCTGATAACATATCGGGAATATAAACAAACCTGGCATGGATTTTGGCCATTCTTATCCAGAGGTTATAGTCCAGGCAATACATCAGTTTTTTATTGAGTCCACCGGCGTCAAGGTAGATTTTCCTGGTGAAAAAAACAGAGGGCTGGGACAGAAAACAATGGGAACAAAGGAACTCTTTTGAAAAGGCAGACACAGGATAGACACCGATAACCTTGTTGTGCTTGTCGATGAACATGCCCCCACCGTAAACGACGTCTGCCCCGGTTTTCTGAAAAACCTCAAGAATACGCGTTACTGCGCCCGGCAGCAGGAGATCATCCGCATTAATCCACCCCAGTATATCGGCATCTGTTTCGATGAAACTCTTGTTAATGGCATCGCCCTGCCCCCTGTCATGCTTGACCGTCAGATTAATATCCGGGAACTCCTGTTTCAGCCGGTGCAGCAGGGCAATGGAACCATCCGTGCTCATGGCATCGAGGATATTGTACTCAAGCCGGTAAGAACCGGTTCTCTGCCCCATGACACTCCTGACGGCCTGCTCCAGATAAGCTGCCTTGTTGAACGATGGGGTGACAATACATACTTTAATCATTTCTGATCAGACCTCGATGACTGGAGAAGCTTCAGTTCCAGAAAGCCCGGTTTTCCCCTGGCCAACACCCGCTGGTAAAACCAGGATGCAGATTCGATCCCGGCATACAGCATGGCGGATGCCAGTCTGTCCGACGCTGTCAGCCGTATGCCGTATTTTTCCCGGACCAGGTTCATCTCCCTGAGTCCTGTGGTGCTTAGCAGACAACTGGTTTTTGACCGTCCATGAACCCTGAATGCCGCCAGAAAGGTATTCAATCGGACCATTGTGCCCCTGTTCATCATGCGAACGAAAAAATCATAATCCATGGCAAAGTGATATGACGGGTCGATTCCTCCGATGGATATCATGGTATCTGTCCGCCAGACACAGCTCTCCTGGGGGATATAGTCCCACCGGCTCATGAAGTAATCTGAATGCCCGGGCAGTATCCAGAATTTCAGCAGCCTGCCGTGTTCATCAATAAACACCCTGTGGCTGTAGACAGCGTCGACCCCTGGATTGTTCTTCAGGTAATCCACAGCCCTTGCCAAGGCTCCCGGAAACAGCACATCATCACTGTTGACAAAGCAGCAGAACTTGCCCCGAGCATGGGAAAATCCCTTGCAGAGCGCATCTGCCTGACCCGAATCTTTTTCAGCGATCAATACATCTATCAAATGTTCATACCGGGTCAGTACTTCAGGCGTCCTGTCTGAGGAAAGGGCATCGACAACGATATACTGCAGATTGACGCCCTCCTGTCCCAGCACGCTCCGGATGGTCTGTTCGATGAACTGTCCCTGGTTAAAGGACGGCGTCACCACGGATATATCAACGGAACTGCCGGCCTGATGGCAGCCTGCACTGTCCATCAGACCAGTCATCTTATCGGGTCCGTCTTCCGGAGAGCGCAGTATCACAGGTATCCATACTCTTTGAGGAAATAATGGAGACACTCATCCAGGGCAACGATGGTCCCGGGCATCAGTTTCTTCCTGTGGTTTCCCGGGAGCACCTGGCGGATATGTCTGGTCTCATCTTCCACATCCGGAACTATATCAAACTGTTCAACCACCTCTTTCATAATGGTCCGGTCCAGCTCCAGCTCCAGAGTCCGGACAAGGTCATCCATCCAGTTGATTTTATCAAAAACCACGTCTTCATATCGGTATACCTTTGCCGAGGCAGGCAGTTTTTCTTTATAGATCCGGTACTGCTTCATATACCGCTGGGCCCGCTTGATGACGAACTCATCAATGGTGTCTGTCAGGGCCTGCTTCCTTCTCTCCTGCAGCAACTTGTTGCCGTCTGGAATAACATGGCTCTTTGCAACTGAATAGTAGAGGGACACCAGCATATCCCTGGGATCTCTCACCAGAAGCACGCTTGTCAGACCGGCCAGGGGCAGATCAAATCCGGGATAATGCCTGAACCCCGTATAAACATATCCCCGGGGCTTGAAACAGACAAGGGCATCCCCACCAACGTCCGCAGTGACGATCCCCTGACCAAATGCCTGGTTAAACAGTGAAAAGCAAGGTACGCCGATTCTCTGGCAATAGGTGCTGATCATGTTGTCAAGCAATGTGCTCCCGCTTTTTGCAAAAGCGAAAAGGTAACTGCTTCTGAGCCCGTCCTTGGGGGATGGAAGCTTGATTTCATAGGGCCGGTTGTCCCTGGAGTGCAAAATAAATGTGTTCATGAGGATTCCTTCAATTTTCCATATCTCTTTACCCTGATCCAATACAGAAATATGCATTTTTTAAAAAGACCGACAATGCCTGTTCCCTATATCCTCAACAAACGGCTGAACACTCGGTGAGCTGCATCAACGGCTTTCACTATCAAAGGCATATTTCTGAAAATATGTGCCAGATAAGTCCGAAGGGAGAAAACGATGCTGATGTCCTGATAGCCATGGACAGTGAACTCCTGGCTTGGCAGATCTACGGACGGCGGGGGCATCTCCCGGGGGTTGGGCGCATCGATCAGGTTGTATGACAGGGACTGGCTGTACCTGCCAAGAGCCAGAAGCAGATTCAGTTCCTTTTGCCTGAGGTGATACCCTGATTCACCAAGTTTTTTGTATTCATCGTAAGCATCGCCAGGGTCACCCGGGTTACCCTTCAGGTAAGCACTGCTGATTACCGGGGATCTGGCCGGAGGACATGCACCGCCATCACAGGCATGGGATAAAATAACAGCAATCGACGCCAGATCAAACAATGGAAGTTTTTCTTCAAGTTCTGCCGATGATGTTACCAGCCGGGTCTCAAACACAATATTCCCCAATGGAAACTGTTGAAAATCCATCCTCTGGATCATGGCAGTGTCCAGGTAACGGAAGGTGCCCCTGGCACCCATGGTGAAGAATTGTGTTGTGTCCAAACCGGTCTCAAGGTCCCGGTACCAGCAAAAGAACGGTGCCTGGGATGCGGGACTGCCATTTTTCCGGCAGGCAGATATCAGTTCCAGCAGGTGATCTTCATGCCAGTCAAAACCGTCGCTGTAGACCAGCATATACTCTGCCCCATCAACCTGGTCCAGAATACATGACCCCAGAGTTTTATCAGGTCCGCAGCCGTGAATGGATACTGAACCTGTGTAGTCGATAGCATCCACACTCCTACCTGCATCCGGCAGATTGTCCGCCCTGAGGTAAATAGCAGCATCCACATTCCTGATGGTCTGGCGCTTAAGGTTATTGAAAAATTCAACCATCCTGTCATGGCTGAAAACAACACTCTTGTAGATCACCCGGATTGCATGGCCCGACAACTCTTTTTTATATGCTTCCCTGCCGGCGCGATCCCTCATGAACTGGCTGCACAGGGCCGCAACCTCCTTTTCCAGAGCAAACGTCTTGACAAATATATCGTGAGACTGCCTGGCCTTTTCCTGGGCCTTGTCCCAGTTTTGTTCAATCCACCTGACAACGGCCAGAATATTGTCTGCGGTTTCTTCAGGCGTGACACCGTCGTTGAAATAAAGGACAGAATCCTTGAAATAACGTTTAATAAATGGATTATCATCCGATATGACGACCGTGCCGGCTGCACATGCCTGAAAAATCCGGGTTGATACCAGCTGGCTGTTCCTGTGCTGCCGTGAATGCAGGACCAGGCTGACACCGCACCGCCGGCTCTCATGGATAATGCTTTTGCCGCCATCAAAGGGCAATTCTCCCTTATAATTCCGAATTCCGGTCCACAGCCGGATACCAGCCTGTTCCCTGATGCCATAGAAATTGAAACGGCCCGACCCGTCAAGGATTTCAAACAGGCCGCTGAACCTTATCTTTCGTTCCTTTGACCGGGACATCTTTTCCCAGTTGATACCGATATAAAATACTTTGAAGGTCTTCGGGGTTACCACGACGGCGGTTGGACCGGGCTCGCAACATGCGACACTGGTATGAAGATGCAGGGTCTGCTGCTCAATTCCCTTCCAGGGCAAATCCTTGCGCACCGACGCGACATAATGATCCAGAAGCTCGGAACCGGCGCTGAGCACCCTGTCATGGCTGCGGACACAATCCATCAGATAGATCAGGCGGTCCCTGGAAACCGGTTGCCGGGTAATCGGATCTTCCAGAATATACTCCAGGGGATTCCAATTGACCACATAGGAGATCCCATGGAAAAATTTCGGGTTCAGGTAATGAAAATTGATAACAAGGTCAAATCTGCCGAAACGGGTGATCCGCCTTCCCTGGGAATGCCCGGTTTCATCAAGAAAATTTCCTATGGGATCCACAATGGAAACCGAATGCCCAAAGCTGAGGAGAATCGCTTTTACCCGATGGATAATATCGAGTTCAGAGTTCCTGGCTCCCGACCAGTTATAAACCAGGGCAACAGACACATCAGAAATTGAGGTCTGCTTATCCGTCATTTTATGGATGGATTCCTTCTGTTGCAGTAGTCTTCAAATTGATCCATTAAAATGGCCGTCTCCCCGACGGCCCGTAAACAGCCATCTTCGATCCATGCGACACGGTCACAGAGTTTCCGGATCTGGGCCGCTGAATGGGACACCAGGATAACAGTCTGCTCGGAATTTACGCGAGCCGCCATTGCGGCTTCCGCCTTTTTGCGGAAGCCCGCGTCTCCCACACTCAGCACCTCGTCTATCAACAGCAGATCCGCATCGATGGTAATGCCGATTGAAAACCCCAGCCGCGCCCTCATTCCTGACGAGTACGTCTTGATGGGATTATCAATGCTCTCACCCAACCCGGAAAACTGTATAATTTCATCCAGCTTTGAAAGAATCTGCTGTTTTGACACACCAAGAAGCATCCCTCCGATAACTGCATTGTCCCTTCCGGAGAGTTCACTGTCAAATCCAGCTGTCAACGACAGCAGCAGCACATGTCTGCAGTGCCGGATGACCTCCCCTGCATCAGGTTTGTAAATGTCGGCGAGCACCCTGAGCAAGGTTGATTTCCCGGCCCCGTTCCTTCCGACAATGCCAAAGGTTTCCCCTTTAAAAACCTCAAAGCTGATATCCCTGAGAGCACTATAGCCGGCATGCCTGAAAAACAGTTTGCGTTTCCGGTAGGTCAAGCCGACCTCCTTGAGCTCCAGAACAATGGCCTTATCCGTCATTGCACCACCAGACGGGCATATAGAGTGTCTGTACGCCTGTAAAACAGTGTCATCAAAATAATCAGAAGGATCGAGCACAGGGAAATGATGCCCAGTGCCGTCCAGTCAGGGAGCTGGTTGTACATCAGGACCCGGCGGTAGTTGTTTAACAGGTTGGCCAACGGATTTAGCAGGAAATAGCGCTGGTGCTGGGGAGAGAGCACCTGGACATAACTATAGAACACTCCCGAAGCAAATAAAAGCATCATCATGGCGGTTGCTATCAGGTATCTGAAATCCGGGAGAAATGGCGTAATTGCCGCCACAAACAAAGAAAATCCCGATATCATCAGAAACTGGGTTCCCACAATAAATACCAGGCTGAACCAGACCCAGCTATATTCCTGGCCATACAGTATCAAGCCAGAAATCAGGCATGCAAATACCACCGTCTGTTTCACAAAATCCTGGCAAACGACCAGCATGGGGAAAAACGGTTTAGGGATGGCCACCTGGCTTATCAATCCTTTCCCGGCAAGGATTGATCCGGCTGAATTGGTTATGCTCCTCGAGAACCATAGAAAAGGGATTTTCCCGCATAACAGAAAAACAAAAAAATTGTCTGTCCCCCGCCTTAAAAAAGAACTGAATACCCAGTACAGCACGATCACCAGGAGCGCGGGTTCCAGAAGCCACCACAGGTAACTAAGATAGGTTTTTGATGCTTCAGACTTCAGATTGAAAATCAGTTTTGTCGTAAAAACGCTCAATAGATGGTGCCGTGTTGCGACCATAGTCACTTGCCCTGATATGACCTGACCAAAAAAATTGAATCAAGACATGATTCAGCTTCTGCCATTTTTTTTGTATAGCATGTCATCAACGCTATTTGCCAGCCTCCCGTAAATGAACCGTTATCTTGAAATTTCATGCAAATTTACAGTAACCCCATTCCAGTGTCAAGAAAGGTGTGGGGTTCAACCAGAATCAATAGATGCAAGAATGTGCCGAGAGCACCGGTCAGGCGGAATAACCGGAAACAGTGTTCCGGCCCCTGTCCTTGGCTGTGTACAGGGCTGAGTCCGCCCGGCGGATGAGCTCTTCCTGACTCAGGGAATCGACCTCGGCTGCCGTGGCAACACCCAGGCTCACGGTGACAGTCTTCCAGGGCAGGGAGCGTGGGTTGGGAAGCCTGAGCTGCTCCACGGCTACC
>JAZDGN010000119.1:0-36138 GCA_043806875.1 Pseudomonadota bacterium
ACCTTGGAGTGGGGACACCCCAGGTTCCAGTTCACGGTGCCATACCCCAGGTCAGCGATGACCCTGGCAAGATGAATAAAATCTTCGGGTGAATTGCCCAGGATCTGGGGAATCACCGGAATGTTGCGGTTGTTTTCAGGAAGGATGTCCCTGATCCGGCTGGCATTGAGCCGGCCCTGGCCCATGGTGGGTATAAACGGCGCCATTGCCATATCAATCCCGCTGAAATGGCGGGCAAAAACCGTTCTGAAAACCGCATCCGTAAAACCCTGGAGCGGTGCCAGTATCAATGTTGAGTCCATGAACCTCCGTGGGTTTCCAGGCAGGGCCGAATATTCTTGCGCAGCCGCCCTGGGCCGGTTTCCATCAACGAAATACCCTGTCGGGCGAAAAACTACTTGACAACTTAATCCACGATGCTAGAATGTCAATTCTAGAAATGAAATAATCATGGAGAGATTTATGACGGAACTGTCACGCAAAGAACGGGATGATCAGAGAAGACGGCAGGAGATACTGGACACTGCCCTATCCATCTTTGCATCCCAGGGTTTCCACGGAACCACCATGGCACAGATCAGCCAGGATTCCCAATATCCCCTGGGTACCATTTATAAATACTTTTCCAGCAAGAAGCAGATCTACCACGATCTGGTCATGGAAAAGGCCCAGGAGCTGGGACAGATTCTGCTTTCCCTGAGCCGGGAACCCGGTGTCAGCGCCGCTGATATTTTGAGAAATTCCCTGTTTTCCACAGCCATGTTCTACCGGACCAACAATGAATTCATCCGGATCTACATTTCCGAACGCAGCACCATCGACGCTGTCATGGTGCCGAAACTGAACCAGAAGATCAACAGGCTCCACGACAGAATGGTCACCCTGTTTGAGCAGGTGTTTACCCGGGGTATCCAGGCCGGCGAATTCAGGCCCTATCCCCCGGAAGCCATGGCTGTTCTGTTCAGCGACATTTCCCATTCAGCATCCTGGGCCTCCCTGTTCCGGGATGAAACCGATGCCGATGTGAACCAGCGCCTGTCAATGATCTTTGATATGTTCACCCAGGGCATTGCCCGTGACCCTAAGCCGTCCCCGGTGATTCACCCCCCAGCCGAGGCGGAGACTCTATTTTGATACCAACAACCAACAGGAGACGTGATTAATGGCACAATCCATATCTGACAGAAGGGACCAGGACTTTGTCCTCCATGAAATGCTGGATGTAGCATCCCTGTCAAAAAACGATATCTTTGCTGAATTCAACAGAAAAACCATAGACATGGTGGTCACCGAAGCAAGGAATCTGGCCATCAAGGAGATTCTTCCCACCGCCAAAGAGGGAGACGAGCAGGGCTGCACCCTGGAAAACGGCGCAGTAACCGTTCCCGAATCTTTTCATAAGCCCTTCAAACTCTTCTGTGAAGGGGAGTGGGTTGCCATGACCGATGACCCTGAATACGGCGGACAGGGCATGCCCAAAGTTCTGGCCATTGCCGCAGGGGAGATGTTTACCGGAGCCAACTGCGCTTTCATGATGTATCCGGGCCTCACCCACGGGGCTGGAAAGATCGTGGAAGAATTCGGCACCGAGGCTCAGAAGGCCAAATACTTGAGGAACCTGTACACCGGGAAATGGGCCGGCACCATGTGCCTGACCGAACCTGAAGCCGGGTCCGATGTCGGTGCCCTGACCACGACAGCCAGAAGGAATGAAGACGGAACCTTTTCCATTGCCGGCAGCAAGATCTTCATCTCGGGCGGTGACCAGAATATCACGGAAAACATCATTCATCCGGTCCTGGCACGCATCGAAGGAGCTCCTGCAGGAACCCGCGGCATATCCCTGTTCCTGGTTCCAAAAATTCGGATCAACGACGACGGAACCCTGGGTGAGTCCAATGACGTTGTCTGCACAGGCCTTGAAGAAAAAATGGGTATCCATGGCAACGCCACGGCAGCCCTGGCTTTCGGGTCCAAGGGCAACTGCATCGGAGAACTTATCGGCGAAGAGAACAAGGGCATGAAAGCCATGTTCGTCATGATGAACGAGGCCCGCCTGGGCGTGGGCATGCAGGGGTTCGGTTTTGCGACCTGCTCCTACATCAATGCCGTGAATTATGCAAAGGAAAGGGTTCAGGGAACCCATCTCCTGAACATGTTCGATGCCGATCCCAAGCCGGTCACCATCATCAACCATCCTGACGTCAAACGCCAGCTCATCTTCATGAAGGCCAATGTGGACGGCATGCGGGCCATGCTCTACTACACCGGCATGCTCTTTGACAGAGCCCGGATTGCTGAAACCGAAGAGGAAAGAAGCACCTGGCAGGGACTCATCGAACTCATGACCCCCATTGTAAAAGCCTACTGCACGGACCGTTCCTTTGAAGTGTGTGCCCAGGGTATCCAGATTTACGGCGGTTACGGCTTTATCCACGAATACCCCCAGGAGCAGCTCCTGCGCGACTGCAAGATCACCAGCATTTATGAAGGCACCAACGGAATCCAGGCCATGGACCTCCTGGGACGCAAGCTCGGGCTCAAAAAGGGCAAACCCTTCATGGACCTTCTGGGTGAAATGATGAAAACCGTGGCCAGGGCCAAGGCCATCCCGGGCCTTGAATCCATGGCGGAAGCGGTGGAAAACGCCGTGAACCGGCTCGGTGAGATGGCCATGCACATGGGTACCACAGCCATGTCGGAAAAAGTGCTCCAGGCCTTTGCCATTGCCCATCCCTTCCTGGATGCCACCGGCGATGTCTGCATGGCATGGCTGGAACTCTGGCGTGCTGCCGTTGCTGCTGAAAAAATTGAGAAGGCCAAGAAAAAAGACCAGGTCTTTTACCAGGGGCAGATCAAAACTGCCCAATACTTTATTTCCTATGTTCTTCCCGCCACCCTGGGTAAGATGGACGCCCTGAAAACCAACATTCCGGCCATCATGGAAATGCCGGAAGAAGCCTTTTTCGGTTAACCCCGAGGTTTTAGTCCTCCCCCCGCTTCCCTGGACCGGCGCTCCAGGGAAGCGGGCCCCATCTGGTGCATCAGAAAGTATCTATTTTTAGCTCGACAAGCCCTGGTTTAAAAAATCAATGAAAAACTGAAAAAAGTCTTTGACAAATCAGTCACGATTAATCTATACCTCTTTTAGCCATAGACTGAGCGCTCGCTAGGTTTAGTGTCTGCACCATTTCCGTCCGGGACTTAATTGTTTTCTTCCTCGTTGCAGCCGGGCGCCTGACTCTCTGGAATCCGATGCAAACAGAGCGGACCTGTAAACTGATCACAGGTCTGGGTTTCAGAGTATCCGAGTGATGAAGCGGGCCGTTAGTCAGCCCTGGAGTTAACATACAATCAGACGATTAAGGAGTTATTTTATGGGCATGAAGAATCTTTACAAAGACGTCATGAATCTCAACATGATGGAAGACAATGACCAGAAGGAAGCTGCTGCCAAAGCTTTTTTTGAAAAGCTCAACTTCATGGCACTTCCGGAATACTTCAACTGGGCTGAGGAAATCTTCGAAGGGCTTCATCTTAAAGAGAGGGGCGATCAGAAAGCCCTGCTGTGGACCGACATTGCAACAAGGGAAAGAAAGAGCTACACCTATAAAGAATTTGCTGCAAATGGAAATAAATGCCTGAATATCCTTAGAAAGTATGGGGTCAACAAAGGGGACAACATGTACATGATGGTCCCCATTGTACCGGAAACCTGGTTTGCATCCTATGCCTGCGTCAAGGGCGGCCTGGTGATTGTTCCCACGGCCACCACCATGACCATGCGCGAACTCCAGTTCCGGTTCGAAAGCTATGCTCCGGAGGTTATTGTTTCTGCCGAAGCATTCACAGGGCTCATGGACGAAGCCATCAGCATCACCGGCGTAAAACCGAAAATTAAAATCGTCCTGGGTAAAAAGGACGGATGGATCAGCTACAGCGAACTGGAAAAACAGGCGGCAACGGCAGACTCTGCAAAAACAAAATCCAATGATCTGCTGTTCTGCTTCTTTACTTCCGGCACAACGGGCCTTCCCAAGAAGGTCGGCCACTCGGCGGCATCCTATCCCATCGGTCATCTGTCAACATCGGTCATGATCGGTATCCGGCCCACGGACGTCCATCACAACCTGAGCGCCCCGGGATGGGCTAAATGGGCCTGGTCAAGCTTCTTCGGCCCCCTGAACGTGGGAGCCACGGCTACGGGCTTCAACTTTGCCGTTCTTGACGGCAACCAGTACCTGACCGCTGTCCAGGACCTTAAGGTCACCACCTTCTGCGCGCCCCCGACCGCATGGCGCATGTTCATCAACCTGGACATGAAAAAATTCGATCTGTCCGGACTGCGCCAGTCCATCAGCGCCGGCGAGCCCCTGAACCCTGAAGTCATCACCAAGTGGAAGAAATATACAGGAACGGAAATCCGTGACTTCTACGGACAGACCGAATCCACAGCCATGATCGGCAACCCGCCCTGGATGAAGGGCAAGATGCGTTCCGGCTCCTTTGGGTATCCTTCTTTCATGTATGACGTCTGCCTGGTGGATGATGAAGGCAAGGAACTCACGGTTCCGGATGAACCCGGACACATCTGTGTACGCCTCAACAAGTGGCGCTCCATCGGCCTGTTCACCGAATACATCGGCAACCCGGAAAAGATGAAGAGCGTGTTTGTGGGCGACTACTATTACACGGGCGACCGGGCATCCTTTGACAAAGACGGTTACTGGTGGTTCGTGGGCCGTGCCGATGATGTCATCAAATCTTCGGACTACCGCGTAGGCCCCTTTGAGGTCGAAAGTGCCCTGATCGAGCACGATTCGGTCATGGAAGCCGCTGTTATCGGAGCTCCGGACCCGAAACGCCACCAGCTGGTCAAGGCCTATGTCATCCTGAACCAGGGGTTCGAGCCTTCAAAGGAACTGGCCCTGGAACTGTTCAAGCACACCATGAACATCCTGGCCAAATTCAAGATCCCCAGGATCATCGAATTTGTTCCGTCCGTTCCCAAGACCATCAGCGGCAAGATCCGGCGCATCGAACTCCGTGAAAACGAAGTTACCCGGAAACAGAAAGGCGAAGCCCAGCAGAAACACGAATACTTCTACTGGGATTTCCCTGAGCTGAGCTCTAAAAAGTAGCAGCACGAACGACAAGGAGGGTCATGACCCGGCCATGACCCTCCTTAAAACATCCCTTACGCCTCCCATGCTCCGGAGGATTCAGATTTCCAAAGCATCTCCTGCGGCCCTCATTCTTTCTTAACAGTGTCACCCTCGGGCTCAAACGGCATCTCAATCTCTATCTCCCCTCCTCCGGAGCGGATTATCTTGGAATGGGGATACCGTTTCTGGAACACCTTGATCATCTTACGGTTCTCTGTGAGTACCGTGGCTTCAAACTCTGTGTAATGGTTCTTCCGGGCGATCCCTTCCAGGATCTCCAGCAGGTATGACCCGATCCCCATGCCGTGGAGATCTTCCTTGACCAGAAATGCAACTTCCGCCCTGTCCTCACCGGCTTCGGCATAGGATCCGATGGCGACGATCTGCTTCCTGCGCCCGATCTGCCTGAGGCCGATCATGGTCATATTCCGCTTGTAGTCCACATCAGCCCATTGCCGCTGCAGCATTTCCCTGGAAAATACCTTGCGTTTATTAAAAAAACGGTAATAGATGGTATCTTCCTGGAGTGAATAGTAAAACTGCCTGGACTCGAACTCGTCCGAGGGAAGCAGCGGACGGAACTCGATATGTTTCCCCATGGGCAGCTGCATGGTATACCGGTATCCCTCCAGGAACAGGAGATCCTGGGTGGTGGGCGGAAGCTGATCGGCAAAGATGTAACGCCTCTTCTTTGCCTCCTCAATGAGTTCTCTCCTGAATTTGGGGTGGGCGATCTGGACCAGTTCCATGACCCGCTGGTAAATGCTTTTCCGCCGGAGTTCAGCGATGCCGTATTCAGTGACCACAAGATCAATGTCACCCCGGGTCGTGGCCACACCGGCTCCCTCGCTCAGATGGGGAACGATTCTGGAAACCGTGTCATTCTGGGCTGTTGAGGGAATCACAATAATGGAGAATCCCCCCTTGGACATGCTGCTGCCCGGGATGAAGTCAACCTGGTCACCGATACCGCTGTAAAAGAGATACCCCTTGGAGTCCGTACATATCTGCCCGGTGAGATCCACCTCAAGGGCGGAACTGATGGATATGAAATTATCGTTCCTGGCAATGACGTTGGGATCATTGACAAACTCAGAAGACCGGAAATAAAACATGGGGTTATTGTCCACATACCTGTACAGCTTTTCCGAACCCATGCACAGGGAGGCCACGGCCCGCCCCTGGAGATAGGATTTGTTCCTGTTGGTGATCACCTTTTTTTCAAACAGGGGAAGCAGACCGTCGGTGATGACCTGGGTATGAAGACCCAGATCCTTTTTCCCGTCCAGATAGGAGACCACGGCATCGGGCAGATGGCCGAACCCGATCTGCAGGGTGGCCCCGTCATCAACCAGCTGGTTGACGTAATGGGCAATCCGCTCCACCACCTTCTGGTTCTTTACCGTGGGCAGAGCCTCAACCATCGGCTCTTCATGGACAACCACATAATCGAACTCATCCACATGCACCAGTGAGTCCCCCCAGGTGCGGGGCATCTGGGGATTCACCTGGGCAATGACAGTCTTGGCGTTCTGCATCCCGGACAGGGTGATATCCACGGAAATGCCAAGACTGGCGAAACCGAACCGGTCCGGAGGACTTACCTGGATCAGGGCCACATCCAGACCGATCTCCTTGGAAGCAAACATCTGGGGGATCTGGGACAGGTAGATGGGCAGGTAATCGATCTTGCCCTCAAACGCGGCCTGGCGCATGTACAGGCTGATAAAAAACAGTTTCAGGGAAAACCGGTTGAAGAACTCTTCATCTTTCACATAATTGGCAAAGGTTGAAGACATCATCTGGTAGACAATAATATCCTGGATGGATCTGTCCTCAACCATGGCCCGGATCAGTTCCTGGGGCTCACCGCACCCTGTTCCCACAAAAACCCGGCTGCCGTTCTTTATCTTTTTTACTGCATCCCGGGCAGTCAATACCTTTTCCGGACAGTACTCCATTAAATTCATTCGTCGTCTCCCTGCCTTGTTTTCTATGCTTTGAAATACCGTGCAGTATCAGTAAGTAAAGAGCACAGGCGTGCTCCGGTCATTGTGATCGGATTCAGGTGGCAGCGCTGTCAGCCAACCTGAAGCAGATTTTTTTTTATACCACGGTGTTGCCCTGTCATCAATTAAAACTTTTTCAAAGAGGGTTTGCTCAGGCCTGCAGCCGGATAATCTTCTTGGCCGGGATGAGCCCTGTAGCCGCAGCTGAAACAATGTTCCCTGCAACGCCCGGGCCGTCGCCGGCAACAAACATGCCATGAATGGCGGTTTCAAGATCGTTGTCTGTCTCAACCTGTGTGGCAAAGAACTTGATTTCAGGGGCATAGAGCAGGGTCTCATCATTGGACACACCCGGAACAACAAGGTTCAGGGTTTTCAGCCCCTCGATGATGTTGGACAGGATCCGCTCCGGAAGGGCCATGGCGATATCCCCGCACACCACATTGGTCATGGTGGGTTCGATATACCCTTTGTTGATCCGGTTCCAGGTGGAGCGGCGGCCCCGCTTCAGATCACCGAACCGCTGCAGGATAGGCTTGCCGCCACCAATGATGGTGGCCAATTTCCCGATGGATTCACCGTAGGCCTGGTTGTCGGTTACAGGCTCGGTGAGCACCACCTTGGACAGGAAGGCAAAATTGGTGTTCCTGGATTTCTTCCCGGAATAGGCGTGACCGTTGACGCACACAAACTCCTTGTAGTTTTCAAGGGATATGTACCCCCCCTGATTGGTGCAGAAGGTCCGGGTCTGGTCATCATAGGTGGACGTCTGTATGAAAAAGGTGGGGTCGTAGATAATGTTGCACAGGTCATCCATGATATCGTTGTGAACCTCAACCCGCACCCCCACTTCGATCCCCCGCTGGGAAAGCTGAATGCCATGCTTCTGGGCAACGGAAGCCACCCAGTTCGCCCCGATGCGTCCGGGTGCCAGGATGACATTGGGTGCACTGTACTGCCCCTTGTCCGTGATGACCCCGGTAACCCGGCCATTCTCTTCAAGGATATCCAGAACCGTTTCACTGGTTTTCAGGAAAAGCCCCCTGGACTGGATATACTCGGCCATGCCTGCAATGTAGCCTGGAAGGTTGTCGGAGCCCAGATGTTTCTGCTTGATCAGGAGCAGGTCGATCCCGTACCGCTTAGCCTCCTTGCGGATCTGCTTTGCAGCCTCCATGTCGGTGGGATAAACCGGACCGTCCATACCGAACCGGGTAAAAATGGTTTCGGTCTCATCAATGAGCATCTGGGCTGCACTCATGGGCATGAACTGGGTCAGATCTGTTTTGCCCAGCCGCGGGATAAAATTGAGCTTGCCGTCGGAATAGAGGCCGGCCCCGCCCACGCCGGAAAGGATATTGCAGGGGTCGCAGCCCGTGCACCGCTGGAGATTGTGGTTGGGACACTTTCTGGCCAGGGACTGTTTACCCTTTTCGATCATGAGGACCCTGAGTTTTGAATTCTCAACAAGGTAATATGCGGAAAAAAGCCCGGCCGGCCCCCCACCCACAATGATGACATCATAATCCATATGATTTTCCTGTATTAGCAATTTGATTAAATTTCAAATCGTTATAATACACTGTTTGATTTGGATAAATCAAGAGGTTAATTCCCTTGACAGAAACGGCACAGCCGGTTAAAGAAAACCATGACAAACGAAAGATTACCCAAAATCTGTGTCATCGACGGACAGGGCGGCGGCATCGGATCCACAGTGATCCGCAAGCTCAAAGACCGGTTCGGGGAAGCCATTGAAGTACTCGCCCTCGGGACCAACGCCATTGCAACAGCCCAGATGCTGAAAGCAAGGGCCAACCGGGGGGCTTCAGGGGAGAATGCCATTGTCCAGACCGTCCGGCATGCCGATTTCATCATCGGGACCGTGGGAATCATCATGCCCAATGCCATGATGGGCGAACTGACACCGGCCATGGCCGAAGCCATAGCACTGAGTCCGGCAAAAAAAATTCTCATCCCCCTGAGCCAGGAGAATATGGCCATTGTCGGTCTTTCCTCAACGCCGCTGCCCCAGCTGGTTGATGACCTGATCGACGCCTATGCCAACGATTTCCTCCCACCCTTGCATGGAGAGACAATACATGTGTGAAGCCAATGCCTACCTGATGGATGATAACGGAAATAAACTGCTCATGGAAGCGGTGGACCGGGTCGACCCCGAGGAGGACGGAATCCGTCTGGTCAGTATTTTCGGAGATCAGAAATTTATCAAAGGATATATCCACTCGCTGTCGCTGGTGGACCATAAAATCTTTATAAAAAGCAGAGAACTATAAAAAAAGAGAAAGGGAAACAAGATAGACGGCAAGTCTTACTGGACATTTGTTATCCAGCCTCTGTTTCCCTTTCTCATACCGGACTGAACAATCCTACCAGCCCAGGGTCAGGTACTCATGAATGGAATTGGCAGCTTCACGGCCCGCACCCATGGCAAGAATAACCGTTGCCATTCCCGTGACGATATCACCTCCGGCCCACACACCTTTTTTAGAGGTCTTCCCTGTCCGCGTATCTGCAACGATGTTACCCCACCGATTCAAGCGGATTTCCGGTGTTGACTTGGTCAGGAGGGGGTTGGGCTGAGCTCCGACAGACACAACCACCAGATCGCAGTCAAACCTGTACTCGGATCCCTTGATGGGAACAGGGCGCCGGCGGCCCGATGCATCCGGTTCTCCCAGCTCCATCTTCAGGCACTCCATGCCGGTCAGGCGCCCCTTGTCGTCCCCGAAAAACTGGGTGGGGTTGGTGAGAAGGACAAATTCGATACCTTCCTGTTCAGCATGGTGGAGTTCCTCGGCCCTGGCCGGCATCTCTTCCCTGGACCTGCGGTAAACAATTTTTACGGAATCCGCACCCAGGCGCATGGCGGTCCTGGCCGAATCCATGGCCACGTTGCCGGCTCCAAGGACAACCACATTCTTGCCCATGGCTATGGGGGTATCATACTCGGGGAACCGGTAGGCCTTCATGAGGTTGGCCCGGGTCAGGTACTCATTGGCTGAAAAAATACCGATGAGATTTTCGCCGGGCAGATTCATGAACCGGGGAAGCCCGGCACCGACACCCACATAAACGGCGTCGTACCCCTCCTCGAACAGTTCATCAATGGTCATTGTGGCGCCCACAACACTGTTGAGTTCAATGCTGACCCCAAGGGTTTTCAGGGTCTGCACTTCAGAACCCACAATCGCCTTGGGAAGTCTGAACTCGGGGATTCCATAGACAAGAACACCGCCGGCCTGGTGAAAAGCCTCAAAGATGGTGACCCCATGACCCTTGACAACGAGGTCGCCGGCCACGGTCAGGCCCGACGGTCCGGACCCGATAACAGCAACTTTTTTCCCGGTCTTTGCAGCCACCTTGGGCAGGGTCCCGGTCCCCTTGGCCCTGGCCTTGTCAGCGGCAAACCGCTCCAGGTAGCCGATGGCCACGGGCTTGTCCTTCTTGCCAACGATACAGTTTCCTTCACACTGGATTTCCTGGGGGCAGACCCTGCCGCACACGGCCGGAAGGGCATTTTTCTCCCACAGCCGTTCTATGGCCCCTTCAAAGTTCCCTAAAGCGATCATATTGATAAAACCCGGGATATCAACGGAAACCGGACAGCCTTCCACACAGGCCGGCTTCTTGCACTGAAGACAGCGGGAAGCTTCCTGCATGGCCATCTCGTCGGTCAGCCCCAGAGGGACTTCCTTGAAATTGCGTCGTCTGATTTCCGGTGCCTGTTCAGGCATTTTAACCCGGGGTAACTTTTCTTTCTTCTCCTTAATGTCAGCCATCACATCCTCCCTGCCTTGCACTGGGCATCATACGCTTCGCGGCTTCTCTTTTCATCTTCCTGGTATGCCCTGAGACGATTGGAAAGCTCATCATAATCAACACTGTGGCCGTCAAATTCCGGGCCGTCAACACAGGCGAACTTGGTCTCGCCGCCCACAGACACACGGCATCCGCCGCACATGCCCGTTCCATCGACCATGATGGGGTTAAGGCTGACCAGGGTTTCGATGCCCTTCTCCTTGGTGATTTTCGATACGAATTTCATCATGGGAACCGGCCCGATGGCCACCACCAGGCTGATATCACCTGCGGCAATAACCTCCTTGAGCACATCGGTGACAAACCCGTGATGCCCCTTGGATCCGTCATCGGTACAGATGTGAAGAACATCGGAAGCTTTGGCCATCTTGTCTTCAAGGATGAGGAGATCTTTGCTCCTGGATCCAAGGATCGTCGTGACGTGGTTGCCGGCCTGTTTCAGTCCCCGGGTGATGGGATGGAGCACGGCAATACCGGTTCCACCGCCGACACAGACGACCTTGCCCCTGTTTTCAATGTGGGTAGCCCTGCCCAGGGGGCCGATAACAGCATAGTAGTCTTCACCAACCTTCATATTCCCGAAAAGAGCCGTGGACTTCCCGACGATCATATAAATGATGGTGATGGTCCCCTTGTCCGGATCCACATCCGCCATGGTTAGAGGAATGCGCTCACCCGTCTCATTGGCCTGCAGGATAACAAACTGTCCTGGTTTGGCCTTTCTGGATATGCGCGGTGCTTCGATTTCGTTCAGAACGATGGTCCCCTGGGCCATCTCCTCCCGAGCTACAATTTTGAACATTACAACCTCCTGATAGTGTTACCTTTATATACTTTTTCAGCAAAACAGCTGAACAATTCATGCAGTGTTATTTTTGGTAAATGACAATAACCAGAATAATCAGAATAATTCAAGAAAATCAAGCAGAAAAATAATTCATTCCTTTTCCGGTTCAAAAAGATACTCTTGACAGACAGATGAAGAATAAGTAAACATTACTCACCCATGGCAACGATTTGCCAGGCAGTGCATTTCAAGCAGCATATATCGTGTGATATCATCAGATTTAAAATTCAGGAGAAAAAATCATGGCCGAAATGATTGCAGACAGAAGGGATATCGATTTTGTCCTTTATGAACAGCTGGATGCCGAAAAGATCCTCAAGGCATTCCCGGAAAGCTCTCTGAACCGGAAAACCGCAGATCTGGTAATCAAGGAGGCCAGGAACCTGGCAGTCAAAGAGATCCTGCCCACTTACGCCGAAGGCGACCGCCAGGGAGTTGCCTTTGCCAACGGCAGGGTCAGCGTGCCCGAGTGCTTCCGGAGGGTTCACACCCTTCTGTCCCAGGGGGAATGGGGCGCCCTGACCGCATCACCGGAATACGGCGGACAGGGGCTTCCCCATATTATCGCCCAGGCAGCCTTTGAATACCTCATCGGTGCCAACTACACCCTAATGACCTATGTCATCCTGGGCCATGGGGCCGGCAAGATGATAGACCTGTTTGGAACCGCAACCCAGAAACGCCTGTTCCTGAAAAATCTGTACACCCTGAAATGGGGCGGATCCATGCTCCTTACCGAACCCCAGGCCGGGTCCGACCTGGGCGCCTTGACCACCTCGGCCATAAAAAATGATGACGGGACCTATTCCATCACCGGCAACAAGATTTTCATCACCAACGGCGAGCAGAACCTGACCGAAAACATCATCCACCCGGTCCTGGCCAGGATCGAGGGTGCTCCTGCCGGCACCCGGGGGATCTCCATCTTCATCGTCCCCAAAATCTGGGTCAACGACGACGGCTCCCTGGGCGGGGACAACGATGTGGTCTGCACAGGGGTGGAAAAGAAAATGGGCCTCCACGGCAGCCCGACATGCAGCCTGTCCCTGGGCAGCAGGGGGCGGTGCCGGGGCCTGCTGCTCGGCCGGGAAAACCAGGGTATGGCCGTCATGTTCCACATGATGAACGAGGTCCGGCTGGAAGTGGGCACCCAGGCCTTTACCCATGCCTCCTGCGCTTACCTGCATGCCCTGGCCTACGCCATGGAACGCCGCCAGGGACGGGCCGTGGAGGCCGGTGCCGACCCGGGCGCCCCCCAGGTGAGAATCATCTCCCACCCCGATGTCCGGCGCATGCTGCTCAAGATGAAAGCCTATGTTGAAGGCATGAGAAGCCTGACCTACTACACCGCTGCCTGCATCGACAAGTCCCATTGTGAATCCTCCGGTGAACTCAAGGAGAAGTTCGCCGGACTCACGGAAATCCTGACTCCCGTGGTCAAAGCCTACTGCAGCGAGAGGGGATTTGACGTGTGCGTGGAGGCCATGCAGGTCTTTGGCGGTTACGGTTACACCATGGAATTCCCGGTGGAGCAGATTGTGAGGGACTGCAAGATCGCCACCATCTACGAAGGCTCCAACGGCATCCAGGCCATGGACTTTCTGGGCCGGAAGCTTACCATGAAAAACGGCGCTCTGCTCCAAGCCCTGGTGAGCGAGATCCAGGGCTGCATCCTCAGCGCCCGGAAACTTGACACCCTAATCCCTTTATGCGACGCTGTGGAAGCGGCAGTAAACAAACTTCATATAGCGTGTACCAAAACAGCCGCAGCCACCCGGTCCACGGATTTCAGGTCAGCCTTTGCCATGGCCCACCCGCTCCTTGAGGCAACAGGGGATGTGGTCATGGCCTGGATGCTCCTGTGGCGTGCTTCTGTGGCCCTGCCTCGCCTGGAAGCCCTGTCTGCAGGAGCCCCGGACAAAGACACCCTGGTGGCCACCAACAAGACAGCGGCGTTCTTTCACGGTAAAATAATGACGGCCCGGTTCTTTATTGATTCCATCCTGCCGGCCACCTGCGGGAAGCTTGATGCAATCATGACCGGGAACAGTGCGGCGGCAAGCATCCATGAGAATTCCTTTTGATCCGGCATTTCCATGGCCTGTGCCATTGAAATGATATCATTTTGAGCAACCAACTGCTGCCGGCCAGAAGTGTTCCGGGACCCTGAACAGTCCACGGGCAACATGGCCGGCCATCCATTCTGGGGAGGGCATCACCATGATCCATGAACCGTTATCTGATCTTGACAAAAGCCGGTACAGCACCATCAACTCCGAAAACATAGACTTCATCATGAACCGGAACAACCGCATCAACCGCTGGGTCATCGCAGACATGATCCGTCGGACCCGGTACCATTACCCGGACAGGACAGCCCTGGTGTTCAACGACATCAGCCTGACCTACACTCAGCTGGAAGACCAGTGCAACCAGGCGGCCAACGCACTGGCCTCCCTGGGGGTGAAGAAATACGACAGGGTGGCCATCCTGGCCCACAACACCCACCACCACGTGCTGACCTGGATGGGTTGCGCCAAGATCGGGGCCATCTATCTGGCGGTCAACTACCTGCTCAGGGATGACGACATCGCTTTTTGCATCAACCATTCGGAAAGCACCGTATTTATCGTGGAGGACAGCCTGTACCCTCAGGTAAAGGGTGTCCTGGACAAAATGCCGTCGGTAAGGCACCTCATCTGGTCCGACCAGGGTGCGGGACTGCCTCCGGCCGACGGTTTCATTAATTTCAGCCACTGGTACGCCCAGGCCCCGGCAACGCCGCCGGACGTTATTCTCAGGATCGAGGACCCGGTCCAGATGACCTACACCAGCGGTACCGAGTCCCTGCCCAAGGGCGTCATCATCAGCAACCAGTCCCTCATCGCCCAATACATGGGCTGCATCATCGACGGCAAATACGACAGCGCCGACATCAATATCAACGCCCTGCCCATCTATCACTGCGCCCAGCGGGACGTGTTCATGAACCCGGTGTTCTGGATCGGCGGAACCAACGTTCTCATGGTCCCGGACATCGCCAAAATTCTGGCGGCCATCGAAACCTTCAGGGCAACCATGTTCTTTGCCCCGCCCACGGTCTGGATCGGTATGCTCCGGCACCCGGACTTCAAAAAACATGACCTGTCCAGCCTGGTCAAATGCTACTACGGCGCATCCATCATGCCCAGGGAAATCCTGCGGGAAATTCTTGAGAAATTCCCCAGAGCCGGGGTATACAACTATTACGGCCAGACGGAACTTGCGCCCTATCACACCATCCTCAAGGCTGAAGACGCCATGGCCAAGATCGGATCGGCCGGCATGGGCGGGCTCCACATGGAGTCACGGATAGAAGACGCAGAAGGCAAGGCAATAACAACCGTGGATGTTCCCGGTGAAATCTGCGGTCGCGGCCCCCATGCCATGACCATGTACTTCAAGGAGCCGGACAAAACCGAGGCCGCCATGAAAGGCGGATGGTTCCACTCCGGCGACCTGGGGGTCCTGGACCAGGACCGGTACATCACGGTGGTGGACCGGAAAAAAGACATGATCAAGACAGGCGGCGAGAACGTCGCCTCCAGGGAGGTTGAAGAGGCTGTTTATCTCCACCCTGCCGTGGAGGAGGTGGCTGTGGTGGGCGTGAACCACCCCCGGTGGGTGGAAGCGGTCACAGCGGTGATCAAGCTGAAGGCAGGGGCATCGGTCACAGAGGACGAGCTCATGGAACACTGCAAAAAAAACCTGTCCTCCTTCAAGATCCCCAAGAAAATCATCTTTGTGGATGCGCTTCCCAAGACACCCACCGGGAAGATACTCAAACGCAACATGCGTGAATCCTACAAGGGCATTTTCCGTTAAAAGCCCCACATGCCTGACGCATCCCCGGCACCGGTTCCCCCCACAGGGAGGCCCCCGGTGCCGGAGAGCACGCTTGCCGACATTGCGAAACCCTTGACAAGATCCCGGCACCATGTTCTCCTTGAAACAAAAGGATTTTATGGATACAATACTCCGTTACCAGGATCAGGTTTCGCAACCTGTCCTAGAAACAGATGGACACATTTGCAGAATTATGGTTTTCACGGATAGCTATTCATACACCATGAACCATCGAAGCTGACCCAGGAGGATTGTTTTGGGAATAAATACAGTTATCCAACCGGACACAAATTCGCTGAATAGCCCTCTTTCCAGCCGGGAACCCGCCGTATTGCCGGACAACACCCAAGCGTTTCAGGACCTGGGAAAGAGTCTCAACACCTTCGCTGCCCTGATCGGCACCTTCTGCCCGGAAAATATTCCTGACCTGGGGGCAATGATCCTGAACCTGGAAGAACTCATACAGTTATCAGATGCCGTCCGGCCAAAAATCTTCTTTGACGTGGCGACAGCCTGCAAAGACTATGTGGAGTCCATGACCCTGGAATCCATCCACAACACAAAACCTGTTGAAGAAACGCTTGTCCTTCTGAGATCCATCCTGAACCACCTGAAGCGCGGGGAGAATTTTATTTTTGATTATTCGGACGTGCTGGGACTCCTTGCCCCAACCCACAGCCCTGGCAGAGAGCCTGCCCCCCCGGCGGCTCCAGCGGTGCCAGCACCGGAGCAGGAGGCTGAGTTACCCATGGCACCCGAGCCTCTGTCAGAAGAGGATGCTACCATCCTCCTGGACTTTGCATCCGAAGCCGAGGAGAATCTGGACACCATTGAAATCAATCTCATCGAACTGGAACAGGCCCCCCATGATAAAGAGATCATCAACAATATCTTCAGGCCATTTCATACCATCAAAGGCGTGTCCGGTTTTCTGTCCCTGCCCAGGATCAACAGGCTTGCCCATGCCACGGAAAACCTGCTTGACGGTGCCAGGAGCGGTGATTTCCTGATCAACCACGCTGCCACCGATGCCATTCTGGAATCGGTGGACACCCTGAAGCAACTCATTGCCGGGGTCAGGCAGGGTGCAGCCAACCGGGTAAGGCTGCCAGATAACAGCAATGACCAGGCGCTCAACGCCCTGCTGGACAAACTGAAGAAACTCCAGGCTATACTTGCCGAGAATGACAGGAATCCATTGGGGGAGATACTGGTCAGGAAAGGCGTTCTCCAGGAAGATAGCCTGAATGAGTCCCTTGAGTTCCAGAAGAATAATCCCGGGGAAAGAATCGGCGAGATACTGATCCATGAAAGAAAAGCCGATGCCGGCCAGATCGACGCTGCCCTGAAGGAGCAGAATCTGCCCAGAAAACAGATGGCGGACCAGGTAAAGGTCAGTACAGACAAGCTTGATGACCTGGTCAATTTCGCAGGAGAACTTGTCATAGCCCAGTCCATGCTCCGTCAGAAAACCGCGGGAAACCCCTCCTTGAGCCAGAGCGTCACCCAGCTCGGCCAGATTGTTTCCAGCATGCAGCATATTGCCATGTCCATGCGAATGATCCCTATCAAGGCCACATTCATGAAAATGATACGGCTGGTCAGGGACCTGTCCCGAAAATCGGGCAAGGATGTGAATCTGACCATGACCGGCGAGGACACCGAAATTGACAGGAATGTGGTTGATGCCCTGTACGAGCCCATGGTTCACATGATCCGGAATGCTGTGGATCACGGCATTGAATCGCCTGACCAGCGCCATGAAAAAGGCAAGCCGACCCAGGGCATCATCTGTCTCAGGGCGTTTCATAAAGGCGGTCATATCATCATTGAGATCGAGGATGACGGAAACGGCCTGGACAGGGAACGGATTCTTGAAAAAGCCGTCAGCAAAGGACTGATTACAGGCAGGGAACAGCTGACCGACTCCCAGATTTTCGATCTGATCCTTGAACCCGGATTTTCCACTGCCCGCCAGATTACCGATGTCTCGGGCAGGGGTGTTGGTATGGACGTGGTCAAGGACGCCATGGCAAAATTCAGGGGCCAGCTGACCATTGAATCTTCCAAGGGAAAGGGAACCCGGTTCGTGATCAGCCTGCCCCTTACCCTGGCCATCATAGACGGCATGCTGGTCAGGGTTGGCCACCAGACCTATGTTATCCCCACAACCACAATCCAGAAAGCTTTCAAACCTGACAAATCAGAGTGTTTCACCATTTCCGGCAAAGGGGAAATTGTCAGGGACCGGGACGACCTCATTCCCCTCGTACGGTTGAATGACCTGTTCAACAGCGCCGGCGGACATACCCAGGTCTGGGAGGGTATTGTTGTTGTGGTGGAATCCAAGGATGAGAAGCGGGCCCTGCTGGTGGACGAACTGCTCGGTAAAAATGAGTATGTCATCAAAAGCCTCGGGGGAAGTCTGGAAGAGGTAAAGGGATTTGCCGGCGGGGCTATCCTGGCAGACGGCAGGGTAGGCCTGATCCTTGACATCCATGGAATTTTCAGCCTTGCTGCGACTGGCGGTGATCCGGGCAGCATAGCCGATAATGCTTCTTAAAGGAACCTGACCGTGAAACATATCGTTGGTGTTGCGGACATGGTTGTGGGCAACAACCCCAATGACACGATCATCACCTATTCCCTGGGATCGTGCATCGGCCTGGTCATCTATGATCCCCAGGCCAGGGTGGGCGGTATCCTCCACTACATGCTGCCCGATTCTACCATTGATCACGACAAGGCAGCCTCAAAGCCCTGCATGTTTGCCGATTCCGGAATCCCGCTGCTGTTCAAGACGGCATACACCTATGGTGCTGTTAAAAACAGGATAATCACATATGTGGCCGGAGGTGCCGAAATCCTGGATCAGAAAGGATTTTTCAATATCGGAAAACGCAATTATCTGGCCCTGAAACAGATCTTTTTCCGGAACAATGTGATTATCGACAAACAGGATGTGGGAGGCAACCAGAACAGGACCATCCGCATCGATATCGCCACTGGCTACATGTTCATCAAAACTGCCGGTTCCAGCGAGGTGAAGGTATAAGCGCCTTACAGCCGTCATCGGCATTGAATAACCATCAGACAGGAAGGGACCATGTCATATTCAATACTCATTGTGGACGACTCATTGCCCATGCGGGGGATCATTAAAAAAACTCTCAGGGCTGCCGGTTTCGGAGCATGCACATTCCTTGATGCCGTCAATGGGAAACAGGCCCTTGAAATTCTGGACTCAACATCCATAGACCTGGTGATAACCGATTTCACCATGCCGGTGATGAACGGTTTTGAGCTGATTTCAGCCATGAAAAGCACAGCAGCCCTGGACCGGATACCGGTTGTCATGGTCACCTCGGAAGGCAGCCGTGAAAAAATCGACCAGTTCAGGGAAAAGGGGGCCGCAGGTTATATCCGCAAACCCTTCACCCCGGAACAGCTCAGGGATGTGCTGGCATCAATACTGGAAGGACCTGACCATGAAGAAAACCCTGATGACCCGGATAGTCGACTCGACTTCTGAGGTCATGGAAACCATGTTCTACATGTCTGTTGAATACAGGAAAAATCTGTCCCTCGGGGAAACCCCCCTTGGGACCCAGATCCCGGAAACCTGTATGCTCAGTTTCTCCGGGGCCATGACCGGAACCCTGCTGCTGGCCATGCCCGCCGGCGTCCTGGAAGCGTTATCCTGCAGCTTTCTGGGCGCTGCCCAGGGGGATGTGACTGCTGCAGAAAAGGAAGGAACCCTGAAAGAAGCCCTGAACATGATCACCGGCAATGCCCTCAGCAGGATGGATCCCCAGAAATCCCATCACCTGGGCATACCCGAAGCGGCACCATTCTCCCGGCTCACGGACCTGGAGGACACCATGATTTTTGAAACATCCCAGGGTTTTTTTGTCCTGGGCGTGGCACTGTCGTGAGCACCGTCCCGGGTATCATCCTTACCTCAGGTCATCAGGCCTGACCACCGGCCCGAATTTCTCCTTCAGGGCCAGAAGACCGGTTTTCTGTTCGGACAGGATCTCAAAAAGCCTTGCCGGAATACCCTGCTCCTTGCCGTAGGCTGAGGCCTGGAGGTCGATCCTTTGGATAATGTTGTCCACATACAGGGAAAACTGGCGGACATAGAGTTCTTCCGGGTAGGGTTTGTTGATGATTCCGGCAAACAGCTGCTTCAGATCATTGTACTCCGGAAGGTTGCCCATGGGTGTTTCAATGAACCCCACCTCGCCATGGGTATACCGCTCCAGCCAGGCCAGCCAGACCTTGACATCCCGTTTCTCTCCCAGGAGCTTCTTTGACGAGCCCCCCCGTGCCTCATGGGTCAGGAAGTAGTTGAGTCCTGCCATGACCGGCTTTTTGTTCCCGGCAATGGCGCTGGACCCGAAAAACTTGAACTGGGCATCCATATAATCGCCCAGGGCTCCGGGGATAAAGGGTGCATTGGCCCAGGGAGCCCGTTTCACACCGGTCGCCCCCACTTCCGTTGCCGTTGCTGCCGACACGATGCAGGCCCCGATGACCACACCCTGGTCAGAGGTCCTGGCAACCCAGACCGGCGGCATGGTGTCACTGTCCCGGCCGCTGTAGGTGAATATCCGCGTTTCAGCGCCCAGAGGGTTTTCAGCTTCCGGAGAGTAGATATCCAGGGCTTCGGAACTCAGGGTACACCTGGAATTGGGGTGGGACATGGGGACCGGGTTGCCCTTGGCATCAACCATGCCCTGGTGCCATGGGCCCTGGAAATTGAATCCGCTTGACGGTGATTCCTCGCCGTTGCCGACCCAGTGGGGAACACCGGCATCGTCTACCAGGACGTTGGACCAGATCACCTCGGTGCCCGGGTTCCTCAGCTTGTCCATGAGCATGGGGTCCCCTTCACGGTTCACATCCTCCACAATACCGAAAATGCCGCATTCAGGGTTGATGGACCGGATACTGCCGTCCTCTGCGATCCACATCTGGGCCAGGTCGTCTCCGATGAACCGGTTGCCCGCCATGGCTGTTGTTGTTTTTCCGCACCCGCTGGGAGCCGCACCGGCGCACCAGGTAACCCGGCCTCCGGGTCCGTTGATGCCGGTGATGAACATATGTTCCGACAGCTCACGTCCCCTGTTTTCATATACGGCCTTGTCCACCGCAAACCTGTGGTTCCCCTTTTTCAGGAGCAGGGTATTCCCGGCATAGGTGCAGTTGTAGCTGTAGGTTGTACGATAGTGCCGGTCCATGAAGACTCTTGCGCCGGGAAGATCTTCAGATCTATTGAGTCCTTCACTGTGAATATTGGTGAAAAAATGCCCCCGGGCCCTGACTTCGGTTTCAAAGGCATGAAACGTGTTCCGGTACAACAGTTCAGCGCTGTGGGCAACATAGGCCGAGCTGGTGATCTCCATGGCGGGATTGGCAGCTGGCGCACCTACAGGTCCCCGGTTGTAGAACCCGACAATCATGCATTTGCCTTTCATGATACCGTTCATATTGTCACGGATTTCAGCATAGGCCTTGTCACGGTCCATACGCTTTGCCAGGGAACTGATATACTCCCATGGATCAGCGATATAGAAAGTTCTGTCAACGATTCTCCCCTGTTCTTCCTTGAGATCGAAATGGATGGTGTGGCCTGCCATGGTCAGGGGTTTTTCTTCGCCCTTGCTGATGGCCAGGGCACGGATAAAAGCCTTGTCCTCAGGGGTTCCGGTATTTACATAGACATAATCGGGCCTGCAAATGACAATGGCACTGGCAATTTTTTTCCGGACATCAGTATTTTGTATCTTTTCAATGCGTTCGAAATGGTTGTCATCCATGACAGCCCTGAACAGGTCGCTTATCTCTTTGCCATTACGGATTCCGTCAAGTTCCCCGGCCAGATCAGGGCCGGCGGCCTTTTCCTGTATCTTTTCGTCTTTGCTCATCCTAGTTCACTTTCCTTCACGAGAGAAATTGTCAGACCTTCTGTTCAGGCCTATTTCCAAGATTGATTGAGACACATGCATACCCACGCCGATTTTGATATTGTACTCTTAACACTTTTAAAATAAAAATCAAATGGTTTTACAATCAAATCCTCAAAATTTTATAACCCGGGGAAAAAGCAGATATTTATTTTTATATTAATAAGTTATATTCAAATCATTCAAGCCTGACGCGCCGCTGCACCACGAAAATAGCACCGAGCATGACAATCCCGGCCAGGATCATCCCGGAAGCAACATAAAGGAATCTCGATAGACAGAAGCTTCGAAAGATAGCGGTAAAACAGACCCCGCCGGAACATGGCCAGGACCTGGAACGAGGATATGCCCGGAAAGCGTTTCACAGGAGAGACGGTCCAGGGTGCATTACCGGTTCCGGGATCAGGCATGGCCCGGCAGGTGCTCCTTTGCCTCCTGCCGCAGGAATTCAAAAACGGCTTCCCCTTTCAGGGCCTCTCCCCCCAGACCCTCGGCCAGGGTCTGGAGTGCCAGGATTGCATCCCTGTCCAGACTGCCCACCGCCGGTGTGTGAACCAGAAGCCGGCCTGTATCCGGCACATGAACCAGTACAGGACCAAAAAGGAATTCGTTTGAAGGGTCACGGACAACCCTGCCCCACAGGTTGAAACGGCCCAGGCCAAAGGCCTCGGGTGGGCGCTGATACTCAAAAATTTCAGCAAAAAGGCGAATCTCCAGATCAACGGCATCACTGTCCTGCCTGGCCAGGGCATCCTTCAGATCCGCAATAAGCCCTTCCAGCTCATCCATTGTCCAGGTCAGGTCAAGGCTGTCCAGGAGTTCATCTTTCACTCCGGACAGGGTATCTCCCTTTTTACTGACCAGGACATCCGAATCACTCAGGATTTTGACAGCGTTGCGGATGCTGATCATCTCCTTGACTGTCGGACTTTTCCTGAGCACCACATCGTCCACGGACGTCCTGTACAGGGGAAGATCGTTGTCCAGGACCAGAACCCATGTTTCCCGGGCCACCCTGTCCCTGACATACAGTTCCAGGTCCCGTTCCCGGCGTTGCTTGAAGTCTGTAAACCCGAGCAGCTCCCTCACGGCATCCCTGTCCACCTTGGATCCGCTTCCCACAGGTCCGAGGGAATGGCGGATTCTGGCAGCCAGATCATTAATCCTGATTTTTTTTAGCAGGTCTTGTTTGAACCCCATGGTCATCTCCTTGGACCGGCATCATAGCAGCGGAGCGAACAAACGGGCCAGTGAATTTCTCAGCTGTTTGATCCGGCCGAAACGGTTATAATCATCCAGGGTGAACTCGCGGCAGGAGCCCATATCATAGTGAAACATGGCCATCATCTCCTGGGCTACTTTTTTATCATAGAACAGGGCATTGATCTCGTAGTTCAGCTGGAAACTCCGGATGTCCATATTGGCGGTTCCAACGGAACAGCAGTTACCATCGACCACGATGGTCTTGGCATGCATGAACCCCCGGGTATAATAGTAAAAACGTACACCGGCCTCGAGAAGTTCCCGGATAAAGGTCAGGGCTGCCCAGTAGGGCAGGCGCTTGTCAAGCAACCCGGTCAGGATGATCCTCACATCGATCCCGCTGAGAGCTGCCGTTTTCAGGGCCATGACAATACTGGCATCCGGGATGAAATAGGGTGAATGTATATAGATGGACTGTTCGGCCGACGAAATCAAGAGAAAATAAAGCTGCTGGATGGATTGCCACTCCGAGTCAGGACCCGAAGTGGTGATCTGGACATGGACCGAGCCCTCTTCCGGCAAGGGGGGCGCTACCCAGGGCTCCATGGGCAGCTCTTCCCGGGTAGTATTGAACCAGCTGACTTTAAAGACCTCCTGGAGAACGGAAACCGCCTCTCCCTGTATACGGACATGGGTATCCCGCCACCTGGGAAATCTGTGGCCGCCGTCAATGTACTCCTCACCCATGTTCATCCCGCCCAGGTAACCGGTGTCTCCGTCAATGATAACAATTTTCCTGTGATTCCTGTAATTCAGGGTGTGAACTTTAAGGGGGGAAAGAAAATTATAGTAGGGGTATATTTTTATCCCCATGGCGCGCAGGCGCTTCAGGTAACTCCTGGACAGGTAATGGCCGACAACGTCAAACAGGATGCGGACCTGTACACCCTGGGCAACCCGGTCCTGAAGTATCCTTACAACATTTTCGGACAGGATATCCTCTTCCCAGATATAGTACTCCATATGAATGTACCGGGTGGCCTTTTCCAGGTCCTCCATGAGCACATCAAATTTTTCCCTGCCGTTGAAAAACACTTTGACCCTATTGCGGGAGGAAAGGATGGAATCGGAATTGCGGTGCATCAGACGGATGAGTTTCCGGTTGGCCGGTGATACATACCGGCCGAACAAAACTTCCATTTCCTGCTTCTGTTTTTCCACAAGGGGACCGCCCACATCGGTCAGACGTGTTTCCAGATTCTGTCGGACCAGTCTTTTCCGGGTTCTTTTGCGCATCCCCCGTCCGAACAGGAAATAGAACACAATACCCACAAAGGGGAAAAACAAAAACACCAGGAGCCAGGACAGGGTTATGGAGGTTTCCCTGTTGTCCAGGAGAAGGTAAAAAATGGTGATGACGATGTAGATGTACAGGATAACAATCAGAAACCTGCTCCAATCAGCCATTGCCGGTCAATCCTGATCTCTCAGCGAAAAATCGCAAACCAGCGGCCGATGATCCGACAGTATGACGGTTGGAACATAAAGATCATGGATAATGATCTCAGGGCTGTGAAAAATAAAATCCAGTTCCATTTTCGGAGCCCTGCTGGGAAAGGTCCTGATGTTATTGATGTTGGCGCTCTGGAGGCAGGTGGACTCCAGAAAGGGCTTCAATTCCCGCATACCCAGGAAGCTGTTGAAATCACCGGCCACAATCACGGGTTTCTCCTGCTGATTGATCAGGCGCCCCAGCTCCCGGAGCTGTTCCTGCCTGTTCCCGTACGTAATGGAGAGGTGAACCAGAAATACCACACAGTTTTCCAGCTCTATCTCCATGAACAGTCGCTTGATCCCCTGGTCGAAATACCTGCATTTCCGGTTGACGATCAGGTTCTTTGAAAGAAAGGCGTTGCCCTGCCGCCTGACAATGGGGAGATGTTTTGTAAGCAGGGGCCGGGTATACTTTGTTTCAAACACATAGGAATGGCCCAGGGTGTTGGCCAGCTGCCTGGCCTGATTTACTCCCCTGGAGCGCCTTGAGCCTCCGTCAACCTCGATCAGCCCTACGATGTCCGGGGCCAGAGACTCGATGAAATCGACAATCGAATTGAAATTACCGTTGGTTTTTCCAATATATCCCCTGTAGGAGAATGGAGCGCGCAACTGCCACCCCGAACCTGTACCATATCGTATATTATATAAAACAAACCTGTACTTCTTTTCCATACCATATCACATTCAAAAAATTGCACATCCTGCCGGTTTCCGGCCCAAAAAAAAGATCAGCCTGTTTCATGGTTGATCCTCTCAACTCAACAAAAAAAAATAAACGGTGCCAGGCCCTTTTTTCCCCTGACACGGTTCAAGAATCGCCCCATGCCTGTCCATTTCAGGAATGCCGCCTCAAGGCGCCGTTTCCCCGGGAATTCCATGACAATGATGCCGAGCAGCATGGTCAGCAGCCCCTGGCCAGGAGTAACAAGCATCACGATTCCTGCTGCCAGGAACAGAACCCCAATGATGTTCCTGACCACAGCCAGGATCACCCGCGCAGGAGCATGCCCCCCACCGACCGGGAGCCGTTTCGCCCGGACAAAATAATCCGCAGGCATCCGCTTGATAATCCACGGAATGCCGGCAAGGGACACAACACACAGAACCAGCGACACTCCGGACAGAACCATAAGCAGATCCCCTTGGGTCTCGAAAACGTCAAGCACATATCCCACGTGGTCCCCCTGGCAACACTTGTTCCAAGATCTTCATTTCCATCCCTGCCCTGTCCCGCCAAATCATGGTTTCCCGATAATTGGTCCCATCACCTCATAGTGGTTGAACGGCGGCATGATGCAGGCGCCTGAGAAACACTCCCTGGCAATGGCCAGCATCTCCCTGGCATTTTTTGCCCCTTCGGCCACCGTGTCTAGGGCTCCTGCCATGCGTGCCCGGACCTTTTCAGGCACTGCAATGCCGGCTACCCGGTCGTGGAGGAAAAGGGCATGCTTGAGGGTCCTGAGGGGAAGTATTCCCAGGATAACCGGGATTCCCATGTCCCGGGTCGCCCGGGCAATGCGCTCGGCCGATTCCCGGTCATAGACCGGCTGGGTCACCACGAACCCTGCTCCTGCGTCGATCTTGCGTTTAAGCCGCTCAACAGCAACATCGAACCCGTCGATCTCCGGATGACTGTCAAACACAGCCCCGGTATCCATGCCTGAACGGGCCGCCATGGTGATCAGTTCCATCACGTTGAGATCCGCCACGGTGGAGGTTGTCCGTCTTTCAGCATGGGCTACCATGTCTCCGGTAGCGGCCATAACGGTTCGGATCCCCAGGGCCCAGGCCCCCCAGAGCAGACCCTGGAGGCTCAGACGGTTGTGGTCCCTGGTCGTCACGTGGAGAACTGCCGGTTTCCCGGTCCGGTCCTGGATAAGGGAGCACAGGGCCATGGCGCACATGCACGGTTTGGCGACAGGGTTTGTCGCAACACTGAACCCGTCAAAACCCAGCCCATCCAGGGTCATCAATTGTTCCAGCAAGGGACCTGGATCAGACCCTGCCGGCGGGACCACCTCAACGGTAATCCTGAACCTGTTTTCTGCTGTCATGAAATGCTCTTTCATCACCTGTTTTCCTATATGGGCTGTTTATTATGCACCTGCTGGCAGGGGACTGCAAGCAGATTCCTTTACGGGTCGAATCTGCCACGAAAACAAAGCCCGGATCTATGGTTTCTGCACGAAACGGTTCCGGTATTTTTCCGGTACCGGAAAGATCCTGGGAACCGGCCTCAGAGGATTGGTTTCCACGATAAACAAACACCCGAAAACAGACTCCAGTGTGCCCGGGTCCAGAACCTGGTCCGGTTTTCCTGCCCGGACCACGCCGCCCCTGGACAAAAGGAGCATGGCATCAGCGTACAGGGCCGCCAGGTTGATGTCATGGGAAACCATGACAATGGTAACTCCGGTCTCGGTTCTGAGCCGCTCCAGCAGGTCCATGAGCCGTATCTGGTGGGCAAAATCCAGGGCCGAGGCCGGCTCGTCCAGGAGCATGATTTCCGGCTTCTGGCAGATGGCCCTGGCAATGAAAACCCGTTGACGCTCCCCCCCGCTGATCTGGTCCATTCTCCGCCCTGCCAGGTGAAGGCTGTCGGTGAAGACCATGGCCTGGCGGGCGATTTCATGGTCCTCTTCCGTGGTCATGCCCAGAATGCCCTGGCGGGGCGACCTCCCCAGAAGGACCAGTTCCTCCACGCTGAAGGGAAACTCTATGGACACGCTCTGGGGGACATAGGCAACGGTTCTGGCAAGAACGCGTCCCGAGTACCGGTTGAGAGGCATCCCGGAAATCAGGATCTGGTCCCCGGCAGTTTTCATAACCCCTGCCAGGAGCCTCATCAGGGCGGACTTGCCGGATCCGTTGGGTCCGATGATGGTAAAAAAGGATGAAGCGTCAACCGAAAAATCCACATGGCTGAGCACCGTGGTTGAACCATAGGCCCAGGAAAGATCTGTGACACGGATGGCCTGGCTCATGTCAGGACCTCCCCCGTTTCAGGAGCCCGATAAACAGGGGTGCCCCGATCATGGCGGTGATCACACCCACGGGCATTTCGCCCTGTCTGGGGAGCCACCGGGCCAGGAGATCGCACAGAACCATATAGCTGCCCCCGCCCAGGATGCAGGCCGGAACCAGAACCCGGTGATCCGGTCCCAGTGCAAGGCGGAAGATATGGGGAATGACCAGGCCCACAAACCCCATGAGCCCGCAGTGACTGACCGTGGCGCTGACCATGAAGGATGCGGTTACCAGCAGTACCCCGCTCACCCTCCGGATGTTCACACCCATGGAGTGTGCCATCTCGTTGCCCATGAGCAGCAGGTTCATGGAATGGGATAAAAAAAAGACAATCAAGAAACACGGGAGAATACTCATGGCAAGGATACCTGCCTGGCCCAGGTCCGACGACGACAGGTCCCCCATGAGCCAGAACATGATCGTGTGGATCTTGCTGTCCTGGGTCAGGGAGATGAGAAACATGATCACGGCCGAACAGAAGGCATTGACCACCACCCCTGACAGGAGCATGGCATCCCGGTTCCGGGCCGCCCTGCCCGATGACATGATAAGGACCAGGAACAGGGTTCCCATGCTCCCCAGAAAAGCCAGGATGCTGACCCCGGGCAACCGGGACAGCCCTAAAAGAATGCCCAGGATGGCCCCGATAGCCGAACCGCCTGAAACCCCGAGAATATAAGGCTCTGCCAGGGGATTCCTGAGCAGGGCCTGGAACACCAGCCCCCCGGTTGACAGGACAGCTCCTGACATCATGGCCATGAGCACCCGCGGGAGGCGTATCCGCCAGATAATGGCATCCAGGGTCGAATCAGCAGCGCCGCCGCCCTTTAACGCGTTCCAGACATCGCCCAGCCCCTGGGACGTGGAGCCGATACCCAGGCCCAGGAACAGAGTTACCAACAAAAGGACCAACAAAAGACCGCTGACCAGAATTATGCGGAGAACAAGAGAAGGCCGTTTCATGATCACTGCCCAAACAGTTCAGGATGGATCAGCCCGGCGAGGAGTTCAAGACCGTCTGCCATGCGGGGTGTGGGCCTGTCCAGGATATCCGAATCCACCACGTGAACCCGGCCGTGCTTCACCGCTGAAATCCGGGGCCAGGATTCCCAGCCCCGCTTGACAGCCTCGAACGCTTCAGCCCGGGCCATGGACGTGATAATAATGATATCCGGATCCATAACAAGGACCTGCTCCCTGGAAAACCTGGGATAGGAGGGCTGTCCCTGGGCCAGATTTCTGCCGCCGGCCCGTTGGATGAGTTCGTTAATAAAGGTTCCGGATCCGGCAGACACGATGGGAGAGATGCCTATCTGGAAAAAAACCCCGGGCCGGTCTGGCGCCGTTGCCACCAGGCGGTCCACCCTTTCGATACGACGGTGCATGTCCGCCACCACCGCCCCGGCCTTTTCCCCGGCATTGAGCAGCATGCCGATCTGGCCTATGGCTTCCATGACCGATGCCAGGTCCACGGGGTTTACGGCGAACACGGGGATCCCCAGGCTGACCATGCGGTCCACCGTGCCCTTGGGATTGCCGTCCTTGACAGCAATGCACAGGTCCGGCTTCAGGGCTACGATTCTCTCCAGGTCCAGCTGGATGTAGGAACCTATCCTGGGCAGAGCCCGGGCTGGCTCCGGAAAATCGCTGTACTGGGTAACTCCGGCCAGGCGGTCTTCCCGGCCTATTGCAAAGATGATTTCGGTGATGCTGGGCGCCATGGCGATGACCCGGACAGGTTCGGCCGGAAATACGACAGTGCGCCCCACCTGATCCGTTGCCCGGCGCATCTCATTGCCCGGACAGGAGGAGATTCCACATGCGGCAACGGTAAGCACCGTGAGGGCAAAACCTGCTAGTGTCCGAATCCATGGGTTATACCGCCTGCCGAACATGGTTTCTGCCTATCTCCTTGAACCGGTCCATATCTCCGGTTCCAATTGGTCTGTATAAATGAAGAAAAATACCAGACCATGGATCAAAAGGCAACAAAAACCCTGTCACGGTACCATGATGACCGGTGCCTAAATCATGGCTTTATCAAAATAAGATATCCTGACCTGCTGCATCTTATTGTTGTACCCCAGAAAGACAAACCCGGTCCGGGGCCATACGGCCTGTTTCAGTATGGCTCCCAGGTCAGGGTTTTCAAGGATGAACATGAGGCCGATGGCCTCTGTGTCTATCCGATTCTGATACTGGGCATTAAAGAAGTCTCTCGTGGTTTGCAGCATGGAAATGGCAATGCCGGTTCGACGGAAGCCCGGGATGACCAGGGTGCGGTAGACATACACATGATTATTGAGACGCTTGACAAAGGATTTATACGCGCTGCAGACGCCGATCACCCTGCGGCGGATATCCCGGGCAACCAGAACCACCTGTCTGGCACGCTGCCTGAGATCGGTTTCCTGGCCAAGGAGACCGCTGCTCTCCTAGAAATCAAGTATCTCCGCTTCCTGAACAGCCGTAACGGCCTGCCAGACATTCTCCAGGGTAAAAGGAATTTCACTGACAGGAGGAGTATTGCCAGCCGGAGTCGGATCCATCAGGCACTGCCGAGCGGTCCTGGTAAATCGGAGTCCTTTTTCCGGCGAAGTCTCCGGGTGCCTTCAGCCAGGATAAGGCCGACCAGGATAAGGATCCCCCACTCGTTGAGCGTGGGGATGTCGCTTGATCTTGTACCCACATGAATGGGGGTGTCAGGCTGGTCTTCGTAGGCCCAGTCAATGATGGTCGTGGATGTGGCATCGGCGGTACTCTGCAGGTAGATCCACCCGTAGTGTGTTTCTGCACCGATGGTGAAACGGACACCTATATAACCGGGTGTCCCTAGAAAATTGCCTCGGCGGACAGATCCGGTCGGGCCGGATCTGAAATTCAGATAAGCACTCGTAGAGAATCCATCGTTGCTTGAGGTGCCGCTGACGGCTCCAACACTGTTGCTGGCCACAAACGGCAGCGCCGGATATTTAAAATTTGTAGACTCGAGGCTCCCAACCCTGATCTCGGCGCCGGCAGCGACTCCGCTGACAACGTTCGATTGCCGGTTACTGAATATAAATGAAGGGAACTCAACATTCCTGAATTCGAAATCGGGATTCGCAGGTGCCCCCCCTGAAAAATCGTCCATCTCGATAAATGCGCTGCCGCCAATGGTGAAGGCGATATTCTTGACGCCGCTGTACTGAACGGCAGCCCCTGTATCCTGGGGCGAAGCCAGGGCCAGGGCAGCCCCGGCAGCAAGTGTATACTGCATCAGTCTTTTATTGAAAACCGACTTTTCCGAACTGCCTGTTTTTCCGGTGTTCTCGTGTGCCATGACCGCTCCTTGTCTTTTACAAAGCTCAATCTACAAGCTGTTGGTGAGTGAATAAAGGTCCCCCTATTCATTTTGATTCACCCGTTCTCTATAGAGATCAGGAAGGACCGCACCTGCCATTGCCATGACATTCCAGGTGCCGCCAAGAAACCGGTTCACCTCCTCGGCCACCCCGTCCGTATCCTGTATACAGTTCTGATAATCGACATACAAGACTGATATATTGAGTAATGTCAAGTTCTTTTTTAAAGATGACATCTGTTTTGTAAAAACAACTTCCAGCCTGGATTCGGACAGGCCGGAACCTTTTTTTCCTGTCCGGGACAGCATCCTCATTTGGGATCTCACAACTTCACGCATATCCCGTTCCATGACGATAACCCTGTAATTGATACCCGGCTTTAGGTGGGTCAGAAGCGGTGTGACGATTTTTACGGCCCTGCCTTTGGCCTGGCTGAGCCATGAACTGTCACGGGCAATGGATTTAACCTTTTCATATTCATAATAGCCCTTGGGGTTCCCGGGGTCCGGCTCCCGGACATGGTCTGTCATGGAGCGGATCCCGCCGGCCTCCAACATCTGCATCATCATGGACGTCCCGGACCGGGGAAGGCCGGACACAATGATCACCGTGTTCGACAGATCCGAGGCAGGATCCGGGATATCCCATCCATCCGGATGGGACGAAACGTCAAACCGGGGGGGTGGGGCAGATTCAACATTCGTATTCATGAAGAGTGCGGATTCCGTATCCGGAGATTTGAGCTGTTTTAGCCGTCTGGAAGCATCCCGGGCCTTTTGCCGGTACTCCTGATAGTCTTCCCCGCTGTTCAGCCGGTGTTTATGGATATAGGCCAGGCGATTCAAGGCAAGGGGGAAATTGGGGTTCTGGGCCACAGCTGTTTCAAGGGCCTGTACAGCCTCGGGGATCCGTCCCAGGCGGTGCAGGCCCACACCCAGACAGAAGTGGGCCATGGGAAACAGGTATTCCAGGCCGATGGCACTCAGGATATGATCCACTGCCGCATGGTTCTGCTTCAGGGCCAGAAATACCCGGCCCAGTCCCAGGAAGGCCTGGGCATTGTCAGGATCCTTTGTCAGTGCCTGCCTGAAGGTTGACTCTGCCTGGCGTGGCAGGTTCATACAAAGGAGCGTATCCCCCATCTGCAGATAAAGCTCAGGCTGCTCGTATCCCCTGGTTTCAGCCCGTCTGAAATGCTCGAGGGCTTCAGGCAAACGGCTTTCCGAGGCAAGCAGGCTGCCCATGAGATAGTCAAGGAAGGGCATGTTAACGGTTGCCTCGGATTTCAGTTTCCTGAACTTCTCCCGGTCCTTTTCATCCTGGTCTTCCTGACGCTTGATTCCATGGTGGTCAATCAGATTTCTGAGCTGTTTTGAAGCTGTTGCGGCAAGTGCCAGTTTTGAATCGATTATCTCCTGCAGACACTCCCTGGCTTCCGGCACACGGTCCACAGCCTTGAGACAATTGACAAGGGCGATACCAAAACGATACTGGTCGGGATATTGCCGGAAAAGTCCCTGGAGCAGGGAGATTGCTTGGACATGGCGGCCGGCATCCATGTAGGACCTGGCAAGGTTGTAATCGAGCTCCCGGGTACACTGGCTCACAGCAGTTTCCACACGGGCAGCCGGCTTTTCAATATATCCGAGATCGATGAGCTGATTCAGCATCTGCTGGTTTTCAACTGGGTTGATCTGCATACCAAAAGGATGCATGCCTGAATTTCCAGGGACCGAATCCCACCCGGGTATCGTGGAAATAGCAGACGCACTTTCAAACAAACCCGCAAGGGGAACTCCGTCCATGTCCTCCCCCACGGGAAGGCCGAACAGACACAGGATAGTCGGGCATATGTCCAGGAGACCTGCACCGTAAATGATCTCATCCTTCCTTATTCCCGGCCCCTTGGCTACCAGGATTCCGTACCGGCGATGCTCGGCAGCAGGTCCTGCCGGTTCACTGGAAATCTGCCTGGGGCGCCTGTGGTCACAGTGGAATCCATGGTCGGATATTACCAGCACCGTAGTCTCCTCTCCGGCTTCGGCAAGGAGTTTCCCCAGCATCATGTCGTGGTAGATGTAACCGCTTTGCACGACCTGGTTGTAGGTTTCAAAATCTGTCTTCAGAACCCAGTCCGGCCTTGGGGGGTGATACCGCATGAACGCGTGTGAAAAATGATCAATGGCATCAAAATAGATTGCGGTGAAATCCCAGGGTTCATGGTGCATGATCGCCACCGCAGCCGAGTGGATGCTGGAACAGTCGCAGAAAATCCGGGCAATGGTCTCAAGGCGCCTGTCCTTGTCCTGGTCGACCTCGCCTGCCCGGGGTACAAAAGGAAGAATGTGGCCGGCTGTCAGGTTCTGGGGGTGCCAGCGCAGATCCGCCAGGTTCCGGACAAGCCGCTCAGGATGGATGGTGCCGGGCTGAACAGGCCAGGATTGGTCAACGGGCTGCCCGGCTCTCTGGAAATGATTGGAAACCATAACCCCGTTGATGGGCTCGGCAGGATGGGAGGGCCACCATCCGATAACGTTGCTCCTTTTACCATTTTGGTTGAGGATATTCCAGATGGCTTTGGTCTTCCGGGATAAAACGGTTACCGGCCTGACTCCCTTTCCGTTGGGCATGGGCTCGGTAAACCCGTATATTCCGTGCTTCCAGGGGCGTTTGCCTGTGGCGATGGATGTCCACAGCATGGGAGAAAGCTCCGGGTAAAGGGTTGCCAGGTTCCCCATAACCCCGTTGGTGATGAGATACTCGAGATTGGGCATTTTACCTTGATCAATCAATGGATTGATTACATTCCAGTCAGCGGCGTCCCATCCTACGAGCAGGACTTTTTTCGCCAGGGGGTGTGTTGTCATTATCGTTTTCAACCTCTTCACATTGATGGCATAAGACTGTTGCAGTACAAGTTTCCAGGCTGCCAGGGTTTCTGCAGACCGGCCAGGGATAACCCTTTTTTATCCCGGGGGTTTGGACAGCCCCCCCCTGACGATGCTGCAGATCATACCAGGGATCGCCTGGCGCCCCGGACCAGGCAATCTGAAAACCGCCGGATAAATGCGGATTTCAGATTCCAGCAGTGCCAGTACAACCGGACCGGCACAGGGTGATCCGGCATGAGGTCCATCAGCAGTCCCCGGCTGAGCAGGTCCCTGATCTGGAGATCGGGCAGCATGCCGTAGGCCAGACCTGCCCTGATGAAATCCACGAACTTTTCCGAGGACGGCAGATAATGGGTTGGGGCGTTTTCCGGCCTGACACCCGGGATCTGTTCCAGGGCAGTATGCTGGAGCAGGTCTTTCCGGTTGAAGACAAGGAGCGGGGCATTGGCCACGGCCTCCGGGGTCACCCCGGAGGGAAACCACCTGGCAACAAAATCAGGCTTAGCCACCATGCGGTATACCATAGTCCCCAGGGGAGCGATACTGCATCCCTGGACAGGCGTTTCCCGGGAACTGATGCACCCCAGCACATGGCCGCTGCGTAAAAGACTGTGGGTCTGGTCCTGGTCCTCCACCCGGACATCCAGGGTGACCCGCTCCGTTTCCAGAAACGGTGTCACCACGTCCAGGAACCAGGTGGCGATACTGTCGGCGTTGACACCCAGGGCCACGGACTCAAACCGCTGCCCCGATTCTGGGTCCATGTCCTGGAGCAGATCCTCCTCCAGGTGCCTCACCTGGAGAAAATGTCTGAGCAGACGGGTACCTGCGGCTGTGGCAACGGGCGGTGTGCTCCGGACCAGGAGGACCTGGCCGGTCATCTCCTCCAGGAGCCTTACCCTCTGGGAGATGGCCGACTGCGTGATGTTCAACACCCGCGAGGCCTTTTCAAACCCCCCGAGCCGGACGACTTCGGCCAGGGCTTCTATGAGTTTATAATCCAGCATGTCTGTCATTAACAAATCTAATGAATTATTAAAACAATTAATTTTACTTTTCGACCTTCATGTTCCAGAATGCCCCAAAATCAAGGAGAAGAAACCGTGCCGATAGAATTTTTCAAGGGAATGGGGATAGGTGCCGGACTTATTATGGCCATCGGGGCCCAGAACGCATTTGTATTGAGCCAGGGGATAAGGCGGCACCATGTATTCATGATTCCCCTGGTCTGCAGCCTGTGTGACATGGCTCTCATAGCCCTTGGCGTTGCCGGCGCCGGCAGCCTGATCGCGATGCATCCGGCCCTGACCTCCGCCGCTGCCTGGGGCGGGGCGGCATTCCTGTTCTGGTACGGTCTCTACGCCTTTAAATCAGCGTGCAGCAAAACCCAGCTCAGCCCTGCCCATGACCTGCCCCAGACCCTGTTCAGGACCCTGGCCACAACCCTGGCCCTGACCCTGCTCAATCCCCACGTATACCTGGATACGGTTGTTCTTTTAGGCAGCATCGCCTCCCAGTTTCCGGACGGACGGCGCACCTGGTTCGGAACAGGGGCCGCAACAGCCTCGGTGATCTGGTTCTTCTCGCTGAGCCTGGGCGGCAGACTCCTGGCCCCGGTGTTTGCAAACCCCGTGTCCTGGAAAATCCTTGACACCGTTGTCGGGGTGACCATGTGGTCCATTGCCGGCACCCTGGTCTTCAAATAACAGGGTGAGACAGGCAGCCCGGAAAGGGTTCAGGACCTGGGATTGCTGGAAATATCATCATGATTTTGACAGATTGTCGGCAGCCCAGAGCGCTGCCTGGAGCCGGCCGGACACGTTGATCTTACGGAAGATGTTGTGAAGGTGGGTCTTGACCGTATGGGGGCTGATGAACAGGGTATCGGCGATCTGCCTGTTGGAAGCCCCTCCGGCAATGCGGTCCAGGATCTCCTTTTCCCTCTGGGTCAGGTCCGCGGCATCCTGGAGCTGGTCGCCGTTGGCGGACACATAATCAAAACGGCAGTCCTTGTCAAAGCACAGGGCCATACCGGTGTCCGACCTGCGTACCACGGTCCCACGCACAGCCACCCGTACCCGTTTTCCCGGCTGAATCTCAAGGGTGTCCAGGGGAATATCGATGTCAACATCAAGGACCGTTCCCACAGCCAGGGGAAACCGAGTGTCCACAAAAGCCCCGGTGGATGAGATATCCGTGGTCTGGATTCCCACCAGTTCCCCACGGCCGTCTCCCTTGTCAATGAATCTCAGTTGGAGGGGTATGGCCAGGCTGAACCGTTCGGCACGCCGCTTGTCGTCAAAGGTTTCCATGCCCTCACCTCTCCTTTTTCCTGTACAAAGATTGTCAAACCGAATGCCCCGACCTTAACCCAGAAATCAACCCGTGTCAATTCCAA